>CALFFN010000037.1 GCA_937958185.1 uncultured Neglectibacter sp. | reverse complement strand
CCCCTTCAGGGGCGAAGTCCGTAATTGCCCCTTCTAGGGGATGTGCAAACCACCAGTTCTACTGGTGGTTTTGATTGCTTTTTTGGTGATCGGAGGTTATTTCTGGGCAAACACCAGCATATTGCTCATGTTCCTACCCTGAGCGACCAGCGGGCTGCCCTGAAGGTACAGCGCGCAGGAAGCGCCGCCGTCCAGATTCATGGCGTTTTCACAGCCCAGCGCCAGCATCGCCCGGGAAAGCTGGCTCAGGGAGCAGGTGGCATGGATAATGACCACGGTGCCGTCCTTTTTCACACCGATCGCCATTCTCGCGGAGGAGCCGCTGAGCACATGGGCGTCGGTGAAGCCCTCCTGCTTGTAGGTGGTGGCATTGCCGTAAGCCTTGCCGTTTTTCACGACGGTAGGTCCACAACTCAGCCCGGTGACGATATCCTGCGTGGTAGCGCCCTCGTACTTCACGGAGACCTCCAGTGTATCGCCCACCCTGCAGTTTTGGAGGAAGGTATCCCATTGGGAGCGCACCTTGCGCTGGTACAGCACATAGCCGGTCGCGGGGATCGCCACGTTGCTGGCGTTATGCTGGACCTTTGTGATGGCGCCGCTGGCGTCTACCGTCACGGCGTGGACCACATTGCCCTTGATGGCGCTGCCGTAGGCGCGGGTGCACATCATCAGGGTGCCGTCGCCGGAGGGAACGCCAAGGTTCAGCCCCACGCTGCCTGCCAGGCTTCCCAGCTCGATCTCCTCGCCGTCCCGGAACTGGCGAATGCTCTGGGTGGGCTTGCAGAACTGAATGGACGCCCTGCCGCTGCCGTCCACAGTGAACATGGGCTTATAAGGGGCGTTATTGTTGTCCAGCTGAATGATCTTGCCGTTGTTGATGAGGGTCGTGTAGGTGGTCAGGTAGTCGCTCCGGCTGGAATCATAGCACTGGAAGAACGCGCCGTTGACCGCCACATAAGCGCCTGTGCGCTTGGCAATGCTGGAGGCGCTTTCGGTGCTGTAGAGACGGTCGTTGGCAAAGACAGCCTGTGCCCGGTAGCCGTTCAAGGGGTTAAACTCCACCCCGCTGACGCTGACGCCGCCGGCGGTTTTATTGATCCTGGTGGGAGCCTTGAATTCATCGGAGGGGGCGGGTCCCTGACAGCACAGCTTGCAGGGGTCAGCCTTTCCCGCAAGCTTCGCCTCGCTGACCGTTCCGCGCTTAATGTTATCTGCGGACGTGCGTTTCAGCGCAACACAGTCTGGTGTAGAATGATACACAGCGCCGCCGGTACTCCAATAAACAGCGGAGGGGTCTGGAACGATGGGGTCGATATCGTCGGGGTCTTTTTCGGGAATGGTCAGGCTGGCGTTTGCCGTGCGCTTGGGCAGGGCGTTTTCCTTCGCAAAGGCATTGTACAGCACCTGTGCCACCATGGCGCGGGTAGCGCTGCCGCCGGGGCTCATCAAGCCGGCGCTGGTGCCGTTGATGATCTTGTGGTCGGTTGCCCATTTCATAGGAGTTTTCGCAAAGCCAGCCACGCTGTTTTTATCCGGGAAGCTGTGGAAAACCGCGTTGGAATAAGTGACCGTGTTGCCGGTTTTGGCAGCGTAACGGTACAGGAAGGTCGCCATTTCCTGGCGGGTCACCTTGCCGTTGGGGTCAAACCTGCCGTTGCCCTTGCCGGTGACAATGCCCATGTGGGCTGCCCATTCCACCGCGGCGGAATAGTATTCTTTCGCGGGAACGTCGGTAAAGCTGCCGGCGCCCTGCCATTCCTCTTCCACGAAATTGTCCGTGGCGCGGGCAAGCACGGTAACGAACATGGCGCGGTTCATGGTCATGTTGGGGGAAAAGGTGGTGCCGTTTCCCGTGCCGCTGAACAGCTTGTTCGCGTAGGCATAGTCCACAGCCTTCTCATACCAGATGCCCGCGGGAATATCCGTAAACGGCGTGTTCGCCGCGGAAGCTGCCACAGGCAGCATACCGCAAAGCAGTATGACAGCCAGCATAAGGCTGAAAATTCTTTTTGCTTTCTTTTTCCTTCTCATTTTTGGGAACCTCCTGTATGGATTTTAAATATCTGGCGTGAAAAGACCTCCCGGATCTGGAGACCTTTTCCGTCAGTTTTTCACAAAGAACTGGTCATACCAGACGATGAAGGTGTAGAACGACCATATTTTCTGCATGTTCAGGGCTTTGCCCTCCTTGTGGTCATTGAGCAGCTTCATCAATTCTTCCGTCACGAAAAATTTCTCCGCGATGTCGCTTTGGAACGCGTCCTTCACCCTGTTGTAGTATTTATCCTCCCTCAGCCAATCGGACAGCGGCACGGGGAAGCCCAGCTTTTTCTTATTGGCGGTGCGTTCCGGCAACTGCTTGATGGCGGCGCTGCGCAGCGCTTTTTTGGTGGTTTCCGTCTGGCAGTCCGCCCGGAACCGGGTGGGGATACGGGTGGAAAGCTCCAGCATTTTTCGGTCGAGGAAGGGCACCCGCAGCTCCAGGGAATTTGCCATGCTCATGCGGTCCGCTTTCAGCAGGATATCGTAGATCATCCAGGTGTGCATATCCACATATTGCAGCTGGGTGGGCTCGTCCAGGTCGCTTACCTCGTCAAAGTACCGCTTGCTGTATTCCTCCGGCAGCTTTGACGTGATGGGGCGCTTCAGATATTTCTGGCGCTCCCGGCTGTCGGTGAAAACGTAATTTGCCCGCATGAACCGCTGCCAGGGCTCCATAGCGCCCCGCACCAGGAAATGCTTGCCCTTAAATTCCGGCAGGACGCCCGCCACCGCGCCTGCCATTTTGCGCAGGGGCTTTGGCACCTTGCGGGTATATTCCGCGAAGTGACCGCCCTGTAAATACATGGGATAGCCGCCGAACAGCTCGTCCGCGCCCTCGCCGGACAGCACCACCTTCACATAGTTCCGGGCGTTTTTCGCCAGAAAGTACAGGGGGATTTCCGAGGGGTTGGGCAGCGGCTCGTCCATGAAATACTGAATTTCCGGCATGGCGTCAAAAAATTCGTCGGCGGAGACCTTGTTGGAAATATTGGGCACGCCGACTACCCTGGAAAAATCCTGGGCATAAGGCAGCTCGCTGTATTTTTCCTCCTCATAGCCCACGGAGAAGGTCTTTACCTTTTTGGTGCCCTTGGATATCTCCTTTACCACATAGCTGGAATCCACGCCGGAGGAAAGGAAGCAGCCCACCTCCACGTCGCTGATCTGGTGCATGGCAACGGATTCGGAAAATTCCCTGGTGATCTCCTGCTCCCAGTATTCCAGAGATTTGTCTTCTTCCACCTTGTATTCAATGCGGTAATACCGTTCCGTGCTGAGCTTCCCGTCCTGATACTCGAAGCAGTATGCGCCGGGCAGCTTGTACACGTTCTTGAAAATCGTTTCCTCATCGGGGAGATACTCATAGGAAAGGTACTCCGGGATTTTTTCCTCCCGCAGCTCCTTGTGGAAGCCGGGGTGGGAGAGGAAGCTTTTGATCTCCGAGCCGAACAGGAAATGCTTCCCGTCCATGTAGTAGTAAAAAGGCTTGATGCCGAAAATATCCCGGGCGCCGAACAGCTTCTTTGTCTTCTTGTCCCAAATGACAAAGGCGAACATTCCCCGCAGCTTTTGCAGAATGCCCTTGCCGTATTCCTCATAGCCGTGGAGAATGGTTTCGGAGTCCGATTTCGTGGTAAAGGTATGCCCGGCTTTACTCAGCTCCTCCCGGAGAGACTGGTAATTGTAGATTTCTCCGTTAAAGAGCAGCGCCTTGGAGCCGTCCTCATTCAAAATGGGCTGCCTGCCACCTGTGAGGTCAATGATGGAAAGCCGGCGGAAGCCCAGGGAAATATCCTCGTCCACATAGTAGTGGGCGTCGTCGGGACCGCGGTGGACGATCCTGTCCGCCATGGCGTGAATGACCTGCTCCGGGTCGCCGATCTCCGGGGTATTGAAAAAGCCTGCAAATCCGCACATTGGGGATCACACTCCATTCTAAATAATATAAAATCCCATCTGGAATTTGGAAATCATACCTGCACAAACGCAAAGCCGATGACAGGACCTAAAAATATTGCGGCATAGATCAGGGTAATCCACGGCTGATAGTCAATATAGAACCCCCGGAAGGACAGGCTCCATGGGTGCTTGATAAGAACCCAGCCGAACAGGTCGAACACGATGCAGATCCCTGCCCATATGGCGCCGGTAATGACCGCTTCCCTGAGGGTAGGCGCATTAAGCCCGTTCAGATACAAAAAGCCAAAGACGGAAAACAGAACGATGTTGTACAGCGGGTGCCATGGCTTTGTTTTTTCATACCCTTCTCCCATGGAGTTCTGGTCCATCGGCTTCATGTGCAGCACATAAATGTTAAAGACGGTATGTAAGATCCCAACCAGAGTCACCAGAAAATAGCAGAGCCAGAACCACAGCATGGACATTCCAAAATTTTGCATTTTTCCGTTTTCCTCCTTTAAGCTTTGCCCAACAGTTTTTGATATCCCGCTTTCAGCGGCGCGCCGCATTCCTCCACACAGCGCTTGGCAAGGACCTCCAGCGCGTCCAGATAGCGTCCGTCCAGTCCGGCGCTTTTTTTGATGAGGGAGAGCTCCGTGCAGCCCAGCACGATACAGTCACAGCCGGAGCTGTACAGCATTTCGGACACTTTTTGGAATTTTTCAGGGTCGGCGGGCTTTCCCGCCTTGATGTCGTCGTAGATCAGGCTCATCACCAGCGCCTGCCCAGCTTCGTCGGGCAGAACTGCCTGCAAGCCCTCTTTTTCAAAGGCTTTCTGGAACAGCCCGGTGCTGACCGTGCCGGTGGTCGCCAGGATACCGGGGCGCTGCTTTCCGGCGGTTTTCAGCTCCTTTGCCGTTTCCTCCACCATATTGAGGAAGGGAACGGAAACGCTGCTTGACAGCTCCTTATAAAAATAGTGGGAGGTGACGCAGGGCGCGCAAAGACACCCAGCCCCCAGCTGTTCCAGCGTTTTTGCCGTAGCGGTCATGGAGGGCAGGGGGGAGGGCTTGGCTTTATCCAGGATATAGGCGGTGCGGTCCGGCACGCTGGGGCGGTCGAACACGATCACGTCCAAATGCTCCTGGTCGGTTTTGGCGTCGGTCATTTCAATGACAAGCTGCAATAAGTACGCCGTCGCCATAGGACCCAGCCCGCCGATGATACCCAGTGTTTTCACGCAGTCACACCCCTTGTTGGAAAATGAACGATTTCTGCCGAACACAGCTTTTGTCCTCATTCAAATACGTTTATCATGTATCCGTCCAAAGTAGTCAGGCTGCAGGTCTTGCCGCCCCATGGCTGCGCTGTGATCTCGGTGATGTTTTCCCAGCCGTTTGAAAGGATATATTCCCGCATTTTTTTGATGTTCTGTACCTGCATAAAAGAGAGCACACGATTCTCCGGCGTACCGCAAAACAGTTGGAACCCGGTAAACGGCGCCAGATGGGTGCTTTCTATTTCGGGAAGCATATCAAACACCACCCCATAGGTGCCGTTGCCGTGCACATCTCGTTCTACGATGTTGCTGTACCAGCCCATGGTTTTTTCAAACCATTCGGCGGTTTTATCCATGTCCCGGGTAAAGTAGATCGGCGCATTTTCTTTGACAAAATAGCCTTTTTCCGAAAATCTGCTCATCGCTTTCTCTCCTTTCTAGTCTCTCAATCCCTTATTCCCGAAGTACCGCCGGTACTTTTCGAAATAGTGGTACTGGTTTTTTACAAAATGTATCCATCGCTTCAGAGAGCGGTCGCCCCGGTAGTAGTAGGACTGGCAGTATTTCCCCTGGCGGATCAGCTCTTTTGCTTCCGCCTTGAGGGCGGGGTCTTTTACATACTGGAAAATAATGCGCTTGGGGATAATGGACCACAGCACCTTGTTTTCCGCCACGGTGCAGGGGACTTCCCTGTGATAGATCACATCGTCCACAAGCCACTTTGCCAGGTTATATCCGGCGGCGGTGACAAAGAAGCTGCTCCTGCCCTGCCGCAGGTTCATCTCAAAGAGCTTGTAGGTGCCGTCCCGTTGGTCGTACTTCATGTCGAAATTGGCAAAGCCCACATAGCCGATGCCCTCGAGGAAGCCCTTCATCTGCTCATTGAGCTTTTCGTCATACCCGTTGATGATGGCGGCATAGCTGCCGATCCCCTCCGGGGAATGCTCCTCCAGCAGGGCGTTGCCCAGGGCAATCAGCCGCACCTTTTTGTCGCTGCCGCAGTAGCAGTTCATCACCCGCATATTGCTGTCGTCGCCGGGAATGTATTCCTGCAAAATGAGATGGTCCTTGTAGCTGGAAGAATAGATGGCGGTAAGAATGGCTTCAAATTCCTCTCTTGTCTCCGCCACAAAGACCTTTTTCTTGTGGGGGAAATGGCAGTTCCAGTAGGCAACGGAATTGGAGGGCTTGATGATGACGGGGAAATCAAAGGGCAGCTCCAGGTTTTTATGGTCCTCAAAGGTGCAGGTGGTGGTTTTCGGGAAAGAGAACCCATGCTCGGTGCAGACCTCATAAAAGCTTTCCTTAATGGAAAGGCGCATCAACAGCTCTTCGCTGATACATTCAAATTCATACACGCCACGCAGCTTGTCCTGGTTTCTCACCAGCAGCTTGATGTAATTGTCCCCGCAGGGGACCAGCAGCAGCTTTTTCCCGCTGCCCTCATACCGTTTCGCAAAATTCAGAAGCGTGGAAACAAAGACTTCATCGTCCTCTAAATTGGGTTCCACGACCTCTACCCTTACGATTTTGCTGGCGGTGCAGGGACCCAAGATCCCCTTGCCGATGGCAACGGAAGCGACGCCGTATTCCTCATGGAAAGACCGCGCCATGCCGTACACGTTGATGTCGCTGCCCAGCAGGACCGGGACAAACTCAATTTTCTCCGTCATGTGCCGTTACCTCCGAAAAGAATTGCCTGTACCAGATGAGGAAGGTGTACACCGTCCAAATGCGGCGGCTGTTGTCTGCCTTGCCGTTTTTGTGGTCGTCCAAAAGCTTCAGGAGCTTTTCCGTGTGGAAGAAATGCTCCGCATTTTCGCTCTGGAATTCTTCCTTGACGATACCGTAATATTTGTCTTCCTTCAGCCACACCCGGGTGGGCACGGGGAAGCCCAGCTTCTTTTTGCCCGCCCATTTTTCCGGCATTCTTCTGAGGGCGGCTTTCCGCATGGCGAATTTGGTGTTCTCGTCGTTGACCCTGTATTTCAGGGGAATCCTTCCTGCCAGCGCCATGATCTCCTTGTCCAGGAAGGGCACCCGCAGTTCCAGGGAATTTGCCATGCTCATCTTGTCGGCTTTCAGCAGGATATCTCCTACCATCCACATGTTCAGATCCACAAACTGCATTTTTGTCACGGCGTCCTTTTCCCGCACCATGTCGTAATAGGGTTTTACCATGGCGGCGGGGGACTGGGCGTCCGTGGGGTGCTTCAAGAGCGCCCGGCGCTCCTTTTCCGTGAACATATAGGCGTTGCCGATAAAGCGGTCTTCCAGCTTCTTGCCCCGGCGCACCAGGAAATTCAAGCCCCGGTGGGCGGGGAGGAGACCGGCGATGGCGCCGATCGCTTTCCGAATGGGGAAGGGGATCTTGTCGTACCACGGCACCTCCAGCGGCTCCTTATAAATGTTGTAGCCGCCGAAAATCTCATCGGCTCCCTCGCCGGACAGCACCACCTTCAAATGCTTGGCGGCAGTGTTGCACACGAAATACAGCGCCACGGCGGAGGGGTCTGCCAAAGGCTCGTCCATGTGGTACTGGATTTTCGGGAACGTCCCCCAAAATTCCTCCGGGGTGATGACCTTGCTGATATTTTTCACAGGAATTTGCTCGGAAAGCTCCTGGGCGTAGCTGATCTCGTTGTATTTTGTGCCGTTGTCGAAGCCCACGGTAAAGGTCTTGTCCACATAGGCAGAGCAGGCGACATAGCTGGAATCTACGCCGGAGGAAAGGAAAGAGCCCACCTCCACATCGCTGACCTTGTGGGCTTCCACGGAGTTGTCGAATACCTTTTCGATCTCGTCCACCCAATATTCCAGGGGCTTGTCCTCTTCCGCATGGAACTCCGGCAGCCAGTACCGGGTCAGCTCCATTTTGCCGCCGGCATATTTGAAATAGTGAGCCGGGGGCATTTTGTACACGTTTTTGAAGAAGGTCTCGGGACCGGGGGAATACTGGAAAGAAAGGTAATGCTCCAGTGCCCGCTCGTTCAGCTCCTTTTTGAAATCCGGGTGGTGCAGGAAGCTTTTGATCTCCGAGCCGAACAGGAAGGTGCTTCCCATTTTGGCATAGTACAGGGGCTTGATCCCGAAAAAGTCCCTTGCGCCGAACAGCTCTTTTTTCTCCTTGTCCCAGATGACAAAGGCAAACATGCCCCGGAGCCTGTTCAGCAAATCGGCGCCGTACTCCTCATAGCCGTGGAGCAGCACCTCCGAATCGGCGGCGGTCTTGAAAATATGCCCTGCCGCCAGCAGCTCCTTTTTGATGTCCTGATAATTGTAAATTTCGCCGTTGAACAGCAGCACCTTGGTGCCGTCCTCATTGAGAATGGGCTGTCTGCCGCCCTCCAGATCGATGATGGACAGCCGCCGGAAGCCCAGGGAAATTTCCCCGTCCATGTAATAATCCGCGTCGTCAGGTCCTCTGTGCCGGATAGCGTCCGTCATAGAGCGCAGAACGCCCTCGTCCTGAAGTGTACCGTCGCCGCCGGTAAAGCCTACAAAGCCGCACATATCCTATCCCGTCCTTTCTTTCCCAAGTACAGGGTTTTCCTGTGAGAAGAAATCTGCGTAAAAAGAGCAGGGGCAAGAACTGCGTCCCGCGCAGGTTTGCACCCTGCTGATGTTTAGTATTTTACCACATCGTGCAAAGAATGACAAATTTTATTTTCCATTCGTTGGAAGCGTCCGTCAACGGTCCGATTTTACCGATTGCTCCGCAGCCTCGATCAGGTCCATCAGCGCCGGGGCGTGCTGGGGAAATTCCTTTGCCAGCCCTTCCATGGTGATGGCAGGGATATCCTTTTTCTTCACGCCTACGCAGTCGCCGATGCTTTCCCCGCTTAAAATATAGCGGCTTTTTGCCTCTGCCATTGCCATAGTGGAATTCATGGCCGCGCCGAACAGCAGCGCGTCCAGTGAAAAAATATCCTGAGAATTTTTGGGATTTGAGGAATACAGCAGCCGGAACATTTTGTAGACCGAAGCGTACAGGAACTCGGAAATTTCCCGGTTCAGGCTTTCACTATTGATTTTTTTCAAAAGACCGAATACAATACTGAGAGAGTTTATCAGTACCCGGCGGTTGTACTCCACGGCGGGATCACTGCCCTTTTTGGGGCGGGGGGCGTTTTCCGTGGGAACGTCCTGAATGGCAAGCACCGCGCCGCTGCGGTGCAGCGTGCGCCCCAACAGGTAATCGCAGGAAACGTCATAATAATCCGCCACGCGCAGGACAAAATCCAGCCCGCATTCCCGGATGCCCTTTTCATAGTGGGACAGCAGCGCCTGGGAAATCCCCAAATCAGCGGCGACCATTTTCTGGCTGTAGCCCCGTTCCCTGCGCAGCAAAGTCAGGATGCGTGGAAAATCCTTGTTCAGATCAAATTTGCCGCGCCGCTTGCCGCTGTCGGTTGCCGCCATAGTAAACGCTCCTTCATCTCCTGAAAAATGTGATTCGATTTTCTTCGATTATACTATAAGTAAATTGGAAAGTAAAGGAAAAATCGGGAAAATCCCCGGGATTTTCTCATTTTTCCATCTTTTGCGGAAGCATTTCCTGCTTTTCTCACAAAAATAGAAATCTTATCTGAAAAAGGAAGGAAGAACGCCATGAAATCCTATGTGATCCATCTGCTGCGCAATATGCCCTGCGAGGGAAATCTGGAGGGGCGTTATATCGGGCGGACAGAATCCCCCCTTGCCGAGAGTTCTGTGGCGCAGCTGCTGGATTTGAAACGGAAATGTGGATATCCCCAGGCGGCAACCTTTTACGCCAGCCCTTCTATCCGCTGTGTGGACACCCTGAAGCTGCTGTATCCCCGCGCCGAGCCGGAGGTCATTTTGGAAATGGCGGAATGCGATTTTGGGGACTGGGAGAACAGGACGGCGGAGGAGCTGAAGGACGAGCCGGGCTTTCCAGATTGGCTGTCTACGGGGGGGCAGACAGCCCCGCCTAACGGAGAAAGCAGCGCCGTGTTTGTTCAGCGGGTCTGCAGGGGCTTTGAAATGCTGGTGCAGAACCTGATGGCGCGGGGGAACACCTCTGCCGTGCTGGTGACCCATGCCGGGGTGATATCCACTGTTTTGGCGGCGTACGGTCTGCCCCGGGTGCAGCCCTATGAATGGATGTGCCCTCCCGGCTGTGGCTACACCGTGCGGATCACGCCCAGCCTGTGGATGCGCTCTGCCGTGATGGAGGTGACGGACACCCTGCCGGAGGGGGAGGACAAGACCCGCCCGGATCATTTTGTGGTGGACGTGGCACGGGAAGCGGCGCATAATGGGCGGAAAAAAGACTTCACGACATGAAATGCCGTGATTCTCCTGCGGAGAACCGTCTTTTTTCACTGCCTCTCGGGTACACTGCCATCAATGGGCGGAAAAGCACTTCCCGGCATGAAAAGCCGTGATTTTGCTAAAGCAAAACCGTGTTTTTCATAGTCTCCAGGATACACCGATCTATGGGATATGGTGTTCTAAGATTCCGGTAATGGGCGGAAAAAAGACTTCACGACATATAAAAAAATAGAAAAGGCGGTTTTCGTTTAGAAAATCGGCTGCGGTGCAGCCGAAGCCTTTTCCAGGAAGAAAGGCGCAGCCTTTCTTTTGCTCCCCCATACCCCCACTTTCTTTTGTGAAATAACAAGAGCCGGCTTGCGATCGGGTCGAAATCTTTTCGTTCGCACCTAGAGGGTTCTCGAGTAAAAATACTTGACAAACGGGAAAATTCATTTTATAATGCCAAATATATCACGAATAAGTGACAGACTGTGATGGGAAGAAGACGCCGACGTCAGTTCGGCAGAGAGCCTGCGGTTTTACGGTGTGAGCAGGCGTACTGTGCGGCGTGTATGCTGATCCCGGAGTCTCCCCTTTGAAGGCTTGCTGTAGAGGGGGACGTATGGCGGCGTTACTCGCCAGGGGTTTCGTGTGAGACCTTTCGAGGGCGTGGGAGAGATTTCACGCTGAAAACGGGTGGTACCGTGAAGAGGATCCTTCACCCCGGGCGCAATCGTTGCGTCCGGGGTGTTTTTGTTTCCCTGAAAACCTGGGAAAGCCGGTCACATGCCCGAATTTTTGAAAAAAGTATTTTCTATTTTAGAAAGGACGGTTCTCATGAATCAAGGCTACAAAAAGTATAAGCCCTTTAGACCCATTTCCCTGCCGGACCGCACATGGCCCGACAAGGTCATCACCAAAGCGCCCGTCTGGTGCAGCGTGGACCTGCGGGACGGCAACCAGGCGCTGGTGAACCCCATGAACCTGGAGCAGAAGCTGGAATTTTTCCAGCTCCTGTGCGACATCGGCTTTAAGGAGATCGAGGTGGGGTTCCCCTCCGCCTCCGATACGGAATATGAAATTCTCCGGGCGCTCATCGAGCAGGATTTGATCCCCGACGACGTGACGGTGCAGGTGCTGGTGCAGGCGCGGGAGCATTTGATCCGCAAGACCTTTGAAGCCATTGACGGCGCGAAAAACGTCATTGTCCATTTCTACAACTCCACCTCTACGCTGCAGCGAAAGGTGGTGTTTGAAACGGATATGCAGGGCGTCATCGACATTGCCGTCAGCGGCGCGAAGCTCATTCGGGAGCTGACCGAGGAGATCACCGCGAAAAGCGATATCAATATCCGCTATGAGTATTCTCCCGAAAGCTTCTCCGGCACAGAGGTGGAAAACTCCGTGCTGATCTGCGACAGAATATTGGAGGAGCTGGGCGCTACCCCGGAAAACAAGGTCATCATCAACCTGCCCAACACCGTGGAAATGTCCACCCCCAACACCTATGCCGACCAGGTGGAATACTGCCACAGGAACATGAAGCACCGGGACTGCGCCGTGCTGAGCATTCACCCCCACAACGACCGGGGCACCTGCACCGCCGCCACCGAGCTGGGCATTATGGCAGGCGCCGACCGGGTAGAGGGCACGCTTTTCGGCAACGGTGAGCGTACCGGCAACGCGGACATTATGAACCTGGCAATGAACCTGTATTCCCAGGGCGTTGACCCCGAGCTGGACTTTACCCACATGAACCACGTGCGGGAGGTTTACGAGGAATGCACCCAGATGAAGGTCCACCAGCGCCACCCCTATGCCGGCGAGCTGGTGTTCACCGCCTTTTCCGGCTCCCATCAGGACGCCATCAACAAGGGGATCAACTACATCAATAAGGAAAATTCCCCCTATTGGGAGGTCCCCTACCTGCCCATCGACCCGGCGGATTTAGGGCGCCAGTACGAGCCCATTATCCGCATCAACAGTCAGTCCGGCAAGGGCGGCGCGGCGTTTGTCATGCGGCAGAGCTTCGGCTACGACCTGCCAAAGGCGATGCACCCGGAGTTTGGCGCGCTGGTGAAGCACGCCTGCGACAGCTGTGGCAGGGAATTGACCGCCGGGGAGGTCTTCGACATCTTCAAGCGGGAATATCTGGACGTTTCCGAGCCCTACCACCTGCTGACCTACAAATTTTTCACCGAGAAGACGGACAACGGACAGGTGGAGGACTTTGAAGGCACCATTCGTTATGACCACAACACGCAGGCAGTGTCCGGCAAGGGCAACGGCCCCATTGACGCGTTCTTCAACGCCCTGTCCGGCATAGGGCTGACGGAGTATGAATTTGTTTCCTACAGCGAGCACGCCGTGTCCGGCGGCGCGGACTCCAAGGCGGTGTCCTATATCCAGCTGCGCCACAAGGGAGAGATCGTGTTCGGCGTGGGCATGGACAGCAACATCAGCATTGCCTCCGTCAAGGGCATTATCTGTGCCATCAACCGCTGCGAGAAACGCGGCGAGTAAGTGTAAAGGAGAATAGCTTGTCATGAAAACCTATCGGATCACTGTACTGGAAGGCGACGGGATCGGACCTGAGATCGTGGGGGAAGCCGTCAAGGTCCTGAAAAAAGCGGGAGAAAAATTCGGTTTTGACTGTGAGCTGGACTATGCCCTGCTGGGCGGCGCCGCCATCGACAGGACAGGCGTTCCCCTGCCCGAGGAGACTGTCGCCGCCTGCAAGGCTGCGGACGCTGTGCTGCTGGGCGCTGTCGGC
This sequence comes from uncultured Neglectibacter sp., assembly GCA_937958185.1. Classification (GTDB taxonomy): domain Bacteria; phylum Bacillota; class Clostridia; order Oscillospirales; family Acutalibacteraceae; genus Acutalibacter. The sequence goes on along the minus strand of CALFFN010000037.1, from coordinate 54,763 downwards.
GGACCGAAGTGGGATTCCCAGCCCGGCGCGAACCGCCCGGAGAAAGGGCTTTTGGGGATCCGTAAAGCTTTGGGGCTTTACGCCAATCTCCGCCCTGCCGTGATCTTCGCCCCGCTGAGGGACGCTTCCCCGCTGAAGCCGGAAATCATCGGGGACAGCCTGGACATCATGGTGGTGCGGGAGCTGACCGGCGGCATTTATTTCGGGGACCGCGGCACCGCCGAGGAAAACGGCGTGGTCAGCGCCTACGATACCGAGCGCTACAGCCTGCCGGAAATCCGGCGCATTGCAAAGGTCGCTTTTGAAATGGCGGAAAAGCGGCGGGGGCGGCTGTGCAGCGTGGACAAGGCAAATGTGCTGGACACCTCCCGCCTGTGGAGAAAGACCATCGACGAGATGGCAAAGGAGCACCCCGCGGTGGAGGTCAGCCATATGTATGTGGACAACTGCGCCATGCAGCTGGTGCGCAACCCCGCTCAGTTTGACGTGATCGTGACCTCCAATATGTTCGGCGATATCCTGTCCGACGAGGCTTCCATGATCAGCGGCTCCATCGGAATGCTGGCGTCCGCCAGCCTGGGGGACAGCGGCTTTGGGCTGTATGAGCCGATCCACGGCTCCGCCCCCGACATTGCCGGGCAGAACATCGCAAATCCCCTTGCCACCATTCTTTCCGGCGCGATGATGCTCCGTTATTCCCTGAACGAGCCGTCGGCGGCAGCCGCCATCGAAGCCGCCTGCTCCAAAGCGCTGGAGACTGCCCGCACCCCGGATATCTATACCCCTGACTGCGGCGCGAAAAAGGTCACCTGCACCGAAATGGGCGATATCGTTGCCGGGCTGCTGTAAAACTGCTGTATACAGATGTATTAAAAAATTTAGAAAAGCAAAAAGCCCCGGCATGAAATGCTGGGGCGCAGGCTGTTGATAAACCCCTCCAACCCAAAAATACGGAAGGGGGAAGATGTGTGAAAAAGTTGTTTTACAGCTTTCGTGGACCATCGGGGGCGCTGGTCTCCTGTGGAGACCGTCCCAGCGCTGACTGAGCTGGAGGCGAGCCCCCTCTCTCGCGTTTCAATCAGAACTTATTGGGGAAATCTTTAGTTTCCCCAATAAGTTTGATTGTGTCGAAAAGTCTTTTTCGACACAATCAAGCCCCGGCATTTCATGCCGGGGTGATTTTGTTTGTGCGGAAAAGCTTTACATAGACTCCGGCGCGCTGACCTTGAACAGCCGCAGGGCGTTTTCCAATACGGTCTTGGTAGCGGAGCAGAGGTACAGCCGGGCGGCGGTGAGGGCTTCGTTGCCGCCCTTGACCCGGCAGTTGTTGTAGAATTTGTGGAACAGCGTGGAAACGTTCGTCACGTACCGGGTGATGCGGGCGGGCTCCATGGCGCGCGCGGCGCCGGCGATCTCCCCGGTGAAATTGGAGAGATAACGGATCAGCTCCACCTCTTCCGGGGAAGAAAGCAGCAGCAGCTCCTCCGGGGTGCAGTCCCGGGGCTCAATCCCGTCAGCTTTCAGGTTTTTCAGAATGCTGCAAATCCTGGCGTGGGCGTACTGCACATAGTATACCGGGTTTTGGGCGTCCTGCTGCACCGCCAGGTCGAGATCGAAGTCGATCCGGGTGTTGGGCTCGTAGGAGTTGAACAGGAACCGAGCGGCGTCCACCGGGACCTCCTCCAGCAGGGTCACCAGCGTGATGGCCTTGCCGCTGCGCTTGCTGGCTTTTACGATCTCGCCGTCCCGCACCAGCCGGACCATCTGCATCATTACCACCTGCAGCCGGGAAGCGTCCACACCCAGGGCGGTGAGGGCAGCCTTCAGCCGGGGCACATAGCCGTGGTGGTCGGCGCCCAGCACATCGATGGCGATGTCGAAGTTTCTGGTGACCAGCTTGTCGTAATGGTAGGCAATGTCCGGCACCACATAGGTGGGCACGCCGTTGGAGCGCACCAGCACGAAATCCTCAGAGCCGTATTCTTCCCCCTTGAACCAGACCGCGCCGTCCTTTTCGTAGGTCGCGCCCTTGCTCTGGAACAGCTCAATGACCTGCCGTACTGCGCCGTTCTCGTGGAGGGTGGATTCCCGGAACCAGTTGTCGTATTCCACCCGGTAGCGCAGCAGGTCGTCATGCAGCCCCTGAATGTTCAGCGGCAGGGCGTAATCCACCAGCGCTTTCCGGCGGGTTTCCGGGTCTTGGTTTACATAACTATCTCCATATTTTTCCGCGAAGCCCTTGGCGTTTTCGATGACGTCAGGTCCCAGATAGCCGTCCTCCGGGAATTCTACCGCATCTTCGCCCTGGAAAATTTGCAAGTACCGGGCTTCCAGAGACAATCCGTACCGATTGACCTGATTGCCCGCGTCGTTTACATAAAATTCCCTTTCCACCTGATAGCCGGCGGCTTCCAGCACCGCGGAAAGGGCGTCGCCCAGCACACCGCCCCGGGCGTTGCCAATATGCATGGGACCTGTTGGATTGGCGGAAACATATTCCACCAGCACCCGTTTGTCCGCCCCGGCGCTGCTTTTGCCGTAGTCGTCTCCCAGGCGGTGGATATCCCGCAGGACCTCGCCGTAAAATTTTTCGTCATAGGTAAAATTCAAAAAGCCGGGTCCCGCGATCTCGCAGGATTTGAAGTATGTGCCAGTAAGCTCCAGCTTTCCCACAATGGCTTCCGCGATTTTCCGGGGGGCGGCATGAAAGGCTTTTGCGCCTGCCATGGCGGCGTTGCACGCCCAGTCTCCATGGGCGCGGTCGGCAGGGACCTCCAGGACAAATTCCGGCAGGGGAGCGTCCGGCAGCTCGCCTGCGCCGACCGCCTGCCGCAGCGCGGCGTTTACCGCTTCTCTCAGCTGCTGCTGGGCTTTTTCTACTAATTGTGACATATTATTTTTTCCTTTCCTCTGTTCTCTAAACGACGTCCTGACGCTGAAACCAGCGGCTGACAGCTAATGACTAACAACTAATAGCTAACAACTGACCCCGCAGGGCTTGATCTCCACCTCGATCTCGTTGCGGCTGGACAGGTTCGAGTCGATGTCCAGCGTGTATTTCACATTGAGGCGCCCGCCTTCCTTTCGGAGAGAGGAGTGCAGCTCGCTGGTGAACACCCCCACGGACATCATACCGTAGCCCGTATCGTACAGGCACAGATGGCGCTTGCCCTGCTCCAGGATCAGCCGGGTGGAGGAGCCGGAGCGCATCATGGTCACCCTGCCCGGTTCGATTTTCAGCACGGAGGTGTAGGCGACCTTGGGATCGTCCTCGTCATATTCCTTGTAGGCAATAAATTCCGCGCCGCCCCGTTCCGTGTAGGTCCCGGTGGTGCTCAGGGTGATCTCTCCGGGCTCCGCCCCGGAGGATTCCTCGTAAAACTGCTTGCCAATGATATTGATATTATAATTTTCCTTCAGCATTTTTGAAATCCTTCTTTTTCATGGTGCGAATGGCGAAACGTTCAGCAGCCCTCCATGGCGATCCGCTCCGTGCGCCCCTCCACGCTGTGACCGAGGAACAGCTCGGCAACGGCGGTAAAGCTTTCCGGGGCGTCCGTGACGAAATAGCTTGCCGTTCGGGGGGCGGAGCCGCCGCAGAGCAGCCCCTGCCGCTCCAAGGCGGCAGCCAGCGCCAGCGCGGCTTCCCGTCCGCTGTCGATGAGGGTGACGCCCCTGCCCATGACAGAGCCGATGATGGCGCTGATAATGGGATAATGGGTGCAGCCCAGAATGAGCGTGTCCACGCCCTGCTCCCGTATGGGGGCAAGGTAGCGCTCTGCCACCAGCCGGGTGACCTCCTCCTGGGGGGAGATAAAGGCGTTTTCCACCAGCGGCACAAACAGCGGGCACGCCTGGGGATAGACCTCCAGCTCATAGTTCAGCGCCAGCAGCGCCTTGCGGTAAGAATCGCTGTGAATGGTGGCGCTGGTGCCGATCACGCCTATTTTCCCGTTTCTGGTGGCAGCGGCAGCCGCCTTCGCGGTGGGGGCTACCACATCGAAATAGGGAATGGGCAGGGCGGCGCCGATATCCGCCGCCGTGGAGCTGACCGTGCCGCAGGCGGCAAGCACCGCCTTGACGTTCTGGCTCATGAGAAAATCCATGTCCTGCCGGGCATAGGCGCGCACGGTTTCCCGGCTGCGGGTGCCGTAAGGGACGCGCCCGGTATCGCCGAAATAGACAATGCTTTCCTTTGGCAGCGCCTTTTCCAGCTCCTTTACGGCGGTTAAGCCGCCCAGGCCGGAATCAAAGACGCCGATGGGGCGATTATCCATAGGTCGGATCACTTCCTTATTTTCTAAAACACAGGTTACGCTTTCCGTTCGGCTTCCTTTTTCTGGAACGAAAGAGAGATCAGCGCGTCCAGCAGCTCACTGTAGCTCATGCCGGTGTGCACCCACAGCTTGGGGTACATGCTGATGGAGGTAAAGCCGGGCAGGGTGTTGATCTCGTTCAGGATCACCCGATGGTCGCCCTCGGTGACGAAGAAATCCACTCTGGCAAGCCCGGAGCAGCCCAGCCAGCGGTAAGCCCGCACGGCGGTCTGCCGTATCTTTTCCGACACTTCCTCGTCCAGCCGGGCGGGAATGTACAGCTGGCTGGTGCCGTTGATATATTTGTCGTCGTAATCGTAGAAAGCGGCGGAGGCGCCGATCTCGCCTACCGGGGATGCGTCTGCTTCCCGGTTGCCCAGCACGGCGCATTCCACCTCCTGCCCTTTGATGCCTTCCTCCACCACGATCTTGCTGTCCTCTCTGGCAGCCTTGCGGATCGCCGCGTCAAGGTCTTCCCTGCGCTCCACCTTGCTGACCCCCACGGAGGACCCGGCGTTGGCGGGCTTTACGAATACGGGGAAGCTCAGGCGGGCTTCGATCTTGCTCTTGATGGTGTCCGGGGCGGCGTCGAAGCGGTCGGCGTAGAACCACAGGTAATGCGCCTGCTCGATGTTGGCGGCGGACAGCAGCGTGTGGGTGACAGCCTTATCCATGCACACGGCGGAGGACAGGGTGTTGCAGCCCACGTAGGGAATGCCGGAAAGCTGGAACAGACCCTGAATGGTGCCGTCCTCCCCGTTTTTGCCGTGGAGGGCGGGGAAAACGCAGTCCAGCCGGATCAGCTCCGTGCCGCTGCCCTTCAGGACCACCAGCCCGTGAACGGTGGGGTCGGGAGAAAGGAAGGCGGGAACGGTATGCTCCGGCGCGTCCCATTTGCCGGAGGTCAATTCGGAATTTTCCCCGGTGTACAGCAGCCACTTGCCTGTTTTGGTAATGCCCACTTTATAAACATCGTATTTTTCCGTATTCAAATTTTCCAGGATCGAGGCGGCGGACATGAGGGACACCTCATGCTCGGAGGAAGCGCCGCCGAAAATGACGGCAATTTTCATTTTTTGCTCTGTGGAAGCCATACTGCAATCACATCCCAGTTTCAAATTTCAGAAAAACGCATGCGGAAGTGCATACAGTTTTTATTATACTATGAGCGGGGAAATTTATCAACTACTTTCCGTTCCCGGTCCGCAGAAATCGGTTCAGCCGCTCGCAGAACCACGTCATCAGCCCGATGGCAAGCAGCAGGAACCAGGGAAAGACGGCGACGGAAGTGCGCTGCGCCAAAATTCCCAGCAGCGGCGGCATCACGGTGGAGCCGAAATACGCCACCGCCATTTCCAGCCCCATCACCGTCTGGGAAGCGGCTCTGCCGAAACGGACGGGAGTTTCCTGCAGCATAGTGGGGTACAGGGGCGCGCAGCCCAGCCCGAACAGCAGCAGCCCCAGCACCGTTACGGGCAGGGGCACGGGCAGCAGCAGGAAAACGGCGCCCAGGGCGCACAAGCCCTGCCCGGTGCGGAGCAGCAGCCGGTTGGAAAGCTTTCCCGACAGCAGCCCGGACAAAAACCGCCCCCCGGCGATGCCGCCGTAAAACAGGGAGGTGCACAGGGCGGCGTCCCCCGGGGGAACGCCCCGCCGCTCCACCAGGTAGCTGCTTGCCCACAGCCCGGTGGAGATCTCCAGCGAGCAGTAGCAGAAAAATGCTGCCAGCGCCGTCTTGACCCCCGGAAGCCCCAGGGCGGTCAGGTTGCCCACAGGCTTTTGGGGAAGCTCCTCCGGGGCGGGCAAAGGGGCTTCCCGGCTGTTCCACAGGGGGAGGGAAAGCCCCAGGACCAGCACCAAAGCAAACTGCACCAGCGCCACGGTGCGGTAGCCCATGCTCCAGCTGTTCCCCCTTGCCAGCCAGAAGGACACCACCGCCGGACCGCTCATGGCGCCCAGACCCCAGAAGCAGTGGAGGAAATTCATGTGGCAGGGCTTGTAGTGCAGCGCCACGAAGTTGTTGAGCCCCGCGTCCACCGCCCCGGCGCCCAGCCCCAGCGGGACGGCAAGCAGGAGCAGCCAGAAAAAGCGGTGGGAGCAGGAAAAGCCGAACAGGGACAGGGCGGTGAGCAGCACGCTGCAAAAGGCGACCTTCCCTGTGCCGAACCGGGAAAGCAGGCGGCTGCTGAGCAGGCTGGAAAGCACCGTCCCCAGCGAGATGACAAAGGCGATCGCACCTGCCATGTCCAGCCCCACCCCCAGCTCTTCCCGCATGGCGGGCCATGCGGCGCCCAGCAGGGTGTCCGGCAGACCTAAACTGATAAAAGCAAGATAGATCACAAGCAGCAAAGCGGTGGTCATGGTATTCCTCCCAACAAAAGGCAGCCGGGCGGAGCGGGGCTTAAGGCGTGTTGCCCGCAGCGCCCGGCAGGAAAAAAAGATAGACTTTTTTCCCTCGCCGTGCTATACTATGAGCCGAAAATAATTTTCGAAAATAATTTTGGAGTTGATTTCATTTTGGATTTTAACGCGTTTACCCTGATACAGGACGGGCTGGCGGAAGAATTGACAAAGCAGGGCTTCCACGGTCCCGAGCCGCTGGAGTACGACGGCGGCAGGGCGGTGTCCTATGCCACGGAAGAGGTGGCGTACTGCCTGCGGTACGAAACTGCCCAGCAGCGCTTTGAGCTGTGCTCCGCCCTGATCTCCTCCTCCGGCGAGGTGGGGGACTGGCGCAGCCTTTCCCTGTGGCTTTTTGACGAAAAGGAGGGCGACCGCCGGGACGCGGAAAGCATTCTGAACGACTTCCTGGACGTGGTGCGCGGTCCCAAGCGCGTGGCGGCGGTGCAGCAGAAGCGCAAAAAAGGCAAGGACGATGAAAGAAATGTAGACCCCATGTTCTTCATGAACCGTCTGGCGAACCTGTTCCCGGAGCTGAAAGAGGAGCTGAACGAGGAAAAGATCTTGTACGGTCAGGTGCGGTATGTCACATTCGTCAAGCAGAAGGTGGCGCCCAAGTGCGAGGAACTGGCGCTGAGCCACCCGGACGGCGACCTCTGCAAGAAGCTTTGCGCCCTGCTGGACGATATGTACAAGAACGGCGACCTGGACCTGCGCTCCATCGTGAGCGTTTCCCTCCTTAATACTATGAGCGACGCGGCTTTTGCGTCACTTCAGGACAGGCTGGGCGAGGAGCTGCAAAAAGATATCAAGTACACCAGGAAGCTGAAGGACAAGAACATCAAGCCCGAAAAGCCGAAGAAGCAGAAGAAAGTGGAATCCCGTTTGAAATAAAGGGAGAAAAGCTCCATTTGGAAACGGGGGAAACGGGAGGGAAAGGCTTTGACCACGCCCTGACCGAGCCCGCTTCATAACGCGATTTGTCCCCTGCGTGAGAGACGCATTTACTTTAGAACTTAGAAAGATTTAGAAAAGAAAAAGCTTCCGTCATCTGTGACCGAAGCTTTTTGCCTTTCCCGGCGTTTTATCACGAAAACTGAAAAATTTGTTGACAGCCGGGAAAGGGTGTGCTATACTGGTCATACCTCGGAAAAGAGGTTCTTTTTTTGTTGCCTTTTTTACGGCGGCTTATCTTTATCCCGAGGGAGGCAGGGACGGGCTTTTTTCATGAGGATTCTCGAAAGGAGCCGCGGTTCCCAACAAATTTATCCGAGCAACGGAGGTGCCGAAATATGCGAGTAAAGATCGTGCTGGCCTGCACAGAGTGCAAGCAGAGGAACTACCTCAGCAAGAAAGAAAAGAAAAACAACCCCGACAGACTGGAAATGAAGAAGTATTGCAGATTCTGCCGGAAACACACCCTGCACAGGGAAACTAAGTAAGGAGCGGAGAGCATGGCGGAAACCGAAAAGAAAAACGACAAGAAGCCCAATGCCGTTGTCAGATTCTTTAAGCGCGTCGGCAAGTTCTTCCGTGACTGCAAGGGCGAACTGAAAAAGATCGTATGGCCCACCCCCAAGGCGGTGTTCAAGAGCACCGGCGTAGTTCTGGTGACCATCGTGATCCTGGGTCTGTTCGTCTTCCTTCTGGACACCGGTTTTATGAACCTGCTGGGTCTTGTGATGGACGTTGCCAAGGTTTAACCCCCGGCGGCAATTCCGTACGTTTTGAAACGGAGGGTAAAAAGTGGCAGACGAAGCGAAATGGTATGTGGTGCATACCTATTCCGGGTATGAAAACAAGGTGGCTTCCAATCTGGAAAAGACGGTGGAAAACCGTCAGCTTCAGGAACTGATCCAGGAGATCCGCGTGCCTACCGAAACGGTGACGGAGATCACCGAAGCGGGCAAGCGCAAGGAAGTGGAGCGCAAAATTTTTCCCGGCTATGTCATCGTCAAGATGATCATGACGGACGAGTCCTGGTACGCTGTGCGGAATATCCGCGGCTGCACGGGCTTTGTGGGTCCGTCCTCCAAGCCGATCCCCCTTACGGAGGAGGAAGTGGCGCGGCTGGGCATTGAGAAGCGCTCTGTGGAGGTCAGCTATCAGGTCGGCGATTCCGTGAACATTGTGGACGGTCCTCTGGAAGGCTTTATCGGCGTTGTGGAGGAAATGGACGTGGAAAAGAACCGCGTCCGGGTAGTCGTTTCCATGTTCGGACGGGACACCCCTGTAGAGCTGGAGCTGGATCAGGCGGAGCCTGTGCAGTTCTAAAAGCTCTGTTCCAAGTCAAAGGTTCTAAAGGTTTTTTCAGCAACTCAGCGGATATCCGCTTTGAGCGCGGGCAGCCTGTCCGGCTGTCCCCTTGTGGGAGGCGCAAACGAAATCTGATTCTCACGGCTGCGCCGCAGCACCGACCGCGAACCGCGGACGGTTTACCACGGAATTTTGGAGGTGCAAAAAATGGCACAAAAGGTTACGGGCTTTATTAAGCTCCAGATCCCTGCCGGAAAAGCGACCCCGGCACCGCCTGTTGGTCCTGCACTGGGTCAGCACGGCGTAAACATCATGGCATTTACGAAAGAATTTAACGAGCGCACCAAGAACGACGCCGGGCTCATTATCCCCGTTGTCATCACAGTGTATGCCGACCGTTCTTTCACCTTTATCACCAAGACTCCCCCTGCCGCCGTTTTGATCAAAAAGGCATGCGGCATCGAGACTGCCTCCGGTGAGCCCAACAAGAAGAAGGTTGCAAAGATTACCCGCGAGCAGGTGCAGAAAATCGCCGAGCAGAAGATGCCCGACCTGAACGCTGCATCTATTGAAACGGCTATGAGCATGATTGCAGGCACTGCCCGCAGCATGGGTATTGAAGTAGTAGACTAATTCCCGGAGTGGGAGGAAACAAACTTCATCCGATATTTACCACTGGAGGAACAAGATATGAAACACGGAAAAAAGTATGTGGACGGCGCAAAACTGATCGACCGTTCCAAGTTCTATGATACCAACGAGGCTCTTGACATCTGCGTCAAGACCGGCACGGCAAAGTTTGACGAGACTGTGGAGCTCCACGTGAAGCTGGGCGTTGACGGTCGTCACGCCGACCAGCAGGTGCGCGGCGCCCTGGTCCTGCCCAACGGCACCGGCAAAAAGGTGCGCGTGCTGGCGATCTGCAAGGGCGACAACATCGAGGCAGCTCAGGCTGCCGGTGCTGATTTCGCCGGCGCGGAGGAAATGGTCCAGAAGATCCAGTCCGAGGGCTGGATGGACTTCGATGTGCTCATCACCACGCCTGATATGATGGGTCTGGTAGGTCGTCTTGGTAAGGTCCTGGGTCCCCGGGGCCTGATGCCCAACCCCAAGGCCGGCACTGTGACCCCCGACATCGCCAAGGCTGTTCAGGAAGCCAAGGCAGGTAAGATCGAGTACCGCCTTGACAAGACCAACATCATTCACTGCTCCATCGGCAAGGTATCCTTCGGCGCTCAGAAGCTGCAGGAAAACTTTGACGCCCTGATGGACGCCATCGTGAAGGCAAAGCCCGCCGCGGCAAAGGGACAGTATGTCCGCTCCTGCGTGGTCAGCTCCACCATGGGTCCCGGCGTGAAGATCAATCCCGCCAAATTTGTATAAGCAGGGGGCTTGACATTTTTCATCGTCCCGTGCTATAATAACCAAGCTGTCCAACCAAAGACAGCAGGCGCCCGCTTTTGGGCTGAAATGGGGAACCGGCCTGCCGAGGGAAGATAAGCGTATGGAAATGGGGAGCTTTCCCCACGAGCTATTTGCATTCCAGCGCCTTTCCCGGTCTTTCCGAGGGAAAGGCGCTTTTGATTTGGACAAACCCCATACATCGGAGGTGAAATCATTGCCCAGCGAGAAAATTCTTGAACAAAAGAAGCAGCATGTTGCCGAATTGGCAGAGGCTTTCAAGAGTGCCAATGTAGGCGTGCTCGTCAACTACAGCGGCATTACCGTGGAAGAGGACACCAAGCTGAGAAAGCAGCTGCGCGAGGCTGGCTGCCAGTACAAGGTGATCAAAAACACCCTGCTGCACCGCGCCTTTGAGCAGGCTTCCATTGAGGGCATGGACGAGTACCTGAACGGTACTACCGCCATCGCCTACAGCGACACTGGCTACACCGAAGCCCCCAAGATCTTGTCCGACTATGCGAAGGATCATGAGAATTTCCAGATCAAGTCCGGCTTTATCGACGGCGGCACGGTGGACGCTTCCAGCATCTCCGCGCTTGCCAAGCTGCCTTCCAAAGAAGTGCTTATCGCGCAGGTTCTGGGTGGCTTCAATGCTCCTATCCAGGGCTTCGCAAATGTGCTGAACGGCACGATTCGCGGTCTGGTGATCGCTTTGAACGCCATCGCCGAAAAGCAGAGCGCTTAAAGCTTCTGCAAACAAGGCGGAAAGTAAAAAGTAAAGCTCTAAAAATTTTATTTGGAACGTCTAGAATCTATTATCTAGAATCCAGCATCTAAAAATCGGAGGTATTTATCATGTCTGAGAAAGTAACTAATCTGATCGAAGAAGTCAAGGCTCTTACCGTTCTGGAGCTGTCTGAGCTGGTCAAGGCTCTGGAAGAGGAGTTCGGCGTATCCGCTGCTGCTCCCGCCGCTGTTGCTGTTGCTGCTCCCGCTGCCGGTGGCGCTGCCCCCGCTGCTGAGGAGAAGTCCGAGTTTGACGTTGTGCTGAAGTCTGCCGGCGCAAACAAGATCAACGTCATCAAGGTCGTGAAGGAAGCAACCGGTCTGGGTCTGAAGGAAGCAAAGGAGCTGGTTGACGGCGCTCCCAAGGCTGTTAAGGAAGGCGCTTCCAAGGACGACGCCGAGGCTCTGAAGGCAAAGCTGGAAGAGGCTGGCGCAGAGGTCGAGCTGAAGTAATTTCTTTGCAGAAAACCAAAACAGGCAAGCCAACAAGGCTTGCCTGTTTTTCTATGGGCTATTCCCACTTTAAGAAAAAAGATTCCCGGGCGAACCAGAAAATTCGCCCGGGTCTTTTATTCCCTTTTTCTTTTTTCCTGTAACAGAATGCGGCGGATCGTCTTTTCCGAAAGGAAGTACCGTTCTGCCAGCGCTTCCGGGGAAATGCCCTGTGCGGCGTCCGCGAAGATCGCCGCGTTGCGCTGGGAGGTTTCCTGCTTGCTGTGGGTCCTTTCGCCCCAGGCAAGACGGTTCTCCTGCTTCCGCGGGACATAGAGATAGACCCCGTCCGCATACTGCTGTAGTTCTTTCAATAATTTCTCAGGAAGTACCTCCTGAGCACGTGCATAGCGCATAGTTGCTCCTCCTAATCTGATCCCTTAGGTGAGCAAAGGCTATCGCCGATGATTTAGTTTTTTGTGCAATAGCCCTTGCTATGCACGCTTTACATCTCCCGTCATGGAGCCGGTTTCCCCCTTTTTTGCGATATGTCCTATTATATCGCGGTTTGTTTCGAAAATCCAGCGCTAATTTGATTCTGGCAAGACTTTCCGACCATGACCGCCTGCGCCAATTCAAGTCTGTACCGTTTTGTGGGTTGCCCTGACAGCGAAGACCGTCCTATACTGGAAAGGCGGTCCTCTAGGCTGCAAGCATTGGAAAGGAGAAGAAAAATGCGTTGTGAAATCTGCGGTAAAACGACTACCTTTGGCAAAAAGGTCGCCCATGACAGAATGTATATCAATGGGCGCACTTCAAAGAAAGTAAAGCCCAACCTGCAAACCATAACTGTGGAAACACCGAAAGGGAGACGGAAGCTCAAGGTCTGCACCAGCTGCATGAGAACGATGAGGAAACAGCAGAATTTGCATTGACTTTTCCCCGTGCCGGTTTTATAATGTCCACACAGGGGAAGAACCTCTGCGGCTCTATAAAATTGAGATCGGGAGGATTCTTGATGCAGAACAAATATCTTGGCATGACCCCGCCTATGGGGTGGAACTCTTGGAACACCTTTACGTGGAACATCAATGACGCGCTGATCCGGGAAACAGCCGACGCGATGGTCAGCTCCGGGCTGAAGGACGCGGGCTATGAGTATGTGGTCATCGACGACTGCTGGAGCCTGAAGCAGCGCGATGAAAACGGCAACCTGGTGCCCGACCCTGAGAAATTCCCCCACGGCATGAAGGCTGTGGCGGATTACGTTCACAGCAAGGGGCTGAAGTTCGGCATGTATTCCTGCGACGGCACCCACACCTGCGCGGGCTACCCCGGCAGCTTTGAGCACGAGTTCCAGGACGCTGCCACCTTTGCCTCCTGGGGCGTGGATTACCTGAAATACGATAACTGCTACAAGCCCAGCCATATGGACGGCGAGACCCTGTACCGCAGGATGTCCCTCGCCCTGCGCAACTGCGGACGGGACATCATGTTCTCCGCCTGCAACTGGGGGCACGAGGACGTCCACAATTGGATACAGAGCGCCGGCGCCCAGCTGTTCCGCTCCACCGGGGATATCCAGGACAGCTGGGAGTCCATTAAGACCCTGGCGCTGTCCCAGCTGGATAAGACCCAGTTCTCCGGTCCCTTCTGCCACAACGACATCGACATGCTGGTGGTGGGAATGCACGGCGGCAGCAACAATGAGTTTATCGGAAAGATCGGCGGCTGCACCGACGAGGAATACCGTACCCACTTCTCCCTGTGGGCGATTATGAATTCCCCGCTGATGATCGGCTGCGATATCCGCTCCATGAGCGACGCCACAAAGGAGACCCTGATGAACCCCGATATCATTGCCATCAATCAGGATATCGAGTGCAGGGGACCCTACCACATCGGGCAGTGGAACAACCCGGAGGCAGTCTTTGCGCTGGTAAAGCCCATGTCCGACGGCACCCTTGCCATCGGCATGTTCAATCTGGGGGATAAGAGGAACGAGATGTCCCTGCAGTTCTGGGATATGGGCATTTCCTCCGCCGCCGGGATCGGTCTGGAAATGGTCAACTGCTGGACCCACGAGAACGAGGGAGTGTTCACCGAGCGCTACGCCGGGCAGATCGAGCCCCACGGCTGCCTGATGTTCCGCGCCAAGCCGGTGAAGGTGCGTTGAGCAACTACAAAACCTGCCGGAAATGCGGCGCGCCGTTAGGCTCCGACGACATTGCCATCTACCGAAAGCTGGTGTTCCGCGCCGCCGAGGATTTCCTGTGTATCGGCTGTCTGGCAGACTATTTCAAGTGCCCCAGGGAAGAGATAGAAAAGCGCATTCGGTATTACCGGGAAAGCGGTGAATGCACGCTGTTCCGCTAGGTACAAAGGGGTCTCCCTACACTGATACTTTAGAAAACGGAAAAAATTTCACTTTTTTGTAACCTTATCAGTCAATAGAAGCGAAGAATGGAATTGTGCTTTTGCTCCGGCTTTTCCGATCAGCGACCCAATATGTTGCGTATTTTTTCGATTAAATTGTGAACATATTGTGAACATTTTGAATAGGGGTTGCATTTCCCGGACAGCTGTGATAAACTGTAACCAAATTGTAACACTTGTCATGAAAGTGTCATCTTTTTGGAAAGGGAGCGGGACGATGCGGCGAAGCGTTTGGAAAAGCTTTTTCACGTTTGTGCTGGTATTAGTTCTCACAGTGGGTACGGTTGCCACTTTGAGCATGGCAACTGCCGCGAAAGCGGAAACCGCGCCGGCACGGTATTCCCAGCAGGTGCGGGAGTCCCAGCCTGCCACGGCGACGGAGCTGTCAGCCACGATTCCTGAGGAATCCATTTCCCCCCTTGCCAGTATCGGCGTTTTTGCGCTGGTGCTGTCGGTGACAGGTGTGAGCTGCGTGCTGTATCTGCGTGCCCGCCGGAAAGAGCGTGGGGCAAAGGCTCAGCCTGCCAGGCGGTACGTTCCCAGAGCGGATATGACCTTTTCCGAGGTCGCTTCTACCAGACGAGTATAAGAAATTCTTTTTCATAAGTTTATCTCCTTATTCTGGAAACCGGGTCGGTTCTTGCCGACTCGGTTTTGCCGTTCTTTTCTTTTTGGTAAAAATTTCCGATATTCTGGCAGGATCGCTGTTTTTCCCGCCGATCCGGGGAGTTTCGGCAAAGCCGGCGGACAAAAAAGCCGCTGATTTGATAAATTCACAAGAAATGCCTTGAAATTTCCCCGGTTTCAAGGTATGATAAAAAGACAAACCCTGCACTTGACCCCTGAGATATGGAGGTTCTTTTATGAATCGAATGAAAAAAAGCAAGGTCCTTCGGCTGGCTTCCCTGCTGCTGGCGCTGCTGCTGGCAGCCGCTGCCCTGCCGATGGACGCTTTTGCGGTGGATACTTTGGTCTATCAGGTGGGCGACCGTTCCTTTTTGGCGCTGAACCGCTTGACCGGCGCGCTGGAGAACGCGGTCAACATTACCGGGGACTTGACGATCCCCAGCTCTATCCAGAATGTGGCTGTCACGTCGATCGCGGACCGGGCATTTTCCGGCTGTATCGAAATGACCTCGGTTACCGTGCCCTCTTCCGTGCGCACCATTGGCGACGAGGCGTTCGCGTCCTTGACCTCTTTGCAGTCCGTTACGATAAAGGAGGGCGCTACCCGGCTGGGGAAAAACGCTTTCCGCTATTGCTACGCCCTGACAGATGTTTCCCTGCCCTCCACGCTGACCTCCATTGACAGCTCTGCGTTCAGCGCCTGTCTGGCGCTGCGCTCCATCACCATTCCCTCCAATGTGACCAGCCTGGGCAGCAACTGCTTTAACGGCTGCAAGAATTTGTCCTCTGTGACCATGTCGGACAATATCAGCTCCATTGGGGACTATGCTTTTGGCGGCTGCACCTCTTTGACCAGCATCACCCTGCCCGCGAGCCTGCGGGCTTTGCCTACCGCCCTGTTCAACGGCTGCTCCTCGCTGTCCCAGGTGGAGATGTCCAACCAGGTGCTGTATGTGGGGAAATCCGCCTTCAGCGGCTGCTCCTCGCTGGAGCGTTTGGTGCTGCCCGAGGGTGTGGAAAAAGTGTACGAAGGCGCTTTTGACGGCTGCCGCAACCTGAAATATATCTCCATGCCGGATTCCATCAACGGCATTGCGTTCGACTCCTTTGACGACTGTGAAAACGTCACTTTCTATGTGAATGCCGGCTCTTATTCTCAGGTGTTTGCTTCCGCCAACGGCATTGCCTTTGTGCTGGGACAGGTGCCGGACGACCCCAATCATGGAAATAATGGGAATTATCCCCCCACGCCTTTTTACGATGTGCAGAACCACTGGGCAAAGTCCTACATCGAGTGGGCGTACGCCATGGGCTATTTCAAGGGCACCGGCAGCAATACCTTTTCCCCCGATGTTTCCATGAACCGCGGAATGCTGGTGGCGCTGCTGTACCGCATGGAAGGCAGCCCCGCCGTGGGAAGCTCCAGCTTTACCGACGTTCCTGCGAAAGAATACTATGCCGATGCGGTGGCATGGGCAGAAGACGCTAAGATAGCCACCGGCACAGGCGGCGGGAAATTCTCCCCCAACCAGAAGATCAGCCGGGAGCAGTTTGCGACCATGCTGTACCGGTATGCGCAGTATAAGGGGAAGGATACCTCCACAAGAGGAGACCTGAGCCAGTTTAAGGATAATGCCAGCGTCAGCGGCTTTGCCGGCGCCGCTATGGCGTGGGCGGTAGGCACGGGTGTTTTGACCGGCAAAAGCAACGGCAACCTTGACCCCCTGGGCAGAGCGACCCGCGCCGAGGGTTCCGCCATGCTCCAGCGGTTCACCGATCTGAAATAAGCGCTTGGGCATATCCGGCTTGTGGGCTTTTGAGTACGCTCAAAGGACAGGCTTTCCAAGAGAATACGAGATCCCGCAGATCAATAAGATCTGCGGGATTTTCCTTGCCCGAATATCCTCATCGGCACGGCGTGAAAAATGCGCGGAAAGCGCTTCCTCACATTCACAGGCGGCTCCAAAAACGGGAAAAATCGGCGTTCTCAGAAGGTTCCTGTGATTTTTTCAAAAAACGATTGACAAAATCAGTGAAATTCCGTATATTAAACTCATTGCGTTTGCATCTGAAAAAGGTCCGCCTCGGGAGGTGAGCGGGCTATAAAAGCGGTTCGGCTTCGCTGTCGCAGTCGTCCTTTCCCGGCTCTGTGAGATGGGAGGGGGAGAGACGCTATTTTATCCTTTGCGGGAGGCAGCCTGCATTCAGCCAAACCGGGTTATTGCTTGTGCGCGGAAAGGGTCCTGGGGTGCTTTGCACCGGGCTTCTTTTCCAGCGCTGATTCATGAGAATAATGAAGACACGCAAAACTGATTTTGGCGTAAAGAGCGCCACCGCAAAGGAGATGCAGGATATGAAGGATACGATCATTTCTTTGAAAGACATCGCTGTTTCCTATGATGGAGAGCAGGTGCTGAACGGTTTCAACCTCGATATTCGGGATGGGGAGTTCGTCACGCTGCTGGGTCCCTCCGGGTGCGGGAAAACCACCGTGCTGCGGACGATCGGGGGCTTCATCACGCCGGATTCGGGCGAGGTCTTTTTCAGTGGAAAAAATATCACCGCTCTGCCCCCCTATAAACGGGAGGTCAACACGATCTTTCAGAAATACGCGCTGTTCCCGCACTTGAATGTGTATGACAACATCGCGTTCGGAATGAGGTTGAAGAAAAAAAGCGAAAAAGAGGTCAAGGAAACGGTACACAGGATGCTCGCCATGGTGAACCTCAGCGGCTATGCCCACCGGGGGATCGGACAGCTTTCCGGCGGGCAGCAGCAGCGTGTGGCGATCGCCCGGGCTTTGGCGGTGGAGCCGAAGATCCTGCTGCTGGACGAACCCCTGGGCGCGCTGGACTTAAAGCTCCGCAAGGACATGCAGGTGGAGCTGAAAAAGCTGCAGCAGCAGACGGGCATTACCTTTATTTTCGTCACCCACGATCAGGAGGAGGCGCTCTCCATGTCCGACACCGTGGTGGTGATGGACGGCGGCGTCATTCAGCAGATCGGCACGCCCACCGATATCTATAACGAGCCGAAAAACGCTTTTGTGGCTGACTTCATCGGAGAATCCAATATTCTGGACGGCATGATGATAGAGGACTATCGGGTGCGCTTTGCCGGGCATGAATTTGCCTGCCTTGACAGCGGCTTTGGCGTCAGGACCCCTGTGGACGTGGTGATCCGCCCGGAGGACATCGACGTGGTGGAGCCCGCTTCCACCCACATCACCGGCGAGGTCACCGCGGTGACCTTTAAGGGCGTGCACTATGAGATCATTGTGGACGTGGCGGGCTTCAAATGGATGATACAGTCCACCGACTGCCGCCAGGTGGGGGACAGGATCGGCTTGTCCCTGACCCCCGACGATATCCATGTCATGGCAAAATCGGAGTATTCCGGCACCTTCGGCGATTACAGCACCTTCAGCGACGAGATGGAGGAGGATATCACCGCCACGGAGGAGGCTGCCGAGGAGGAAGCCGCCGAAGAAGCTGCCGCAGAGGAGGGGGAAGACTGATGAAACGCTCCCGTACCCGGCTGCTTTCCGCCCCCTATACCGTGTGGGTGACCATTTTTATCGTGGTGCCCATGCTGCTGGTGGTGTGGTTTGCTTTTACTGACAAGTCAGGAAGCTTTACACTGGATAATATTCTCAGCGTAGGGCAGTATTCCAACGTGTTTCTCCGCTCCATCTGGCTGGGGGCGGTGGCGACGGCGGTGTCCCTGCTGCTGGGGTATCCCCTTGCCTACAGCATTTCCCAAATGAGCGTGAAGCGCCAGAGCGTTATGGTCATGCTGGTCATGCTGCCCATGTGGATGAACTTCCTGCTGCGCACCTATGCGTGGATGAGCCTGTTGGAGGACAACGGGCTGATAAACTCCCTGTTTGCCAGCCTGGGGCTGCCCCGGCTGCACATGATAAACACCGCGGGGGCGGTGGTGCTGGGTATGGTGTACAACTATATCCCCTACATGATCCTGCCCCTGTACTCCATTTTGACAAAGATAGACCGCAGCGTCATTGAAGCGGCGCAGGACCTGGGCGCCAGCGACAGCAAGGTGTTCTGGAAGGTGGTCGTCCCCATGAGCATGCCCGGGGTGATCTCCGGCGTGACCATGGTGTTTGTCCCGGCGGTCAGCACCTTTATCATTTCCAAAATGCTGGGCGGCGGGGCGAACCTGCTCATTGGAGACCTGATCGATATGCAGTTTTTGGGCAGCGCCTATAACCCCAATTTGGGCTCTGCTATTTCCCTGGTGCTGATGGTGATTATTCTCATCTGCATGGGCATTATGGACCAGTTTGACGATGGGGAAGAGACCGGGGGAGGTGTCATGCCATGAAAAAAGCGATTACCCGGGTCTATACCTTTTTGATGTTCCTGTTTTTGTACGCGCCTATTTTGGTGCTGATCGTGTTTTCCTTCAACGATACGGAAACCTCCAGCCGCACGGTATGGAGCGGCTTTTCCCTGCGCTGGTACGAGAAGTTGTTTGAGGACAGGCTGATCCTGGAAGCCCTGCGCAACACGCTGGTGATCGCGGTGATCGCCGCCGTGGCTGCCACCGTGCTGGGCACTGTTGCGGCGGTGGGGATCAATTCCATGAAAAAGCTGCCCCGGCGCATTATGATGAACCTGACCAATTTTCCCATGGTGAACCCGGATATCGTCACAGGCGTGTCGCTGATGCTGCTGTTTGTATTTGCCGTGGGGCTGTTCGGCGGCAGTTCGCTGGGCATGGGCTCGCTGATCGCCGCCCATATCACGTTCTGTCTGCCCTATGTGATCCTTTCCGTATTGCCCAAGCTGCGGCAGATGGACTCGAACCTTTTCGAGGCGGCGCAGGACCTGGGCTGCCCGCCGGTGAAGGCTTTCTTCAAGGTGGTGCTGCCGGAGATCGCTCCCGGCATCGTCACCGGCATGATCATGGCGTTCACCCTGTCCATCGACGACTTTGTCATCAGCTATTTTACCAGCGGCACCACCCAGACGCTGCCCATTTACATTTATTCCATGACAAGGAAGCGGGTCAGCCCGGAGATCAACGCGCTTTCCACCGTGCTGTTTGCCGCCGTTATGATCCTGCTCATCGTGGTGAATGTCCGCCAGGCGAAGGATTCCGCCCCGGCAAAGGGAAAGGGGGAAAGGCTGTGAAAAAGCTGCTTTCTCTGGTTCTTGCCTGCCTTTTTCTGCTGGCAGGCGGCGCCTTGACCGCGGAGGCGGAAAGCGCCCCGGACACCGATGTGGTGCTGAATGTGTACAATTGGGGCGAATATATCGCCAACGGTACGGACGGCTCCATAGACGTGAACGCGGAGTTCACCCGCCGGACAGGGATCCGTGTGAATTACACCACCTTTGACAGCAACGAATCCCTCTATTCCAAGCTGGCGGGCGGCGGCGCGGATTACGACATCATCATTCCCTCCGACTACATGGTCTCCAAGCTCATTGAAGAAAATATGCTGGCAGAGCTGGATTATGGCAATATCCCCAATTTCCAGTATATCGACGAGGAGTTCCGCGACCCGGACTACGATCCGGGCTGCAAATATTCCGTGCCCTACACCTGGGGCGTGGTGGGCATTTTCTATAACCGGGAGTATGTGGAAAAGGAAGTGACCGGCTGGGACATTTTGTGGGACCCGGAATATGCCGGAAAGATTTTGATGTTTGACAACCCCCGGGACGCGTTTGCCATTGCCCAGTTCCGGCTGGGGCAGTCCCTGAACAGCACCGACCCGGAGGACTGGAAGGCTGCCGCCGCTCTGCTGAAGGAGCAGAAGCCCCTGCTGCAGGGATACTATATGGATCAGATTTTTGACAAGATGGAAAGCGGGGAAGCCTGGCTTGCCCCCTACTATGCCGGGGACGCCGCGATCCTGGTGGAGGGCAGCGACAATATCGACTTTGCGATCCCGGAGGAGGGCACCAACTTCTTTGTGGACGCCGTTTGCATTCCTGCCACGTCCAGTCACAAGCGGGAAGCGGAGGAATACATCAATTTCCTCTGCGACCCGGAAATTGCCGGAGCCAACATGGACTATGTGGGCTACTCCACCCCGGAAACGGCGGCAAAGGAATATATTGATGAGGAAGTGGTACAGAGCCCCATTCACTATCCCGGCAGCGAAACGCTGGCGCGTACCCAGGTGTTTGTGAATCTGCCGGCGGCTGTCAGCAAGCAGATCGACACCCTGTGGGCGGAAGTGAAAATGGGCGGACCCGGCGAATCGGCAGTGCTGGTGGCGATCATTCTGGGCTTTTTGGCGGTGTATGTGCTGATCGTTCTTCATAAGCGCCGGAAACGCAAGCGGGAGCTGGCATAGCGGCATGAAAAGCAAAACCGCTTTGCACGGAGAAGCACGATGAATGTTTTTGTGGGAAATACGATGTATCAGCTGGAACGAAATGTACGGGAGGCGCCTGCGCGGCGGGAAGCTTTTTGCGCTCTGGCGCAGGAGGTCTTTTCCCTGGACTTTGCCTCCTGGCAGGAGAACGGCTGGTGGACGGACAAATACCGCCCCTATACGCTGTTTGACGGAGAAAAGGCAGTTGCCAACGTTTCCGCCAATACTATGACGTTTCGGCTCTACGGGGAGCAAAAGCGGTTTCTGCAATTGGGCACGGTAATGACGGCGCCGGAATACCGGGGACGGGGGCTGTCCCGCTTTTTGCTGGAACGGGTGCTGGAGGAGGAAGCTTCTTCCTTTGACCTTACCTATCTGTATGCCAATGATACCGTACTGGATTTTTACCCGAAATTCGGGTTTCAAAAAGCGGAGGAAGCAGATTTCTTCCTCCGTGCCGGGAAAGACCCGGCTGCAAAGCCCCGGCGGCTGAGGATAGACGGGGAAGCGGATCTACAGCTCCTGCTGTCCTGCTATGGCTGCTCCAATCCCTTTTCCGCCTGCGTTATGGAGGAAAATCCCGGGCTGCTCATGTTTTACTGCGGGGGCTTTCTGCAAAACTGCCTCTGGTATCTGGAAAAGGAGCGCACCGTGCTGATAGCGGAGCGGGACGAAGAAGGCTGGCTGTGCTGGGACGTATTCGGCTCGCCGGGCTGCTCCCTGCCGGCGCTGCTTGCCGCCCTGCCGGGCGCGGAGGGGCAGAAGGTCCGGCTGGGGTTCCTGCCCTATTCCCTGCCGGGTGTTGAAGCGAAGCCCCGGAACGAAGCGGACGAGACGCTTTTCGTGCAGGGAAAGGATAGGAAAATTTTCCAGAGGGAAAAGGTGCTGTTTCCCCTGCTGTCCCACGCCTGAACCGGGCTTTGTGCAGGAGGAAAGCAGCATGGGCGGCATTTTCTGCTCCCGATCAGGAGAGGTGAAAAACCTCTCCTTTTTTGCTGCCCTTCGGAATCCGGCAAATCTTCTAAATTCTTCTGAAATGCCGGGGAAAGTTTGGCATTTCAGATAGTGAAAATTTTGCAAAAAGGCTTTCCTTTTCCTGCACGTATGCTATAATGCGTTAAGCTTGAAAAGCTGTTTTTGGGGATAGCTGATCGGGCAATTCTATTTGGATTCCTTTGGAGAAAAGGAGGAGTTTTTATGTTCCAGCTCAAATGGCTCTGGGCGAGAATGAAGGGCTTTCGGAAGCGCTATATTTTCGCCCTTTGCTCCACCGTGGTGCTGTCGATCCTGTCATTGGGAAATTCCATGATCACGGCGACCATCATGGACACGGTGTTTTCCCCGCTTCAGGCGGGGGGCGCGGTGACGCCGGAGATCACCTCCCACCTGATCCTGCTGGTGGCGGTCCTCATGGGCTTTACGCTGTTTCGCACCGGGTTCGGCTACCTGTCCGTGATGACCTATGAAAACTGCTCGCAAAAGCTGGTGTACCAGCTGCGCCGGGACCTGTACAAAAATATGCAGGAGCAGGATCAGGCGTTTTACAGCCGCTACCGCACCGGCGACCTGATGACCCGCCTGACCGGCGATATGGACATGATCCGTTTCATGGTGGCATGGGTCATTCGGCAGCTCATCGACTGCGCCGTGATGTTCCTGACCGCTTCCATCGTTTTCCTGGTGACGGACTGGCTCTTTGCTTTGAGTATGCTGGCGGTGACGCCCATCATCTTCGGGCTGACCTATCTGTTTTCCAAAAAGGTACACCCCCTGTACGTGGAGCTGCGGGAAAAGCTTTCTCAGCTGAACACCGCCGCGCAGGAGAACATCTCCGGCAACCGCGTGGTCAAGGCTTTTGCCCGGGAGGACTATGAGATCGCCCGGTTCGACGCCAAAAACAGGGACTATAAGGAAGCCAACAAAAAGGCTTCCCTGATGTGGTTGAAGTTCAGCCCCTATATCGACACGCTGTCCCAGTCCTTGTCCATTGCGGTGGTGCTGGTGGGCGGCGCATTCCTCATCAGCGGGCGCATCAGCATCGGCACCTTCACCCTGTTCAACGCCCTGACATGGACGCTGACAAACCCCATGCGCATGCTGGGCATGCACCTGAACGACCTGCAGAGGTTCTTTGCCAGTGCCGGAAAGATCATTGAGCTTTACTACGCCAAGTCCACCATTGCCACCCGGCAGGACGCTTTCCAGCCTGAGGGCAGGGTGCAGGGGGGGATCGAGTTCTGTAACGTTGGGCTGACCCTCCACGGCGCCGAGGTGCTGAAGCATGTCGATCTGGACATCAGGCCCGGGGAGACCGTGGCGATCATGGGTCCCACCGGGGCGGGCAAAACGTCCCTCATCAACCTGATCCCCCGGTTCACGGACGCTACCACAGGGGAAGTGCTGCTGGACGGCGTCCCCATTCCGAAATATGACCTGCACAGCCTGCGCTCCGCCATCGGCATTGCCACCCAGGAGGTGTTCCTGTTCTCCGATACGGTGGACGGCAACATTGCCTACGGCGACACGGAGCTGTCGGAGGAGGAAGTAAAGCGCTATGCCAAAATGGCAGATGTGGATTTCGCGGAAAAGCTGACCGACGGCTTTGACACCATCATCGGCGAACGCGGCACCGGGCTTTCCGGCGGGCAGAAGCAGCGTATCGCTTTGGCAAGGGCCCTGGCGGTGCGCCCCTCGGTGCTGATCCTGGACGACACCACCAGCGCTGTGGACCTGGAGACCGAAAAATACATTCAGGAACAGCTCGCCAGTTTGGATTTCCCCTGCACCAAGGTCATTGTGGCGCAGCGGATTTCCACCACCAAGCGCGCCGACAAGGTCGTCATCATTGAAAACGGGGAGATCACCGAGGTAGGCACCCACGCGGAGCTCTCCAAAAAGCCCGGCTACTACCGGGAGGTGTTCCTGCTGCAAAACGGCGTCAGCGAGGAAGAAGCGGCACAGACGGCCGCGCCTGCCGCCGCAATAGGAGAGGGGGTATAACAGATGGCAAGAAACAGATTCGATGTAGACGAAAATCTTGAGACCCCGTTTAATATCAAGCACCTGCTGCGGGCAGGGACCTATATCGGGCGGCACAAGAAAAAGATGATCCTCGCCCTGCTGTATTCTGCCATTTCCGCCGCCGCGGCGCTGGTAGGACCCCTGCTCGTCCAGCGAAGCATCAACGTGTCCGTTCCCAACAGGGACTATGGGGAGCTTGCGCTTCTTGCCGCCGCCATGCTCTGTGCCATTCTGGTGTCCGTACTGTTTTCCAGGGTGCGCTCCAAATACATGATCGAGGTAGGGCAGGAGATCATTTACGACATTCGGAAGGACCTGTTTGAGCATTTGCAGAAGCTGCCCTTCCAGTTTTACGATGACCGCCCCCACGGCAAGATACTGACCCGTGTCATCAATTACATCAACAGCGTGTCCGACGCGCTGTCCAACGGCATTATCAATTTTGTGCTGGAAATATTCAACCTGATCCTCATTGCCATTTTCATGCTGCTCTGTGATGTGAGACTGTCGCTTGTGGTCATGGCGGGGGTGCCGCTCCTGCTGGTGGTGGTGCTGCTGGTAAAGCCCGCCCAGCGCCGGGCATGGCAGGACAATTCCAATAAGAACTCCAACCTGAACGCATACCTTCACGAAAGCCTGGACGGCATGAAGATCACCCAGGCGTTCACCAGGGAAGAGGAAAACGCGGAGATATACGACAGGCTGAACAAAAACTGCGTCCGCACCTGGATGAAGGCCCAGTACACCTCCAACCTGATCTGGCTTTCCGTGGACAACATTTCCACCTGGGTGGTGGGCGCCATGTACCTGACAGGTCTTATGCTGCTGGGTCCCGCCGTGCAGATCGGTACGCTGATCGCGCTGGCTTCTTATGCGTGGCGGTTCTGGCAGCCCATTCTGAGCCTGTCGAACCTCTACAATACCTTTATCAATGCCGTGGCGTATCTGGAGCGTATCTTCGAGATGATGGACGAACCTGTTACCGTGGACGACGCCCCCGGCGCCGTGGAGCTGCCGCCCATTACCGGCGCCGTCAAGTTCGACGATGTGACCTTCTCCTATGACGGCTCGGTCAACGTGCTGGAGCATTTCGATCTGGAGGTCAAGCCCGGCGAATCCATCGCGCTGGTAGGACCTACCGGCGCGGGCAAGACCACCGTGGTCAGCCTGCTGTCCCGGTTCTACAACATCAACGGGGGCAGGGTGGAGCTGGACGGCAACGACATCTCCAAGGTAACGCTGCACTCCCTGCGCTCCCAGATGGGCATTATGCTGCAGGACAGCTTTATCTTCTCCGGCACCATCATGGACAATATCCGTTACGGCAGACTGGACGCCACCGACGAGGAGGTCATTGCCGCCGCCAAGACAGTGTGCGCCCATGAGTTTATCAGCCAGATGGAGGACGGCTACTATACCCAGGTCAACGAGCGCGGCTCCCGGCTTTCCCAGGGGCAGAAGCAGCTGGTGGCATTTGCCAGGACCCTGCTTTCCGACCCGAAGATCCTGGTGCTGGACGAAGCGACCTCTTCCATAGACGCAAAAACGGAACGGCTGCTGCAGGAGGGCTTGCAGGCGCTGCTCAAGGGGCGCACCTCCTTCATCATCGCCCACCGTCTGTCCACTATCAAGAACTGCGACCGTATTCTGTACATTGCCGACAAAGGAATTGGAGAAATGGGCAGCCACGAGGAGCTGCTCTCCCAGCGTGGCAAATACTATCAGCTCTACACCGCCCAGGTGGAGGAGTGAAAGTACACCACTTGAACACCTGCGGTGAGCGCGTCCCGGCGGGACGCTGGTGCGAACCGACCGAGCCGGCAGGCGAGAATGGGCAATCGTGAAGCTTCTTCGTGCAAAGAAAAAGCCCGGAGACCCGACCGCAGCTTTGCAATCATTATACCAATTTTTCCCAAATATAAGAGGAAGCCGGGGAACGCTCCCCGGCTTTTTTCTTCGCTATATTTAGAGGAAATGGAAAAAATTTTAACAAGAACCTGCGATTCTCGCCATATTTCGACAAAATGTACCAAATCGGTGTGCTACACTGAAGCTGTCATGAGGCGCTTGCCATCTGGAGACAAAGCTTGTCAGCTATCATGGCAATAAATTCACTGTTTGTGGGTTTACCGCGGGTGTTGTGGATCGTATAGCCGAAATAGGAGTTCAGCACGTCTACATCACCCCGGTCCCACGCAACTTCGATTGCGTGGCGGATCGCGCGTTCGACCCGGGAACTCGTGGTGTTGTACTGCTCCGCCACACTGGGGTACAGCCGCTTCGTCACCGCGTTGATAATATTGGGGTTTTCGATCGCCATGATGATGGAATCCCGCAGATAATGGTATCCCTTGATATGGGCAGGTACGCCGATCTGATGCAGTATTTCTGTTACCTGCACCCGCAGGGTGGGGTTGTACGGCTCTGAATCAAAGTGCTTGCCCCGCATGGAGTACAGGGAAAACATTCTGTCGATCATCTGCTCCTTGTCATAAGGAGAAAGCGCAAAATAAGTCGCGCCGGCGCTGGCGACCTCCCGCTCCAGCAGCGGTGTGCTGTAGGAAGCTGTTACGATGTACATGGGCTTGTCTGGAAGCGCTTCCTGCGAGACGGCATGGATCACGCCGATCGCGTCCAGACCCGGCATAAACAGCTCCATCAGGACGATCTGCGGACGCTCTTCCTTGATTTTTTCCAGCAATTCGGTGCCGTTTCGGTCCACGAACAGGACCCTTGCCTTTCGCTGGGAAAATTTCTGGATCACCTCCCTGTTCCATTCGCCCTCTTCTGAACTTATCATGATTTTTATTTCTTTATCCATGATAATCCTCCTTTTATTTTTTCCGGCATTTTGTCCGGCGTGAATGAATTTTACTATAGTTTGAGGGATACCGCAAGGGGGAAAAAGGAAAAAATTGGGGAAATATCCTGCCGAATCAGAGCGAAATTTGCTTGAAAAGTGGAGAATGTAGTGTTCTGATATTTTTCGACATACAAGATTTTGGCAGTTTTCAAATTAAAAAAATTTTTTACTGCCCGGGAGTACAAATTTTGCAGAACAGGCGTTTCCTACAGGAAGCGGAAAAATTTTTTGGCAAAAATGCGAAAACTGTATTTTCACGCCTGCATTTTACTCCCGGGGCTTTGATGGTTTTATCCGTCGGGCGTCCCGGAAAGATATGAAAAAAGAGAAAAGCCGCTCCGAAATAATTCGGAACGGCTTTCGGCATTTTCTGGGGTTCAGGAGGCCAGTGACAATTCCTGTTCGTGTGCGCTCTCTGCCGTCTGCCGGCATTGCTCCACCATTGTCTGGGCGAAAATGCCATAGCCCATGGTGGGGTCATCGGTGAACACGTGGGTCACAGCGCCTGCCAGCTTGCCGTTTTGAAAGATAGGCGAGCCGCTCATGCCCTGTACAATTCCGCCGGTAAGCTCGATCAGCCGGGGGTCGGTAATTTTGAGGATCAAATTTTTTGTGTGCTGGTTTGCCGCGCTGACCCGCTGGATCTCCGCGTCATAATAATGGGGACCGCTCCCGTCCAGGGAAGTGAGGAGCTTTACCTTGCCGCATACCACTTCTTCCCTGGGCAGGACCTCCACCGCCTTTCCGGCGGGAGGCGCGCTCAGCGTGCCGTACACGCCGGTCTCATTGTTGGCGAGAAGCTGCCCCATGGGTTCGTCGGAGGAAAAATATCCCCGGAGCTGCCCGGGGTGGTCGGCTTCTCCCTTCAAAATGCCGCAAAGCTCAATGGGCGCGGGCTCTCCGCTTTTCAGGGACATGATGCCGCCCGCGTCCATATCGCAAATGCCATGCCCCAATCCGGCAAAGCTGCCGGAAGCCGGGTCATAAAAGGTCAGCGTGCCAATGCCCGCCGCGCTGTCCCGCACCCACATGCCCGTTTTGAAGGCTCCTTCTCCGAACACGGGCGATACGGAAAGCTCCAGAATTTTGTCACCGCGGCGGATCTTTAAGGAGACGGGCTGCCCGGCGCTGCTGCCGATACACTGCGCCAGCGCGGCGTTCCCCGTAATAGGGGCGCCGTTTGCCTCCAGCAGATAATCGCCCGGCTTCACGCCTGCTTCCGCTGCTGGGCAGCGCACGCCGTTTTCCGTATAAATATCGGAAAGGGAGGCAACAATAACACCGTCTGTAAACAGCTTGATGCCGAATGCGCTTCCCAAAGGGATCATGGAGGTTTCAGGGAAAGCAGCCGTTTGCGCGGCGTTTTCCATCGGCATTTCTGCGGGAGCCGCCGTTTCGTAGGAGCTTCTGCCGTTAAACAGGGAAGCTTCTACCGCCGCCGGAGCCGCCTGCTTTTCCGGCAGGTCCAAAAAGCTCAGGGAAGTCAGCATACACAGGGCGGTAGCGCCCACGCTCAGGGAAAACATACGAACGGCTTTACAAAAAGATTTTTGATTCCATTGTAAACGCTTGATAACACTTCATCTCTTTTCGGGGCGCAGATTGAAAACAGGTTCGTTTTCCGTCCCGATTTTACTTTGCCACCCGGTCTCGAAATTATTTTGGCAACTAATAACGCCCCTGCACAAAGGATGCAGGGGCGAGAATTTTTGGTCTGCCGCATCTATCGGGTGTTGGCATCTGCGCCGACTGTCGTCGCCCGCCGCCCGATAGAAGGACAGTATAAAGAAAATAAAGGCAGTATGTATCCGAAAATTTCCGAATTTCTGTATGCTTTCGGCAGTCACCTCACTTTCTATGCTGTTAGCATACCCCGAAATTGTGACAAAGCAATAAGCAGTTTTTGAAATTTTCGTAAGGAATCTGTGAACTCGCCTTGAACAAATTGTGGAAATTGCCGAGAACCTTTCTCCCTGCCGGATTTTGCCAGCGGAAAGCGCCGCTTTTTGTTGAATCGCGCCCCTGTTTGTGCTATACTGGAAACCAGATATCACATAAAGGAAAAGCCATATGAACATAAAAGACAACAAGATCACTGTGGTCTGCGGGCACTACGGCTGCGGCAAGACCAACCTCACCCTGAACCTGGCGCTGCAGGCGGCGGAAAGCGGGCGCAGGGTCACAGTGGTGGATATGGATATCGTGAACCCCTATTTCCGTTCTTCGGAATACGGGGCGCTGCTGGCGGAAAAGGGCGTTCGACTGATCTCCCCGGTGTTTGCCGGGACCACGCTGGATACGCCTACCCTGCCGCCGGAGATCGCCGCTGTTTTTGAGAAAGACAGCGGTACGGTGCTCATCGACGCCGGAGGGGACGACGCCGGCGTGACCGCGCTGGGCGGGCTCCACGACAGGCTGGAAGCGGCGGGTTATGAGATGCTTTACGTCATCAACCGTTACCGGGCGCTGTCCCAGACGCCGGAGGAAGCGGCGGCGCTTCTGCGGGAGATCGAGGCAGCCTCCCGGCTGAAAGCGACCGGCATCGTGAACAATTCCCACCTGGGCGTGGAGACTGTCTGGGATACGCTGCAGGAGGCGCTGCCCTTTGCGGAAAAAACTGCGGAATTGACAGGCTTGCCGCTTTTGTGCTCTACCGCGCCGGATTTTGCCCTGCCCGCAGAAAAAGAGCTGCCCGAGGGCTTTTATAAGCTCCGGCGCCTGGTAAAATTTTTCTGGGAAGAAGAACATAATATGTGAATCGGTCGGCAGCTATCGTTTGGATAGTTTCCCCATATAAATAAAAAACCGCACTCAGCAAAGGAGGAAAAAATATGGCGAAGATCATCGTCGATGAAACGGTCTGCAAGGGCTGTTCCATGTGTGTGAACGCGTGCCCGCTGCATTTGATGGCGCTTTGCAGGGACGTATTGAACGCAAAGGGATATCACCCGGCAAGGCTGATGCAGCCTGAAAAATGCGTTGGCTGCGCAGCCTGCGCCACCATGTGCCCCGATACCGCTATCACGGTAGAAAAGGATTGAAGGGGGCGCCCTTTTGTCCTCCCGGGATTTTGCTTTTTCCCGAACGCCGGAGCCTGCCCAAACGCTCCGGTTGGTAAAAAAGCTGCAAAACACAGTGCTTTACTCTTTTCAGCAGAAAGCTTTACAGGAAAAATGGTTCCATGGAAAGGAAGCGACAACATGTCAGAAAAAGTTTTGATGAAGGGCAACGAAGCCCTGGCGGAAGCCGCGATCCGCGCGGGCTGCCACCACTTCTTCGGCTATCCCATCACCCCCCAGACAGAGCTTGCCGCCTATATGGCGAAGCGCATGCCCAAGGTCGGCGGTACATATTTGCAGGCGGAATCGGAGATCGCCGCCATCAACATGGTGCTGGGGGCGTCCGCTGCCGGTATCCGCGCCATGACGTCCTCGTCTTCTCCCGGCGTCAGCCTGAAAAGCGAGGGGATATCCTATATGGCAGGCTCCGACCTGCCGGCGCTGATCATCAACGTCCAGCGCGGCGGTCCCGGCTTGGGCGGCATTCAGCCCTCTCAGTCGGACTACTGGCAGGCGACAAAGGCAGGGGGGCACGGCGACTACCAGATCCTGGTGTTCGCCCCCTCCACTGTGCAGGAAATGGTAGATCTGGTTTCCGACGCCTTTGATCTGGCAGACAAATACCGTATGCCCTCCATGATTCTGGCGGACGGTATGCTGGGGCAGATGATGGAACCCGTCACCCTGCCGGAGGAGGGCGCAAAGGCTCCCGTGGAAAAGCCCTGGGCTGCCTGCGGGCACGAAAACAAGCGGGAGCACAACATCATCAATTCCCTGTACCTGACCCCGGAAAAGCTGGAAAGCCTGGTGGTCGAGCGGTACAAGAGATATGAGATCATCGAAAAGAACGAGCAGCGGGCGGAGGAATACCTCACCGAGGACGCCGAGCTGATCGTTGTGGCATACGGTGCGTCTGCCCGTGTGGCAAGAAGCGCTGTGAATAAAATGCGGGAGCAGGGGAAAAAGGTAGGTCTGATCCGTCCCATCACCCTGTGGCCCTTCCCGGTGGACACCCTGAAGAAAGCTGCCGCCCACACAAAGCAGATGCTGGTGGTGGAAATGAGCATGGGGCAGATGGTGGACGATGTAAAGCTGGCTGTGGAATGCAAGATCCCCGTCAGCTTCTATGGGCGTACCGGCGGTATGATCCCCACCCCGGCAGCCGTGCAGGCAGAAATAGAAGCCCTGCTGAAATAAGGCGGGCGACAAACAGCAAAGGAAAGGAAGGCTTTTTCATATGGCTATCGTATTTCAAAAGCCCCACGCATTGACGGACGCGCCGCTGCATTACTGCCCCGGCTGCACCCACGGTATCGTTCACCGGCTGGTGGCTCAGGCGCTGGACGAGTTGGGAGTAGAGGGCAGAACGGTGGGCGTTGCTTCCGTGGGCTGCTCCGTGATGAGCTATGACTATTTCGCCTGCGATATGGTGGAAGCCCCCCATGGCAGGGCACAGGCAGTCGCCACCGGCATCAAGCGGGCAAAGCCCGGCAATGTGGTGTTCACCTATCAGGGCGACGGCGACCTTGCCGCTATCGGCACGGCGGAAACCGTTCACGCGGCGACCCGCGGGGAAAATATCACTGTTATCTTCATCAACAACGCCATTTACGGCATGACGGGCGGACAGATGGCGCCCACGTCCCTGCCCGGGCAGATCACCCAGACCACGCCCTATGGCAGAGACACCAACACCGCCGGATATCCCGTGAAGGTCTGCGAGCTGCTGTCCACCCTGGACGGTGTGGCGTTTGCCCAGCGGGTGACGGTCAGCGACGTGAAGAACGTGAACATTGCCCGGAAGGCCATCAAGAAGGCGTTCCAGAACCAGCTGGACGGCAAGGGCTACTCCATCGTGGAGGTGCTGTCCACCTGCCCCACCAACTGGGGACTGTCCCCCGTGGAGGCGGTCAACTGGCTGAACGAGAACATGGTTCCCTACTATCCTTTGGGCGTGTATAAGGACGTTGAGGAAGGCGTTAAAGTAAAGTGAGCTTTGCCTGATATAGGAGAGAGCTATGCGAAGATTGGGAGAAAGCCGCTGGGAAAACACAGAGAAATCCTGGCGGAAAAACGGATTTTCTTTGCAGGACGTGCAGAAAGCTGCCGGCTGGCTTTTGGAAAAAATGATCTGCTGGGCTGTATGGCAGAGGATTTTGGCTTTGCTCGTCTTTTTTGCGGGAATAGCAGCCCTTGACATCTTTTTCTCCTCCCGGCTTCAAAGATGGTCTTCTCACAGCATAGCAGAGCTGGCGGGTCTCGGCTTTCTATTCTCAAATGCTCTGTTCCTTTTCTGGCTTTCCACTTTTCCGAAATGGGAGATCGAAAAGCGAAAAAAGCTTGCGGACCGTTTTACCGCTATTACCTTTTTTATTGTTTTGATATTGATGATTGTTGACATCTTTCTGACAATGGCACATTTGAAATGACAAAGAAAGGAAAGTGATTGCAACATGAAAAACCTGAATATGATCTTTGCCGGGTTCGGCGGGCAGGGCGTGCTGTTTGCCGGCAAGGTGGCAGCCTATGCCGGGCTTCTCGAAAACAGGGAGATTTCCTGGCTTCCCTCCTACGGACCTGAAATGCGCGGCGGTACGGCAAATTGCAGCGTGTGCATTTCCGACGAGCCCATCGGCTCCCCGCTGGTGACGAACCCCAATGTGCTGGTGGCGATGAACCTGCCCTCGCTGGACAAATTTATTGACACGGTAGAGCCCGGCGGCACGGTGATCTTGGACAGCTCCCTGATCGAAAAAAAGGTGGAACGCACCGATGTGACGGTCCACTATATTCCCGCTTCCGCCATGGCGGAGGAGCAGAGCCTGAAAGGGCTTGCCAATATGATTTTGACAGGCAAGCTGTTCCGCAGCGTCTGCTGCGCCGGCGGCGACTACGGCTTCTGCACAGAGGAAACGCTGGACAAAGCCATTCAGAAATGCGTTCCTGCCCGCAAGGCGGAAATGCTGGATTTTAACCGCAAGGCGGTGCAGCTGGGCGCGGATTATAACGCCTGAACACGAACAAAAAAGAAAAGACCGCCCTGCCGCATTGTCTGCGGCGGAGGCGGTCTTTGCAATCTGTTCAGGGGGGACAGGACTTTGGAGCTGCGTTTTCGGTACCAATTTCTTTACCTTTATTCCGGCGTCGGTCTGAGATGTTCCTTTATCAGTTCAAGCACCCTGCGGAAATAGCCAGGTTCTCCGATATACCAGGTGCCATCTACACAAGTGGCGCTCATATCCTCGCTGATCCAAACTTCTTTGCTATATTTTCTGTTCCGAAAGTCGGCATACTCAAATTGCAGGTGCAGTTCCTTTCCCGCCGGGTAAGTACCGGCGGAAGCTTTATATCGGAACGAGCGTATCCGCGAGCAGATTTCTTCCATGGCTTCCGGGTCTGACACGATAGAAGAGTCACTGACAACATCGATATATGTGAGGTCTTCTGTATCCAAGGTGCGGAAACGCAGCAGCTCTCCCTTTTCCGGCTGGAAAATCTGCTGATATGCGGCATGGATTGCCAGCGCGCATAGAGCGGCGGCAAGCACTGCGATCAGGCTCCGTTTCAAATAGGTTTTACATTTTCCCCAGCCGACCTCTCTCATGCTGTTCCCTCCTTTTTCAGCCGTTTTCATTCTTTATACAACGCAGCGGGGAAAAACACTCACCTGCGGGGAGAAAGTCTCCTGTTTATTCTTGCAGGGAGGGCACAAGGTCTTTGAAATACCCGGCTTTCCCCATGAAATAGTTCCCGCCGGACCATACTCCATTTTCGTCAAAAGCTATGTATTTCTTTTTGCCATCGGCATATATAAGTTCCATATAACAATGTCTGCCCATAGCATAAGCAGATACATAACGGAAATCATACAGCCTGTCGATGATTTCTTCTATGTCCTGGGGCTCCCTGAAATACAGCATTCGCATAACATCTTTTTCTTCGATTACAATGCGTACAATATCTTCCTTTTGAATGTTTCTGAGATATCGCAGCTCTCCTTTTTCCAACGCAAAAAAGCGCTGGTACACAAAGAAAACCGCGAAAACGCAAAGGGCGGCAAGGAATGCTCTTTTTAGATAGCGCATATCTTTTTTCCGCTTTTTTATGCTTCTGTTTCCCATGCTCTACTCCTATTCCAACAGCCCAGCAAGGTTGGACAGGGCAGTGGTATCGCCGCCGTACCAGAGGTCATTAACCAAAAATCCGTCCCCGGCAAACAGATAGCTGTCCGACCTTCCTGCTCTGTGAATGCAAAGCGCAAACCCGCCGTTGGGGTCAGCGCGCTCCCGGTCAAAGCGGAACACGTAGGAATAACGGTAATCGTTCAAGGTCTGCACCACAAACGCCACGGTATCCGGGTCGTGAAAGGCCGTTCTTTCTCCCGTTCGACGGTCCGTCAGGGAAATGGAGCGCACCTCCCGCTCCGAAAGACAAAACAACTGCCCAGCCTCCATGTGTGACTGCGCCCAAAAGCGCTTGCCGCCAAACACCAACAGTAAGCCAGCCAAAAGGAAAGCAATGGTGAACGCGAGATAACGCAGGACATTTTTCTGATTTTTTGCAGCTTTCATCTGTTTCCTCTTTTCCGCCGTGCTAAAACAGCTCCGTCAACGGCTTCAGGGAGCCTTCCTTTCCCGAATATCTGATATTTCCCCAATAGATGCTGCTTTCGTCAAAGAAAAACGGGGGAGAGGCAGCGGGACGGTCACCGCTGGAGGAGGTTTGCAGAAGAAAGCTGTAATTGCTATTCTCACCGCTCAAAGGCTCATAGGTGACAGCGGTATCGCAGCGGAAGCTTTCCAAACAGTTCAGTGCCTGCTCCAGTTTCTCCCGGTCACATATCTCCCGGCTGGTATTGTGGCTGTTTTCCGCATGGCACAGGGTCAGGCTCTCCACCGCTTCCCGGCGAAAGCGGAACAACTGCCCCGGTTCCAGTGGCTGCTCGGAAAAATTGCCGGAAGGCTGGCAAAACGTCAGAAAAATAATTGCGGCAAGAAAAACTGCCGCCGCAGCAGCACACATTACAAAAGTCAAGCGCCTGCCGCAGATTTTTTCTTTCATCTTTTTTCCCTCCTTTGCTCTTTATACAACGGAGCGGGGGAAAACACTCACCTGTTTTGGAAAAAATTTCCCTGCGCGGAGCAGGACGGGAAAGGGAAGAATAATTTTTGGAAATGCCGTCTTGCAAATTGACGGGACTTATAGTAGAATAAAAACAAAGAATGAGCCGGAAGAAAAAGGAGTGCTTTTAGAATGCCCTTACAGTTGAATGACGGTTATTTGAAGGACTTTATTTCCAGCCACGAGTATGAGTGCATCGCGCCCCAGGTCAAAGCTGCCCACGACACACTGGCGTCGGGAAAAGGACCCGGAGGGGATTTTACCGGGTGGGTCGAGCTGCCCACCGCGTACGACAAGGAAGAGTATGCGCGTATCAAAGCCGCGGCGAAGCGTATCCAGCAAAATTCCGATGTGTTTATCGTCATCGGGATCGGCGGCTCCTATCTGGGCGCCCGGGCTGCCATTGAGTTTTTGAGATCCGATAAGTACAACGATTTGAAAAAGGATACCCCCAATATTTATTACACGGGGAACAGTATCAGCTCCACCGCCCTTGCCGAGCTTGTCTCTATCTGCGAGGGGAAAGACGTTTCCATCAATATGATCTCCAAATCCGGCACCACCACCGAGCCGGCGATCGCGTTCCGGGTGTTCCGGGAGCTGTTGGAGAAAAAGTATGGCAAGGAAGGCGCCAGAGAGCGCATTTACTGCACCACCGACCGCCAGAAGGGCACCCTGAAGCAGCTTGCCGACAAAGAAGGCTATGAGACCTTCGTTGTGCCGGACGATGTGGGCGGGCGCTATTCTGTGCTGACTGCCGTGGGTCTGCTGCCCATTGCGGTTTCCGGCGCGGATATCGACGCGCTGATGGCAGGCGCGGCGAAAGCTGCAAAGCTTTACAGCGAGCCTTCTCTGGAGAAAAATGACTGCTACAAGTACGCGGCGATCCGCAATATTTTGTACCGCAAGGGAAAATCCACCGAGGTTCTGGTCAGCTATGAGCCCCGCTACACCATGATGAACGAGTGGTGGAAGCAGCTTTTCGGCGAGAGCGAGGGCAAGGACAACAAGGGGCTGTTCCCGGCTTCCGTGGTATTCTCCACCGACCTGCATTCCATGGGTCAGTATTTGCAGGACGGCAGGCGCAACCTGTTCGAGACCGTGGTGCTCATCGATCAGCCCAAGTATGAGATCACCCTGGGCAATGACCCGGAAAATGTGGACGGGCTGAATTATCTGGAAGGGCGCACCATGGCGTTTGTCAACGAAAAGGCGTTCCAGGGTACGGTGCTGGCGCACAATGACGGCGGCGTGCCCAATGTGGTGCTCCATGCCCCGGATTTCAGCGAGGACACGCTGGGGCAGATCATCTATTTCTTTGAAAAAGCCTGCGCCATTTCCGGCTATCTGCTGGGGGCAAACCCCTTTGACCAGCCCGGTGTGGAGAGCTACAAGAAAAACATGTTTGCCCTGCTTGGCAAGCCCGGCTATGAGGAAGCCAGGGTCCAGCTGGAAGCCAGACTAATAAAGTAAAGCGGTTAAGCTTTACAGAAAAACGCCGTTACGCGGCGAAACGCACGGAAATCCCCGCTCCTTTGGGCGGTTTCCCGTCCAATGAGACGGAATAAAAAATAAAGGAGAGCTTACCATGATTACACTTTTGACAGGAAAAAAAGGCTCCGGCAAGACCAAGAAGCTGATCGAACACGCCAATGCCGCGCTGGAAAAATCCCAGGGCAACGTGGTGGTCATCGAGAAGGGTCAAAAGCTGACCTATGATATTTCCCATGCTGTGCGCCTGATCGATTCCGATGCCTACGATATTAAGGGCGCCGACGCGCTGTGCGGCTTTTTGAGCGGCATTTGCGCGGGCAACTATGACGTCACCGACATCTTTGTGGATTCCACCCTGAAGATCACCGGCACCGGGGCGGAAGCTCTGGAAACCATCATTCCTGAGCTGGAAAAGCTGAGCAAGGCGGCGGACACCAATTTCTGCCTGTCCATCTCCGCCGCGGACGAGGAAATTCCCGCTATGGCGGCTCAGTACATTTTGAAGTGAGTTTACCGGCTTTCATAATTCATCATTCCTTTTTTGGGGAAGGGCGGCTTTCGGGTCGCCTTTTCCCGTTGTAAAGGGCGGTTGACCTGAAAGCCGCCCTGGCAGCCGGTTTACGGTCAGGGGGCGGAAAGCTCCTTCCCCGATGGGGCGGAGCGGGAAATTCCGCAGAAAAGTGCTTGACAAAGCCGAATTTGTTCCGTATAATGTATCAGTACGGCATGAGGTGGCTATGATAGTCGATTTGAAGCGGTTTTTTCAGGGAGAATGCGATACCATAACGGTTGAATTGGACTTGTCCGGGTTGGAATTGGGCGGTGTCAAGCCGTTTTGTGCGCCTGTGAGGGCAACGGTTCAGCTCAGGGGTTTTGCGGATTCTGTGCTTCTTGACGCCCATTTGGACTACACCACGGTGATGCCCTGTGACCGCTGCGGCGAAACCACCCGGCGGGACTGGGTCAAAGACTTTTCTCATGTGCTTGTGTCCGAGCTCCATGAGGAGCAGGACGACGACACCTATGTAGTGGTGTCTGACGAACGGCTGGATTTGGACGAATTGCTGCGGGAGGATATTCTGCTGGACATGCCCAGTAAATACCTGTGTTCTCCGGATTGCAAGGGGCTGTGCCCCAAATGCGGCAAAAACCTGAATGAAGGCGATTGCGGCTGCGAGACCAAAGAGATCGACCCCCGGCTGGAAATTCTGAAAAGCCTGCTGTAAAAGCTTTATACCTGGCAAACACCGTATCAGTCGTGTGATTTTTACGGGTCTACAAATTTCAGAAAAAATTTAAGGAGGTGCTAATATGGCAGTACCTAAGGGTAAAGTGTCCAGCGCCAGACAGAATAAGAGACGTTCTAATGTGTGGAAGCTTCAGGCTCCCGCTCTGATGAAGTGCCCCCAGTGCGGAGAGTACAAAACACCTCACCGTGTCTGTGGAAGCTGCGGCTATTACAATGGCAGACAGGTCATCAAGAAGGAAGCGTAATTATTCTGAAATCAATGAAGGGGAGCGCTTTTGCGTTCCCTTTTCTTTTACCCCCGAATGGGAGGAGGAGCATTTGTGTCAGTAAAGATCATGGGCGTGACAAAGGGCAGCCTGGCGGAAACGCTGGGGATCCTGCCCGGGGACGTTCTGCTGTCCATCAATGAGAAGGAGATCACCGATGTGCTGGATTACCGCTTTCTGGAAACGGAAAGGGTGCTGAAGCTGACCCTGTCCCGCGCCGGGAAGATGTATGTGAAGGAGCTGACGAAGCCGCAGTACACCTCCATCGGTCTGGAATTTGAGACCTATCTTATGGACGAGCAGCATTCCTGCCGGAACAAGTGCATTTTCTGCTTTATCGACCAGCTCCCGAAAGGAATGCGGGAAACCCTGTATTTCAAGGACGATGACGACCGCCTTTCCTTCCTGTTCGGCAATTACATCACCCTGACTAACCTTTCCGACCGGGAAGTAGAGCGCATTTTGCAAATGCACATCAGCCCCATCAATGTGTCCGTCCACACCATGGACCCTGAGCTGCGGTGCAAAATGATGAACAACCGCTTTGCCGGGGATTCCCTGCGCCACCTGTACCGGCTGGCGGAGGGCGGGGTGAAGCTGAACTGCCAGATCGTGCTGTGCCCCGGCGTCAATGACGGCGCGGAGCTGGAATTTACACTGGAAAAGCTGTACGGTCTGGGCGAAAGCCTTTGCAGCGTCGCCTGTGTCCCGGTGGGCTTGACCCGCTACCGGGAGGGGCTGTACCCGCTGACCGCCTATACGAAAGAAAGCGCCGGAGAGGTGCAGGATATCCTGGAGCGGTACGGGGAAAAATTTCTGCGGGAGCGGGGCAGCCGGACGGTGTATGGCTCTGACGAGCTGTACCTCTTGGCGGAGCGCCCCTTGCCGCCCCTGGAATTTTACGAGGATTTCCCCCAAATCGAAAACGGCGTGGGAATGCTCCGTAATTTAGAGGACGAATTTCTCTGGGCAATGGAGGAAGAGCCGCTTCCCGAAACGCCCCGGACCGTCACCGTCCCCACCGGGGAATGTGGCTATGGGTTCCTCAATTCCATGCTTGACGGATTGCGGCAAAAATGCCATAATTTAACTGTGAACCTTGTGCCCGTCCACAACAATTTTTTCGGCGGCACGGTCAACGTGACCGGGCTGCTCACCGGGCAGGACATCGGGAAGACCCTGAAGGGCAGGGAATTGGGGGACGAGGTGCTCATCGTTTCCAATATGCTCCGGGCGGACGAGGATATTTTTCTGGACGATATGACCCTGACAGAGCTGGGCGAGGTCTTGCAAGTCCCCGTACGGAAATTCGGCAATTCCGGGGAAGCCATGCTCTGCGCGCTGCTGGGCAGGGAAGCCCCGGCGGGCGGCTGGCAGAACCCCTACGAGCAGGGGAGCTGGGAAAGCCGGTAGATTTGCAAAGCAAATCTGCCGACCTTCAAGAAGCCCTGAACCGTGAAACGGTCGGGCTTCTTGGGAAAGCCAGTTGTTAGCTGTGAGTTGTTAGTTGTTAGACCGGCTGCGCCGGGGGCAAGTCGAGAAGACAGTGTTCTATGATTTTCAGTGCGTAGTCCGATTGGAAGCCAGTTGTTAGTCGTTAATTATTAGCTGTTAGACGAGGACGGAAAGCCGGACGTCAATTCTGAGAGAAAGGCGCAAAAGGAGGAAAGCATGTCAAAACCCATCGTTGCCATTGTGGGCAGACCCAATGTGGGAAAGTCCACCTTATTCAATAAGATCGTGGGAAAGCGGCTGTCCATTGTGGACGACACCCCCGGCGTGACCCGGGACCGCATTTTCGGGGACGCGGAATGGTGCGGCAGGCACTTTTCCCTGGTGGATACCGGGGGCATCGAGCCGGCGTCCAAGGACATTATTCTGAGCCAGATGCGGGAGCAGGCGCAGATCGCCATTGACTCCGCCGCCGCCATCATTCTGGTGACGGATATCCGCTCCGGCATTACCGCCACGGATTCCGACGTGGCCGCCATGCTGCTGAAAAGCGGCGTTCCCGTGGTGCTGTGCGTCAATAAATGCGACAGCCTGGGCGACCCGCCGGCGGAATTTTACGAGTTTTACAATCTGGGTCTGGGCGACCCGGTGATGGTCTCCTCCGTCCACGGCCACGGCACCGGCGACCTGCTGGACAGAGTTTGCGAGCTGCTGCCGGAGGACACGGAGGAGGAAGAAGAGGGGGATATCATCAAGGTCGCCGTCATCGGCAAGCCCAATGTGGGGAAATCCTCGCTGGTCAATAAGGTGGCGGGGGAGAACCGCTGTATCGTCTCCGACATTGCCGGCACCACCCGGGACGCTGTGGACACCACCATTGAAAACGAACACGGCACCTTCACCTTTATCGACACCGCCGGGCTGCGCAGGAAAAGCAAGGTGGAGGATGCCATCGAGCACTACAGCAACCTGCGCGCGGAAATGGCAGTGGACCGGGCGGACGTGTGCGTGATCCTGATCGACGCCCAAGTGGGCTTTACCGAACAGGATTCCAAGGTGGCGGGCATTGCCCACGAGGCGGGGAAGGGCTGCGTGATCTGCGTCAACAAATGGGACGCCGTGGAAAAGGACGACAAGACCATGCAGGAGATGAAGGAAAAGCTTGAAAGCGATTTTTCCTTTATGTCCTATGCCCCCATCCTGTTTATTTCAGCGAAGACGGGGCAGCGTCTGGACAGGATGTTCGAACTGATCAAGCTGGCTGCGGCAAGCAACGCCATGCGGGTGACCACGGGAACACTGAACGACATTCTCGCACAAGCCACCGCGCGGGTGCAGCCGCCTACGGATAAAGGACGCAGGCTGAAAATATACTATATGACCCAAGCTTCCACCCGCCCGCCTACCTTTGTGTGTTTTGTCAATGACCACGAGTTGTTCCACTATTCCTATCAGCGTTACCTGATAAATCGTATTCGGGACACCTTCGGTCTGGAAGGCACCCCGGTGCGCCTTATCATTCGGGAAAGAACGGATAATAAAGAATGACCGGTTTGAGGGTTTTGAAAGGAGAGAAGGTTATGGTTCCCGTATTATTGTTTGGCGGATATGTACTCCCACTGGCGCTGTGCGTCATTATCGGTTACCTGCTGGGCAGCATCAACTGGTCCATTATTTTGACCCGGCTGTTCAAAAATAAGGCGGATATCCGGGATTACGGCAGCGGCAACGCCGGCATGACAAATGTGCTGCGCTCGGTGGGGAAGCTTCCTGCCGCCCTGACCTTTGCAGGGGACTTCCTGAAATGTGTGGCAGCCATACTGCTGGCGGTGCTGGTGACGCAGCCGTTTGGCTGGGGGGTCGGCGCCGTATGGACCCGGGTGGCACAGTACACGGCGGGAGTCGCCTGTGTGCTGGGGCACGCTTTCCCGCTTTATTACGGCTTCCGGGGCGGCAAGTGCATCGTTACCTCCGCCGCTATGATCGCCCTGACGGACTGGCGGGTGTTCCTGCTCATTATCGCCACCTTCCTGCTGATGTTCGTCTGGAAGCGTATCGTTTCCCTGGCGTCCATCGTTTGCGCTGCTCTCTATCCCGTGTACGCCTTTTGTATCACTTTCTTTTTGGACCGACCCTCTCCCGCTTATCTGATTTTCGTCACAGCAGTGGCGCTGTTTGTGTGCGTTCTGGTGCTTCTCCGCCACCGCGCCAATATCGGGCGGCTGCGCAGACATGAAGAAAAACCTGTGGCATTTGGAAAAAAATCCCAAAAAGCGGAATGATTTCTGTCAGCGGCTGGAAAAGTCCACTCGCATTTGGGAGAAATTGGGCGAAAATTTCGGCGTTTTTCACAAGAATCACGGCTTGTTTCCGTGCAAACAGCCGGAGATATTGACTTTTTTCTTTCCATGTATTATGATAGACAACAGTCTAATACTAACATGGAAGACAAATTGAGACCTTCATATGGATTTCCGAAGAAAGGCTCTTTCTTGCGGGATCGTTAGGAAGTGAAATTTTTGGATAAATATGTGATAAACGGCGGCTGCCGCCTGACTGGTGAGGTCACCATCAGCGGCGCGAAAAACGCGGCGGTGGCGATCGTTCCCGCCACTATTTTGGCGGATTCCCCCTGCCTGATCGAAAATATCCCCGACATTTCCGACGTCAAGGCGGTCACTCGCATTCTGGAAGAAATGGGTGCGGGAATACGCTATCTGGACCGGCACACCCTGGAGGTGGATCCCCGCCCTATCGACACGGATACCGTTTCGGCGGAGTGCGCCCGGCGCATTCGGGGGTCGTACTATTTTATCGGCGCTCTGCTGGGGCGCTGCCGCAGCGCGGTGGTCCCCATGCCCGGCGGCTGCAATTTGGGCGTCCGCCCCATTGACCAGCATTTGAAGGGCTTTGCGGCGCTGGGCTGTGAATACAGCCTGGATAACGGCATGATCTCCGTGAAAGCGGAAAACGACCTGCACGGGGCAAATGTGTACATGGACGTCGTCACCGTTGGCGCTACCATGAATATCATTCTGGCTTCCGTAAAGGCAAGAGGGCTGACCATCATTGAAAACGCCGCCAGAGAGCCCCATATCGTGGACCTGGCGAACTTTTTGAATACCCTGGGCGCCGATGTTCGCGGCGCGGGCACGGACACCATCAAGATACACGGCGTGCAGAAGCTGCGCGGCGCCACCTATTCCATCATTCCCGACCAGATCGAAGCGGGCACCTACATGGTGGCCGCGGCTGCCACCGGCGGCGACGTGACGGTGAAGAACGTGACGCCCAAGCATTTGGAATCCATTTCCGCAAAGCTGGTGGAAATGGGCGTGACTGTGGAGGAGGGGGACGATTCCGTCCGCGTTGTGTGTGACAAGCCCCTGAAAAAATGCAATATCAAAACCATGCCCCACCCGGGCTTCCCCACGGATATGCAGCCACAGATCACCACGCTGCTGTCCATTGCCCGCGGGACAAGCATGGTCAGCGAAGGAATTTTTGAAAGCAACCGTTTCAAATATGTGGACGAGCTGCTGCGCATGGGCGCACAGATCACGGTGGACGGCAAGGTCGCCATCGTGGAGGGCGTGGACCATTTGAAGGGCGCCCCCATTCGGGCGCTGGACCTCCGGGCAGGCGCGGCAATGGTCATTGCCGGGCTGGCTGCCGAGGGGGTCACGCAGGTGGAAGACGTGCAGTATATCGAGCGCGGCTATGAAAATATCGTAGAAAAGCTGGTCGGGCTGGGCGCGGACATTTACCGCAGCCAGAAGCCGGAGCAGGCTTTGGATAAAATCGGATAAGCAATTTTTTGAACAGGAAAGCAAGTGGGGAAAACTCCTTTGGCGGCTGTTACTGCCGCCGCTTTGGGTTTTCCCTTCTCTTATAAGAAAGGGGAATATTCCATCTTATATGGTGGAATATGGGAAAAGGGGATTTTGACATGGCGAGACTTTGCCCGCTTTACAGCGGCAGCAGCGGAAACAGCTATTACATAGGCTCCCGCAGCGCGGGGCTGCTCATTGACGCCGGACGCAGCGCCCGGCAGCTGGACAACATGCTGAAGCTCTGCGGGATCAACCCGCTGGCGATCCAGGGCATTCTGGTGACCCATGAGCACACAGACCACATTTCCGCCCTGCGGGTATTCGCCAAAAAATACCAGCTCCCCATTTTTGCTTCCCCCGGTACCCTCGCCGCGTTGGAGCCTCAATTAGACGGGGCGGCACTGTACCCGGTGGAGGAGGGCTTGCAGCTTGCCGGCATGACGGTGTTTCCCTTTTCCACCTCCCACGACTGTGCCCAGCCGCTGGGCTACCGCATTCAGACAGAGGACAAAAGGATTTTGGGTTTTGCCACTGACCTGGGCTACCTTTCCGACACGGTGCGGGAGCACCTGCTGGG
Organism: uncultured Neglectibacter sp.; assembly: GCA_937958185.1. Classification (GTDB taxonomy): domain Bacteria; phylum Bacillota; class Clostridia; order Oscillospirales; family Acutalibacteraceae; genus Acutalibacter. Next base: position 10,819 of record CALFFN010000037.1, on the reverse strand, counting down.
GGCGGATATGGTAGTGATCGAATCCAATCACGACCCGGAAATGCTCCGTACAGGGGGCTATCCCTATCCCTTGAAGCAACGTATCCTGTCTGACCGGGGGCACCTTTCCAACCCAACCTGCGCCGCGTTCCTGCCGGAGCTTGCCCGAAGCGGCACGAAGCGCTTCCTGCTGGCACATTTGAGCCGGGAAAACAACACCCCCGCTCTGGCAAGGGATACCTCCCTGTCCGCTCTGGTGCAGGCAGGGCTGGTACAGGAGGTGGATTTCCTGCTGGATACGGCAAGGCCGGAAAATTCCAAGGGAGCAACGGTCATCTTTTAGGGAGGGCATATGCTGGACGTTCGCCTGATCTGCATTGGAAAACTGAAGGAAGCCTACTGGCGGGACGCTGTGGCGGAATACGAAAAGCGGCTGCGCCCCCTTTGCAGGTTCCGGCTGATAGAACTGCCGGAAGCGCGTCTTCCAAACGACCCCTCGCCTGCCCAGATCGCCGCGGCGCTGGAGCAGGAGGGGAAGGAAATCCTGGGAAAAGCGGCGGGCACCCTGTACCCGCTGTGCATTGAGGGCAGGGAGATAGATTCGCCCACCCTTGCGAAAAAGCTGGAAAGCGCCATGCAGTCCCCCGGCGCGGTGAGCTTTGTGATAGGCAGCTCCCACGGGCTTTCGGAAGCGGTGAAAGCTGCCGGGCAGGGGCTTTCCATGTCGCCTATGACCTTTCCCCACCAGCTTGCCAGGGTGATGCTCTGCGAGCAGCTCTATCGGGCGTTCCAGATTTTGAACGGCACCAAATATCATAAGTAGACGCAACTGAGAAATTAGGAATGAGCAATGAGCAATGATAGTTTAGAAATAGGGAAAAGGTGGGGGAATCCTTAATTTCTAATTCCTAATTTCCAATTCCTAATTCGGCACCCAATACGGTCTGCGGGAGCATACTGTCAGTAAAACGGCAAAGCGACCAGCAAAAGCCGGAAGCCCTCCGGCGGCGCGTTGCCCATGAAAGCAGATGTAAGGCGCAGGCAACATAGTCAAAATAGATTTTCAAGTAACCAAAAAGTCGGAGGACGGCAACGCCATTCCGGCGAAGCTGTCCTTCCGAAAGGGAAGGAAGATGTAAATTTGGAAAAGGAAGAAAAAGCGATGGAGCAGCCCGCGGAAACGCAGAAGGCTTCCGGGCAGGCTCCTCAGAAAAAAACGGTATGGGAAACGGTAAAAGCCTATTGCCGCCTGTATTTTGTGGACGCTATGAGCGCCATGGCGCAGGGGCTGTTTGCTTCCCTGCTGATTGGCACGATCATCTCCACCGTCGGAACGCAGTTCGGTATCCCGGTGCTGGCGGAGATCGGCGATTTTGCCAAGGCGATGGCAGGCCCGGCAATGGCGGTCGCCATCGGGTACGCGCTGAAAGCCCCGCCGCTGGTGCTGTTTTCCCTGGCGGCTGTAGGCAGCGCCGCCAATCAGCTGGGCGGTGAGGGCGGTCCCCTTGCCGTGCTGCTCATTGCCATTGTGGCGGCGGAGCTTGGCAAGCTGGTCAGTAAAAAGACAAAGGTGGACATTCTGGTGACGCCGCTGGTGACGATCCTCTCCGGCGCGGCGCTGTCCTATCTTTGCGCCCCTGCTATTGGCAGTGCTGCCGCCAGCGTGGGGAACCTCATCATGTGGGCGACGGACCTGCAGCCCTTCTTCATGGGCATTTTCGTGTCTGTCCTCGTGGGCATTGCCCTGACCCTGCCCATCAGCAGCGCCGCTATCTGTGCCGCGCTGGGGCTGACCGGGCTTGCGGGCGGCGCCGCCGTGGCTGGCTGCTGTGCCCAGATGGTGGGCTTTGCGGTCATCAGCTTCCGGGAGAACAGATGGGGCGGCTTGGCAGCGCAGGGGATCGGCACCTCCATGCTGCAGGTGCCCAATATCATCAGGAACCCCAGAATTTGGATCGCGCCCACCCTGGCGTCCGCCATCACGGGTCCCCTTGCCACCTGCGTGTTCAAGCTGCAAATGAACGGCGCGCCCATTTCCAGCGGCATGGGCACCTGCGGGCTGGTGGGGCAGATCGGCGTATATTCCGGCTGGCTCAGTGACATTGCCGCCGGGACGAAGGCTGCCATCACCGTCATGGACTGGGTGGGGCTGCTCCTCATTTCCTTTATTTTGCCCGCCCTGCTTTCCTGGGTCATCAATCTGGGGCTGAGAAAGCTCCATTGGGTCAAGGACGGCGATATGAAGCTGGAGGTTTGAAGTAAAACCAACCAAAAAGAGCGTTTCCCAGGCGGGAAGCGCTCTTTTCTCTAACTACTAACAATCAGCCGCCCTGCGCCAGCATGGCGTCGGCGACCTTGACAAAGCCGGAAATAAAAGCGTTTCCATGGAAACTAACCATGAAAAAAGGGGTCGCTTCCCAACGGGGAGCGATCCCTTCCTAATAACTAACAACTAATAGCTAACAACTACCTCAGCAGACGCCCTGCGCCAGCATGGCGTCGGCGACCTTGACAAAGCCGGCAATGTTCGCACCGGCGACATAGTTCTTCGGCACGCCGTATTTCTCCGCGGCTGCGTCGGCGCTGGCAAAAATGTTTTCCATAATGCCCTTGAGCTTCTGGTCCACTTCCTCAAAGGTCCAGGAAAGCCGCTGGCTGTTCTGGGACATTTCCAGAGCGGAGGTGGCAACGCCGCCTGCGTTCGCCGCCTTGCCGGGGGCAAAGAGAACCCCCGCCTTCTGCAGCAGCTCGGTGGCTTCCATGGTGGTGGGCATATTGGCGCCCTCCGCCACTGCCAGCACGCCGTTTGCGATCAGCGCCTTGGCGTCGTCGGCGGTCAGCTCGTTCTGGGTGGCGCAGGGGAGGGCGATATCGCATTTTACGCTCCACACACCTTTGCCCTCGTGATATTCGGAATCGGGACGGTAAGCTTTGTATGCCGTCAGCCGTTCCCGCTTGACTTCCTTGATCTCCTTGACGGCTGCCACGTCGATCCCCTGGGCGTCGTAGACCCAGCCGGTGGAATCGGACAGCGTGACCACCTTTGCCCCCAACTGCTGTGCTTTCTGGGCGGCGTAGATCGCCACATTGCCCGCGCCGGAAATGGCAACGGTCTTGCCGGCAATGTCAATGCCGTTTTTCTTCAGCATGGCGTCGGTGAAATACAGGAGCCCATAGCCCGTGGCCTCGGTACGCGCCAGAGAACCGCCGTAGGTCAGCCCTTTGCCGGTGAGAACGCCCTCGAAGGAGTTTTTCAGGCGTTTGTACTGTCCAAACATATAGCCGATCTCCCTGGCGCCCGTGCCGATATCCCCGGCGGGCACATCGGTGTCCGCGCCGATATGGCGGAACAGCTCGGTCATAAAGCTCTGGCAAAACGCCATGATCTCCCGGTCGGATTTTCCCTTGGGGTCAAAATCAGAGCCGCCCTTGCCGCCGCCGATGGGCAGCCCGGTCAGGGAGTTCTTGAAGATCTGCTCGAAGCCCAAAAACTTGATGATGCCCAGATTGACGGAGGGGTGCAGCCGCAGACCGCCCTTGTAGGGACCGATGGCAGAGTTGAACTGCACGCGGTAGCCGCGGTTGACCTGTACCTTGCCCTTGTCGTCCACCCAGGGCACGCGGAACATAAGCTGGCGCTCCGGCTCGACAATGCGCTCCAGAATGCCGTTTTCCTCGTACTTGGGGTTTGCCTGGATCACAGGCTCCAGGGAGGTGAGCACCTCGGTGGCTGCCTGGATAAATTCCGGCTGACCCGGGTTCTTTTGCTTCAAGAGCTCCAGTTGTTCGGTAACATAGGACATGGGGATCCCTCCAAAATGAAAGTTTATCAATGTAATCTTGCATATCGACTTTCAAAGTCTACCATACAAAATCACGTTTGGCAAGTAAAAATTTGAAACTTCCTGAAAACCCGCACTCTGCTGAAAAATCCGGCTTCCTGATTCCCGGTTCTGTGAAATATGCGAAAAAGCCGGAAAACCAGAATCTTTGTCCGGGGAAATCTTGACAGAAGGCGGCGGTTAGGGTACAATATTTCTGTTTGTGGAAAGGGAAAAACAGGGAACCCCGCTTTTTCCCCTTTCCGAAAAAAATCAGGGCGGCAGCCTGCAAGTTTGGCAGACGGAGGTTTTATCTATGCAGAAAAAGGAAATGCTCTATGAGGGAAAAGCAAAGAAGGTCTACGCGACCGACCAGCCGGAGGTCTACATCGTCTCCTATAAAGACGACGCCACCGCCTTTAACGGGCTGAAAAAGGGCACCATCGTCGGCAAGGGCGTGGTGAACAACCGAATGTCCAATTTCATGTTCCGTCTGCTGGAGCAGCAGGGGATACCCACCCATTATGTGGAAGAGCTGAATGACCGGGAAACCGCCGTGAAAAAGGTGACCATCGTTCCCCTGGAGGTCATCGTGCGCAACACCGCCGCAGGAAGCCTCTCCAAGCGGCTGGGTCTGCCGGAGGGCACCCCCATGAAGACCCCGGTGCTGGAATACAGCTATAAGAACGACGAGCTGGGCGACCCCATGGTGAACGATTACCATATTCTTGCCATGGAGCTTGCCACCCGGGAAGAGCTGGACGAGATCGCCGCCATGAGCTTTCAGATCAACGCGCTGATGGTGGATTTCTTCAAGAGCGTGGGCGTAGATCTGATCGATTTCAAAATTGAATTCGGCAAGACCTCCGACGGGAAGATCATTCTGGCGGACGAGATATCCCCGGACACCTGCCGCTTCTGGGACGTGGAGACCCACGAGAAGCTGGACAAGGACCGCTTCCGCCGGGACATGGGCGGCGTAGAAGACGCGTATGCCGAAATGATGCGGCGGATCGGGCTTGCCGACTAGTTGTTAGCTGTTAGTATTTAGTTGTTAGAAAGGGCGTACACCTGCGGTGGGCAATCGTGAAGCAACTCTACGCTGAAGGATTTCACTTCACCCGACCGTAGGTTTCTGACCTTTCCAGCATCTAGAATCCAGAATCTAGAGTTTACTATACAGAGAATTCGGAAAGGCTGATCTTGAATGGCAAGAGACTGTTACGAATCCCCGCTGTCCGCCCGGTACGCGGACAGCGAAATGAAATATCTTTTTTCTCCCGACATGAAGTTCCGCACCTGGCGGAAGCTTTGGATCGCTTTGGCGGAAACGGAAATGGAGCTGGGGCTGCCTGTGACAAAAGAGCAGGTAGACGAGCTGAAAGCCCATGCGGAGGAGATCAATTACGAGGTGGCGGAAGCCAGGGAAAAGGTGGTGCGCCACGATGTGATGAGCCATGTGTACGCCTATGGGCAGCAGTGCCCGGGGGCGGCGGGGATCATTCACCTGGGGGCGACCTCCTGCTACGTGGGAGACAACACCGACGTCATTGTGATGACGGAGGCGCTGAAGCTGGTCCGGGATAAGCTGGTCACCGTGCTGCGGGTGCTGAAAAAGTTCGCGGAGGAATATAAGGACCTGCCCACGCTGTCGTTTACCCATTTCCAGCCTGCCCAGCCCACCACGGTGGGCAAGCGGGCGACCCTGTGGATCCAGGACCTGCTCATGGACCTGGAGGACGTGGAGTACCAGCTCTCGAAGGCAAAGCTTCTGGGCTGCAAGGGCACCACCGGCACCCAGGCAAGCTTTTTGGAGCTGTTTGAGGGCGACCACGAGAAGTGCCGGGAGCTGGATAAACGGATCGCGGAGAAAATGGGCTATGAAGCCTGCTTTGCCGTGTCCGGGCAGACCTATTCCCGGAAGCTGGACAGCCAAATGCTGAACGTGCTGTCCGGCATTGCCCAGAGCGCCGCCAAGTTCTCCAACGATACCCGCCTGCTGCAGCACCTGAAGGAAGTGGAGGAGCCCTTTGAAAAGAACCAGATCGGTTCTTCCGCCATGGCGTACAAGCGGAACCCCATGCGCAGCGAGCGCATTGCGTCCCTTAGCCGGTATGTGATGATCGACGCGGTGAACCCTGCCATGACCGAGGCGACCCAGTGGTTCGAGCGGACGCTGGACGATTCCGCCAACAAGCGGATCAGCGTGCCGGAGGCGTTCCTTGCCGTGGACGGCATTTTGAACCTGTACGCCAACGTGGCGGACGGGCTGGTGGTGTACCCCAGGGTCATAGAACAGCATATGCTGCGGGAGCTGCCTTTTATGGCAACGGAAAATATTATGATGGACGCGGCAAAGCGCGGCGCGGACCGTCAGGAGCTGCACGAGCGCATTCGGGTACATTCCATGGCGGCGGCAAAGGTAGTCAAGGAAGAGGGCGGAGAAAACGACCTGCTTGCCCGCATTGCCGCAGACCCCATCTTCGGCGTGACCCTGGAAGAGCTTCACGAAATTGTAAAGCCCGAAAAATATGTGGGCAGGGCGCCGAAGCAGACGGAAGAATTTCTTTCTGAAGTGGTCGAGCCGGTATTGAAAAAGTACGAAGACGTGCAGGAAGAAAAACCTGAAATCAGTGTATAATGAGCAATTAGCAATTAGAAATTAGCAATTAATTGTTAGCAAAGGACGCTGCTATGATAGAGCTGTATGTTCCCGAAAAAGCCGATTTGTGGTTTCGGAAAGAGCTTCTAAGCGATTCGGACACTATGAGCTACAACAGAGGATATGACTTAGGCTTTCCGGAATATCATAATGAGACCGGCTGTATCGACTTTCCGGAAGAAAATTGGGACGGCTGGTATCAGAGATGGGTCAATGCCCAGCCGGAGCGGTTTTACGCCTATCTGCGGCGCAAATCGGACGGCGCTTTTCTGGGAGAAGTGAACCTCTATCAAAAAGGTCCTGAGGGCTGGTATGAAATGGGAATTGTCCTGCATGCGAAGTACCGAGGACAGGGGTATTCCAAAGAAGGGATCAAGCTGCTGCTTCGGTATGCCTTTGAAAATATGGGGGCGGCTGCGGTAAGCAACGAGTTTGAAACCAGCCGGAAAGCTGCCTGGAAAATCCATGAAGCCGCGGGGTTTCAGCCGGTCTGTAAAGCGGATAACCTTGTCACTCTTGTCGTGACAAAGGAACAGTACGAAAGTTTAACGTCTAAAATCTAGTATCTAGCATCTAGTAGGAAAGGTTTGTGGGATAACATGGTAAAGGCTATAGTTGGTGCGTGTTGGGGGCGCTGGTCGCCAGTGGCGACCGTCCAGCGCTGTCTGAGCCGGCAGGCGAGACCGGCGCTTGAAAATACAGGAAAGGTTTGTGGGATAACATGGTAAAGGCTATAGTTGGTGCGTGTTGGGGCGACGAAGGCAAGGGGAAGATCACAGACGTGCTGGCGGAAGATTCCGATATCGTGGTGCGCTTTCAGGGCGGTTCCAACGCGGGGCACACCATCATAAACGGGTATGGGAAATTTGCCCTGCACCAGCTTCCCTCCGGCGTGTTCCGGCAGAACATCGTGAACATCATCGGAAACGGCGTGGCGCTGTCTGTGGAGAATTTCATCAATGAGATCAATTCTATTGTGGAGCGGGGCGTGCCCGCGCCGAAGCTGCTGGTTTCCGACCGCTGCCAGATCGTCATGCCCTACCACAAGGAGCTGGACGGCATGGAGGAAGCTAGGCTTGCCGCAAAATCCTTTGGCTCTACCAAGTCCGGCATTGCGCCGTTCTACTCGGATAAATACGCCAAGATTGGCTTCCAGGTCAGCGACCTGTACGATGATAAGGAGTCCCTTTACGAGCGCATCGACCATGTGCTGGGCTTGAAAAATGTGCTGTATACCGAGCTGTACCATCAGAAGCCGCTGGACAGGGACCAGGTGTACGCGAAGCTGATGGAGTATAAGGAAGCCCTTGCGCCCTATGTGGCGGATACCACCACGCTGCTGTACAACGCCGTGAAGGACGGGAAAACCATTTTGCTGGAGGGGCAGCTCGGCTCCCTCAAGGACCCTGACCTGGGAATTTACCCCATGGTGACCTCCTCTTCGCCGCTGGCTGGCTACGGCGCTGTGGGCGCAGGCGGGATACCGCCCTATGCCATCGAAAAGATCGTCACGGTGGTAAAGGCGTATTCCAGCGCTGTGGGCGCGGGAGAATTTGTTTCCGAGATATTCGGGGACGAAGCCGACGAGCTGCGCCGCAGGGGCGGAGACGGCGGCGAATACGGCGCGACTACCGGGCGCCCCAGAAGAATGGGCTGGCTGGACCTTGTTGCCGCCCGTTATGGCTGCATGGTGCAGGGCGCGACGGATATCGCCTTTACCGTGCTGGACGCGCTGGGGTATCTGGACGAGATACCCGTCTGCGTGGCATACGAGCTGGACGGGAAGAAAATCGACTATTTCCCCTCCACGGCACAGCTCAAGCGCTGCAAGCCCGTGTTAGAGGTGCTGCCCGGCTGGAAATGCGATATCAGCGGGATCAAGCGCTATGAGGATTTGCCGGAGAACGCCCGGCGGTACGTGGAATTTGCCGAACGGCAGATCGGCGTGCCCATCACGATGGTATCGAACGGCCCTGCCAGAGACGACATCATGTACCGTGTTAGTTGTTAGTCGTGAGTAGTTAGTTGTTAGAGGAGAGAGCAGAAAAGAGCGGAATGGAGAGACAACCGCTCTTTTTCGCTTTTGGAAGGCATACTATGAGAGAGCGGCATTTTTACATTTGGAAAGGAAGCAAAAGCTATGTGTGGTATCGTGGGCTATATCGGAGGAGAACAGGCAGCGCCCTTTCTGCTGAACGGGCTGACGAAGCTGGAATACCGGGGGTATGACTCCGCAGGCGTTGCCGTGTACGAGGGCGGCAGCCTCCATGTGGTGAAATCCAAGGGCCGGCTCAGCGTGCTGGACGGCATTTTGCAGGGCGGGAAGGCTCTGCCCGGCACGGTGGGCATTGGGCACACCCGATGGGCGACCCACGGCGCGCCCTCCGATGTGAATTCTCACCCCCAGGAAAGCTCCGGCGGGAAGTTCGCCGTGGTGCACAACGGCATTATCGAAAATTATCTGGCGCTGAAAAACCACCTGATCCACCGTGGCGTGGAATTTGTCTCCGACACGGACACCGAGGTGGTGGCGCAACTGCTGGAATACTACTACCGCGGCGACGTGCTGGACGCCGTGCAGAAAGTGATTGGGCGTGTGGAGGGCAGCTATGCTTTGGGCATCATCTGCGCCGACTGCCCGGACAGGATTTTCGCCGTCCGCAAGGACAGCCCCCTGATCGTGGGCGCGGGGCAGGGGGAGAATTTTATCGCCTCCGATATCCCCGCGATCCTTTCCAAGACCCGGGACATCTACCGCCTGAAGGACAAGGAGATCGCCGTGCTGGAGCGGGAGAAAATCTCCTTCTTCAACGAGGAAATGGAGCCGGTGGAAAAGACGCTGGAGCGGGTGGAATGGGACGTTGCCGCCGCGGAAAAGGGCGGTTATGAGCATTTCATGATGAAGGAGATCTGCGAGCAGCCGGAAGCGCTGCGGAAAACCATTTCTCCCCGCATCAGGGACGGCAGGGTGGTGCTGGACGATATCACCCTGTCCGCGGAGCAGATCAGGGACATCGACAAGGTGTTCATCGTTGCCTGCGGCACGTCCTACCATGTGGGCGTGGTGGCAAAGTACGCCTTTGAGAAGCTTTTGAAGCTCCCCTTGGAGGTGGACGTAGCGTCCGAGTTCCGCTACCGCGACCCCATCATCAACGACCGCACGCTGGTCATTATCATCAGCCAGTCCGGCGAGACCGCCGACACGCTGGCGGCGCTGCGCATGGCAAAGCAGTCCGGCGCGCGGGTACTCTCCATCGTGAACGTGGTGGGCAGCACCATTGCCAACGAATCTGACGATGTGCTTTACACCTGGGCGGGACCTGAGATCGCCGTAGCGTCCACAAAGGCGTACAGCACCCAGCTGGCGATGATCTACCTTATCGTCCTTTATATGGCGCAGGAGCTTGGCACGCTGTCGGAAGCGGAGCGAAAGGAATATCTGGACGACCTGCAGCGGCTGCCCGATCTGGCGGCAGCCTGCCTTGCGGACAAGGAGACCATTCAGTATTTTGCTTCCCGGTACTTCAACGCGGGGGATATGTATTTTATCGGCAGGAACGTGGACTATGCCGCTTCTCTGGAAGCTTCCCTGAAGCTGAAGGAAATTTCCTATATCCATTCCGAAGCCTACACCGGCGGCGAATTAAAGCACGGCCCCATCTCCCTGATCGAAGACGGCACGCTGGTCATCGCCATCTGCACCTATGACCGGCTGTTCGATAAGATGATGAGCAATGTGAAGGAGGTCAAGGCCCGGGGCGCCGTGGTGCTGGGCATTACCACCCGCGGTCGCGAAGGCGCGCTCCGGCAGGAGACGGACTACCAGTTCTGTATCCCGAAGATCACCGATTTCATGCTGCCCAGCCTCTCCATCATTCCCCTGCAGCTGTTCGCCTATTATATTGCGTCCATGAAGGGCTGCGACATCGACAAGCCCAGGAATCTGGCGAAGTCGGTGACAGTAGAATAAATGGACACAATGGACGGAAAAAGCAGTGGCAAGTATGGAATACTTGCCTTTTGCGTTGCAAAACCCTGCTTTTTCATAGTCTCTAGGGAATAATGGACGGAAAAAAGACTTTGTGGTATGAAATACCACAATTCTCCTGCGGAGAACCGTCTTTTTCCACTGCGTTGAGGGTGCACCAATCTATGGGTTTTGGTGTTCTAAGAGTCGCATAGTGGGCGGAAAAAATATTTCCCAGTTTGAAAAGTCATTTTGTGTGTTACGAGAATTTGTGAAAAAACGGAAACTCCTGTCTTCTTTTGAGACAGGAGTTTCTTTATACCAATAAAGAAACCACCTGCTATGCAGGTGGAATGGATAAACTTTAGTGAAAGGGAGAAAAAGTGGAAA
>CALFFN010000036.1 GCA_937958185.1 uncultured Neglectibacter sp. | reverse complement strand
AGAGACAGGCACAAGGCTTGTCTCTCTTGTTTTGGCAGGGGCAGAAGGATTCGAACCCTCGGCACGCGGTTTTGGAGACCGCTGCTCTACCAGCTGAGCTATACCCCTATATAAGCTGAAATCCTCTTTCGGATTTCAGCTTACTCAGTTTACCATCTTCCCGAAGGGATGTCAACACTTTTTTGCAGGATCTCCTTTCATTTTCGCGGTGCGGCTGCAAATATGGTCGACAGCTTTCGATGTGACCGACTGACAGGAAAATTTGAGGAAAGCTTTTCAAAAGCTCTCCTGCCCCATCATTTGCCGATAGCCAACGCCTAATCGTCAATTTCCATTTACCCCATTCTCATCTGCTCCAGCCGCCTTGCTTTCCGATACGCCAAGGAAAGAAATTCCTCTATGGACAAGCTTTCATAATCCCAGTTCATCGGTTCCAGAGATGTTGCGCCCTGATAGCCTGTTGCTGAAATATTACCCATCACTTCCGCCCAATCAATGCTTCCGTCAAAGGGCAGCTGGTGCTGGGCACGCCTGCCCCTGTTATCATGCAGGTGCAGAGCCATCAGCCGATTGCCAAAGCGCTTTAACAGGTCGATTTCCGGCGCATAGTTTTTATGGTGACAACTATCATAACAGAATCCAACAAATCTTGAATCGAAGGAAGACAAGGCAGAAATGAGATGATTGATATTTCGCACATTTTCAAATGCGATTTGTATTTCTTTGTCCTCCGCTTCGGAAATGATCGCCTTGAGCCGCTCCATTCCCTGATCGTTCAACAGACAGGCGTCATCAGGCAAATGGATGACAACAGTGGATATATTGTTTTTAGAACAATCCTTTACGCATTGCAGATAGCTTTGAAAAACGCTTTCCCCACCCAAAGTATCCAATGACAAATCGTTCTGCTCATGAACGGGGGCATGGATATTTTCTACGAACAGACCTGCCGTTCGCGCAAGCTCTGCATCTTTTTGATAGCCCTCTCCCCTGCCGAACTGGTCGCTCCACCAAAGCATGACACAGTCGAAGCCGGCGCTTTTTATCAGCCGGTATCTTTCTTCAAAGGATACCTCGTACCCCGCGCCGTATCCGAAGCAATCGTATATTCCCAGCACTGTTATATTCTCCGTCCTTTCAAACAATAGTCGGCGAAGCCTGTTTTCTGTATGCTTCTTTCCCCTGTATTACGCCAAATCCGTCACATATTTCGCGGCGGCAGCGTCCAGCAGAAATTCGCAGTTTGGGTGAAGCTGGAGAACAGAAGCGGGGATATCCTCTGTCACCGGCTCTTTCAGCATTTTCCGAACGATCTCCGCCTTGTGCGCGCCCTTGGCGATCAGCACGATACGGCGGGCGTGCATGATGGTGCGGACGCCCAGGGTCAAGCCGCCCAGCTCATGCTCCGGCGCAACGCCGGTCTCCCTGCGCACCCGGGCTTCAAAAATGGGGTCCATGGGCGACACCCATGTTTCGCTGCCGAAGGGCGTGCCGGGCTGGTTGATGCCGATATGCCCGTTCATGCCCAGACCCAGCATTTGCAGGTCGATCCCCCCGGCGTCTTCCAGCGCTTTCTGGAATTTCCGGCACTCCGCCTCATAATCCTCCGCAATGGTGGGCGGCATGAGGAACCTTTCCTCGGGAATGTGCAGCGGGCGGGCGATCTGCTCCGCTATCATGGTATAGCAGCACCCGGCATAGGAGCGGGGCAGGTTCGTCAGCTCGTCTACATTAAATAAGGTGACGCGGCTGGTGTCAAAGGGATACTTCCCATAAATGTCGCTGACAATGGCGTGCATATTTTTGGTGGTCTCCCCGGTGGAAAGCCCGATGACGGAATCAGGCTTTGCCAGCATTTGCCCGATGATCCGCCATGCAGCCATTACGTCAAATTCATGTTCGTCTCTTGCAATCGTTACCTTCATATGCTTTTCTTCCTTTCCTGTTCCAGTTTTTCCATGGCGTTGCAGGCTGCGCCTATCACGCCGATATGGGCGGGGTCAAGACCCGTGCGCACGATGCCCCGGGTGACAAAGCGGACAGTGTGGGCGTTCAGCCCGGCAAGCACTTTCTGATACAGCAGTTCATTGGACAGCAGACCGCCGCCCAGCACCACCAGCTCCGGGTCGGACTGCCGCACCAGATTCATAATGAGATTGGAAATCCCCTGGGCGGCGTTGTTTGTCAGCAGGGTGCAGAGCAGGTCGCTGTCATAACGGGAAAAAATCTCAGCCGCGGAGACCCGGCTCCCGTCCTCGGGGATCGGCAGGGTGGTGTCCGGGTACTGTTCCCGCAGCAGCCGGGCACTGGCGTCCAGCCCCACCCCGGCGGAAACCATTTCCACACAGTCCTGCCGCCCGCAGACGCAGGGCACGTGAAGCGCCACGCCGGAGCCGGTATGCCCCACCTCCCCGGCATTGCAGTGTCCGCCGTGAACCAGCTTTCCGTTTACCACGATACCCGCCGCGATGCCCGTGCCGATATTCAGATAGATAAGATTTTTACAATCCTTTCCCTGCCCGAACCGCATTTCCGCCTTGGCGGCGCTGCGCACATCGTTGTCGATGGCGCAGGGAAGCCCAAAGCGCTCCTCCAGGAGCCGCGCTACGGGAAATTCTTCCTTCCGCACCCGGTCGATCTCCATCCACAGCCCCTTCCCGGGGTCCACCCTGCCCACCAGCCCCACGCCCATGGCGCAAGGCAGGGGTTCCTCCCTGGGGCGGGCATTTTCCAGAAAATCCTTTACGCTGTCGGAGATAAGCTCCAGCGCCTGGGTTTGGGAAAGCGCCCCGCTGGGGTAGCTTTTCTGCCGGAGCAAATTTCCGTCTGCGGTGACTTCACCCAGCAGCAGCTTGGTGCCGCCCAAATCCGCGCCCAGAAAGGTGGGGTGTCTCATCTCATGCTCCATACTCAATCCTCCAAAAAGTCCGCGCACAGCCACAGCCAGCGGCAGGCGGCGCCGATCCAGACCTCCCGGTAAGTGGCGTTATTGTTCTGCGGCCAGTAGGGTTCGTCTTCATTGTTCAGAGTTTCAATACCCACGGGCACCTCCCCCGTGCATTCGCCACAGAGCACGGCATACTGGCGGCAGTAATTACTGCCCGCGCCGTAAATCAGCGACTGTCCAAAGGGGTTCTTGCCCCACAGCCAGTAAAGCTGTTCCCTGCCCAGCTGCAGCAGCTCTTCATCGTGGAAGTACCTGCCCAACAGGGACGCCGCCTTGCCCATGGACAGCAGCACGGCGGAATTTCCCCGGAACGAGAACCACACCGGGAAATTGCGGAGCACATAGCCCTCGGAGAGTTGCGTGCCGTTTGCCAGCTGTTCCTTGTAATTCTCCACCTCGTCCTCATAGCGGCAGGTCAAATGAAGGTAGGGGAACAGTTCCGAATCCAGCGCCTCGTCGGTTTTATGAATGCCTGCCGGAAGCATATCAAATGGAGCGGTGTTCCCGGAGATCACCTTGAGGTAGCCGCCGTAGAGCCGCATTGCCTGCTCCCAGCGGGGGCGCTCCTGCGCCTGGGGCTGGGTGCGGCAAAGGGATTCCAGTGCCTGTATGAACTGCTGTTCTCTAGCCTGGTGATTGAAATGAACGATAGTTTTATGGCTTTCGTCCCGATAGAAAAAGCCGGTCAGCGGCGCGCCGCCGTTCCCTGTTTCCTGACAGAGCAGCAGAAGATTCCCATACTGCCGGGCGGCCTCCGCGTGGCCGGCGCTGCCGGCTTCCACCAGACAGCTTGCCGCCCATGCCGCCACGGCATAATACTGGGAGCGCCCGCTGTTATAGGTGTGCTCGAAAAAGCTGGGGGCAGGGTCCACCCCGGTCTCGGCAAATTTCTTCACAGCGAACCCGAAATCCTCCTTTGCGGCAAGAATCGCCCCTGCCGCCAGCTCGTCGTCATAGCCCTGCAGGCAGTGGCTGGCGTAAGCTTCCACGCCGCTGAACAGGAAATTCTCATAGGCGTGGTCGTGGACCCGGGCGGGGATATCGTCAAAATTCCCCATCAGATTGTCGGTGAACCGGGTCGCCCCGGCGCTGGTCGCCCGGAAGCCGTCGCCGAACCGGGTGCGCAGAATAAAATCCAGCCCCCACTGTGCTTCCTCCATCAGTCGGAGGTACAGGGGCATATCCCCCTTGCAGCGGGAGGCGTTTTCAAACAGGGCGTGCACCACCTCGGCGCTCTGCGCCGCCTGCTGGGACACGTCCCCGGCGTCGTGCCAGCCGCCGCAGAAGCTCATTGTCACGCCATCATGGGTCGCGGTAATGTCCTGGTGGCAGGTGCCGTGCTTGCCGGGCACGG
Source organism: uncultured Neglectibacter sp. (assembly GCA_937958185.1). Classification (GTDB taxonomy): domain Bacteria; phylum Bacillota; class Clostridia; order Oscillospirales; family Acutalibacteraceae; genus Acutalibacter. The sequence continues at coordinate 67,826 of CALFFN010000036.1, read as the reverse complement.
GAGTGCCGCAGCGCTCGCAGTAAATGTAGTTCAGCACCTTCCACAGGCTTTCCCGGCACAGGTCCTGCCCGATCTCAAAAGGCTCGCTTGTGGCAAATTCCGTTCTGATCCTGTAGCTGCCGGCGGTGCAGAAATCCGAAAAATCCAACAGGGCAAATTCGCCCCTGTCGTTTTTCACCGGCTTTGCCGGAGCGGCAAATACGGCTTCGCCGCTTTCCGCCGCGGTCAATTCAAAGCTTTTCACCGCTGCGCCTGTGACTGCCGTTTTCCGGCTGTTCTGCCAATAGCCCACGGTGGAGAAAAGAATGGCGTTGTCGTCCCGCTGCCAGCCACGCTCATGCTCCGGGTGCTCCACCCGCTCCAGGCGCAGGTCCTTATACTCGTAGGTCATGGTCTCCCCGGCTGCCACATCGTGACCGCTGAGCCCCACAAAGAGCCGCAGCTCGTCGATGGCGTCCCGGGGCATGGCGGCAAATTCCCAAATGCACTCGTTCCACTCTCCGTTTTTCAAATCAAACGCGGTGGAACCCTCCCGGTAATAGGGGTCCGGGATCGGGGTCTTCCCCACGTTCCGCAGCGCAGCGTACTGGGACACGATGCGGGCGTTCGTCATGTGAGGGCGCACCCAGAAGCGAATGCGGTTGTATCCGCTCCAATCCTGGGGCGGGAAAGAAAAACGAATGGTGGCGGAACCGAAATTGGTGTAGTCCCCGTCTGCCGGGGCGCCCTCGGGCCAGTGGTCGCTGCGCAGGGAAGCGCTGAGAACCAGCGTCCCGTTTTCCTCAGAGAGCGTTCCCTCCCGGTCGGCAACGGGATCGGCAATGCGCTCCCCGGCGCTGTACAGGATACGCTGCGCTTCCACCTTCTTTTTGGGAAAGGAGGCTTCCAGCGAGCGTTCCGGGTGCAGCGGCAGCGGACGGTGGACATACAGCGTCTCCTGCAATTCCTGTTCAAATTCTTTTTTCATACTCTTCCCTCTCTTTTCGTTGTTATATCATATGCGCAGAATGCGCCAACTGATTTGGAGAAGCCCGGTACTTTTCCGTAGGAAAAGAGAAACGCTTCGCGTTTCAGGGGTTCTCTCTGATGATCGCTTTGCGATCATTGTACCATCTGCTTCGACTATAATATGAAAACCTTTACATTGCAAGTGGACGTTTTACCCAAATCCGGCTTTACATTTTCGTCAAAATGCAAAGCTGCGGGAGGCTGTCCGCCCGTTGAAAAGGTTTTCAGCTTTTGTTACAATGGAGAAAAGAGCTTTCTGCTTTGGAGGTGCCTTTATGAACAAGCCTGCCACTATGGTGCAAATCGCAAAGGAATGCGGCGTTTCCATTGCCACGGTTTCCCGGGTGCTAAACGGCACCGCTCCCGTTTCTCAGCGCACCAGGGAACGGGTAGAAGCTGCCATTCACAAGCACCACTACACGCCGAACGCCTTTGCCAGAGGGCTTATCAAGCGGCAGAGCATGACGCTGGGAATTGTCATGCCGGACATTACGAACCCCTATTTTTCCGCCATGTTCCGGGCGTTTGAACAGGCTGCCCGCGCTGCCGGATACTCGGTGTTTCTCTGCAACACCTCTTTTTTCAGCTCCGCCGATAAGGACGGCTCCCACCCGCCGGAAGCCGCGTATTTCAAAATGCTGCTGGACAGGCAGGTGGACGGTGTTCTCGTAGCGGGCGGGCAGGCAGACCTGCTCCACGTGCCGCCGGAATACCGAAACGCCCTGCAGGAGCTCGCCTCCGCCGTGCCCACCGTGGTGCTGGGGAACCCTATTCGCGGGATAGACTGCCTGTTCCTCCAGAGGGAAACCGGGAAAGGTGTGTTCGCTTCCATGGACCATCTGGCTTCCCTGGGGCACCGCCGCATTGCTTTTCTGGGGGGCGAGCGGGGCGTCAGCATTACGGAATCCCGGCTGGGGGCGTATGCCGACGCGCTGTCTGCTTTAGGGTTTCCCTATGACAAGGAGCTTGTCTCCCTGTCCGATTACTACGCCCCGGACGGCTACAGCGCCATGAAGTCCCTGCTGGAACAAAAAATCCCGTTTACGGCGGCGCTGGCGATCAACGACAGCGTGGCGTTCGGCGCGTACCGGGCGCTGGCGGACTTTGGGCGCCGCGTGCCGGAGGACGTTTCCATCGTCAGCTGCGACCAGTTCTTTTCCGCCGACTATTTTGTCCCCCGCCTGACGGGCATGGACCAGCACAACGAGCAATTCGGACGGTTCGTCATTCAGGCGCTGCTTCACCGCATACAGGGGATAGAGACGGACGCCAGAATCCAATCCACCCCCGATCTGGTGCTGCGGGAAAGCTGCGCGCCGCCGAAGGCTTACTGAGCCTTATCAGTGAACTGCCCGCGCACCGCCTGAAGAAATTCCCGCAGTGCGCCGCCGAAAGCCTTGGAGAAAATAAGCCCATACTCGATGGTATATTCCTCCTGCAGGGGCACCGCGGTCAAGGCGGGGTGGACATTTTCCCAGCATTCCAGGGACACCAGCAGGGCCTCGCTTTCTGCACAGCGGTTGAAGGTTTCCATATTGTAGACGGGCAGAATGCTTTCGATCGCCGCTTCCGGGCATTTCTCCTGCAGCGCGTGCCGTATTTCATCGTTGATCGGGCTGACGCCGGGCTTCATCAGCATGACGGTCTCCCCCTTTAAGTCCCCAAGGGAAAGCGACCGCGCCTTTGCCAGCCGGTGCTCTCGGCTCATAAGCAGCTCAAATCGGTACTGCCCGATAGGCAGAAAGTCGAATTTCTCCCGGGCAAATAAATTATCGCAGGAGCCGACCAGAAAATCGAAATCCCTGCCCAAATGCTCATAGCGCTTTCGGTCGTCGGAAAAGGGAACGATCTGCAGCCGGAACCTTGCGGCGCTTTCCGACCGCTGCCACTGCTCCAGAAAATCCTGACAGGGGGACAGCGCCGAGCTGCCCACACGCAGCGTGATGCGTTTTGGTCTGCCCGCCGCGCGCACCCGCTCCACCGCTTCGCCGGACAGCCGGATCAGCTCCTTTGCCTCCCGGTAGAACACCTCCCCCGCCGGGGTCAGCCCTACGCCGTGATTGGAGCGCGTGAGCAGCCGCACGCCCAGCCTGTCCTCCAGGCTGTTCAGCTGCTTGATCACCGCCGTGTGGGTCAGGTACAGCTGCTCTGCCGCCCTGGAAAAGCTGCCCCGCTCTACCGTTTCCAAAAAAGTATCCAGCACCTTGTCATACATTTGGACAACCGCTCCTTTTGCTGAAACCTGTAGTTTCAACCATTGTATCAAACGGAAACTTCCCTGTCAATCTGTTTTCCGCTATACTGACAGCAGAACACAAATATTTCAAGCACCGATCAGGAGGTCATCACATGAAAACACGTTTGATCCGCGAACTGGAGGTTTCCCCCATTGGCATGGGCTGCATGGGCTTTTCCCATGGGTACGGGCAGGTGCCGGCGGAAAGCTACAGCATAGAAGCGATCCGCAGGGCGTTTGACTTTGGCTGCACCTTTTTCGACACTGCCGAAGCCTACGGGCGGGAGCAGTTTTTTCCCGGTCACAACGAACAGCTGGTGGGCAAGGCGCTGGAGCCGTTCCGCAAAAACGCGGTGCTGGCGACAAAGCTGCATATCCACCCGGAGGAGGTGGGCTCCGCTTCCGTCTATGACACGGTGAAGCGCCACCTGGAAGCTTCCATGAAAAACCTGCGCACGGACTATATCGACCTGTACTATCTCCACCGGGTCAACGAGGGCGTTGCCGTGGAGGACGTGGCAGCCGCCATGGGAAGTCTGATCGAGGAAGGTCTCATTCGGGGCTGGGGGCTGTCCCAGGTAAATGTGGAAACGCTGGACCGCGCCCAGAAGATCACCCCCGTCACCGCCGTGCAGAACCTGTACAATATGCTGGAACGGGACTGCGAGCAGGATATTTTCCCCTACTGCTTGGAGCACAACATCGGCGTGGTGCCCTTTTCCCCCATTGCCAGCGGCTTCCTTTCCGGCAAGATCACGGTAGATACCAGGTTCGAGTCCACCGATGATGTGCGCAACTGGGTACCGCAGCTGCAAAAGGAAAACATTGCCGCGAACCAGCCCATTCTGGACATTCTGACAAAATATTCCCAGGAGAAAAACGCCACCAGCGCCCAGATCTCTCTGGCATGGATGCTGCAGAAATATCCCAACTGCGTGCCCATTCCCGGCTCGAAAAATCAGGAACGCATTCTGGAAAACCTGGGCGGCTGGGAAGTAGAGTTGACTGACGATGAATTTTCCGCGCTGGAAGAAGCGCTGAACGCCTGCACCGTCCATGGGCACCGGGGCCATGTGGAAACCGAAAGGAACAGCTTCAGCAAAAACTGGATCAAATAAACCGCGCCGCACAGGGTGAGCCAGTGCCGCTCCCCCTTGATTTTTCCGGCTTTCTGCGGTATCATATCGGTAGAAACGGAAAGGAGCTTTTTCCATGAAAATTGCGGTAACTTATGAAAACGGGCTGGTGTTCCAGCATTTTGGGCACACCAGCCAGGTCAAGCTTTACGAGGTGGAGGACGGCAAGGTAGTCCGTCAGGAAATCTCCGACACCGCCGGGCATGGGCACGGCGCGCTGGCAGGCTTTCTGGTGGGCAAAGGCGTTGACGCCCTGATCTGCGGCGGTATCGGCGCGGGCGCTCAGGAAGCGCTGGCGCAGGCTGGGATCACCCTGTACGGCGGCGTTTCCGGCAAGGCTGACGACGCGGTGCAGGCGCTGCTTGCGGGAACGCTTCTATATGACCCCAACGTGCATTGCGACCACCACGATCATGACCACGACCATCACGGTCACTGTGGGGAAGATAAGCACGGCTGCGGTGGAAACGGCTGCGGGCACTGAGCACGGGAAATAGAAAATGAACAAGGGGCTGTCAAAAGACAGCCCCTCAGTTTTTTGTGAAATAGCCGGGCGCGCGGTTTAAGCCCGGGAGTCCGTATAGGTCTTTCCCTCGTCGTAAGCCGCGATCTCCTCCTGGGAAAGCTCGCCCTTATAATTTTCCGCGTCGCCCTTGTAGAACCGCCCGGAGTCCGCGATAAACTCCACCACGCAATAGTCCTCGTCGTCCACGCCGCCGGGATAATATTGAACGTCCTGCTCGTGCCACATCAGCTCCTTAAATTCCCGGTCAAAATGAACCACCGCCCTGCCGCGCAGGCAAAGCCCCTCGAACGCGGAATCATCTGAAAAATACAGGCTGGCATTCCCGTTTTTCAGCAAGCTCTGCACGTGGGCGGAGCTTGTATTCGTGGAGATCAGATGTCTGCCCAGTCCCCAATGAAAGGTGGAAAATACCCGGCGGACATTCAATTTTCCCGCTTCGTCCATGTAAGCCAGGGACGCGAATAGAGAGCGGTCGATCAGCGCCGCCATTTGTTCAATTGTCATGCTGTTACCTCTTTTCCGTTTCAGCAGGAGAAACGCCTTGGGGGAAAGCTTTCCCGGCGCGCTCCGCCCGCTGTAGATTTGCGACGATCCTGTCCAGATACCCTTCCAGCTCTTCGATCTCGCTGTCCCGGAAGCCCTGAAAAAACAGCTCGTTCATCTGCTGGGAGACCTGCTCATAACGGTCTTCCAGCCCCCGCGCCTTTTCCGTCAGGCAGATAAAGGATTTTCGGTGATCTTCCGCGCTCTGCCTGCGGTAGATCAGCCCGCTTTCCTCCATTCTCCCCAGCATGGCGGTCAGGGTGTTTTTCGCAAGCCCCGTTTTTCGGGAAAGCTCCACAATAGGAACGCCGTCCCCCTGCCAGAGCACGTAGAGGATATTGCCCTGGGGACCGTTAAATTCCTCCACGCCGCAGTCCTGCAGCAGCCTTTGGAACACCCTCCCCTGCCGCTGCTTGATTTGAGAGATCAAAAATCCTGTTCTGGTTTCCAAATAAGGGTCGTCCTTTCCGAGCTATGGTCATCATCAAAACCTGCGCAAGCCCGCCGCCGGCACGTCTGCCGATTTCTGCGGCAGTTATATGGTACTATATAGAACCAATTTTGTCAAGGTTCTATTTGGAACTTTTTTAGAAGCAAGAGGTAGTTTACATAACATTTTATTCGCCTATTCCACCCGCAGACGGTACACCGCCGCGCCATGGGCAGGCAGACAGGCGGAAAGCTGCTGCACGGCGCACAGCTCTCTGCCGCTCCACAACTCCCTTGCCCGATATGTTCCGAAAAGCTCCAATTCCTCCAGGGAAGCGGTCACCACCGCGTCCTCGTCCGCAAAATTAAACAGCGCCGCATAGACAGAGCCGTCTTCACTGTCACGGCTTTTCCAAACACAGCTTTCCTCCGTCCGGCGGATCTGATGGGCGTTTTCTCCGTCACGGTGCATTTTCAGAATGTCCCGATTGGTCAGGAGGGACAGGGTAAAATCGTCGTTTTCCCGCAGCTCGCCGCCCATGATCAGCGGGGAACGGAAGATACACCACAGGGACATCATAGTGGTCTGCTCCGCCGGGGTGAATTTTGTCCACGCTTCGCCATATTCCCGTCCCTGGCTTTCCTCAAAGCGCTTGATGTTCCGGCGGATACTGCCCAAAGGCAGCATGTCGCAGTCCGGCCAGCAGCCGGGGGAAACCTGGCGCTCCCAGACCTCACAGCGCTCAAACATGGCAAGCAGCAGGCTCCAGTCGTCCCAAAAATCGTCGGTAATGCGCCACATATTGGCGTTTTGCCGCAGGTGCCACGCCTTTTCGATCACTGCCGGACCGGGAGACAGGCTCAGCACCATGTCTCTGCCGCAACGGTCAATGGCGCGGCGGATCATCTCGATCTCCTTTTCCGCGGAATAGGGGCGGGTGGGATAGGCGTTGGTATTGCAGATGTCGTCTACCTTGACGAAATCCACGCCCCACTGGGCATACAGCTCAAAAATGGAATCGTAGTACGCCTGCGCCCCCTCCTTTGTCCAGTCGACACCGTACATATCCGTGTTCCAGCGGGAAACGGAATTGTCCTGGGCGATCCTGTCGCAGGTGGTGTCTGTCCCCTTGACAGGCAGGTGCCTGTGCGCCGCCAGCCGGGGCACGCCGCGCATGATGTGGATACCGAATTTCAGCCCCATATCGTGGATTTTCCGGGAAATCTCCGAAAAGCCTTTCCCCCCTGCCGCAGAGGGGAACCGCTCCGGGGCGGGCAGCTGCCTGCCGTATTCGTCCAGGGTCAGCCAGGCGAAGGGCACATATTCCGGGCGCTCTACCCCAGCGTTGGGCTCGGACCACTGAATGTCGCAGACCACATATTCCCAGCCGTATTCCTTCAAATGCTCCGCCATGTACCGGGCGTTGCCCAAAAGCTGCTCCTCATTGACGGCGTTGCCGTAGCAGTCCCAGCTGTTCCACCCCATGGGCGGTGTCAGCGCGCACAAATCTTTTTTCATTTTTCATTTCCCTCCTGATAGTTGCAGCTGAATGCGGAAAAGACCGCCTTTGTCCCTTCCCCTTGGGCAAACATTCCAAAGAAGCACCCGGTAAAGGTGCCCGCCATCACCTCGGTGGAAAGGGGCTGGGTCCGCGCTTTGCCCAGGGACTGCAGCTCACCGTCGGCAGCTCCCGCAAAAAATTCATAGTGCAGCCGGTCGGACCTGATCTGCAGGGTCAGGCTGCCGCTTTCCGGCAGTTCCACGCAGTCCGATTCCACCAGCAGGTCGCACACCCGCCTGCGCAGCAGCGCCACTCGTTTGCCGCCCCGGCAGGTCACCACCAGGTCATAGTGGTGCTCCCCGGTATGGTAGACGGTGATCCCCGCCTCCTGCCGGTCGTCTTCAGGGAAAATCTCCGCTTCCGCCGTTACCGTGCCTGTAAACTGCCGCTGGCGCACGCCTACAAAGGTGGGCGCGCCCCGCCCTTCCAGCGGGTCGCCGCCGGTCAGCACAAGACCGTCGGAAAAATGATAATGCTCTTCCACAGGGTCCCGCAGATATGCCCATCTTGCGGGGAGAGTGCTTTCTTTTGTGAAATCCTCCGAAAAGGAAAAATCGGTTTGCGGAAGGAAGCCATCGCCGCCGGGCAGCTCCATCACAGGGGTGATGGGCTTGCCGCCGTTGACGGTGAGCCAGCCGTCGCTGTCCCATTCCACCGGGGCGACCATGGTTTCCCGCCCGATATGGTGCAGCATGGACTGGGAGGGGCGGAAGCCGTGGAACACCAGCCACCAGTTTCCTTTCGGATCGTCTACCAAATCGGCGTGCCCAACGCCCTGGATCACATCGGAGGTGGGGTCAGTGTAGTCCGGCATGAAATCGCGCTGGGTCACGATGGGATTATGGGGGCAGCTTTCAAAGGGTCCCCACACATTCCGGGAACGGGCGAGGGTCTCCATATGCCCATATTCCGTGCCACCCTCGGCGATCATCAGATAATACACGCCGTTTCTTTTGTACAGGTGGGGTCCTTCCGGGCATTTTCCTCCTGTGCCGAACCAAAGGGGACGTGTCTCCGTCAGCAGCGCTCCCGTTTCCAAATCTATCTCGCTCTGCCCGATGCACTGGCGCCCGGTCTTTTTGTCAAAGAAGGTGCTCTGGAAATACACTTTGCCGTCATCGTCCCAGAACAGGGACGGGTCAATGCCCATCTGCTTCACCCAGACGGGGTCGGACCATTCCCCGCGGATGTCGTCCGTCCACACAAAGAAATGCCCGCCGCCGGTGACGTTGGTGGTCACCATGTAGAACCTGCCCTCATGATAACGGATTGTGGGGGCGAAAATGCCGCCGGAATTGGGGCAGCCCTCCAGGGGCAGCTGGCTTTTCCGGGTGAGCACATGCCCGATCTGCTCCCAGGAGATCAAGTCCCGGCTGTGGTACAGGGGAACGCCCGGAAAAAACTCGAAGGAGCTGTTTACCAGATAGTAGTCCTCTCCTACCCGGCAAATGCTGGGATCGGGGTAAAAGCCGGGAATGACGGGATTGCGGAATTTCATAGCTGCGCTTCCTTTCTATGTTACTGTTTCCAACTGTTCCCAGTATAACAGAATCCGCCCTGAGCTGACAAGCCCAAAGCGGATTTTGCAAGGTCGATTTTTTGCTGCATTTCCAAATATCCTGCGGGTCCGCCCTGCCGGAAAAAGCGGGGGTACGCTCCGCAATTTTTAATAGCAAGCAGCGGGCAGGTACCCAACGCTTACCGGCTGCTCCCTGCCATAAAGGCTTCGATCTCGTCAGGATCGCGGATAATGGCTTCCGACAGCACCTGGCAGCCGTTCTCCGTGATAAGCAGGTCGTCTTCAATGCGGATACCGATCTCCCACTCGTCAATGTAAAGTCCGGGTTCGTCGGTGATGACAGCCCCTGCGGGCAGGGGTCCGTTCTGCCCGTCGTTCACATCGTGGACGTCGATACCAAGATGGTGGGACACGCCGTGCATATAATACTTTCTGACTTCCTCGGGCTTTTCGATCAGCCCCAGCTCCATACAGCCCTGCGCCAGTACGTCGCTGCACAGCTTTTGCAGCTCGCCCAGCGTAACACCCGCCTTTGCCGCCTGCGCCACCGCGCGGTTCGCTTTCAGCACGATGTCGTACACCTGGCGCTGCCGGGGAGAGTATTTCCCGTTCACCGGGTAAGTGCGGGTGATATCGGCGCAGTAGCCCTTCACCTTTGCCCCCAAATCCAGCAGCACCAGCGTGCCGTCCGCGCAGGTGTCCCGGTTGGTGCCATAGTGGAGCATGGTGCCGTTCGCGCCGCTTCCGGCGATAGTGGGGAACGCCATGCCGTCCGCGCCCAAATAGTTGACCATGTATTCAAAGTCCGCCTGCACCTGATATTCCTTCATGCCGGGCTTCAGATGGCTCATCACATTTTGCAGCGCCTTGTCGGTAACGTCGATCGCTTCCCGGATCATGGAAACCTCGTCTCCGTCCTTTTTCATGCGCATGGCGGCAACGGTGGGGAAAATATCACGAATCTGCACCCCCGGGTACTTGTCCCCGAATTCCTTCGCTTTAGCGGCGTTGTAATCCGGCAGGTCGTCCCACTGATAGCGGTTGCAGTCGAAATACAGGGTCTGCAGGCCGCCGGACATCAAGCGGTTTGTCCAGCTTGTCAGCTCCTGCCAGAAATGGACCTCCTCCACGCCGGAAATTTCCTTTGCTTCCTCCACGCTGACGCGCTTGCCTGTCCAGCGCACGGCGGTGGGGTCGGATTCCTCAATGAACAGCATGGTTTTGGGAGAAACGCCGTTCTTCACCATCACCAGAGCCATGCGCTCTCTCCGCAGCCCGGTCAGGTAGAAAAAATTCCGGTTTGCTTCAAAATGGGCGTATTCGTCGGCGCTGACATGCATCTCCGTGCCGGAGAACAGAATCAACGCGGAGCGCTGCTCCATCTGTTCCAGTACCTGCTGTCTTCTCTCTTTGTAATTCATGGAAAAGCTTCCTTTCTATGTGTGAAATAATTTCTTACAGCTTCATCTGTTCTCCCGCTTCCGTATCGTCGGGCATTGCCCCGGCGGCAGGAATCTTCTTTTGATAGCGGGCGGGGTTTTTCAGCATTCCCTCCTCATATGCCACGGCGGAGACAAGCCGCTGACCCTTTTTTACATTCATCGCCTGAACGCCCTGAGTATTTTTGGTGGTTTTGGGCAGGATCAGCCCGGTGTGGAACAGCAGCATTCTGCCGTTGGAGGCGGTAAGCAAAACCTCGCAGTCCTCCTTTACGTACAGCGCCGCCGTCAGGGGGGACTTATCGCTGTAGGCGCTGATCAGCTTCTTTCGGTTGGTCTTTGTTTGATAGGCGCTCATTTCCACCTTGGCGACCTTGCCGTTAGCGAAGAAGAACAGCATAAAGCCATCGTATTCCGTGGTTGCCGCCATGTACACGGCGCGCTCGCCCTCGTCCATCTGGGCGCGGGCGGGGATATATTCTCCCAGCACGCTTGCCTTGGTGTCTGAAAAATCGGAGGCTTTCATCTTGTAGACCTGCGAGCGGTCGGAGAAGAACAGCAGCTCCATATTGTTCGTGCCCTCCAGCTGCTGGGTGATCGTGTCGCCCTCCTTCAGCTTCTGTTCCCCGCTCATGCGCAGGGACAGGGGCGTGATCTTTTTGAAGTACCCTTCCCCGGTAAAAAACAGGTTCACCGGGTAATCCGGCACCTCCTCCGTCACCTCGATCTCCTCTACCTCGTCGGCATAGAGGATCATGGTGCGCCGGGGCTTGCCGTAGCGCTTTGCCACTTCCTCCAGCTCACGAATGATGATAGATTTCACCTTTGCCCTGGAGCTTAAAATCCCCTCCAGTTCGGCGATCTCTTTCTTCAAATCGTCGGTTTCCTCCGTGCGCTTGAGAATGTATTCCCGGTTCAGGTGGCGCAGCCGTATTTCCGCCACGTACTCCGCCTGAACCTCGTCAATGCCAAAGCCGATCATCAGGTTCGGCACCACTTCGTTTTCCTCTTCCGTTTCCCGGACAATGCGGATCGCCTTGTCAATATCCAGCAAAATCGCCTGCAAGCCCAACAGCAGGTGGAGCTTTTCTTTTTTCTTTTGCAGGTCGTAATACGTCCGGCGGCGGACGCATTCCACCCGGAACGCCGTCCACTCCTCCAAAAGCTCCCGGACGCCCAGCACCCGGGGCACGCCGGCGATCAATACGTTGAAGTTACAGGCAAAGCTGTCCTCCAGCGTGGTGAGCTTAAAGAGCTTCTGCATCAGCTTATCCGGGTCCACGCCCCGCTTCAGGTCAATGGTGATCTTTAAGCCGTTCAAATCGGTTTCGTCCCGGATATCGGAAATTTCCTTTAATTTGTTCTGCTTGACCAGCTCCACCACCTTTTCCACGATGACCTCCACTGTGGTGGAGGGCGGGATCTGGGTGATGTCGATACAGCCGGCGGACTTATCATAGGTATACCGGCTGCGCACCCGGAAGCTGCCCCTGCCGGTGTCGTAGATTTTTTCCATCTGCTCCCGGTCGAAAATCAGCTGACCACCGCCGGGGAAATCCGGCGCCTGCAGGGTCTGGAACAGGTCGGCTTCCGGGTCCCGCATCAGGGCGATGGTGGTAGCGCACACCTCGGCAAGGTTAAAGGGGCAGATATTGCTTGCCATGCCCACGGCAATGCCCGTGTTGGCATTGACCAAAATGGTGGGGAAAGTGGCGGGCAGCAGGGACGGCTCCTTCATGGTGTTGTCGTAGTTGTCTACAAAATCCACCGTATCCTTGTCGATATCCTGGAACAGTTCCTTGCAGATACTGTCCAGCTTTGCTTCCGTATAACGGGACGCCGCCCATGCCATATCCCGGGAGAACGCCTTGCCGAAGTTGCCCTTAGAATCCACAAAGGGGTGCAAAAGGGCTTCATAGCCCCGGGAAAGCCGCACCATGGTGTCATAAATGGCGGAATCTCCGTGAGGGTTCAGCTTCATGGTCTGTCCCACGATGTTGGCGCTTTTCGTCCGGGCGGAGGTCAAAAGCCCCATCTTGTACATGGTGTACAGCAGCTTTCTATGGGACGGCTTAAAGCCGTCGATTTCCGGGATCGCCCGGCTCAGGATCACGCTCATGGCATAGGGCATGAAATTTTTACGGACGGTATCTCCCACGTCCTGCTCCACAATTTCTCCCGCCCCGGCAATATAACCTTTCATTTTCGGCAGCCTGTCGCTGCTTTTCTTTTCTTTCTTTGGCACAGCCTGAATACCTCCTCTTTTCTCTTCTGCGGCGCGCTTACAGCAGCACCATGCCTTCCCCCAAATCCGCTTCGCCGCGGGTCAAAAAGCCAAAACGCCGGTAAAAGCTTTCCCGCCCTTTGGAAGCGCCCAGATAAGCTCTCAGGTCCGGGCTGGCAGCCTTACATTCCGAAATCTTTTCCGTAATTTTCTCCATGAGCTTCGTGCCGATTCCCATTCCCTGATACTCAGGGCGGACCATTACGTCCTGCACATAGAGGAAAATCGTTTTGTCGCCGATAAGCCTTGCATACCCCACCAGCCTGCCGTCCTCTACGGCGCAAACCGAATAAAAGGTATTGCTGAGAGCTGTCTCTACAACAGCCCTGTCCCGTGTTCCCCAGCCCACAGCTTCCGTCAAAGCGTTAAAATCCGCCGCAGAGATTTTTTGCTCGCGATACAGAATCATTTTTATCCTTTCTGAAAATAGCGCCCTTTCCCTTTTCTAACAACTAACTACTCACAGCTAACAACTACTCAACTCACGTCCAGCTCGTCGGTATATTCCGCGCCGTGCTCGGCGATATAGTCTTTCCGTCCCTGGATATTGTCACCCTGCATGATGTCGAACATCTCGGCAGCATATTCCGCATCGCCGGGCAGCACCTTGATGAGCCGCCGGGTGGCAGGGTTCATGGTGGTCAGGTTCATCATGTCCGGCTCGTTTTCGCCCAGCCCCTTACTGCGCTGAATGGTGTATTTCTGCCCCTCCAGCTTTTTCAGGAACTCCGCCTTTTCCGTCTCGTCATAGGCAAAATACGTCTCGTCCTTGGTGGTGATCTCATACAAGGGGGATTCCACAATGAATACCTTTCCGGCTTCGATCAGCGCCGGGGCAAGGCGGTACACCATGGTCAGCAGCAGCACCCTGATCTGGAAGCCGTCCACATCGGCATCGGTGCAGAAAATGATTTTGCTCCACCGCAGGTTGTCCATATCGAAAGCGTTCAGGTTCTTATTTGCTTTTGTTTTCACCTGCACGCCGCAGCCCAGCACCTTGATGAGGTCGGTGATGATCTCGCTTTTGAATATCCTGTCATAGTCGGCTTTCAGGCAATTCAGGATTTTCCCTCGAATGGGCATGACCGCCTGGAAATTGGAATCCCGCGCCTGCTTCACCGCGCCCAGAGCGGAATCGCCCTCCACGATGAACAGCTCCCGTTCGTTGACGTCCCGGCTGCGGCAGTCCACAAACTTTGCCACGCGCCCGGTGATGTCCATTTTGCCGGTAAGCTTGGTTTTCAGATTCAATCTTGTCTTTTCCGCGTCCTCCCGGCTGCGCTTGTTCACCAGCACCTGATTGCCGATTTTTTCAGCGTCCAGCGGATTTTCCAGAAAATAAATTTCCAGGTTGTGCCGCAGCATTTCCGTCATGGCTTCCTGAATGCCCTTGTTGGTGATTGCTTTCTTGGTCTGGTTCTCATAGGAGGTCTGAGTAGAAAAAGAAGATATCACGATGATCAGGCAGTCCTCCACGTCCTGAAAGGTGATCTTACTCTCATTTTTCGTGTACTTGTTGTTCTGCTTCAGATAAGCGTCGATCTGGCTGACAAAGGCGCTGCGCACCGCTTTATCCGGGGCGCCGCCATGCTCCAGCCAGCTGGAATTGTGGTAATACTCCGCCACGCTGGTCTTATTGGAAAACGCCGCCGCCACGTTGATTTTCGTGTTGTAAAGGGGCATATCGTCTCTGTCCCGCACTTTTTTCTCGCTCTGCCAAAACTGCACAGGGGTCAAAAATTCTTCTCCCGCCAGCTCCCGGGCATGGTCAAGAATGCCGTTTTCATAACAGAAATCTGTAGTTTCAAATTTGCCGGGAGTAGTCTCATTGCGGAAATGGAAATGGATCCCCGCGTTGACCACCGCCTGGCGCTTCAAAATGTCCAGATAATAGTCCGTACTGACGTCGATATCGGTGAAAACCTGTAAATCGGGCTTCCACTTGATGACAGACCCGGTGTCCTTTCTGGCATAGGGGTCCTTTTGCAGCCCGCCCACGTTTTCACCGTGCTCAAAATGCAGGGTGTAACGGAAGCCGTCCCGGCGGATATCCACGTCCATATATTCGGAAGCGTACTGGGTGGCGCAGAGACCCAAGCCGTTCAAGCCCAGGGAGTATTCGTAGTTCTCCCCGGAATCATTGTTGTATTTGCCGCCGGCGTACATTTCGCAGAATACCAGCTCCCAGTTGTAGCGCTCCTCCTTGGTGTTGTAGTCCACGGGGATCCCTCTGCCGTGGTCCTCCACCTGAACGGAGTGGTCCAGGAACCGGGTAATGGTGATCTCTCTGCCAAAGCCCTGCCGCGCTTCGTCGATGGAGTTGGACAATATCTCAAAAATAGAATGCTGACAGCCGTCGATACCGTCCGAACCGAAAATGACTGCCGGACGCAGCCGCACACGGTCCGCGCCCTTTAAGCTTTGAATACTGTCGTTGCCATATTCCTGTTTTTTCGCCATACCTCTCCTCTTCCTTGCTGTAAAGTTAAAATACTTACCATAAAAGCAACCGCATTACCGCATTCTGTAAAGCAAAATTACTTTATAGAAAAATTCCGCCCTCTTGCAGTAAGAAGGGGTCGTAAACTACGACCCCTTCTCCTCAGCAGCTCAAAACAAGCGCCGCTGGGGGTGTTTCCTCTATTCGTCTTTTTCCGTGGGCACATTTTCCTCCGGCGTGAAAACGGCTTCCGCTTCCTGTAAAGCGTCCTCCGCAGCTTCCAACGCTTCGCTCGTTGTTTCGCTTTGCTGCTCAGGCCGGGCAACCTCTCCGGCATTGCCGGGCAGCTGCCCCTGTGCCGTGCCGCCGGGCAGCAGCATACCGTCCATGACCTGCTGGAACTCGCTGCCGTCCAGCTTTTCCTTTTCGTACAGCACGCCCGCCAGCCGGTGGAGCTCGTCGATATGCTCCTTCAAAATCTCCTCCGTCTGGTGATAGGCGGCGGAAATGATAGCCTGTATTTCGGCGTCGATCTCAGATGCGGTCTGCTCGGAATAATTGCTGATATGCCCCATTTCCTTGCCCAGGAAGGGGTTGCTGTCGTCCGTGCCGTAGGTGATGGGTCCCAGCTTTTCGCTCATGCCGTACTTGGTCACCATGGCGCGGGCGATCTTTGTCGCCCGTTCGATGTCGTTGGACGCCCCGGTGGAGATATCGTCCAGCACCAGCGCTTCCGCCACGCGACCGCCCAGCAGTACCACCAGCTCCTCCTTCATTTCGTTCCGGCTCTGGTAAGAGCGGTCCTCAGTGGGCAGGTGCATGGTATAGCCGCCCGCCATTCCTCTGGGAATAATGGATATCTGGTGCACGGGGTCCTGGGTGCCGCAATAGTAGGTGGCGATAGCGTGACCTGCCTCATGATAGGCGGTGAGTTTTTTCTCCTTCTCGCTCATGACGCGGCTCTTTTTCTCCGTGCCGACCACCACCTTGATGGTGGCTTCCTCGATCTCCGGCATGGTGATCGCCTTGTGGTTCCTTCTTGCCGCCAGCAGAGCTGCTTCATTCAGCAGGTTTTCCAAATCGGCGCCGGTGAACCCTGCGGTGGATTTGGCAATGGTGGAAAGCACCACATCGGGCGCCAGGGGTTTTCCTTTGGCGTGTACTCGCAGAATTTCTTCCCGCCCCTTGATATCGGGATAGCCCACGGTGACCTGCCGGTCGAACCGACCGGGACGCATCAGCGCCGGGTCGAGAATATCGGGGCGGTTGGTGGCGGCGATCATGATAACGCCTTCATTTGCGCCAAAGCCGTCCATTTCCACCAGCAGCTGGTTCAGGGTCTGTTCCCGTTCATCGTGACCGCCGCCCAAGCCCGCGCCTCTCTGGCGGCCGACGGCGTCTATCTCATCGATAAAGATGATGCAGGGGTGGTTCTTCTTGGCTTTTTCAAATAGGTCACGGACACGGGAAGCGCCCACGCCTACGAACATTTCTACGAAATCGGAGCCGGAAATGGAGAAGAAGGGGACCCCGGCTTCTCCCGCCACAGCTCTTGCCAGCAGGGTCTTGCCTGTGCCGGGAGGTCCTACCAGCAGCACGCCCTTAGGGATGCGGGCGCCCAGGGAGTTGAACTTGGAGGGGTTTTTGAGGAACTCCACGATCTCCCGCAGCTCCTCCTTTTCCTCGTCCGCTCCCGCAACATCGGCAAAGGTGGTCTTCCGCTTTTCATCGCCGATCTGCTTGACCCGCGCCTTGCCGAAATTCATCTGCCTGTCGGAGCCGCCCCCCATCGTGCTGCCCAAACGGCGCATCATGAAGATCCAGATGACGATAAGCCCCACAAACAAAATGAGGGTGGGCAGCAGACTCAGGAACCAGCTGGTCTCCACGGGGCGGATAATATCCTGCTCCATCTTGGCGTCGGGGTGATCCTCGTTATACTGCTGAATGTGCTGTGATACGTTCTGATAGAACAAATCAATGCTGGGAAGCTCGAAATCTATGACTGTTCCCTTCTCATCGGTCAGGGTCATGTGCAGGTCGCCCGTGCCGAGATTCAGCTTGTACGCCTTTACCTCACCTGTTTCAAAATAGTCGATGATGTCGGAATACTTGTATGCCGGCTGTTCCGGCTCTCTCCCCTGGAACAAGAAGATGATGATGCACAGCACCACCAGCGGAATACCCAAATACAGCACAAGATTTCGCAGCGTCTTTCTGTTGTCCAAAAACGTGTCCTCCTAAAATCTATAAAAATAACTTTTGCCGGTTCCCCGCCGATTATTCGTACACAGAGGGCTCCAAAATGCCCACAAACGGCAGGTTGCGGTATTTTTCATCATAGTCCAGCCCATAGCCGACAATAAATTCATCGGGAATGACAGAGCCCACATAGGAAGCCTGCACCTCTACCTCCCGGCGCTCCGGCTTGTCGAACAGGGTGCATATCTGAATGCTTTTCGGGTTCCTGTCCCGAAGCAGCTCCATCAGGTAGCTCAGGGTCTTGCCGCTGTCGAGAATGTCCTCTACCAGAACGATGTCGTAGCCGGACAGAGGAATGTCCAGGTCCTTTATGATCTTCACCACGCCCGAGGTCTTCGTGCCTGAGCCGTAGCTGGAGGTCGCCATAAAATCTATCTTGGCGGGAATGGTGATAGAACGCATCAGGTCTGCCATAAATACGACAGAGCCCTTCAGCACACTGACCAGCAGCAGATTTTTGTCCTTGTAATCCCTGGAAATTTCCTTGCCAACGCGCTCCACCATCACGGCGATCTGCCGCTCGGTGAACAGGACCTCCCGAATGTCTTCCATCATTGCACTGCGTTCTACCATGTGATTTCCCTCCTGCAATTCATTCCCTCTTCTGTTGAACTGTCACCGTGAGCACCGTGCGGGTAGCTTCCGTCACCTCGAAGCCCTGAGCCGCCCCTGCGCCCTCGCAGAACGCCAGCGCCCCGCCAATTTCCAGCAGCACAGCGCTTCCCCGGCGGCTTGCCGGCATACCGCATTCCTGAAATACCTGCTTCAAGCTTTTGGTGACCTTTCGCCCGGCGGGAGCAAATTTATCCCCCTCCCGGCGGGTCCTGACTACCAAATTAGTAGCTATTATATCATAATCCAGAGCGTTTTTGAATAACAAATTATGAATTTTTTGCTCTCTTTTTTCCGAATTTTCTTCCCTCTCCACCACTTTTTTCTCAAAAACCAGCGTTCTTCCGTCCGGCAGTGGGATTTTCAAAAGCTCCCTTTGCCCCAGTTCCTCCAGCGATACAGTGATGGAAAACGGCTGCGCAGCTTCCTGCTTTGCCGCGGAAAGCACCCCCTGCGCACAGCGGACGACCAAATCTCCCGGCAGCATTGCGGCGCCGCCCTCCGTGAGACAGCGGAGCACCGCTTTCAGATGCTTTTTTTCCGGCTCGCCGCAGCCCAGCCGCTTCAACCACAAACGAAGGGCTTCCGTTTGCAGCGCCCGGGGGGCGTTTCGCAGCACGGCGGCAGACAGCCCGTATTCCCCCATGGCGTCTGCCAGTAATTTTTCCCCCTCGGCGCTCAAAAACCGCCTGTCCTGCTCCAGCAGCCCTGCAGTCTGGCTCATGCTGTAGATCAGCCGGGGGTTCAGCTCCTTCAAAACGGGCAGCACTTCAAGCCGAATGCGGTTACGGGCAAATTCGCCGGACAGGTTGCTGCTGTCCGTCACATAGGATAAATTATGAAGAGCGCAGTATTCCTCGATCTCCTGCCTTGTCACCCTCAACAGCGGGCGGAGAATGTTCCCCCGCTTTTCCGGGATACCGCAGAGCCCGGCAAGCCCTGTGCCCCGGCAAAGGTTCAATAGCATGGTCTCCGCGTTGTCATCGGCGGTGTGGGCGGTGAGGATACGGTCGTCCTCCCCGGTGAGGAGAGACTGGAAAAAGCGGTACCGCACCGCTCTGCCGCACTCCTCAAGCCCCATGCCGCCTTGGGCAGCCAGCGCCTTTACGTCCTCCCGTGAAACGACCAGACGAAGCCCCTGCTTCCGGGCAAACGCCCGGGCGGCGGCTTCGTCACGTTCAGCTTCCTCTCCCCGCAGCATATGGTTCACATGCGCCAGCACAATGCGGCGAGGGTCTATTTTTCCTGCCAGCCAGTGAGCCAGCGCGGTGGAATCCGCCCCGCCGGAAAAGCCCACCACCGCAAGCCCCTGCTCCGGCAGCTCGGAAAGGTCCCCTGCGGCAAAAAGCGGCTTACTCATGGCGAATGACCTCCCGGGAGGTAAAGCGCATATACTCCGGCTGCCAATGGACAGCGATGCTGTCCGTACCGCCGTGGCGGTTTTTCGCCACGATGATCTCAGCGGCGTTTACGTCCATATCCTCGGTGATCTCCCCGCCCTCGCTGGTGGCGTTATACGCCTCCCGGTGGAGGAAGATCACGATATCCGCGTCCTGTTCGATAGAGCCGGAGTCCCTCAGCTCGGAAAGACCGGGGCGGTGGTCCTTGGTCCTTTCAGTGGGGCGGCGGAGCTGGGACATGGCAATGACAGGAATATCCAGCTCCTTCGCCATGACCTTCAGGTTCCTGGTGATGTCGGCGACCTCGTTGACCCGGTTGTCGATCCGGCGGGCGCTGTTCATCAGCTGCAAATAGTCGATAATGACCAGGTCCACCTTGCCCAGACGGCGGAGCTTCGCCTTGATCTCCTGCACGGTGATATCGGGCTTGTCGTCGATATATATCTCCGCTTTGGAGAGGATATCCCCCGCCTCTACCAGCTTTACCCAGTCGTTTTCAGACAAATCGCCGGAGCGCAGACGGGTGCCCTCTACCACGGCTTCTCCCGACAGCAGGCGGGACACCAGCTGTTCCCTGCCCATTTCCAGAGAAAAGAACGCCACCCGTTTCTTGGCGGTAATGGACGCATGGCGGGCGATGTTCAAGCCAAAGCTGGTTTTTCCCACGCCGGGACGGGCTGCCAGCACCACCAGATCGGAACGGTTCAGCCCGGTGATCATGGCGTCCAGCTCTCCAATTCCCGTAGGAATGCCCTTATACTTGTCCCTGTCCGGGGAGTTCAGCAGGTCCAGGCGGTCAAAGGTTTCCAGCAGTATCTCCCGAACGGGCTGGAGACCCTTCATGTTTTTTCCCTGCCGGATATCGTAAATACGCTGCTCCGCCATATCCAGCAGCAGCGCGGAATCCTCTGCCCCTTCGCTGGCGTCGTCCAAGATATGCCGGGCTGCCTGCATCAGGGTGCGCACGTCGTACTTGTCCCGTACAATGTTGGCATAGACCGATACATTGGACAGGGAGGGTACGATCTGAGCCAGCTGGGTCAGGTAGACCTTCCCCGTGGCTTCCTCAAATTCTTCATTTTCTTTCAGCTTTTCCAGCACGGTGATAAAGTCCACCGGCAGCCCCAGCGTAAACATTTCCAGCATGGCGCCGTAGATCATCTGGTTATTCACCGCGTAGAAATACTCCGCTTTCGGCAGTATCTCCGCCACGGTCGCCAGGCAGGAGGGCTCCAGCAGGACCGCCCCCAGCACAGACTGCTCCGCTTCCAGGCTGAAGGGCATAGACAGCCCCGGCTCAGCCTGGGTCTCAAATTCATAGGATGGCATAGGATTCCCCTTTTCAGTCGTTAGCTGTTAGTTATTAGTCGTTAGAAAGGGCAAAGAGCGCCTAACGACTAACAACTTATCGCTAACAACTACTTCTCGCAAACTGCTACGCTCATGGTGGCGGTAATGCCGTTATAGAATTTCACATCAAAATTATAAGTACCAAACGCTTTGATATCGCTTTCCAGCACGATCTTCCGCTTTTCCACCTCGACGCCGAACTGATTCCTGATCTCCTCCGCAAGCTCCTTGGCGGTGACCGAGCCAAACAGCTTGCCCGCCTGCCCCGCCTTGCCGTATATCTTCAGGGTTTTCCCGGACAGGGCGTCCGCGTTTTTCTGCGCCTGCTCCGTTTCGGTTTTGATCTTATACTCCCTGGCGGCTTCGGCGTTTTTCAGCTCGTTCATCGCCTGGGCGTTTGCCTCCTTGGCAAGCTTCCGGGGCATGAGGAAATTTCTTGCGTAGCCGTCGGAAACATTCACAAGCTCTCCCTTTTTTCCAATGGACTTAACGTCCTGCAGCAATACGACCTTCATGTGCAGCATCTCCTTTTTTCTACATGATATATATAAATAAAATGACGGTCAAGTGGATCAGCCCTGCGCTTCCATTTCCGCAAGCTTCACGTCCAGCGCGCGAACCAGGGCACGGCGGGCGTCGCTCATGCTGATATTCTTGATCTGGGCTCCCGCCATGGTGAAATGTCCGCCGCCGCCGAACTCCTCCAGGATCAGCTGGACATTGATATCTCCCAAACTGCGGGCGGAAATGCTCACGTCCGTCCCGACGCGGTACAGCACAAAGGAAGCCCGCACGCCCTGAATGGACAGCAGCTCATCGGCCGCCTGTGCCGCCGCGATCCGCATATCGTCCAGGTCCCAGTTGGAGGTGGCGATGGCACAGCCCTTGTAAAGCTCCGCGCTGGAGACCAGCTGCGCCTTCTGCTTATAATTGTCCAGGGTATTGGAAAACAGCTTCTTTACCGTAACGGTATCCGCGCCGCGCCGCCGCAGGAAAGCAGAGGCTTCAAAGGTGCGTACGCCGGTCTTCAGCACAAAATTCTTGGTATCCAGCGCAATGCCCGCCATCAGCGCCTCCGCGTCCACGCCGTCAATGGCGGAGCCGCGAATGTACTGCACCAGCTCCGTCACCATCTCCGAAGCGGAGCTGGCGTAAGGCTCGTGATAGAAGATCAGCGCGTTTTTGATGTGGGAGACCATCATTCTGTGGTGGTCAATGACTACGATCCTAGGGACACGCTCCAACAGCTCGGAGCTTTCCACAAAATTCACCGAATGGGTATCCACCACAATGAGCAGGGACCGCTCCGTGGCGGTTTGCAGCGCTTCCATAGGGCTGATGAACACATGCTCGTCCTCATACGCCGCGTCCACCCTGTCTACCAGTGGCGTTGCCAGGGTCTGCCCGCGGTGAATGACGATATTGGCGGGCTTTTCCAGACCCTTGCGGATCGCCGCCCACATGCCCACGGCGGCTCCCACGCTGTCCAGGTCGGAATTTTTATGTCCCATAATGAATACGCGGTCGCTTGCCTTTACGTGGTCGGACAATGTGGCGGCAATGACCCTCGTGCGCACCTTGTCCCGCTTTTCCACGCCCTTGGACTGACCGCCGAAGAACTCGTAAGTATCGCCCTGCTGCTTTACGGCGACCTGATCGCCGCCTCTGCCCAGAGCCATATCCAGCGCCTGTCTCGACCAGCGCTCACTTTCCGCCGCCGTATCCGCGCCGCGCCCCAGACCGATGGAGACCGTGGCACTCATGCCGCTGGCGCTTTTCACCTCGCGCACATCGTCCAGCACCCGGAAACGCCGCTGCTTGGCGGCTTCCACATGGGAATCGTCCGTGAGCACAAGGTAGCGCCCGGAAGAAAGCCGGCGGATAAAACCGCCCATGTCCTCCACCGCCCAGCGGCGCAGGACGGCTTCCACCTCCGCGGTAATGCGGGAATCCTCTCCGCCGGGGCTGTTGCGGATCAATTCTTCCTGATTATCGAACACCGCGATCCCCACCACGGTTTTCTTTTCCCGGTATTCTTTGTGAATGGCTTTGAAATAGGTGTCGTCCACAAAGTAAAGGATAAAGCCGTCCTTGGCTCTCACGCCGTAAACAGTGTACTCCCGCCCACGGTAGGAAACGGCGGCGCCCTTTTCCCCCATGACCTGCCGGAAGGTTTTGGGATAGATAAACCGCAGCACGTCCTGCCCCAGATACTCTCCGCCGCTGCAGAGGGTGGAAATAAAGGCTTCGTTTGCCCATACGATGTCACCCGCCGGGGCGACCACCGCCACGGGCAGGGCAAATTCGTCAAAAGCGTGGCGTTCCTCTGCGGTCAGCACCCTCTTTGCGCTTTTCACCGCAAGGGAAACGTTCCGGCGGTACAGGATATCGGACGCGAGCAGGGAAAGCAGGGAAAGACCAGCCGCCGTCAGTTCCACGGCAGCCGCGACCTTATTGTACCGATAGGTGACAAGCGCCATCACGACCATACCTGCCGCCATCAGATAAAAAAGAGGTGAGATCACCCAAACCTTTTTCCCTCGCACGCTGCTTTGCACCGCCCTTTCCCTTTTCTCTCCATTCCTTTTTCCCGGTAAAAGCCCTTACACTTCCATGATAATAGGCAGTATCATGGGGTTCCTCTGGGTCTTCCGATATAAGAACCGGGAAAGCTCTTCCTTCACATTCTGCTTCAGCCCTGCCCAATCACGGACATGGCGGCTGGCACAGCTTTCCAGAGTATTATACACCAGCTTTCGCGCTTCGTCCATAAGTTGTTCCGATTCTCTGACATAGACAAAGCCGCGGGACACGATATCGGGACCGGAAACCACATGCCCGGAATTGGTGTCGATGGAACAGACCGCCACGATCAAGCCGTCCTCGGCAAGGTGCTTCCTGTCCCGCAGCACCACGCTGCCCACATCGCCCACGCCCAGGCCGTCTACCATCACGCTGCCCGCGGGAACGTCTCCCAGCTGGCGCATATGGTCCTCATGGAGCTCGATCACGCTGCCGATGGCGCCGATGAAAATATTTTCCCGGGGCATTCCCATGGCGATTGCCAGTCCCGCGTGCTTTTGCAAATGCTTCTGCTCGCCGTGGACAGGGATAAAATATTTGGGCTTTACAAGCCCCTGCATCAGCTTCAATTCTTCCTGGCAGGCATGCCCCGACACGTGCACCTCGTACATGGACTCATAGATCACGGTGCAGCCCTGCTTGAGCAGTTCGTCCACCACGGCGCCCACGGTTTTTTCATTGCCGGGAATGGGACGGGCGGAAATGATGATGAAATCGTTGGGATTGATCGCCACCTGCCGATGGTCGGAAAACGCCATGCGGCTCAGCGCCGACATGGGCTCACCCTGGCTGCCGGTGGTGATGAGCACCAGCTGCCCGGGCTCATAGCGGTTGATCAGGTTCAAATCCACCAGCACGCCGTCCGGCACGTGGAGATAGCCCAGCTCGCTGGCAATGCCCATGACGTTCACCATGCTTCTGCCGGAAAGCGCCACCTTCCGCCCGTATTTCACCGCGCAGTTGATGATCATTTGTACCCGGCTGATGGAGGAGGCAAAGGTCGCCACGATGATACGCTTACCCTCCGCGCGCTGGAACAGGGTGTCCAGCGAATTGTTGACTGTCTGCTCTGTCTGGGTATAGCCGGGGCGCTCGGCATTGGTAGAATCCGCCAGCAGCGCCAGCACGCCCTCCTTGCCCAGTTCGGCGAACCGCGCCAAATCTATCATTCTGCCCTCCGCAGGGGTGCAGTCTATTTTGAAATCGCCGGTGTGCACGATCACGCCCGCCGGGCTGTGGATCGCCAGCGCCACCGCGTCGGCAATGGAATGGTTCACATGGATAAATTCCACGTCCATACAGCCCAGCTTCACATGGGAGCCGGGCGGGGTGACCACGAGCTTGGCAGAGCCGGTCAAGCCGTGCTCCTGCAGCTTCCCCTCGATCAGCCCCACCGTCAGCGCCGTGGCGTACACGGGGACATTCAGCTTTTTCAGCAGATAGGGCACCGCGCCAATGTGGTCCTCGTGCCCGTGGGTGATGACAATGCCGCGAATTTTTTCCCGGTTCTTTTCCACAAAGGCAAAGTCGGGGATCACCATGTCGATGCCCAGCATTTCCTCATCGGGGAACGCCAGACCACAGTCCACGATCACCATATCGTTCTGACACTCGTACAGGGTGAAGTTTTTGCCGATCTCATTTAATCCGCCCAGAAAATACGCCCGAATGGCGGGCTTTTCCTTCTGCTTCCCTCTGCCTTTCTTCTGTGCGGGGCGTGCTGCCGCTTCCGCGGCGGCAGCCTGCCGCGCCGCTTTCGCCTGCTGTGCCGCGGCAATCGGGGCTGTGCCCAGGCTCTGCCGCCCGCGACCACGCCCGGCAACAGTCTTGCGGGGATCGTTCTTTTCTTCTGCTTTCTTTGTGCCTGTGGACGCTGCCTTTTCGGGCTTCGCCCCATCCCGTCCGCCGGATTTTGCCGTTCCCGCGCGGGGACGCTGGGTCTTGGCAGGCTGCTTTCCCGCCGTTTTTCTCGGACCGGAGATTTTTCCCATACTGGGCGCGTCCACCGCGCCGCTGAGCACCTGATCCTGTTGTTTTCCCATAGTAATTGCCGGCGACCGGCGGGGATAATACTTTTTCTTTTCTGCCACTTGTCATTCCTCCTGTTATAGTTTCAGTTGCAGTGTTATGTATGGCAGAGGCTTTTTGTGACCGCTCGTTTCCCCGCGCCCTTCCGGCGCAGGGAAGCATTGCCGAACCGCCAAAAGTGCAAAAAAGAGAGAACACCAGAAGCGCCGGACATATCGTCTCCGGCGCTGCTGCCCTTTTTCTGCTTTTTGATGATCCGGCGGTCGGAAACCTTCGGCGTTTCCGACAGACAAAATATGCCCGTGCCTTTTTCTTCCGATGTATCAAAAGCGGTTTTCCCGCAAAATGAGCTATGCAGTAGAGAGCCCCTGAAAAGACCGCCTGTCTTTTCCAAAGCCCTGCTTTTGTCTTATTTTACCTTTTTTCAGCGTTCCTGTCAAGGTGGAAGGGCTTTGCATTTCCAGTTTTTGCCGAACGCCGCCGGCTTATTCCGATTTTTCCGCTAAGTTTGGAAAAATTTTTTGAGGAGACGGCTACAGGGGTTGAAAAGTATACTAAAATGGTGTATATTAAACCTGTCTTAGGAAAACACTTCCCCTGCCGGAGCAAAATTTTCCGGCAGGACGGATCTGGAAAGGATGAAATATAGAATGGGCAAAACAGTTTATGCGGACAACGCCGCTACCACTGCCGTTTCCCCGGAGGTGCTGGAAGCCATGCTTCCCTTTTACCGGGAAGCCTACGGCAACCCCTCCAGCCTGTACACGCTGGGGCAAAAAGCCAAAGCCGCTTTGGAAAGCGCCAGAGCTGCTGTAGCAAGCTGCCTGGGCGCCAACGCCAACGAAATTTATTTTACGGGCTGCGGCAGCGAAAGCGACAACTGGGCGATCAAGGGCGCTGCCCGCGCCATGGCAAAGCAGGGGAAAAACCATATCATCACCACTGCCTTTGAGCACCACGCCGTGCTGCACACCTGTCAGGCGCTGGAGAAGGAGGGCTTTTCCGTCACCTATCTGGACGTGCACCGCAACGGTATCGTCCGCCCGGAGGAGGTAGAAGCCGCCATCACCGACCAGACGGCATTGGTGACCATCATGTACGCAAACAACGAGATCGGCACCATTCAGCCCATCGCGGAGATCGGGGAAATCTGTAAGCGTCATAAGGTATTGTTCCACACCGACGCCGTGCAGGCGGTGGGCAATGTGAAAATCGACGTGAAGGCGCAGAATATCGACCTGCTCTCTCTCAGCGGGCACAAAATCCACGCCCCCAAGGGAGTGGGTGCCCTGTATCTCCGCAACGGCGTAAGCATTCAGAATTTTCTGGACGGCGGCGCGCAGGAGCGGGGCAGGCGCGCAGGAACGGAAAATGTAGCGGGCATCGTGGGTTTGGGCGTTGCCATGGAACGCGCCTGTTCCACCATTGACGAGCGCGCCGCCCGGCTGACCCCGCTGCGGGACAAGCTCATCGACGGGCTTTCAAAAATTGAGCGCAGCCACCTGAACGGCGACAGGGAACGCCGGCTGCCGGGAAATGTGAGCTTCTGCTTTGAAGGCATAGAGGGAGAATCCCTCCTGCTGATGCTGGACATCAAGGGGATCTCCGCTTCCTCCGGCTCAGCCTGCACCAGCGGCTCCCTGGACCCCAGCCACGTGCTGCTGTCCATCGGGCTGCCCCACGAGGTCGCCCACGGCTCTGTCCGGCTGTCCCTGGGCGACTGCAACACCGAGGAAGACGTGGACTACATTCTGGAGACCCTGCCCCCCATTGTGGAGCGGCTGCGCTCCATGTCCCCTCTGTGGGACGCCATCGTGCAGGGAAAGGTAAACTATAATATCTAGATACTGGATTCTGGAGTCTGGATTCTGGATAAGGACGGTAAATGGGAGTTTAGCACCTGCGGTGCGGCAAGACGGGAAGACAGCGAGTGCTGTTTTTTGATGTACAGCCCGACCGAAAGAGAAGTACCCTTTACCTCCCCTGGCAGAGGGGAGGCAAGAGCAGTACTGGCGGCCCGAGAATAATTGCTCACTGCTCATTCCTCATTGCTCATTGGCTCTAAATTTTCATTTATCTGTCCTTCCCCCGGCGTCAGTATCCAGCGTCCGGCATCTAATTTGACCAACTACTATATCACAGAGAGGAATATACAATATGGCATACAGTGCAAAGGTAATGGATCATTTTTCAAATCCCCGCAATGTGGGAGAAATGAAGGACCCCAGCGGCGTCGGCGAGGTGGGGAACCCCAAATGCGGCGACATCATGAGAATGTATATCAAGGTAGAACATAATATTATCACCGACATCTCCTTTATGACCTTTGGCTGCGGGGCGGCGATCGCCACCAGCAGCATGGCAACGGAGATGATCAAGGGCAAATCTATCGACGAAGCGCTGAAGCTCACCAACAAGGCGGTGATGGAAGCGCTGGACGGTCTGCCGCCGGTAAAAGTGCACTGCTCCGTGCTGGCAGAACAGGCGATCAAGTCCGCCGTGGCAGACTATTACCGCCGCCAGGGGATCGACCCCACCCCCATCGTGGGTGATATCCCTGAATGTGAGGCGTGCCATGTCTAGATTTTAGATTCTGGACGCTGGATACTAGAGAAAAAGCGCTCCGTTAGCAAACGGAGCGCTTTTGTTATTTCTTATGGGCTGTTCGGAAAATTTGAACCATGGTGACAATGATCGTGCCGAACACCAGAATCAAAAAGAACGGCGTTGCCAAAATGCCGATCGGGCGGCACCGGGCAGAGCAAAGCACCAGATAGGAGAACCACAGCGCCAGCTCTGTCTTCAGGAAGGAAAGCATGGTCTTAATGATTTGAAGCACCGCTTCCCTGTTTTCCGGCGTGACCTCTACCCCGGTGTTCCAAACCGCGGGGATCGCCCCAATCAAACTGAGCAGCCCGTACAGCACCCAGCCGATGACCAGCGGCGCGAGGAGGGAAGCCTTCCCGCCGGTGGCGTTGATTTCCCCGGCGGCATTAAAATGGGTGGGGACCTCTGCCGGGAGCGTCCCCCAGCGGAAAACCACATACAGGGTAGTGCATAGCAGCGCCAGCAGCCCCAGCAGGGTCAGCAGCCGGTCAAGCCATGTGCTTTTCGGTCTCCCAGTCGTTCTCATTTTTCTTCGTCAGCCTTTCTGATCTCCGCCCGCTTGATCTTGCCGCCCAAAGTCTTGGGAAGCTCGTCCACATATTCCACCACCCTGGGATATTTATAGGGGGCGGTCACCTTTTTCACGTAATTTTGCAGCTCCTTTGTCAGCTCAGGCGTGCCCTCGTACCCCTTTGCCAGCACGATAGTGGCTTTCACCACCTGCCCGCGAATGGGGTCCGGCGCGCCGGTGATGGCGCATTCCACCACGGCGGGGTGCTCAATAAGGGCGGATTCCACCTCGAAAGGTCCGATACGGTAGCCGGAGCACTTGATGACATCGTCATTGCGCCCCACGAACCAGAAATAGCCGTCGCTGTCCCGCCACAGCATATCGCCGGTGTTGTACCCAATGCCGCCCAAATGCTCCTCGGTCATCTCCGGGTTGCGGAAATACCCGGTAAACAGCCCTATCGGGGGGTGGTTCTTCACGTCCAGGATTGTCAACGAGCCTTCGTCGCCGTCCTCGCAGAGCTCGCCGTTCCTGTCCACCAGCTGGATATCGTAAAGGGGCGAGGGCTTCCCGGTGGAACCCGGGCGCGGCTCCACCCAGGGGTAGAAATTCGCCAGCAGCACAGGACCCTCCGACTGCCCAAAGCCCTCATAGATCTGCAGACCCGTGTACTCCTTCCAGCGTTTGGTGACCTCCGGGTTCAGGGGCTCCCCGGCGGTGACGCAGTGGTGAATGCTGGACAGGTCGTACTGGGACAGGTCCTCCTGCAGCATGAAGCGGAAGGTGGTAGGCGGGGCGCAGAAGGTGGTCACCTTGTAGCGCTCCACCTTTTTCAGCAGGTTTTTCGGCTCGAACTTCCCCTCCATGTCATAACAGAAAATGGTGGCGCCGCTGAGCCACTGCCCATAAATTTTCCCCCAGCCGAACTTCGCCCAGCCGGAATCCGATACGCTCATGTGCAGGCAGTTTTCCTCCACCCGCTGCCAGTATTTCGCGGTGATGATGTGCCCTAAGGGGTACAGGAAATTGTGCTGTACCATTTTCGGCATTCCCGTGGTGCCGGAGGTAAAATACACCAGCATGATATCGTCCCAGCGGGAAGCCTCTTCCCCTGTAGGGCGGGGGAAGGTCTCCGGGAACTTCGCGATCTCGTCGTTAAAATCCAGCCAGCCGTCCCGGTGCTCCTGCACCATGATCATATGCTTCAGCGAGGGGATATCCCCCTCCGCCGCTTCCACCTGGGAGACTACAAAGGGGTCGTTCACGCAGACCACGGCACATATTTTAGCGGAGTTGCCACGGTACACGATGTCCTTTTTCGTCAGCTGCAGCGTGCCGGGGATCAGCACCGCGCCCAGCTTGTGCAGTGCCGTGGCGCAGACCCAGTATTCCCACCGGCGGCGGAGGATCAGCATGACCACCGACCCCTTTTTCACGCCCAGGCTGCGGAAGAAATTCGCCGCCTGATTGGACAGGCGCCTGATATCCGTAAAGGTGAAGATTTTTTCCTCGTCCGCCTCGTTGACCCACACCAGGGCGCGCTTGTCCGACTCGGCATCTGCCCAGGCGTCCACCACGTCATAGCCGAAGTTAAAGTCCTCCGGGGCGTTTATCTTAAAATTCTGTTTGAAATCTTCATAGGAATCGAACTCGATCCTGGGAAGATATTTTTTCAGCAGCATATCCATCGGTCTATTTTCCTTTCCTTGGTTTTTCCCGTCCCACAGCGCTTTACTCGGCGATCATCGTCAAAAACCTTGCCTTTGTCTCGCCGCCGCAGCGCTGCCCGTGGGGAATGGCGGGATTAAAATAAATGGAATCCCCGGCGGAAAGGGAAAATTCCTTGTCGCCGATACATACGATCACCGTGCCCTCCAGCACCATGTTAAATTCCTGCCCGGAATGGGTGATGAGCTTCGCCGGGGCGTCGGCAGGCTCCAGCGTCACCAGCAGGGGCTGCATGACCTTGTCCGCATAGCGGTACGCAAGGTCTTCAAAATGATATTCCGGGTTGCGGTTGACCACCTTTCCCTTGCCCCGCTTGACGACATGGTAGGTGGACAGCCGGGCGGGCGTGCCCGTGACAATCTCGGTAAAATCCACGCCAAACATATTGGCGACCTGGAAGATCACGCTGATGGGAATGTCCCTGCCGTCCTGCTCATAGGCGCGGTATTCCTCGGGGGTAAGCTTTAGCTCCCTGGCGACCTGCTCCACCGTGCAGTCGCTGACTTCCCTGAGCTCCCGCAGACGAGCGCCGATTTCATTGATCTCGCTCATATCGTATCTCCTTTTCAGATATGAAGTTTATTGGAAAATTATATCACGCTCCGACGCCTTTCGTCAACAGAGCCGCAAGCCCTTTTACTTTTCCGAATCAGCCCGTATGGGAGACAGGACCTCCACCGCGTTTTGCATTTCCGCCGCGGTCTGCTCGGTGTCCAGATAGTCGGAGGAATAGAGCAGCACGCCGCTGCACTGGGCGGTCCGCGCCGCTTTGATCTGCCGCCGGATCGTATCGTCCGACAGCTGCCACGTGCCGTCATCCGCGTCGCTGCCGGCTTTGTACAGGGCTAAGCCCGCGTAGATCTGCAGCTCCCCGTGGCGGGGCAGCGACACCCACTGCTCCAGCGCTTCCCCATATCCCAGCGCCGGGTTTTCAAAGCTGTAATACAGCTGGGGGCAGATGTAGTCCAGATACCCGGGCACGGCGCACCATGCTTTCACGTCCGCCCCCATGTTTTCATCGTTTTCGATATTGCCCTGAGGGGAAATGCCGAAAACCACATCGGGGTTTGCCGCTTTTATCTTTTCGTAGACCTCCTGCACCATGGCGCTGATATTTGCCCGCCGCCATTCCGGCAGGGGCAGCGGTTCGTCCACGCCCTGGGTGTACAGGGCATAGGCTTCCGCGTCCAGCTCCTCTTCTTGTGTGGGATAAAAATAATCGTCAAAATGAATGCCGTCCACGCTGTAATTTGCCGCGATCTCCGCGGCTCCGTCGGCGATCAGGCTGCGCACATAGGGGTAGGCGGGGTCCAGATACACCCCGCCGCCGGATTCCATGAAATAGTAAGGGCTGGCTTCGCTCAAAACAGTATAGGGATTGTCCGCCGCCAGCTCCGACGGGGTTTCCGCCGTTTTGACACGAAGGGGGTTCAGCCAGGCGTGAAGCTCCATATTCTGGCTGTGAGCGTAGTCCACCATGAATTGCAGTGGGTCAAAGCCCGGGTCCTTCCCCTGGGTCCCGGTCAAGATATGGGACCATGGGTAAAGCTTGGAGGGATAGAGCGCGTCGCAGAAAGGGCGCACATGGACGAACAGGGCGTTCAGCCCCTTTTCTTTGGCGGAATCCGCAATACGCTTGAAGTTTTCCTCAAACGCCGCCTGCGTATGCTCCTCAGTGGTAAGGGACATATAGGGCACCCACACGCCGGAAAGCATGGCTCGTCCCGGCGCGGGGCTGGGCAGGTTCAGGGTCTGCTCCGCCGGAGCCGGGGAGGCTGCGGGCGTTTCCACGGCGCTGGACAGGGGCACGGGCGCCGCGCTGTCCGCCGGAGGTTCTTTTTTTGCCTGACGGCTGCCGAACAGCCAGACAATGCCCACCGTCACACAAAGCGCCAGCCAGACAATAAGATAATTGTATTTCTTCAAATTGTACCGTTTCATGAACGCTTTCCTTTCCGCACCGCGAAGTATCCAAAGGGCAGGACCGTCATTTCATGCAGCCCCGCGCAGAGAAACGCTTCCCCGTGCCGTCCGTTGCTTGACACCGATTTGATTTTGAAGTATCATATGAAAAATTTTATGCCGGAGACGCTTTCTCCATGACGGAAAGGACGGGTTTTATGAAATATCAGTTTCTTTTGTTTGACGCCGACTACACCCTGCTGGATTTTGACGCGGACATGACAAACGCTTTTCAGGCATTATACGAGATAAGCGGCTTTTCCGCAAGCGTCCCCTATTCTGAGGAAATGCTTGCCACCTACGAAAAGTACAACAACAAATGGTGGGGCAAATTTGAAAAACAGGAATGCACCAAGCCGGAGCTGTTCCGAAACCGTTTTGTGGATTTTCTGGAGGAAACAGGCTTTTCCGGCGACCCGGATGAAATGAACCGCCGGTATTTTGAATTTCTGGGGCAGGGTGGCGCGGTGTACCCCGGCGCGGTGGAGCTTATGCGGGAGCTGTCCGGGGATTTTTCCCTGTATATCATAACGAACGGCAATGCCGCCTCCCAGCAGACCCGGTTGGAGCATTCCGGGCTGCTGCCCTATTTGCAGGGCGTTTTTGTTTCGGACGCCGTGGGCGTGGGCAAGCCGGACCCCCGCTACTTCCAATATGTAGAAGAGCACATTCCCGGCTTTGAAAAGAAAAAAGCGGTCGTCATCGGCGATTCCCCCTCCTCCGACCTTCAGGGGGCGGTCAACGCCGGGCTGGACAGCATCTGGTACACCGGCACATGGAAAGGCGCTTCCGACGTTCCCTATACTTACCGGGCGGAAAGCTATGAGGAAATCAAAAATATCCTATATCACGCATAGACCCGTCTAGCAATTAACTACTAACCACCGAGGTGCGCCATGAATAAAATCTATCTGGTAGAGGACGACCCGGTCATTGCCAGGGCAATAGAAGACCATCTGACCATGTGGGGCTATGAAGTCAGGACCGTGCAGGATTTCCAGCGGGTCCTTGAGGAATTTACGGAATTTGACCCCCAGCTGGTGCTGCTGGATATCGGGCTGCCCCATCGGAACGGGTATTACTGGTGCGAGGAAATGCGGAAGCGCTCAAAAATCCCCATCGTTTTCCTTTCCTCCGCTTCCGACAATATGAATATCATCACCGCCATCGACATGGGCGCGGACGATTTTATCCCCAAGCCCTTTGACCTGCCGGTGCTGACGGCAAAGATACAGGCGGTGCTGCGGAGGGCTTATTCCCTTGCTGGCAGCGTCAATATCATCGAGCACGGCGGCGCGCTGCTGGACCTGTCCGCCTGTACCCTGTCCTGCCCGGGCGGGAAGCTGGAGCTGACAAAAAATGAGTTCCGCATCGTGCAGGTGCTGATGGAAAACGCCGGGCATATGGTGAGCCGGGAGGACCTGATCACCCGGCTGTGGGAAAGCGACCATTTCATCGACGACAACACCCTGACCGTCAACATGACCCGGCTGCGGAAAAAGCTGAAAGAAATGGGTCTGCCGGAGCTTATCGTCACAAAGAAGGGAATGGGCTACCTTATTCCCTGACAGTCCCTGAAACGGCAGGGCGGAAAGGAGGGTGCTCTGTGGACATTTTGAAAGGATATCTGAAAGACAGGAAGCTCCTGCTGTTCTGCGCCCTGATACTGGTGGCGGCGGCTGGATTCCTCTTTTACCTGTACGACCTGCCCGCGGAAGCGTTCTGGTATATTACCGCCGTGCTGCTGGTGCTGTCGCTGTGCTTTGCCCTGCCCGGCTTCCTGCTGTACCGCCGGAGGGTCCTCCAGTTTCGGGAGCTGAAGCAGAATTTGGCGGCGCTGCTGGAGATCCCGCCCTGCCCTGCCGATTTCCCTGAAGCTATCTTGCTGGAAACCTTACGGGAGCTGTGCGGCAGGCTGAGCGAGCGGGACGCGGCGTTCCAGCAGCAGCGCCAGGATATGCTGGAATATTACACCCTGTGGGTCCACCAGATCAAAACGCCGCTGTCCGCCATGCGGCTCATTTTGCAGTCCTCCCACAGCGCGGAGCACGAAACCCTGCAGCAGGAGCTGTTCAAGGTGGAGCGGTACGTGGAGATGGTGCTGGGTTACCTGCGCATGGAAACCATGAGCGCCGACCTGCGCCTGGAGCGCTGCTCCGCCCACGATATCGTCCGGCACGCGGTAAAGAAATTCGCGCCCCAGTTCATCTATCAAAAGCTCACGCTGGACTTCCCGGACTTCTCCAACACGGTGCTCACCGATGAGAAATGGCTGGAATTCGCGGTGGAACAGCTGCTCTCCAACGCCCTGAAATACACGAAAGCCGGGACCATCTCCATCTCCATGAATGAAGACGACGTTTTGACCATCACGGACACGGGCATCGGCATTTCCCCGGAGGACCTGCCCCGCATTTTTGAACGGGGCTTCACCGGCTTTAACGGCAGGCAGGACAAAACCTCCTCCGGGCTGGGGCTGTACCTGACAAAGGAAATCCTGGACAAGCTGGGCACGCCCATTGAGATCACCTCCCAGCCGGGAAAAGGCACTGCCGTCCGCCTGTTCCTCCACCGGGACAACCTGACGATTTTCTAAGCGCAAAAAGGAATCATGGCATTTTCGGGTGCAACCTTACAATACTGTAAGGTTGCACCCCTGTTTTGTAAGCCCGTCTTATGGATTTTGTAAGAAATCTCCCTTATACTGTAGCTGAAATCAAAAGAAATGACCCGGAACAGTTGACAATACCGGGAAGAAAAGGAGAGAAAAGCATGGCGCTTTTGAACGTAAACAATTTAAAAAAAGTGTACTCCACCCGTCTGGGCGGCACGCAGGTACAGGCGCTGACCAATGTGACCTTCACTGTGGAGCAGGGCGAATTCGTGGCTATCATGGGAGAATCCGGCTCCGGCAAAACAACGCTTCTGAATATTCTTGCCGGGCTGGACAAGCCCACCTCCGGCGAGGTGTTCCTGAATATGCGGAACATCGTCACCCTGGGCGAAAAAGAGATTTCCGCCTTCCGCCGGGACAATCTGGGCTTTGTGTTTCAGGATTTCAATTTGCTGGACACCTTCTCCGCCCAGGACAATATTTTCCTGCCCCTGGTGCTGGCGGGAAAACGGTATCCCGAAATGCAGGCCCGCCTTGCCCCCATTGCTGCAAAGCTGGGGATCACAGATATCCTGCAGAAATTCCCCTATGAGATATCCGGCGGGCAAAAGCAGCGCACCGCCATTGCCCGCGCTATCATCACCCAGCCCCAGCTCATTCTTGCCGACGAGCCCACCGGCGCTTTGGATTCCCGCTCCGCCGGGCAGATCATGGATATTTTCACTGAGGTGAACCGGGACGGGCAGACCATTTTGATGGTGACCCATTCCACCCAGGCGGCAAGCTGCGCCAACCGGGTGCTGTTCATCAAGGACGGACAGGTGTTCCACCAGCTGTACCGCGGGAGCATGGGCAACGATGAAATGTACCAGAAGATTTCCGACACGCTGACTGTGCTTGCCACCAGCGGCGACAGAAAGGAGCTGTACGCATGAAGCGGGGCTTTTACTGGAAGCTGGCGTTCCAGAACCTGAAAAACAACCGCCGGATCTACGTGCCGTTCCTGCTTTCCTCCATCGGCATCATCATGATGTTCTACATCATGCAGTCCATCAGCCTGAGCATCGACGCCAAAGGCTTGTACGGCGGACAGACCATCTCCACCATGATGAACCTGGGCGCCATCGTCATCGGCATCTTCGCCGTGCTGTTCCTTTTTTACACCAACAGCTTCATCATCAAGCGGCGGAAAAAGGAACTGGGGCTTTATAATATTCTGGGCATGGAGAAATTCCACATCGGGAAAATTATTTTCCGGGAATCCCTGATCACCACCTTCACCGCCCTCTTTCTGGGGCTGGGATTGGGGATCCTGTTTTCCCGCGCCATGTTCCTGCTGCTGCAAAAGCTGCTGAAGGTGGACCTGCACATTGCTTTTTCCGTTCCTCCTGCCGCGCTTCTCATCACCGCCATTTTGTTCCTTGCCATCTTCTTCTGCACCATGCTCTATAATATTTTGCAGGTGCGGCTCAGTAAGCCTATTGAGCTGCTCCATGGCAGCGAGACCGGCGAAAAGGAACCGAAAGCCCACTGGCTGCTTGCTGTTTTAGGCATTCTCTGCCTGGGCGCAGGCTATTACCTGGCAGTGACCATTCAGGACCCTGTGCAGGCGCTGATGTTCTTCTTTATCGCAGTGGTCCTGGTGATCTTTGGCACCTACCTGCTGTTTATCACCGGCATCACCGCCCTTTTGAAGCTCCTGAAAAAGAAGAAGGGCTTCTACTATAAGGCAAATCATTTCACCACCGTGTCCGGCATGCTGTACCGCATGAAGCAGAACGCCGCCGGGCTTGCGTCCATCTGCATTCTGTTCACCTGTCTTCTGGTAACGGTATCCACCACCTTCTCCCTGTACTCCAGCATGGAGGACATGATCCGGGAGCGCTATCCCCGGGATATCAGTATCAGTATGCAGGACGTCCGTGGCGGCGACACCTCTGTTGCCGAAAAGCTGGCGAAAGCTGCCGTGGAGGAAGAAAGTGAAAAGCTGGGGCTTACCCCGGTAGACGCTGTGGAAACCGTGTTCTTCTTCGATAACGTCCTGTTCCGCTACGGGAACCAGCTGCTCTGGAACGACGTCACCGGTCCCAACGGCAGCTATATCGCCGTCTCCTTCTGCCGTCTGGAGGATTTCAACCGCTGCTCTGGTCTGAATGAATCGCTGGGGGAAAACGAGGTGCTGCTCATCGACCCCGACCACGCCTTCCCGGAAGGCGATACCCTGCTGCTGGGGAACAAGGAGCTTTCCTGCCGCAGGCTGGACTATGAAATAGTGGACGGCAGCCACGCCGCTGTCATGGCGGAAAGCCTGTACCTTATCGTGCCCGGTCCCGAAACTATTCAGGAGCTGCTGGACTTTTACTACGACGAACCAGGATATGCCGGTCGCCCGAGGTACACCTACCAGTTCAATGTGGAGGGCGGGAAAAGCGAGGACATTGCCGCCCTGGGAAAAGCCGTCGCCGCCAATCTGGAAAAAGCTTCCTATGACACCGAAACAGACGAATACCGGCTGAGCTTTTCCCAGGAAGATGTGGCTTCCAATACCACCAGCTTTTACGAGCTGTACGGCGGGCTGTTCTTCCTTGGGATCTCCCTTGGGCTGCTGTTCCTCATGGGCACGGTGATGATCATTTACTACAAGCAAGTGTCTGAGGGATATGAAGACGCCAAGCGCTTCTCCATTATGCAGAAGGTGGGCATGAGCCGGCGGGAGGTCAAGAAGAGTATTCACAGCCAGGTGCTGCTGGTGTTCTTCCTGCCGCTTCTGACAGCGGTGCTGCATTTGTGCTTTGCCTTCCCCATGCTGCAAAAGATCATGTTCATGATGAACATGACAAATTTCTGGGTGATCCTGTGGTCGTCTGTGGGCTGTGTGGCAGTGTTCGGCGCCATCTATGCCATTGTATACCTCATCACCGCCCGCACCTATTATAAGATCGTGGAAACCGCGGCAGACTGAGCCTTCTGCCGCCTGATTTGAGGGGAGTGATTCTCTATGCTGAATTTTCTGTTTGATCTGCTGGGCACGTTGTTCGATTTCTTTTGGAAAGCGGTGGGCTGTGTGTTTGACATCGCCGGGAAGCTGGTCTCCGCCGCGGCGTCTGTCATCTTCTATCCGCTGACGCTGCTGGCAGGCTGGGGAATGGATCACTACACCGCATGGTGGCCTGTGTTCTGTATCGGCTGGGCTGTGCTGGTGCTTTTGATCCTGATGCTGGCAGGCTGGGCGCTGATGGCATACCGCCGGCAGAAAAGATAAGCCTGCGCATATCGGTAAAGCGCCCAAATAGATACTGCTGGAAAAGCAGCGCAAAAAACCGCTCTGAACATGTTCAGAGCGGTTTTTCCATGGGCTTTTTATTTCACGACCAGATTGACCAGCTTGCCGGGAACGTAGATTTCCTTGACCAGCGTCTTCCCGCCGATCTCCGCGGCAATTTTTTCCTCCGCCTTTGCGGCTTCCAGCGCGGCTTCTTTGGAAATATCTGCCGGAACGTTCAGGCGGGTACGCACCTTACCGCAAACCTGCACCACGATCTCTATGGTATCGTCCTTACACTTGGCTTCCTCATACCGGGGCCAGCTCTGCTCTGCCACCATGCCCTCTCCAAGTTTGCACAGCGCCCACACCTCTTCGGTGATATGGGGGGCAAAGGGATTGAGCAGCAGGGTGAAGATGCGCAGCTCGTCCCGGGTGATATTCCCTTTCTCGCCGATAGAGTTCATCAGGGTCATCAAAGCGGCGATGGCGGTATTAAATTTCAGGTTTTCCGTGTCCTCGCTGACCTTTTTGATGGTCTTGTGGAACGCGCTTTCCAGCTCGGGGCGAATGCCCTGCTCGTCGCACAGGCAGTCCTGCAGGTTCCAGTAGCGCTCGGCAAACCTCCGGCAGCCCTTGATCCCGGCATTGCTCCAGGGGGCAGCCTTTTCAAAGTCGCCGATGAACATTTCATAGAGCCGCATGGTGTCTGCGCCGTAATCGTTCACAATATCGTCCGGGTTCACCACGTTGCCCCGGGATTTGCTCATCTTCTCGCCGTTCTCGCCTAAGATCATGCCGTGGCTGGTGCGCTTGGCATAGGGCTCCGGCGTGGGGACATACCCCTGGTCGTACAGGAACTTGTGCCAGAAACGGCTGTAAAGCAGGTGCAGGGTGGTGTGCTCCATGCCGCCGTTGTACCAGTCGATGGGGGACCAGTAATTCAGGGCTTCCCTGGACGCAAACTCGCTGCTGTTGTGGGGGTCCATGTACCGCAGGAAATACCAGGAGGAGCCTGCCCACTGGGGCATGGTGTCCGTTTCCCGCTTGGCTGCCCCGCCGCAATGGGGACAGGTGGTGTTCACCCAATCGGTCATCTTGGACAGGGGGGATTCCCCATTGTCGGTGGGCTCATAGCTGTCCACGTTGGGAAGCGTTAAAGGCAGCTCGCTTTCCGGCAGGGGCACCCAGCCGCATTTTTCGCAATATACCATGGGAATGGGCTCGCCCCAATAGCGCTGGCGGGAGAAGACCCAGTCCCGCAGCTTGTAGTTTATCTTGGCGTGACCGATGCCCTTTTCCTCCAGAAATTCCGTGATTTTCTTCTTGGCTTCCTCCACGGTCAGCCCGTCCAGAATGCCGGAATTCACCATAATGCCCGTTTCGCAGTCGGTAAAGGCTTCCTCCTGTACATTGCCGCCCTTGACCACCTCGATGATGGGCAGGTCAAATTTCCTGGCAAAGTCCCAGTCTCTGGTATCGTGGGCGGGCACAGCCATAATGGCGCCGGTGCCATAGGAAACCAGCACATAGTCGGAAATGAAAATGGGAATTTCCCTGCCGTTGACCGGGTTTACCGCAGTAACGCCCTCCAACCGAACGCCGGTTTTATCCTTTGCCATCTCCGTGCGCTCAAAGTCGGACTTCTTTGCCGCCTGCGCCTGATATTCCCGCACAGCGTCCAGGTTCTGGAGCTTGTCCGCCCATTTTTCAATGTAGGGGTGCTCTGGGGAAATGACCATGTAAGTAGCGCCGAACAGGGTGTCCGGGCGGGTGGTGTAGATGGTCAGCTTGTCTCCGGCGGTGGTGTCAAAATCCACCTCGGCGCCGGTGGAGCGCCCGATCCAGTTCTTCTGCTGGGTCTTGACCCGCTCGGGATAGTCCACCAGGTCAAGGTCGTCGATGAGCCGCTGGGCGTACTCCGTGATTTTCAGCATCCACTGGCTCTTCACCTTGTGGACCACTTCGCTGCCGCAGCGTTCGCACACGCCGCCCACCACCTCTTCGTTCGCCAGCACGCATTTGCAGGAGGTGCACCAGTTTACGTTCATTTCCTTCTTGTAGGCAAGCCCCGCCTTATAAAGCTGGAGGA
Organism: uncultured Neglectibacter sp.; assembly: GCA_937958185.1. Taxonomy (GTDB): domain Bacteria; phylum Bacillota; class Clostridia; order Oscillospirales; family Acutalibacteraceae; genus Acutalibacter. Next base: position 27,693 of record CALFFN010000036.1, on the reverse strand, counting down.
AGATCCACTGGGTCCATTTGTAGTAGTTGGGGTCGGTGGTGGCGATCTCCCTGCTCCAATCGAAGGAAATGCCCAGCGACTGCATCTGCGCCTTAAAGCGGGCAATATTTTTCTCGGTGATCTCCGCCGGGTGGACATGGTTTTTAATGGCGTAATTTTCCGCCGGCAGACCGAACGCGTCCCAGCCGATGGGATACAGCACGTTATAGCCCTGCATACGGCGCTTTCTTGCCACCACGTCCAGCGCGGTGTAGGGTCTGGGGTGCCCCACGTGCAGCCCCTGCCCGGAGGGGTAGGGGAACTCTATCAGCGCGTAATACTTGGGCTTGTCAGACTTCTCCTCCGCGTGGAAAACACCAGCTTCTTCCCATTTTTTCTGCCATTTCTTTTCCAATTCCAAATGATTGTATTTCATGTGCAAAACCTCCTTTGTAATGCATAATGAGCAATTAGTAATGAGTAATTAGCAATTAGCAATTATTCTTTCTCGCTCCTTGTTGTTTTTGTGATGGCTGTAAGTATTTTCAACAGTTCCTTACAGTCTGCAAAAATGGACTCGTATTGTGTGTCGTTCATATAGCCTGCCTGATAAAGCAGGTTGATCCAATATTTTGTCTCTGCACATTCCCTGTAAGCAATGTACATTTTTGCCAGAAAGTCCTTTCTGGATATCCCGCACTGCGCTTCTGCAATGTTTGCGCCAATACTTGTTCCGCTTCGCAAAAGCTGTTTCGATAAAACATACTCTTTCTTCTCAAAAGCCAGATACTGATACATCTTCACAATCCGCAGAGCAAAATCCTGGCTTTTCTGTTCCACCAAATTTTCTTTCACAGGCGCCCCTTCCAACAAAAATTGCTCATTCCTCATTGCTAATTACTCATTGCTCATTCCACTCCACTTTGATACCGTCCGCCCACAGTCGGTCAAGATCGTAAAACTCTCTGGCTTCCCCGGTGAACACATGGACCACCACGCTGCTGTAATCCAGCAGCACCCAGGAATTGGAGCGGTATCCCTCCACCCGTGTAGGGGAAACGCCCTCCGTTTTCAGCTTTTCTTCCAGCTCATCGGCAAGGGCACGCACATGGGTGGAGCTTGTGCCGTTGGCGATCACAAAGTAATCCGCCAGGCTGGAAATATCCTCAATTTTTATCACATTGATACGGCCGCCCTTCTTGTTGTCCAGAATTGCCGCCGCTTTTTTTGCCAGTTCCAATGATGTCATGCCGTCGTTCCTTTCACTAATCTTTTTTCTCTGCTTTTTGCAGTGTCATCACCGCGTCGTTATACGCGTCAAGAGCGCCGCTGCCCAAAGGGAGCCGCTGTTCCATTTTTTCCTGCACAGTAAAGGATATCCCCTCTATCATGGCTTCTTCCAAACTCTTTTTTGCCAGCTTCCGCATTTCTTTTACGCCGGGGTAATCCCGGTCCGCGGAAATATAGTCTGCCACGAACAGCACCTTATCCAGCAGCGTCATGTCCTTTTTACCGCTGGTATGGCAGGCGATGGCGTCTAAAATCTCCCGGTCGGTCACGCCCAGCACCCGTTCGCAGTAAATGGAGCCGGACAGCGCGTGCCACAGCTTGGGGCTCGCCCGAAAGGATTCGGATAACAGTATACCAGAGTCCTCCATGATTTTCAACTGTTCTTCCTTTGGCGTATCCTTCATGATGTCGTGAAGTATCCCGGCAACGCGGGCTTTCTCCTCGTCCGCCCCGTACCGCTTTGCCAGGCGCACCGCTTCCTTTGCCACGCACTGGCAATGTACAAAGCGTTGATCTGTTAAATGCTTTTTTACTTCCGCCTCATACTCCTTGTAAGTCACGGCTGTTCTCTCCTATCCTTGGCGCTTCCTCAAATTTCCATTTCATTTTCTTCCGCCCTGTACAGACCGTGGGCGCCGATATATTCCGCAACACTTCTGGGTACCAGCCGGGACAGATCTTTCCCCTGCGCCACCCGCTCCCTTATTTCCGTGGAAGACGCGGGGAAATAGGGAATGTTCTCCACAAAGCAGACCGCATGGTAAGTTTTTTCCAGCATGGTCTTTTGGCGCTGCAATTTTTCCAGCCCGTCCTCACTGCGGGGAGAGCCACAGACTGCCGCCAGGGCAAAAATGGTTTCCGGGCGGTACCACTGGTGAACGGTAAGGAACATATCCTCCCCCATCAGCAGAAAAAGCTCGTCCTGCGGAAATTCCGCTTTCATCTCTTCCAGTGTTTCCGCCGTATAGCTTTTCCCCTCCCGCTGCAATTCAATGGCGGAAACCTCCACAGGAGCTTCTTCAATTTCCCTTGCGGCAAGACCGCACATGGTCAGCCTGTCTTCCCCGCTTGCCAGAAGATGGGTCTGCTTATGGGGCGGCGTCCGCGTGGGGATCAGCAGCACCCAGTCCAAAGACAGCCGCCGGATAAATTCCTTCAGGATATGGACATGACCCAGATGGATCGGGTTAAAGGTGCCGCCGTAAATGCCAAGCTTCATTTGGATACCCCCTCTCCGGCTGCTTTCCGCGGCTTATTCCGCCGAATTTGCATAGTATAGTATTTCCTTCCCAAGCGCTTTGGCATACTCTATTTCGCTTTTGGTGCTGTCTCCCATGTAGCCGCCCACATTGACGATGAAAACAGCGTCCGCCAGCTTGATTTTTTCCCGGTGCATGGCGTTCAGCACGGAGACCTCGGCTTCCGTATAAGCATCTTTCCCCTGCCTGACCGGGTAAATGGGCGCCAGGACACAGTTCCCAGCCAGTTCCAGCTCCTCGCAGAGCTCCATCATTTCCTTTTGGAACCGCAGGCTCCCGCATACTGTAATGATTTTCATAGGCTGCGCCTTACCTCGGCAGCACGATCTTCGGGTCCTTCTTTTTCCGGCGGTACAGCACAAACCGGGAACCGATGACCTGCACCACATCGCTGCCCGTTTTCGCCGCCAGCTCCTCCGCCGCTTCCCGGGAAGAGATCGGGGAGGTATCCGGCAGCACCCGACCCTTGATAAACTCCCGCTTTTCCAAAGCCGAATCCGCCTGCTTCACGATCTCCTGCCCCATGCCGGACTTTCCCACCATCAGAATGGTGTCCTCGTTTACTGCTAAGGAGCGCAAATACGCCCGCTGCTTACTGGTTAACATAATTTTTCCTTTCTAAAACAGACTCACAATCTTTGTGCGCAATTTCTATAGTTATTAGATGTTCAGTTTACATAAATCATTTCTTTCTGCGCCGGAAGCAGACGATTTCCGGGTCCGAACCGCCACAGCCGTATTCGCAGACAAGAAGATAGTTTTCATCGGCAGTTAGCCCGTAACAGCGGTCGCTACCTTTCTTTTCCACCTGGTTTCCCCAATAGATGCGCTTGTCGTCCCACAGCTTTACCTTCCGCCCTCCGGGCAGGGTATATTCCAAATTGATAAAGTGACCGGGCAGCGCGTTCAGATAGGTGATCTCCGGCATGTCCTCAATCCCAAGGGCTTTGAACTCCCGGAACAGCTGCTCGCTGGTACCGCAGCCGTCAAAAAAGTGGCAGCTTTCACAGCCGCTTTCTCCGGCATGGGCAGCGGCGCAGGCGGCGATCACACATTTCCCGTCCCCGCCGATTTTCTCACACCCCGGGCAAGTTTCCTTTTCCGAGCATTCGCTACAATTCAATCCGCAAACAGCTTTCATGGTTTTCTTCCTTTCCAGTCCTTTTGGTAGACATAACTTTTGAATTTTCTATCCATGCCATACTTTTTGAACTCGCTCTCCTTGTGAACGGTAAAGCCGCAGCTTTCCAGCAGCCTGCAGGAGCCGGCATTTTCCACCGCAGCCTCCGCCGTGACCCTTTCCGCGCCCTGCTTCCTGATCCAGCCGGTCAAAAGCCTGACGATTTCCGTGCCATATCCCTGTTTCCAGCAGCTCATATGGACGCAGTAGCCGATATCATAGGTTTTTCCCTCCGAATCAGGGAAAGCGCAGCAGGTGCCGATGGCTTCCCCGGTATCTTTTTTCTCCGCAATAAGATAATACCCATCTTCACTCTCCTGCATGGCATTCAGCGCCTTTCGGTACGCTTCGTCCACATATTCCGCCGTGGGGTCGCTTAAATACCTGCCATTTTCAGGATCAAGCCACATACCCGTACAAAAATCCAAATCGGCGCTTTCATAGCTGCGCAGGGCAACACGTTCCCCGACGATCTCTTTTTCTAACCTCATTTTCCTGTCAAAGCCTCCCCGGCGCCGGGCTCCTGTCACGCGGGAGCCATCATTCTTTTTTCTGATAAGCCGTCCCAAAATGGAACGGCGGGGCTGTTACGGAAAGATAGACAAATTCCCCGCCGCTGTCGTTGCGGAACCCATGGATCTCTTTCTCTGTGAACCGCACCACGTCTCCCGCCTGAAATGCCTTTTCCTCCCCGTTTCGGAGAAGCAGCCTGCCCTGCCCCTTCAGCGCGTACCACACCTGCTCGGAAGCCTCATGCGTATGCCGCGGCTGGCTTGCCCCCGGCTCCACATGGACCTCCGTAATCGTCACTCTTTCGCTGGACGAATTGTCAGGGTTCAATAGCTGCCGGGACACCACGCCCGGATTTGATAGACCGACAATTTTGCTTTTCTCTATAAACTCCATGGTTTTCACCCGTTTTCCCCATGGCTTTTCAGGTACGCTTTCAGCTTTTTTTCAAACTCCTGAAAGGCGAAGCCCCGGTGGCTGCGGGCGTCCTTTTCTTCATCGGACATCTCCCCAAAGGTGCGTCCGTCCTGCTCGAAAATGGAATCATAGCCAAAGCCGTTTTCGCCCCGGGATTCAAAGGCAATGGCGCCATAGCATTTCCCCTCGGCTTCGATCCTGTCCCCGTTTGGGAACACACAACACACGGCGCTGGTAAAATGGGCGCCCCGCTGCTCTTTGGGCACGCCCTGAAGCTTTTGAAGTACGGTGAGCCTGCGCTTGCCCGGCTCGGCAAAACGGGCGGAATAAATGCCCGGCTCGCCGCCCAGATGATCCACGCACAGCCCGGAATCGTCCGCCACAGCGGGCAGACCCGTTTCCCGGCAGGCAGCTTCCGCTTTGATGAAAGCGTTCTCTTCAAAGGTGGTTCCCGTTTCTTCCGGCTCCGAAAGCTCCGCCGTCACCACCTCGATGCCCATAGGCTCCAGCATTCTCTTAAATTCCACAACCTTTCCCCTGTTGTGGGTGGCAATTACAAATTTCATGTTTTTCCCTCTTTCCTATCCGTTTTCCCGGTTTTCCACAGTCAGCAGCAGATTCCTCACCAGACGCTGATCGTCCCGTTCCAGTGAGCTGTCGTCCCGCCAGCGGACAAGCTCAGGAAGCAGATCGTGAACGTTCTCGTTTCGATCCAGCTTTTCCAACAGCCCGTCCACAAAGGCGCGGAACCGTTTTTGCTTTTCCTCCGGGGTTTCTTCCGGCTCCGGCTGAGAAGGCTGCACAGCCGCTTCCTCCTGCCGGGCAGGAACCGCTTCTTCCGGCTCGGAAGATACCGCTTTCTGCTCCGGCGGATTTTCTCCCGAATCGAACAGGGCGTCCGTAAAGGCGGCGGCGTCAAAGGGCTGCAGATCGTCCACCTGCTCGCCTACGCCGATAAATTTAACAGAAAGCCCCAGGTCCTTCTTGATGGGCAACACCACGCCGCCCTTGGGTGTGCCGTCCAGCTTGGTCAGTACAATGCCGGTGATCCCGGCGGCGCTTTGGAACTCCCGGGCCTGATTGACGGCGTTCTGCCCGGTGGCGGCGTCCAGCACCAGCAGGGTCTCCCGGTCGCAGCCGGGCAGCTCCCGGTCGATCACGCGAGAAATTTTCGCCAGCTCGTCCATCAGGTTCTTCTTGTTGTGCAGCCGCCCCGCCGTGTCGCAGATCACCACATCACAGCCCCTTGCTTTGGCGGCGGAAATGGTATCATACACCACGGCAGCAGGGTCAGCCCCCTCGCCGTGCTTTATCATGGGCACCTGGGCCCGCTGTGCCCAGACGTCAAGCTGCTCGATGGCGGCGGCGCGGAACGTATCCGCCGCGCCCAAAATCACAGACTTCCCCTCCGCTTTCAGCCGGGCAGCCAGCTTGCCGATGGTAGTGGTCTTGCCTACGCCGTTGACGCCGATGACAAGGATCACGGAAGGCTTGGTGGACAGGTGCAGTGTATCGTCGCCGGAAAGCAGCTCCCGCACGATCTCCTTCAGCTCGTCCATGATAAGGGAAGGGTCGGTAATGCCCTTTTCCTTGATTTTCTTTCTCAGCTCATCGGTGATGTACACGGAGGTCTCCACCCCCACGTCCCCCATGACCAGCAGCTCTTCCAGCTCCTCGAACAGCTCCTCGTCGATTTTCGTAAAGGAGTTCACCATCTGGGTGATCTGCCCGCTGATATTGTCCCGGGTCTTTTTCAGCCCGTCCCGGATTTTTTCAAAAAAGCCCATACTGTCACGTCCCTTTCTCCTGTTCAGGTGAAATCTTTATTTGAAAATGAAATTCAGAAAAACCGACCCGTAGTTTTGCAAAATGAGGATCGCAAAGCTCAAAACGCCTGCTATCGGGGCAAAAATCGCCACCGCGCGGCGCACCCCCGCTTCGTCCTCTTTACACAGCCGGTAGAGCCCTTTGCACAGCAGCACGCCCAAAAGGCCGCCTATGCCGTTCAGGATCACATCATCGACATCGCCGATTCCCAGCTGAAAGGCAAATTGTACCATCTCCACCGCCGCGCTCACTGCCATAACCAGCAAAGTGTTTCTCCAAATCCCCTTTTTGGGATTCAGCAAAGTAAAATACACACCCAAGGGAATAAAGATCACGATATTCCCCAACAGATTACTGAGGGCAAATCCCCGCAGAAATGCAGGGTCTTCTGTGCCGGATATCAGATCAATACCTGTCAAATAACTGAAAATCCCGCGGAAAGGAACCAGGTTGAAGGAGCGGACAGAATGGCGCTGCCGAAATAAGATCAGAAAAAGGAGCAGCAGATAAAACGCAAATACGAGATACAGGAAAAAGGTAACAAGCTTTTCCCTTTTTGCCGTTTTCATCTGAGTTCCTCCTTTTTGCGCTTTCACGGTCTCCGCCTGATTGGGTGGCGGATCACAGTTTTCCATTTCTCCGGCGGCGCTTTTCTCGGGTCCGACAGATAGATTTCATGATGGAGCCGCTCGCCGCCGAAGTCGTTTTCATAGCCATGCTCTTCCAAATAAGCGTCCATCTGCGCAACGCTCATCGGTTCGTCGTCAAAAGCGCCCTCGTGCATCATCTGCACGCAAAGCCCTTCCTCCACCGTGAAAAATTCAGCCGCCGAGCAGTCCAGTTTTTTCTTTTTCGCCGCGGTCTCCACCGCCCACTGGAAATCCCGTTCCGTTACAAAATCGGGCAGCCGGATCACAGAGATCCAGTGAAAACCGTTCTTTTTTCCATAGTCCGCGCCCACTGTATTTTCCTGCCACCAAAAGCCCTCCAGCGGTGGGACCACATATTCAAAAAAGCCCTCGATTTTATAGTCGGATCTATAGCTCATCTTCAGCGTATAGGCAACGGCGTACAAAACACTGATTGCCTGCTGGTACGCGCCGCCCGCCTGATTGGGGTCGCCCTCGCCGCGGACGGCAATGTAATTTGCCCTGGGAACCGTAACGATTCCCGGTCGGTTCTTCGGCAAATAGAACTCTTTGTATTCTTTCTTAAAATCAAACGCCATAAAAGCGGACCTCCTTTTTCCCAGGCAACCATTTTATCAAAAATCCAATTCTATTTTATCAAATATTCCTCTGCAATATATTTGTCTGTCCAAAGCTGTGCTTCTATGTAATGCCTGCCTATTGCTTTCATAAAAGCGTCAAAATCGTTACCATACTTTAGCAGCTGTTCTTTGATATCCTCCATTGTCAGTAACTCTATCCTTCCGTATTTCTTGTAATCAGCCCTGCTGTCCCCTATTGTGAAACTGATATGACACGGTCGGATATCCCGCAAACGCAATCTGGACTCTATTCCCTTTCCAAACCAGTCATGAAGATAATCGCTTCCTTCTATTACAAAAGAGAGTGGATGCTTTTCTTCCGGCGTACCGCCTAATTCAAGGAATCGTGAATATAAATATTCATCTTGATTTTTTCGTAATGCATAATAATTTTCAAAATCTGCAAATCGATAAAAGGCTGTAGTTTCCGGGTGTGATCCTGCAAACGCAGAAGCCAATGCAAATGCTTCTTTTTGTGGAAGCCGCATTATATTTTTTAATGGAATACAATCTGGATAACAATAATTCACCAGAATCAGTTCATCAAATGACTTCACTCATATCCTCCATAAATACCGATTTGCTTTTTTGAATTATATCCCGTTCCCAGAGAACGGCGGGCATCTGAAGGCAAACCGCTATGTACAGAACTCTGCCGCTTCCTCTGTTTTCAGCGCCAGCAGCTTGGAAATACCCTCGTCCTGCATGGTCACGCCGTAGAGCATATCGCTGCCCTCCATGGTGCCCCGGCGGTGAGTGATAGCAATGAACTGGGAATTGCCGCTCATCCTGCGTAAGTATTGGGCAAAGCGGTTGACGTTCACATCGTCCAGCGCCGCTTCGATCTCGTCCAGCACACAGAAGGGCGGGGGATTCACCCGCATGATGGCAAAGTAAATGGAAATGGCCACCAGCGCCTTTTCGCCGCCGGAAAGGGACTCGATATGGGTGACGATCTTCCCCGGCGGGTGGACCTTGATCTCAATGCCGGAATGGAGCACGTCCTCCTCGTCGGTAAAGGAAAGCTCCGCCGCGCCGCCGCCGAACAGCTCCCGGAAGATCGTGCCGAAATGGCTGTTGATTTCCGCAAACCGCAGGGTGAACTGCTCCTTCATGTGCCTGGTCAGGTCTTCTATCAGGTCCAAAAGCTCCGCTTTGGACTTCTCCACGTCGCCCACCTGCGCGTTCAAAAACTCGTACCGCTCAGAAACTTCCTTGTATTCCACCACAGCGCCCACGTTTACCACGCCCAGGGCGCGGATCTTGTTTTTCAAATCGGCAAGGGTGCGCTGGGCGGCAGGCAGGTCGTCGATCTTCGTGCCGATCTCCTCTGCTTCCCGGCGGGTCAGCTCGTAATCCTCCCACAGCCGGGTGATGATGGTATCGTATTCCTTTTGGAGACCGTCGGAGCGCTCGTGCAGCCTTGCCAGCTCGTGCCCGATATTTTCCCGCTCCAGGCTGATCTCCCGCTCCTTTGCCCGCAGGTCGCCGGCTTCCTTTTCCAGCGCGGTGCGCCTTTCGGCGATGGTCTGCACGCTTTGGCGCTTTTCCTCCGCCTGTTTCCGATATTCCGCTGCCCGCTCTTTGCAGGTCTCTATCTGTGCTGCCAACTCCGCCGCCCGGCTCTCCAAAGCTGCCGCTTCCTCCCGCAGGCGCTCAGCCGCTCCGGCGGAATCCAGCTTTCTGGCTTTCAGTTCCTCCACGGCAGCTTCCAGCGTTTCCTTGTCCTTCTGGGCGGAGAACTCACTTAAACGTATTTCCTGAATGGTGTGGGAAATGTCTTCACACCGCGCCATCTGTTCCTCCCGGCTGCCTGCTAGCTTGCTGTTTTCTTCCTCCGCCTGCTCCACCTGGCGGGTCAATTCCTCGATTTTCGCCTGGGCGTCCTTTTCCTGGGCTTCCAGCTCCTGCAAACGCCCGGCGGAATCGGTTTTTTCCCGTTCCAGATTCTGCACCTCCTGCCGGATAGCTTCCAGCTCCCGCTGGGTCTGGGCGCATTCGGCAGTGATCTTAATGCGTTCCTCCTGCAAGCCCGCAAGCTCGCCCCGGGCGGCTTGCAGCTCCGCTTCCCCGGAGGAAAGCTCGGTCTGCCGCTCTTTATAGGTATTCTGGGCTTCTTCCGCTTTCTTCTGCAGAGCCGCCGCCTTTTCCCGAATGCGCTGTATCTCCGACGCACGGCTCAAAAGCCCGGAGTTTTTCGCGCGGGAGCCGCCGGTCAGAGAACCGCCGGCATTGACCACCTGACCGTCCAGGCTGACGATCCGGAATTTGTATTTGGTGCGTTTGGCAATGGCAACGGCGCTGTCCAGGTCTTCCGCCACCGCCACCCTGCCCAGCAGGGAATCCCGAATGCCGTCGTATTTTTTTTCGCAGGAACACAGCTCCGAAGCCACGCCGACAAAGCCGGGCAGCTCTTCCATTTCCCGCTTTTCCAGCACGCTGCCGCGAATGGTGGTCAGGGGCAGGAAGGTCGCCCGCCCCAGGTCGCGCTGCTTCAGAAGATTGATGGCGTTTTTGGCGTCCTGCTCCGTTTCCACCACCACATTCTGCATGGCGGCGCCCAGGGCGGTTTCCAGCGCCACGGCGTATTCGCCCGGCACCTGCAAGATCCGGGAAACAGGACCGCACACGCCGGACAGCATTCCCCTGCCTGCTTCTTTCATCACGGCTTTGACGCTTTGGGCAAAGCCCTCCAAATTCCTCTCCAAATCCTCCAGCAGCCTTGCCCGGCGGAGCTGTTCATTGGCGTCCAGCGTCAGCTTGTCCCACTGCTCCTTGGCTTCCGCCGCTTTCTTCTGTCTGGTCTCCAGCCGCAGTTCATAGCCCTTTACCGTATTTTCCCCGGCAGAGATGGCAGCTTCCGTATCGGCGACCATCTGTGCCAGCTCTTCCCCTGTTTTTTGAGCGGCGGTCTCCCGCTCCTTTGCCTGCCGCACGCTTTCGTCCACCGCGCTGCCCCGCAGGCGTATCTCCGCCATGGAAGACTGGGTAGACGACAGCCGAATGCGTTCCTCGGACAAGGTCGCGTTCCGCTGGGCGGCTTCCACCGCCGCCTGCTCCATCTGCCGGGTAGCTTCGTCCGCCCCCTGCCGCAGCTGCTCTAAGGTATCTGTAAAGGAAACCAGCTTGTCTCTGCTTTCCTCAATTCTCCGGCTTTTTTCCGCGATTTCTTCCTGCTTCGCGGCAATTTCCCTGTCGATGGCTTCATCGGACTGCTTTGCCTGACCGATCTGCTCCTCCAACCGCTCCTTGTCCCGGCGGTCGTGGTCGATGTCGTTTTTCAGCAGGTCGATCTCACCCTCGGTGCGCACCGCCTGTTCGTCCAGAGCAGCGGCTTCCGTCCGCACCTGCTCCATCTGCCCGGTGCAGTCGTTGGTCTCCCGGAAATTCGCTTCTATCCGGGCGGAGATCTGTCCCAGTTCCTCTTCGATCTCCCCGTGGCGGGCGTTTGCCAGGTCTATCTTCTCCCCGTGCTCCCGGAGGATCTTTTCCGAATGGGACAGGGTTTCCAGCCAAATGCCGATCTCCAGGCCCTTCTTTTCCTCATCGTAGGCGATGAATTTTTCCGCCTTTTCCGCCTGAATGCGCAAAGGCTCTACCCGCTCCTCCAGCTCGCCCAGGATATCCCGCAGGCGCACCAGGTTTTCCTCCGCCTTTTGCAGGCGGCGTTCCGATTCCTCCTTGCGGTAGCGGTAGCGGGAAATCCCTGCCGCTTCCTCAAAAATCTCCCGGCGATCCTCGGACCGGGCGGCTACGATGCTGTCGATCTTTCCCTGACCGATCATGGAATAGCCGTCCCGTCCCAAGCCCGTATCCATAAAGAGCTCGTTGATATCCTTCAGGCGCACGGTCGCCTTGTTGATGAGATATTCGCTTTCCCCTGAACGGTAATACCGCCGGGTCACCGCCACAACATCATCGTCAAAGGGCAGCCGGCGGTCGGTGTTGTCGATAGACAGCGTGACCTCCGCATAGCCCATGGCTTTCCGCAGGGGGGTGCCGCCAAAGATCACGTCCTCCATTTTAGAGCACCGCAGCGCCCGGACGGACTGCTCCCCCAGCACCCAGCGGATCGCGTCGCTGATATTGCTTTTTCCGCTGCCGTTGGGTCCCACTACCGAGGTGACCCCCTGCTCAAAGGACAGGGTGGTCTTATCCGGGAAGGTCTTGAACCCCTGCAGCTCCAAAGATTTCAGTATCATAAGCTCTCTCCTGCTTTCCCCTGACTAAAATTCAGTTCCCTTGTCATTGCTTTTCAATCACAAACTCGTTCCTGCCCAGCCTGCCGTCCTGCCGGAATGTCACCAGATACCCCAGCTCTTGCAAGCGCTTTCCATTGCTTTTTCCATTCCCGACCGCCACGGAAATGTCCCTCGGGCATACCGTGACGAGATAGCTCCCCGCGCCGGTCTGTTCCAATTTTTCCAAGAGCCGTTCCAGAAAAATGCGGCTCTGCACCAGCTCCCGGAACGCCGGGTGGTATGCCCCGGCAAGCATTTGACTGCCCACGCTTTCCTCCGCGTGAAGCCCCACCCGGATCACCCTGATCCCGGCGGTCTCAAACCGGGGCAGCAGCCTTGCGCACAGGGAAACTGCTTCCTCCACGGTTTGGGGGCGGTACTTTCCCTGCCCGTACAGCTCCGCGAGATAGGTGTGGGGCAGCACCACGGTGGGGTAGATCCTGACGGTATCCGGGCGCAGCGCGACCATGCTTTCCGCCGTTTGGCAGGCAAGGTCGTCCGTGTCGCCGTAAAGCCCGGTCATCATCTGTAATCCCATCTCCATGCCGAAGTCCTGGATCAGCCCCGCTGCCTGTACGGTCTGGGCGGCGGTGTGTCCCCGGCGGTTCAACGCCAGCACTTTGTCGCTCATGGACTGCGCCCCCAGCTCGATGGCGGTCATGCCATAGCCTTGCAGCAGTTCCAAGGTTTCCCGGTCGATGGCGTCCGGGCGGGTGGAGCAGCGTATCCCCTGGAAGCCGTAAGTTTGTACGGCGTTTTGTGCCGCTTCCAGCAGGGAAACCATGTATTCCCGGGGGATCGCCGTAAAGCTGCCGCCGAAAAAGGCGATCTGGGTCTCTTTCACGTTTTCCCCCAGCTGCTCCGCGGCTCTGCGGCAGGTCGCTTCCACGTCCTGCGGGGTGGGCGGCGCGGCGCCGCCGGTGATCGCGTGCTGGTTGCAGAAGCTGCACTGCCTTGGGCAGCCGATGTGGGGGACAAAAAAGGCAATGTTAGAATGCTTCAATAGCCCATCAGCTCCAACGCTTCTCTGGCGGCCTGCTGCTCCGCTTCCTTCTTGCTTCTGCCGCCGCCCTTTCCTATCACGTTGCTGTTCAGATGGACCTCCACCACAAAATGCTTGTTGTGGTCGGGTCCGCTTTCCCCTGTGACCACGTATTCCAAATGCTCCTCCGGGTTCTGCTGCACGATCTCCTGCAGGGTGGTTTTATAGTCCTTAAAGGGCTTGGTATTTTGAGATTTCGCCGCCGGGACGATGAAGCGGAGAATGAATTTCTTTGCTTCGTCCAGGCTGCCGCTGTCCCGGTAAATGGCGGCGGTGGTGGATTCAAACACATCTGCCAGAATGCTGGGGCGTTCCCTGCCGCCGGAATTGATCTCCCCATGGCTCAGCCGCAGAAAGCTGCCCACCTCCAGCTCCTGAGAAAATTTGCAAAGGGAACGCTCGCACACCAGCGCCGCCCGGGTCTTGGTCAGCTCGCCCTCCGGCAGATTGGGGAAATTGGCAAACAGATATTCCGCCGTGACAAAGCCCAGCACCGAATCCCCCAAAAATTCCAGGCGTTCATAGCTTTTACATTTTTTCTCGTTGGCGTAAGAGGAATGGGTCAATGCCGTTTCCAGCAGATACTTTTCCTTGAACTCATAGCCGATCAGCTTTTCATATTCCTTCAAAGGTCGCATGGCACAGCTCCTTTCCCACAAAATTTTTCCTGCCCCTATTCCGCGCTCCTCGCCTTTATAATGCGCCCGATCTCATCGGTAAAGCCGGACTGGGTGTAGTCCCGGGTCAGGCGCAGGGCGCTTTTCACGGTGGACGCTTTGGCGCTGCCGTGAATCTTGAACACGGGCTTTGTCGCGCCCATGATGGGAGCGCCGCCGTATTCGTTATAATCTATCTGCTTTTTCAAGGCTTTCATGTCGCCGTATACCATGCCGGCGGCAAGCTTGTTCTTCACGCTCTTCTGGAACACGTCCTTCACCAGCCCCATGACGGTCAGCGCAACGCCCTCGTACATTTTCAGCAGCATGTTCCCGGTGAAGCCGTCGGTGACCACCACCTCGCAGGCGTCGTCGGGGATATCCCTTGGCTCCACATTCCCCACAAAATTGATCCCGGGGAACTGGGAAAGCAGCGCGTAAGCGTCCCGGCGGAGATCGTCGCCCTTATGGGGCTCGGTGCCCACGTTGGCAAGCCCCACTCTGGGGTTCTCCACGCCCATGACCTTTTTCATATACTCCGAGCCCATCAAGCCGAATTGTAGCAGCATTTCCGGGCGGCAGTCCACATTGGCGCCGCCGTCGTTCAGCATAAAGAAGCCCTTTTTCTTGGGCAGGATAGGTGCAAAGGAAACACGCTTTACACCGCGGATGCGCTTGACGATGGTGGTCGCTCCCACCACCAGAGCGCCGCTGTTCCCGGCGCTGGCAAAGGCGTCGCCCCTGCCCTCTGCCAAAGCCCGCAGCCCCACTGCCATGGAGCTGTCGGTCTTTTCTTTGATGACGCTCATGGGGTCGTCCTCCATGGTGAGCACATCGCCGCACTCGATGATCTCCATGCGGGAAAGCCTGTCGGAAAGCCCCAGCTCCCCGGCAGCGGCTTCCAGCCTGGCTCGGTCGCCGATCAGCGCAATGTCAATGCCCAGCTCGTCCATTGCCTGGGCACAGCCCAGCAGGATCTCCCCAGGGGCATTGTCGCCGCCAAAAGCATCTACAATGATCTTCATTTGGTTTCCTCCCGATATTCTAAAAATCCAGCGCGGTCCCCAGCGCCTGCAGCGCCCGCTGAGACAGCGCCATGTACCGTTCCCGCTTGTCCCGGATCTTTTCCGGCAGCGGCGGCAGTACGCCGAAATTTGCCCCCATGGGCTGAAAATCCCTGCCGGAATATTCCGCGATATAGTGGCTCAGCGCCCCCGTCATGGTGGTTTCCGGCAAAATAAGCGGTTCTTCTCCCCGCAGCCGCCGGAGGGCGTTTTTCCCTGCCAGAATGCCGGAAGCGGCGGACTCCATATATCCCTCCACCCCGGTGATCTGCCCGGCAAAGAACAGGTTCCTCCGCTGCCGGAAGGAAAAATCCGCATGCAGCACCTTGGGGGAGTTCAAAAACGTGTTGCGGTGCATGATCCCGTAGCGGACAAATTCCGCATGTTCCAGCCCCGGCACCATGCCAAAGACCCGCTTCTGCTCGCCAAACTTCAAATTGGTCTGGAAGCCCACCAGATTGTACAGGGTGTTTTCCCTATTCTCCGTCCGCAATTGCAGCACCGCCCAGGGACGGTGACCCGTGCGGGGATCGACAAGCCCCACAGGCTTCATGGGACCGAACCGAATGGCGTCGTGCCCCCGGGAAGCCAGCACCTCAATGGGCATACAGCCCTCATACACCTTGGGAGACGCCACGTCAAAGCTGTGCACCGGGGCGCGCTGGGCGGACACCAGCTCCTCTACAAAGCGGTCGTACTCTTCCCGGTTCATGGGGCAGTTGATGTAGTCGCTGTCCCCCTTGTCGTACCGGGAAGCAAAAAAGCATTTTTCCATGTCCAGGCTTTCTCGGGACACAATAGGCGC
This sequence comes from uncultured Neglectibacter sp., assembly GCA_937958185.1. GTDB lineage: Bacteria > Bacillota > Clostridia > Oscillospirales > Acutalibacteraceae > Acutalibacter. The sequence continues at coordinate 12,153 of CALFFN010000036.1, read as the reverse complement.
GGCGGCGTCAAAAAAGCTCAACGCGGCGGCGTCTCCGCAGGTCTGTTCGCACAGCTTTCGGATACTCTCCGACAGCGGCTCAGAGGTCAGGGGACCTGTGGCGACCACCGTGATACCCTCGTTCTCGCCCGGCAGCTCGGTAAGCTCCTCCCGGCGAATCTCGATCAGCGGGTGGTGCTCCAGCCGCTCCGTTGCCAATCGGGAAAACTCGTCCCGATCCACTGCCAGCGCGCCCCCGGCAGGAACGCTTGTCCTTTGGGCGCATTCCGTCAGCAGGGAGCCCATGCGCCGCATTTCCTCCTTCAAAAGCCCGGCAGCGCTGTCGACCCGGGCCGCCTTCAGGGAATTGGAGCAGATCAGCTCGGCAAACCCGGCGCTTTTGTGGGCAGGGGAAAATTTCTGCGGCTTCATCTCATACAAAACCACAGGAACGCCCTGCTCCGCGATCTGCCACGCCGCCTCGCAGCCTGCCAGACCCGCGCCGACGACCGTGACTTTCTCCATGGCTGTCACCCCCTGATTTCAGTTGCTTCGCGGTTTGAGAAAAAATAAATGCGGGGCGCCCCCGCGGGCAAATCGGGAAGATAGAAAATACTGTTTTCAAGCGCGTCTCCCGACCGAAAACTGTGTAGATAAATGATAGTTTAGCGGGGCGCCCCCGCGGGCAAGTAAGTCTTTTCGCCAGGGATACCCGTTGCGCATTTCAGTGTCAGCCTACCTCCGGTGCTCTATTGCGCAAGCTTTCTTTTTTCTTGCAAAGGGGCTGCGCCCCTTTGCAATCCCGCCTGGAAAGCCGCAAGCGGCCTGCGGTTTTCCCATCAGGAGTGAATAATTGCTCGTTGCTCATTTCTCATTGCTCATTTCATGCGTGCAAACTATCATTGATTGCTTTCTTCCTGCCCGTCAGCTCTGCGGTGCCGCCGGCGCAGCCGGTCTGCATTCCCTCATTCTTCTTCCGCCGGTTTCCCGGCAAAGGTGCAGCCCTCGGTGACGCAGTACAGCGTATGCTCCTTATTTTTCTTTTGCAGCAGGGTCTTGCCGCAGACGGGGCACTTTTCCTTGGAGGGCGGGTCCCAGGAAACAAAATCGCATTTGGGGTATTCGCTGCAGCCGTAGAACACCCTGCCGCGCTTGGATTTTCTCTGAATGATCTTCCCGCCGCACTTGGGACATTCCGCGCCGGTGTCGTTGATGATCTTCTTCACGTTCTTGCATTCCGGGTAGCCGGAGCACGCCATGAACTTGCCGTATCTGCCCACCTTGATGACCATGGGTCTGCCGCATTTCTCGCAGACCTCGTCGGTCTCGTCCTCTTTCAGGTGTATCTTCACGCCGTCCATTTCCTTCTTGGCTTTCTGGACGCTTTTGTCAAAGCCCTCGTAGAAGCGGCTCAGGGTGTCCACCCATTCCTCGTCGCCCCGCTGCACGGCGTCCAGCTCGTCTTCCACCTTGGCGGTGAATTTCACGTTGACGATATCGGGAAAGCGCTCCTTCATCAGCTTGGTGATGACCTCGCCCAGCTCGGTGGGCTTGAAGGCTTTTCCCTCCCGCGCCACGTATTCCCTGCCGGTGATGGTGGAGATGGTGGCGGCATAGGTGGAGGGGCGACCGATGCCGTTTTCCTCCAGCGTCTTGATAAGGGAAGCCTCGGTGTACCGTGGCGGCGGCTGGGTGAAGTGCTGGTTGCCTTTCAGGTCCTTGACCTTCAGCGCCATGCCCTCCTTCAGGACGGGCAGGTCTTTCCCCGCCTTTTCCTCCTCGTCCTTACTTTCCTCATACAGGGCGGTAAAGCCCTCGAACGCCACATTGAAGCCGGAAGCCTTAAAGATATACTTTCCGGCGGTAATGGTCGCCTGGGTGGTATTCAGCACGCAGTTTGCCATCTGGCAGGCGATAAAGCGCTCCCAAATAAGCTTATACAGCTTGTACTGGTCCCCGGTCAGGGAATCCTTCACCATGTCGGGAGTGATGGCAACAGAGGCGGGGCGAATGGCTTCGTGCCCGTCCTGCGCATTGGCGCGGGACTTAAAATGCCGGGGCTGGCTGGGCAGATATTTCTCTCCCCATCGCTCCTTGATGTAGGCGGCGGCGTCCTTGATCGCGTCCTCGGAAATACGCAGAGAGTCGGTCCTCATGTAAGTGATAAGACCCATAGAGCCCTGCCCGCGCACCTCTACGCCCTCGTACAGCTCCTGGGCGGCTTTCATCGTGCGCCGCGCCTGGAAGCCCAGCTTCCGGGAAGCCTCCTGCTGCAGGGTGGAAGTGATGAAGGGCGGGGCGGGCGAACGGTTCTTTTTTCCTTTTTTCACGGAACCGACCAGGAATTCTTCCTGCTCCAGCTCTGCAAAAAGCTGATCGGATTCCTTCTGGGAGGAAATCTTGATCTCCCCGTTTTCGTCGCCGTAAAAGGCAGCCGCAAACACAGCCTTGGACGGCGGCGCGGTGAGCTTGGCGTCAATGCTCCAATATTCCTCGGGCACAAAGCTTCTGATCTCCTCTTCCCTGTCCACCACCATGCGGACCGCCACAGACTGCACACGTCCCGCGGATAAGCCCCGGCGAATGGTCTTTGCAAGGAAAGGGCTTAAGGTGTACCCCACCAGGCGGTCCAGGATACGCCGCGCCTGCTGGGCGTTGACCAGGTCCAGATCAATGGCTCTGGGGTGCGCCATGCCTTCCTCCACGCCGGTGCGGGTGATCTCGTTAAAGGTCACTCTGTCCTGCGCGTTTTCGTCCAGCCCCAGCAGGTATGCCAGGTGCCAGGAAATGGCTTCCCCCTCGCGGTCAGGGTCGGTGGCAAGCAGTACGCCGTCTGAATTGGCAGCCGCTTCCTTCAGCTCCTTGACCAGCTTTTCCTTTCCCTTGACCACGCTGTATTTCGGCGTAAAATTATCCTTTACGTCCACGCTGAGCCGTGCTTTGGGAAGATCCCTCACATGACCCATGGAAGCGATGACTTCGTAACCGTTCCCCAAATATTTTTGAATGGTTTTTGCTTTGGAAGGTGATTCCACGATCACTAGTTTTGACATTTTCAAAGCCTTCCTTTCTCTTTGCGAAGCTTGCTTTGTCCCCGGTTGGGAAAAAACCGGAAACGGGTTAATCTTACAATACTTCGCAGAAATTATAATTCTTTCCCGGAATTATTTTTAGAAACCTCTGGTGTAGCGCTTGCCGGGGAGAGATTCGGCAAAGCCGTCCAGCTCCAGTTCGGTCAGCACTCCCAGCAGGGCAGAGGCGGGCAGCCCTGTCTTTTCCTCCAGCTGAGCCACGGACAGCGGCTCATGCCCCAAAGCGTCCAAGACCTGCTTTGCCTGGGGCGAAAGCTGCGCCGCCGCGTCCGCCAGCGCGGGAACAGGCTCGCCCTTTTCCTGGGCGGGCAGGGGCAGGTCTTCAAACAGGTCGTAGATAGGCGGGAAAGACGACGCGTCAAAATTCCCACTGTAGTCCGCCAGGATATCTTCGCCACAGGTCACGGCTCTGGCGCCGTCCTCCAGCAGCGCCCGGCTGCCGGAAAATTCCTCCGCTCCTGCCGGTCCGGGATAAACGAACACGTCCCGGTTCTGGTCCAGCGCGTGGGACGCATAGATCATGGTGCCGCTTTTCCGCGCCGCCTGGATCAGCAGCACACCCCGGCTCAAGCCTGTGATCAGGCGGTTCCTCACCTGAAAGGTGCCAAGCTCCGGGCGGCTGAGAGAAAAATACTCCGTCAGCAGGGCACCTCCATGGGCGCAGATCATTTTGCGCAATCTGGCGTTTTCCATCACATAGCTGCTGTCCAGCGAAACGGGAAGCACGCTGATCAGCTTGGAGCCGGGAATGCCCATCGCCCCGGTGAGGGCTGCGGAATCCACGCCCTTTGCCCCGCCGGATACCACACAGGCGTTTCCGGCAGCCAGCTGGTAACCAAATTTTCTGGCGGCGTCCAGAGAAGCTTCCGTGGCTTTCCTTGCCCCGGCAACGCCGATGGACAGAGTTTGGTCCAGATCGGGCATGGTACCCTTTAGATACAGTACCGCAGGAGGATCAGAAATATTCCTCAGCAGCTCGGGATATTTCTCACACTCCGGCGTCAGCACCTGCCAGCCCACCTTCTCCGCGTATTCCAGCCTTGCTTCCGCCTGGGAAAGGCTGAAATCCCGCAGCGCCGCCGTTTCCCGGTCGGTCAGGTCCCGCCGGGTGTTCCACAGCTTGGCTCCGCCCTCGCAAAATTCCCACACCCCGCCCCTGTACTGGGAGAATATCTTCATGGGCTTTCGGCTGCCGGGCAGGAACGCCTGCTGTATCCAGATCCAATAGGCACGATTATCCATGGCGCTCTCCCTTCCGCGGCATACCCCGCCGCATTTCCCACAGCAAAATAGTGGCGGCGGCAGACGCGTTCAGCGACTCCGCCCTGCCCCCCATGGGGATCGTCACGCTGTCGTGGCAGAGGGCGATGGTTCCCTCCGTCAGCCCGTTGCCTTCATTGCCGATGAACACGGCATGCTTCCCGGCGGTAAAATCCACCGCGGTGATCTGCACCGCTCCCCGGTCCGGCACAGCGGCATGGAGAGTATAGCTGTGATCCTTTAGCAGTTTACATAATTTTTCAGGCTCTCTTTCCAGGCATAATCCGACCCGGAACACCGCGCCCATGGACGCCCGCAGCACTTTGGGAGACAACGGGTCACAGCACTCGCCCAGCAGGACGACCTCTTCCACGCCCAGTGCTTCCGCTGTGCGCAGCACCGTGCCCAGATTGCCGGGGTCCTGCAAATTTTCCAATACCAGCAGGCTGGGCAGGGTCGGCTCGGCTTTGGAAAAAGCCTGTCCCAGCGTATCGGGAACCTGGCAGACGCAGAACACCCCCTGCGGGGCTTTGGTAGAGGACAGCAGCGCCGCCACGTGGTCCTCGATCTCATAGCTTTCCCCGCAGGCGGTGAGAAGCGGGGCAAGATAATCCCCGTATTTTTGCGCCGCCGGAGCGGTGTAAAAGCAGGTCTCCACCGAAAGCCCCGACAGTACGGCGTCCCGGCACAGGCGGGCGCCCTCGCAGAGAAATTTCCCCTGCGCCCGGCGCTCCTCCCCGCTGCGGGACAGCGCCGCCGCCCGGCGAATAACAGGGTTCTGCCGGCTGGTAATACGGTTTCCCGCCATGCGCTTCTCACTCCTTCCCGGGAAAATCCAAAAAAACGGAAACGCCCAAGGCGGAATGCCTCAGGCGCAATAACAGCTTATTAGAGGGCTGCCTTTGCCTTTTCCACCAATGCGGTGAAACCGGCAGGGTCGGCGATGGCGATTTCGGAAAGCATTTTCCGGTTCAGGGTCACGCCGGCTTTCTTCAAACCGTTCATAAAGGTGGAATAATTGATGTCGTTCATGCGGCAGGCTGCGGAAATCCTGGTGATCCACAGGCGGCGGAAGTCCCGCTTGCGCTGCTTGCGGCCGATATAGGCATAGTTGCCGGACTTCATAACAGCCTGTTTCGCCATTTTGAAATGGCGGCTCTTGGAACCCCAATAGCCCTTGGCAAGCTTCAATACTTTCTTTCTTCTTTTGCGCGTCATCATAGCGCCCTTAACTCTGGCCATGTATACTCAATCCTTTCTGATTGTCGAAAAATGAAATTTTGAAACGTCCCTTACGGTTTATTTATAGGGCAGCATCCGCTTGACGGCGGCGGTGTTGGTCTTATCCGCCACCACAGTGCCCCGGGCGTGACGCTTGGTCTTGGGGGTCTTGCCGTGACCGTTGCACAGATGGCTCATATAGGCATGACCACGGATCACTTTTCCATTCTTGGACAACTTGAAGCGCTTCTTGGCGCCGCTGTGTGTTTTAAGCTTCGGCATTTTACAGTCCTCCTTAAAAATTTTACATTATTTGACGGGCTTGGGTGCAAGGAACATCAGCATTGTCCTGCCCTCCAGCTTAGGGGCTTTCTCCACATTGGCGACTTCGGACATCGCGTCGGCGAACCGCTGCATGATCTCCTGTCCCAATTCGGGGTGCCCCATTTCCCTTCCGCGGAAACGGATGGAAGCCTTTACCTTATTCCCTTCGGAAATAAAGCGGGCAGCATGGTTTCTCTTTGTCTCAAAATCATGGGTGTCGATGTTGAGAGAAAGACGTACTTCCTTGATTTCAACGACTCTCTGGTTCTTCCGCTGCTCCTTTTCCCTCTTCGATTGCTCGAACCGGAACTTGCCGTAGTCGATGATCTTACACACCGGCGGCTTTGCCTGGGGCGCGATCTTCACCAGATCGAGATTCCGCTGCTCCGCCAGCTCCAACGCCTGCTTCAGGGGCATGATGCCCAGCTGGGAGCCGTCGGTGTCCACTACGCGAAGCTCTTTGTCACGGATTTGTTCGTTGATTTGCAGTTCTTTGTTGCCGATTGGTAAGCACCTCCATCAAGATTCCTCAAACTGTGTTTCAAAGCGTACCCGAAAAACGCCGCAAAAAAGCGGACAGGAAATCCTGTCCGCAATCAATCCCGCAACCGAAAGCACCGCACCCCGCCCAGAACGCCATAAACGCCCTGCCGAAGCCGCATACTTTCCGTTTCGATATTGACCTGTGCCGGACAGAACCGCACGGGTGAAAGAAAGCCTGAGACTGTGCAGCCTTAGGCTTTCTTCTCAAAACCTAAAGCATTTTGAAGCCCGGAACTTTCTCCGCTTTGTTTTACCGTGAAAGATTATACAATGCCCCGCCCGAAATGTCAAGCAGTTTTTTTGAGCGCTGCCGGAAGTCTTTCCGGCTCAGATATTCGCCAGCTTTTTGATGACGGGGGACAGGCGCTTGTAGACAAGGAACGTCAGGACCACATCGCACAGCCCCTTGACAAAGGTGAAGGGCGCGTTGAACCACAGCAGCGCGTCAAACAGGCTCCCCACATTGGGGTTTATCGCCCGGTACATTCCCAGAATGATGTCCGTGGTCAGCCCGTAGAACAGGGAATAGGCGGGATAGCTGATGAAATAATTGATGGGCAGGCTGCACACAGCCATCACCGCCGCGCCCACCAGGGAACCTATCACAGCGCCCTTCAGGTTCTTCTGCTTCTTGTAGATCAGACCCGCGGGCACCACGAAGGTGACGCCCATCAGGAAGTTGCACAGCTCCCCTGCCCCGGCGGTGCTGGTAAACAGCACGTTCACCAGGTTCTTCACAAAGCACACCGCCGCGCCGGAAAGAGGTCCCATGCTGAACGCCGCGATCAACGCGGGCAGCTCGGAAAAATCCAGCTTGATGAAGGAGGGGATCACAGGTACGCTGAAGCTTAAAAACATCAGCACCGCCGCCACCGCTCCCATGACGGCCGTCACAGCCAGCTTTCTTGCGTTGAATTTCTTTTGCATCACATCATTTCCTTTCCCTTTGGAAAATTTTATTCTGCTGCAAAAGGTTCGGGAAAACAAAAAGCCGGAGGCGCCAGACGCCCTCCGGGAACGAAGCCGGGGACCCGCAAAACTACGCGGATCGCCCTGTTTCATCTTCTTCCATCCGGACTGTACCGTCGGTATCGGAATTGCACCGATTCAACGGCGGAAGCACCGCCGCTCGCAGACTTTCACTGCCGGTCAGGAATTTCACCTTGCCCCGAAGACTATTTGCTGGTATTATTCTACTAGGAAGATTTTATCTTGTCAAGGCTGCCGGGGAAAAAGGCTGAAAAAATTTTTGACCTTTGTCTCAAAAAGAGGGAGGGAACATCGCTGTGAAACTGTTTTGCAGGGAAGAAATGCAGCGGCTGGAAGGCATGGCGGAGCGCTCCGGCACGCCGCTGCAAACGCTGATGGAGAACGCCGGCGCAGCGCTGGCGCAGGAAACGGAAAGCCGCTGCCGCCCCGCCGCCGGGAAGCGCGCGGTCCTGCTCTGCGGCAGGGGCAATAACGGCGGGGACGGCTTTGTCTGCGCCCGCCACCTGTCGGAGCGGGGGTTCCGCTGCACCGTGCTGTTGCTGCAGGGGGAGCCGAAAACACCTCTTGCCGCCGCTGCCTTTCGCGCCATGCCGGAGAATGTGGCAGTGCTTTCCGTGCAGGAAAACCGGGAGGAAGCGCTGTCGGCGCTGGAAAAAGCGGACGTGATCCTGGACTGCGTATTCGGGTTTAGCTTCCGGGGAGAATTTTCCGGGGACGGGCTGGACCTTCTGGAAGCGGCGAACCGCCGGGACTGCCTGCGCATTTCCGCCGACCTGCCCAGCGGAGCGATGTGTGATACCGGGCAGGTGGCGGCGGGCGCTTTCCGGGCGGACGTGACCGTGACCTTTACCGGGAAAAAGCCTGCCAACTGCTCCTATCCCGCCAGGGAATACTGCGGAGAGACCGTGATCCGGCAGGTGGGGGTCTCCCCGGTGCTGCTGGAAGCGGCGGAGACCCGCTTTTTCGAGACGGACGACGATTTCCCCCGCGCCCAGCTCCGCCCCCTTGACCCCCAAAGCAACAAGGGGGCACTGGGCAGGCTGCTGCTGGTCTGCGGCAGCTACGGCATGGCAGGGGCATGTATCATGGCGGCAAAAGCCGCTTTGCGCTGCGGCGTGGGGCTATTGCACATTGCCGTGGAAAAGAGCCTGTACCCCATTCTTGCCCAGGCGGTGCCGGAAGCAGTATTCACCGTTTTGGACTGGGAGAACCGCCGAGCGGAAAGCACGGAGCGCCTGAACCGTGCGATCGAGGGGGCTTCCGCCTGCCTTGTGGGGTGTGGGCTGGGAGAACGGGCGGAGCTGGTGTGTCCGATCATCTTTTCCCACTGCACCGTACCGCTGGTGGCAGACGCAGATGCCCTGAACTTTGCCGCCCGCCGTCCGGGTATTCTGGAAGACGTGGAAGCGCCGCTGATCTTGACCCCTCACCCGGGCGAAATGGCGCGGCTCTGCGGCGACGCCGTTCCTGAGATCCAGGCGGACAGGCTGGGCGCCGCCCGGGAGAAAGCCCGGGAGACCGGGGCGGTGGTGGCGCTGAAGGGCGCGGCAACGGTCATCGCTTCCCCGGACGGCAGATGCGCCGTGAACCCCACGGGGAACGCGGGCATGGCAAAAGGCGGCAGCGGCGATGTGCTGGCGGGCATGATCGCTTCTTTGGCGGCACAGGGGATTCTCCCCTTTGAGGCCGCGGTGACAGGCGTCTACCTCCACGGGCTTGCAGGCGACCTGTGCGCCCGGCGGCTGGGGCAGCGTTCCATGCTGCCTACGGACCTGCTGGCAGCTCTGCCGGAGGTCCTGCGGAAATTCTGAAAACCGCTTTACACACCGCTTTTTATTTGCTACAATGCACTTTGATATCATATTTCTTACACGAGGGCGGTAAGTTCTGGTAAGAGGAAGGGGAGCCGGGTCTTCCGGCAAAATGGGTTCATGTATACTTATTTGTGGTGTTTCTTTATTTACGCGTTTCTCGGCTGGTGCAGCGAGGTGGTCTTCGCCGCTTTTGTGGAAAAACGCTTTGTCAACCGGGGCTTTCTGAATGGTCCCCTGTGCCCCATTTACGGCTTCGGCGTGGTGCTGATCGATTTCTGCCTGCGCCCGGTGAGCCACAGCATTCCCGTACTGCTTGTGGGCAGCATGGTAGTGGGCTCGGCGCTGGAATGGGTCGCAGGCTTCCTGCTGGAAAAGGTCTTCCACCAGAAATGGTGGGACTATTCCAACGAGCCCCACAACCTGAACGGTTACATCTGCCTGAAATTCTCCATTCTCTGGGCATTTGCCGGGACGGCGGTGGTGGGCTTTGTAATGCCTTTCTCCCGCTATCTGGTTTCCCTGATCCCCCGTACAGTGGGCTGGGTCATTTTGACCGTCCTTCTGAGCCTTGCGCTGGCGGACTTTGCCGTCACCGTGGTATCCATCATCGGTCTGAACAGGAAGCTGAAAAATCTGGAGTACGTTTCCAGCAAGCTGAAAGCGGGGTCGGATAAGCTGGGAGAAAGCCTGTACGCCGGAGCCACTATTTTGGAAGGGACAAAGCAGGCGCTGGACGAAAAGAAGCTGGTGCTGGAAAAGGACTGGCAGAAGGAAGCTGCCCGCCTCAAGGCAAAGTACGAGGAAAACCTCCGTGCAAATCCCCTTCACCGCCGTCTGCTCAAGGCGTTCCCGGACCTGCGCTCCTTAAAGCATAACGAGCAGCTGGAGGAGCTTCGGCAGAACGTGAACGTCATTCGCCGCCGCTCCTCGGAAGCGCTGCGCCGCCGAAACGAATCCGCTATTGCCGCCTATGAGGAAAAGCTGCCGGAGGGGGCGGAAGCGCCCTTTGCCTTTGGGCTGTGCTACTCCAAGCTGTTCTGGATCTTCATGCTGGGCAACGTGGTGGGCTTTGTTCTGGAGACTATCTACGCCCTGATCGTTTCCCATCACTTCGAGGTGCGGGTCAGCGTAGTGGCCGGACCCTTCATTCTGGTGTATGGCTTTGGGGCGGTAGCCATTACGCTGCTGCTGTACAAAATGTACAACCAGAAGGATTCCCTGATCTTCATTGCCAGCATGGTGATCGGCGGCGGCTTTGAGTATCTGTGCAGCTTTTTCCAGCAGGCGGTGTTCGGCACGGTCTCCTGGGAATACAGCGATTCCCCTTTGAATATCAGCGGCAGGACCAACCTGCTCTATTCCTTCTTCTGGGGCATTCTGGGGCTGATCTGGGTAAAGGACCTGTACCCCGTGCTGTCCCGCTCCATTCAAAAGATACCGAAAAAGGTGGGCAAGCCGCTGACCGTCGGCGTTTCCATTTTTATGGCGGTCGACATGGCGCTTTCCGCCGGGGCGGTCTACCGGCAGTCCGAAAGGATCAACGATATCCCTGCCACCAACGCGGTGCAGACCTTCTTTGACACTTATTTCCCCGACGAATTTTTGGAGATCATCTATCCCCATATGGAATACGTGGGCAAGCCGGAAATCGTGAAACACGAGCCGCCCCTGCCGCCCCATCAGGATTAAGCCTTTCCTGCATCTCTATGTCTTTGGCAGGGAACGCCGCAAAAAAGCAGTGCCGCCCCCTTGGTCTATTGTCTCAAGGGCGTTAGGCACTGCCTTGTTTTGTGAAGCCTGATATTTACGCGTCCTTCAGCGCATCTGCCACGGCGGCTTTGATCCCTTCTGAGGATAAAGTTGCCCCGGCGACTACCTCAACCTCTGGAGTCTGAGAAGATAGAATGGAACTGATAATAGATTCCGCCTGAGAGAAGAATCGCGGCGTTTCGTTTTGATCGATAACCTCTACTGCCGTGATCCGCCCTTCTGCCACGGTAACACGCACGGAAATAGCTCCATTCCTTCCTTCTCCGCTGCCTTCATATACCCCGTCCTTCATTCCCTGTTCCACAGGCGTGCCTGGCAATATCTCGGAGCTTTGTGTTTCTGCCTCGCTTTTTGCCAAAGAAGACGCGTCCTCCTTCTCAGGAATAGCTATGTAGGAAGAGGAAGATAGCTTTTCTTCCTCCCCGCTGCTGGAAAGGAGACTCTCTGAACTCAATGTAGATGACGGGGACTCCTCCGGGGCGGTCGTTTCAAAAAACCTTTCCGGCAGATGGAGCCCTACCTGCGCCAGGTGAAGACACAGAAAGACCGATACTAAAGCCAAGCCCCCTCCGAAAATCAGTTTTCTTCCCTTTGGTATCTGATTGCACAAAAGGCAAACCGCGCCCAGCAAAAGAAGGAAAAGGAAGCTGATCGTCCCCCAGTTGAAAGTAAAAAGCACAGCTGCAGGCTCCGCTGTTTCCAGGGTCGCGTCGGCGGGATTCCCGGCAAGGACTCCGTGCGCTCCTGCCGTCAGCAACAGCAGTCCCAGCGGAATGAAAAATCTGCGGGGAAAATGGTCAGATCGAGAACATTTCCCCAGTCCTATTACAATGCAAATTACCGTTACAGCACAGAAAAAAAGAGAAATCCATGCCATTACCTGACTGATTACCATTAAAAATCCGCCTCTTTCGATAGTATTCAACCGAACTATTCCTAATACGATTCCAAACGCGGATTCCATTCACAAAAAATGCCTTTTGAAATTTTCAGGCGTCTTTGCCGCCTGATCTGGAGCACTTGTTCGTTGTGACCATAAACGCCGGACAAAAATCCAAATAGATTTTCAAATCTGGTTCGTCCAATCAAAACCACCAGTAGAACTGGTGGTTTGCACATCCCCTAGAAGGGGCAATTACGGACTTCGCCCCTGAAGGGGC
>CALFFN010000035.1 GCA_937958185.1 uncultured Neglectibacter sp. | reverse complement strand
CGAGATCTGCGTATGTGACTGGAGTTCTGACGTGTGCTCTTCCGATCTCCGCGATATCGACAAACTCAATTACGGCAGGCGTGTACTTCTTCGGCTCGTATATAGACGCCAGAAAATCAAGGCGCTCATCAGGAACCATGACCATGCCGACATTCGGCTCTATCGTGCAGAAGGGGTAGTTTGCGCTCTCGGCGCCGGCGTTGGTTATTGCGTTAAAAAGGGTCGATTTGCCCACGTTGGGCAGTCCTACGATTCCTAATTTCATAATGCTTTCTATCTCCTTAAAAAGTCTTGATTTTCAAGGGCTTCCGGAATCCGGCGCGCTTGGCTTACGCCATTTTTACGCCATTTTCGCATGGACTTATATGTTAGGAAACCCTGCCTGATTCGAATTGCCGCACAGCTTGATCCAAAGATTCGGATGTGACATGGACGTATCTGTCCATCGTTGTTTTTATACTTGCGTGACCAAGCAGCTTTTGAAGAACCTTGGGCTGCACGCCGCATTCAATCGCTCTTGTGGCGTAGGTATGGCGTAAAGCGTGCATACAGAATTTTTCAATTCCTGCTTCGTCGCATAGCTTATAAAGGTGGGTATCATAGGAACTGTTCTTTGCCGGTTCCCCGGTACGCCAGTTGATAAAGACAAGATCGCGCATGACCAGTTGGGAACTTGCACCCGTTCGCCGGTCAATATACTCCAGTGTTTGTGAGAGCAGCGGAGATTCCTTTTGCCAAGGGCGCTTATCCTTGATTTCTTTCAGAATTTCATAGGCCCGATCTGTCAGCGGGATGGTGCGATAGCTCTGCTGCGTCTTCGGAGGTCCGGCACGCCAAAAATGCTGCTTGTGACGATACTCCAAGGTTTTATTGACCGTCAGCGTCCGATTCTGAAAATCTATCGCATCCCACGTCAGTCCGATCATCTCGCCGGTACGCAAGCCAGTTTCAAGGATCAGCGCGTACTGATTGTAGTTGTGGGAACGTTTCGCAACTTCAAGAAATCTGATTTGCTCATCACGCGTCAAAAAGTGAATGTCGTCCGGCGCTCGGACCGGCTTTGTGTAGCGAACGCCGTCCATCGGGTGCTTGTAAATCAGATCGTTCATCTTCGCAGCCTTGAACAAGGTTCCCATCGTGATATAGGTCTGCCGGATGGTAGACCCTGCATAATCCGCATCCATGGAAAGCAGCACTTTTTTGCAGTGCATGGGCTTCACATCGGAAAGGAGCATTTTGCCGATGATGGGCTGGATATTCTGCTTATATCGCTCCCGATAATTTCGCAGGGTATTCGGTGCTAAATCGCCCACAATGTTCTCGATCCAAAATGAAAACCATGTGTCAACCGTCGTGTCCGAGGGACAAAACATATCTTCGTGCTTGTCGGCATATTTCGCCTGCTCGATCCAGTTACGCGCCTCGGGAATTGTCTGGAAATATTTCTCATGTCGTTTTCCTGCTTTGTCTACAAAACGTGCGTGATATAATCCGTCCTTTCTTTGGTAGATACCCTTACCGCATTCTTTGCCTTTTAAGTTTTTGCCCATTGTATACTCCTTTCCCGCAGAGAGAAAAGAGCCTACTGCAACAACATAATTATAGCAGATAGGTTCTTTTCTCTCAAGCTGTTTTTACAAATTATCTTTTGCCGTCAGATCACCAGCTTTTGACTGATGTACTCTTCAAACTCCCGGCGCTTTACCAGCTTTTTCGTCCCGACGAACAAAACGAAAGGGCAGTTGGGGCTGCGGAGCATACTGTCGATCTTGTTGATGCCGATATTGCTGTATTCTGCCGCCTCTCTGGCGGTCAGCGTCATTTTGAGGTGGATGGGGACGGTGAGAATGTTGTCCATGGAAATGTCTCCTTTCGTGGTGCTTATGTAGACAAATAGAACGCAATTTCGCGGCTGCGAGGGAAATCGTATTGCTTCCTACCTTCTGCGGTGCGGTAAGGCTTGGCATTCAAAGGCTTTTCGCCACCGAATTGTCTACGCCCGACCGCCGTTTGCGGGCGGATTTTGCCTTCTGCTGACGGTGAATGTTCTTGGCGCAGGTCGGGCAATATTTTGCCCTCCCGGAGCGGGCGAGGATGCCCGTGCCGCAGACTTCGCAGCGGCGAAGTTTCTTCGGGCTGAGGATGGTCTGTTCCAGCTTCGGCTGCTGGGGTAGCACGGCGCGGCGAAACCACCGGCAAAGCAGGCTTCGAGAGATGTGCTGCGGACAAACGCCGTCCAGCAGCAGGCAGTCGCCGCCTGAAAAGTTGCAGCAGCGCTTTGTGAGGCCGCGCACGCTGCGGAGCTGCCCCGGCGTCACGCGAAAGAGCGAGCCGTCCGGCAGGCGTTCAATGGGGTCAAGCTTGTGCATCTTCACCCTCCTTTGCGATGAGCTTTGCGTCCGCCGGATAGTTCAGCGTAATGAGGGCGGGCTTGCCCAAGCCCTGCTTGCGCCGGATAATCAGGCCGCTATACTCCAGCTCCCGGAAGATCCGCGTGGCGCTCTGGCGGCTGCGGTGGAGTTTCGTCTGTGCCTGCTCCAAGGTGAAGTACAGCCGGATCGTGCCGTCCGGCTCGACGTAGCCGTTTTGCCGGGAAATGCTTGCCCTGTCCAGCAGCAGCGCATAGAGCACCTTGGCGTCGTTGCTGATGTCCCGCAGGGCTTCGTCTTGGAGAAGAAACCTCGGGAGCGGTACATAGGACGCCGCCGGGCTCTGCGTCGTGAGCTTACAAAAAGTTTTCATCTGACCTCCTGTCCCATCCATCAATCCATCCATTTTTGTGTTGATTGGATTGATAGATTGATTCTCTTGTATCTTGATTTATTTCTTATTAGTTAGAGGATGAAATCCAGCCCCGATGAGCGTCACGGAAACCGTCGTCCTGAAATCCGGTTGCGGAACGCCCAAGAGCGTCAGCTTGTCCACCGTCCGGAAAACCGGTGACGGAAAACCCACACATGGAAAATCCCGTTGTGGTCAAAGTCCACTTTGATAATGTACCCGTCGATCAGCATCTTGCGGGCGTAAGCCCCGAAGTTGTGTGTCCCCAACTGGCGCATCTTGTGCTGAATGAGATTCAGTTCCTGCTCATTGAGGCAGATTTCCTTGCGGATGGGTCGTGTGCGGTCCGGCATATTGAAACACTCCTTTCACTTTACAACGGACATTTTTCCTCAAAAGCTTGGCACCCTTTTTCAAAAAACTTCTCTTGTCCATGATGCCCCCTCTACTTAGCTAAGTGAATCGGAGACCAGTTTTGTCCCAGATTTCTCGAAAAAGTTTTAAGGACGGCGAAGCAAGCTCTGCGTTCTGCTCCAAATTGACCTTTCTACTTTCCAACGGACAAAATGATGCGGTCTGTCACGGTTTTGTCTCGCAGGTGGTTCCATCTCACTTTACAACGGACAAAATTTCTGCAAATGGGGGTGGCGCGAAAAATTGTCCTTCTATATAACACACGGACATGTCTTCGCCTTTTGTCCGGAATAAGTTGCGCGATATTTTCAAAAAACCCTCTACTATACAACGGACATTTCTCTGCCGTTTTTTAAGTATCAGAGAAGAAAAAATGTCCCCGCTTTCGAAAAAGCGGGGACATCACGATCTGCGGATATTGGGATTTGAGAGAACAGCAAGCACAGCCGTTGTCCGGACACGCGACGATTTGGGGAGTATCCCAAGCCCTTTATCACGTTGTTGTCAACAGTGTGAGTCGAGAAAGCCTGCTTAGGAACATGCCGCTGATCGGCAGTACCAGCATTATGGTCGCAAGGGCTAAATTGACCGCTGTTCCGAAAATACGGAGAGGTGTGTACCTTCCGCGAAGCAGATGCTTCCACCACGCAGCATTCAAAATATGATGGGAAACGAAAATCACAAACATTCCGGTACCGAGATACTCGTGGGCGGTATGTACTAAGAGATAGCCGTTAACCCTTGATTTAACAATGATAAGGATCTAATTCAAACTTACTACTGTTGGCTGACGGATTCGGTGTGCAGAGGTAACAAACGCTAAGATGACCTCTCGTTTCCTAAAGAAACGAGAGGTTGATCTTTTTTGCTGTTTATTGGAGGGGAACTGGAGAAATATGTAGAATCAGATTATGTTCGTCAAAGAAAGAAATCTGCAACAAATCCTGAGGCTGACAGTTTCCACTGGCTGTATTCTTATTTTTCACTCTCTGTCGGTGGTTGTGGAGAACGGCACGAAAATGAGCCAGTAATTTTTCTGTACTGAATGGTTTCGTACCAGCAGATGCGCGAAATGAGTTGCTGAGAGGTGCTGCGAACAACCGCTCAAATTTTGTTCCCAGAGGTTTTGCGGCAGCAAAATCGGCTCTGAGTTTACGGAGAAAGGCAGCTTGCAGGTCTAAAAACTTGCAAGCTGCCTTCTAAAAAGTCTGCACTTTACTGCATCCGAGATCCAGCCAGAATCATCCGGACGATCATCTACCGAAATAATATAGATACATATCCTCCATATTGGGTGCTGTTGGTACTGCGTCGGGTCGAGGGGCGCTTTTGCTGAGCAGACGGATCACACTTTTTCCGTCTGTGTGCATGACATTGCTGCAGGTATATTGCTTTGTGAGTGCCGCTTCGTCCGCAGCGGGAACTGTAACGAGCCAAACTTGCCCGTTCAGCTGCTCCAGCAGCGAAGCAGGCTTTTGCATTTCGAGGACAACACCTTTCCGGAGCAGAATGATTTCGTTTGCGACTTCTTCGAGATCCGATACAATATGCGTCGACAGCAAAACGAGCTTTTGCTGGGAAAGATCACTGATGATCCCGCGGAGATCGGAAGAGCACACGTCAGAACCTCCAGTCACATACGCAGATCTCGTATGCCGTCTTCTGCTTGAAAAAAAAAAGGGGGGGGGGGGGGGGGGGGGGGGG
>CALFFN010000034.1 GCA_937958185.1 uncultured Neglectibacter sp. | reverse complement strand
CTTTTGGACGACAGGCTCGAACTCGCGTTTCAAATAGGAGAAGAATTGCGAAGCAATTCTTCAGGAAGATTTTGCTTGCAAAACCTTTCGGAGAGCGGTTTTTGACAGCTCTGGGAGATTTCAAAAAACATATTTGTGGGAGGAGATCAAATGGATCGGAAATTTTTGAAGGATTTGCTGGAAACTCCCTCTGTCAGCGGGCATGAGGAGAAATTGCAGCAAAAGGCGCTGGAATTTGGCAGACAGTTTGCTCAGCGGCAGCTTACCGACCCGGTGGGCAACGCTATTTCCGTTGTGAACCCTCAGGCGGAATGCAGGGTGCTGCTCTGCGGTCACGCGGACGAGATCGGCTTCGTGGTCACTCATATTGACGGCGAAGGCAGGCTGCATCTGGCAAAGGCGGGCGGCGTGCGCTGCAAGCTGTATCTGGGCAGCCAGGTGCAGATTTGGCACGATGGCAGTATGGTGAGCGGCGTGATCGTCGCCAATTCCGATTTACTGAAAAAGGAATCCATCGACGCTTCCGACCTGCTGGTGGATATCGGCGCGAGCTCCCAGAAGGAAGCCCGGGACGTGGTTTCCGTTGGCGACCCCGTCTGCACGGACACTCAGGTGAAGGAGCTTTTGAACGACTGCTTTACCGCCCGGGCATTGGACGACCGTACCGGCGCTTTCGTGGTGCTGGAGGCTGCCAAGCGTGCCGCCGAAAAGGGCGCGGCTGTAGGGATTTACGCCGCCACCACTGTGGGCGAGGAGACCACCGGGCGCGGCGCGTACTACGCCTCCTCCAAGATCAAGCCCACCTGCGCGCTGGCAGTGGACGTGACCTGGGCGAGCGACGCCCCCGGAGAAGACCCTGCCGCCACAGGAGAAGTCAAGCTGGGCGGCGGACCTGTGCTGTGTATGGGTTCCGGCGTGAACAAGCCCATGAACGCCCTGTTGAAGCAGACGGCGGCAGAGCTGGGCATGGATGTCCAGTGGGAAATCGCCACCGGGCGCACCGGCACGGACGGAGACACCGCCAGCCTGACCTGCGAGGGCGTTCCCATGGCGCTGGTGTCCATTCCCCTGCGGTACATGCATAGCTCTATTGAAGTGGGCAACTGGCGGGACCTGGAGGATTGTATCGAGCTTATCAGCGAATTTCTGGTAAAATTCTCCGCCGAATTTGAGCAGGGTTTTGCCTTTTCCCCCATTCAGGAAGCCCTGTAAACCCGGCTTCCGGAACAAAAAAATCCCCGGCACACTGCACTGCCTCGCTAAAAGCAGACGATACCCCTGATGCAGGAGAGCAGAAGCACTGCGTCAGGGGTACTTATATGGAAAAACGGAAACGAATAAGCATATTCTTCCTTTTTTTGCTAACCTGTGCTATACTGGTTTTGAGGTGAAACATCAGTGATTGCTATTATGGGAGCACCTTGGTTAGGCTGGTGCATTCTGATCATCATGCTGGGAGTAATGGGAAAAAGCTGCATAGATGATTACAGGAAGAGAAAAGCCGGAGTGTCCGGCACAATTCCCTTTTGGGCTTCTCTGCCGGGAATCATTTTGTTTTCCTTTCTGGTCATTCTCCTTGCAAATTTGGGGCTTCCCCGGCAGGTGCTTATCATAGTGGCTGCCGCCTACTGCATTTATGTTTTTTACGCCGCCCAAAGGTCCTCTCAGGAAAAAGAATAAGATCGGGAAAAGGAAAGCCTGCCTATGCTGCTGCATAGGCAGGCTTTCCTTTTCCGAAAACTATTGGCTGAGAGCAGTTTCGAAAAAGAGAAATGCGAGATCGTAGAGGAAAAGCCGCCCTTTGATTTAGCATGGAAGTGTTGTTTGTAAATTGCGCAGAAAGCAAAGGTAAGGCGTTCAAAATGAACGGCAGGGATAATTCCACACATGAGACGCGAAATTGCAAATGCCATGCGAAGAAATTGATTGTGCCCTGCAATTTTTTGGAGCAGGGGGTTGACAAAAGGGAAGTTTTCACATATCATATGAACAGAAGCTCATATGAAAGGATGTTGTAACATGGCAGAAGCAAAAGGCGTTCCTCATTGTGACTATCTCTGCGTCCATCAGGACGTGGTGGAGAAGGTCACCCGGGAAATGCCGGAGGACGAGGTCCTTTTCGATTTGGCAGAGCTGTTTAAGATTTTCGGGGATTCCACCCGGGTAAAGATACTGTTCCTGCTCTTTGAAGCGGAAATGTGCGTGTGCGACATTGCCCAGCTGCTGGGTATGACGCAATCGGCGATCTCCCATCAGCTGCAGGTGCTGAAGAAAAGCAAGCTGGTGAAGTACCGCCGGGAGGGAAAAACCGTCTTTTACGCCCTGGCGGACAGCCATGTAAGGACAATACTTGGTCAGGGTATGGAACATATTACGGAATAAAGAGCTTTACAAAGAACGAAAGGCTGTCCGCCTGCGGACCAAGCCATGTAAGGACAATACTTGGTCAGGGTATGGAACACATTACAGAATAAACCATGTACTGCCAAAACAAAAGGCTGTCCGCCTGCGAACCAGCCCCGTGTGCACCATATTGGGGCAGGGTATGGAACACATCACAGAATAGAACATATTGCGAAGAACGATTGTAATATCTTGAAAAAAAGGAGAAAAATATGAAAAAGAAATTTGCACTGGAAGACCTTGACTGCGCTAACTGCGCCGCCAAGATGGAGGAAGCAATTAAGAAAATCGACGGCGTGCAGGACGCTGCCGTGAGCTTTATGACCCAAAAGCTGACGATAGAAGCGGAGGACGGACATTTTGAGGACGTGATGAAGCAGGTCGTCAAGGTATGCAAAAAGATAGAGCCTGATTGCACCATTGTACTGTGATAGGGAACAGTTGGAAAATTATGTAAAGCAGTTTTACTTTGCAAAGCAGAACTACTTTCTATGAATAAGGGGCGGTCACATGACAAGGAAACAGAAGAAAATGCTCACACGGATCGGGGTCAGCGCGGTGCTGCTGTTGGCGGCTGTGCTGATCCCCTATCACGGCGGCTGGCGGTTTTTGCTGTTTTTCCCCGCCTATTTCGTCATTGGCTGGGACGTGCTGTGGAAGGCGGCAAAAAATATTGCCCATGGGCAGATTTTTGACGAAAATTTTCTGATGGCGCTGGCAACGGTAGGAGCGTTCTGCACCGGCTTTTTCGGCGAAGGGGAATACCCGGAAGCCGTATTTGTCATGCTTTTCTACCAGGTGGGCGAGCTGTTCCAGAGCTATGCCGTGGGAAAATCGCGGAGATCCATTTCCGAGCTGATGGATATTCGCCCGGATTTTGCCAATATCCAGCGGGACGGGCAGCTGGTGCAGGTGGACCCGGAGGAGGTGGCAGTGGGCGACGTTATCGTGATAAAAGCCGGGGAGCGTATTCCTCTGGACGGCGTTGTGCTGGAGGGAGCTTCCGCGGTAAACACCTCCGCCCTGACCGGGGAATCTCTGCCCCGCGAGGTCGCCCCCGGGGACGAGGTGATCAGCGGCTGCGTCAATCAGACCGGGCTGCTGCGGGTGAGGGTGACGAAGCCCTTTGGCGAGTCCACCGTGTCCAAAATTCTGGATCTGGTGGAAAATTCCAGTGCGAAAAAAGCAAGGGCGGAGAATTTCATTACGAAATTTGCCCGATATTATACCCCAGTGGTGGTGATCGGCGCGGTGCTGCTGGCGGTCTTTCCTCCGATTTTCACGGGGGACGGCTGGGCGGTCTGGCTGAACCGGGCGCTCACCTTCCTGGTGGTGTCCTGCCCCTGCGCGCTGGTGGTGTCCGTTCCCCTCAGCTTTTTTGGCGGGATCGGCGGCGCTTCTCGCAGCGGTATTTTGATCAAAGGTGCAAGCTATCTGGAGCTGCTTTCCCAGTCGGAGGTCGTGGTGTTTGACAAAACCGGCACCCTGACCCGGGGCGTGTTCAAGGTCACCGCCATTCACCCCGAGGGCTGCCCGGAACAGGAGCTTCTGGAAACCGCCGCGCTGGCGGAAAGCTATTCCGACCACCCCATTTCCCGCTCCCTGAAGGAAGCCTGTGGAAAAGAAGTGAGCGGTCAGCGGGTGTCCGGGACAGAGGAGCTTTCCGGCAGAGGGGTGCGGGCAGTGGTGGACGGGAAAACCGTCTACGCGGGCAACGACAAGCTCATGGCGGAGATCGGCGTAGTGTGCCGCCCCTGCCGAAAGATCGGCACGGTGGTCCACGTTGCGGTGGAGAAGCGCTACTTGGGGCACATTATCATTTCCGATGAGACAAAGCCCGACGCAAAAGAGACTATCTCCGGGCTGAAGGCACAGGGCGTAAAGAAGACCGTCATGCTTACCGGGGACGCGAAAGAAGTGGGAGAAGCCGTTGCGGCGGAGCTGGGCTTGGACGAGGTATACACCGAACTGCTGCCCGCGGATAAGGTGGAGCAGGTGGAAAAGCTGTTGCAGAAAACCTCGCCCCGTGGTAAACTGCTCTTTGTAGGCGATGGGATCAACGACGCGCCGGTGCTTTCCCGGGCGGATATCGGCATTGCTATGGGTGCTTTAGGCTCCGATGCCGCCATTGAAGCGGCGGATATCGTATTGATGGACGACAAGCCCTCGAAGATCGCCGCCGCCATGGAAATCTCCAAAGGTACCCTGCGTATCGTGCGCCAGAATATCTGGTTCGCGCTGGGCGTCAAGGCGCTGGTGCTGCTTCTCAGCGCTTTTGGGGTTTCCAATATGTGGGAAGCGGTGTTTGCCGATGTGGGCGTACTGATTTTGGCGGTGCTGAATGCTTCCCGCGCGCTCAGACTGGGAAAAAAGCTGGAAAAATAAAGGATCGGGAAAGAGGCGGTTTCATGCTGGAGCTGAAACATATCAGCTGGACTGCGCCCAATGGGGCTCAGATACTGCGGGACGTGAGCCTGACCGTGCCGGACGGCAGACTGGTGGTCATCACAGGACCCAACGGCGGTGGGAAAACCACGCTGGCGAAAATCATCGCGGGTCTGGAGCAGCCGGACAGCGGCGAAATATTGCTAAACGGGGATAATATTACGGGGCTCGATGTGACCGAGCGGGCGCGGCAGGGGATCAGCTTTGCCTTTCAGCAGCCGGTGCGGTTCAAGGGCTTCACGGTGAAAAAGCTTTTGGAGCTGGCGGCAGGGAAACCACTGTCCGAAAAAGAGGTCTGCGATATGCTGAGCCGGGTTGGGCTTTGCGGCAGGGAATATCTGGGCAGAGAGGTGGACGCGTCCCTTTCCGGCGGGGAGATCAAGCGGATCGAGATCGCTACCGTGCTGGCGCGGCACACAAAGCTTTCCATTTTTGACGAGCCGGAAGCCGGGATAGACTTGTGGAGCTTCCAGAACCTTATTCAGGTGTTTGAGGGAATGCGGGGCACTTTCCAGGGCGGTTTGCTGATTATCTCCCATCAGGAGCGAATTTTGCAGATTGCCGATGAGATCGCCATTATTGCCGAGGGCAGCCTGAAGCAGCAGGGCACGGCGGCGGAGCTGCTGCCCAATCTGCTGAAAACCGGGGCGCCCTGTCCCGGCTGTGTGAGAAAGGAGGCGAGCTTCCGATGAACAGTATTACGGAAAAGCTGCTGCAGGCGGTGTCCGACTGGAAAGGCGGTTTCACTGGCGCATACAGTGTCCGAGAAAACGGACAGTGCTCTGAGCGCCGTTCTACCGAGCATATCCTGATCGTGTCAAAAGAGGATAAGCCCGGCATGGATATCCATATCTTACCCGGCACAAAGGGAGAAACGGTGTCCATTCCTGCCTGTGTCACCCATGGGAATATCGACGACCTGGTGTACAATGATTTTTATGTGGGCGAGGGCGCCGACGTGGTAATTATCGCGGGCTGCGGCGTCCATACCGAGCACGGCGAGCCCGCCCGCCACAACGGCATTCACCGCTTCTTCCTGGAAAAGGGCGCGCACGTCCTCTATCAGGAAAAGCACGTGGGGACCGGCGGCGAGGGCGTCCGCTCCATCGACCCTGTGACGGAAGCGGAGCTGCAAAGCGGCGCGGTGCTGGAGATCGACAGCATACAGCTGGGCGGCGTGGACAGGACCTTCCGCAAGACCTCCGCTGTGCTGTTCAATAACGCCAGGCTGCTGATCCGGGAGCGCATTCTCACCGAGGGAGAGCAGGAGGCAAAGACAGAATTTGAGGTGCGCATGGAGGGGGAAAACTCCGCCACGGACCTGATCTCCCGTTCGGTGGCGCGGGGAAATTCCCATCAGGCGTACCGCTCCCGCATCATTGGAAACGCGCCCTGCACCGGGCATTCGGAATGCGACGCCATTCTTGCCGACCACGGCAGGGTGGACGCCGCCCCGGAGCTTTCCGCCAACCACTGTGACGCGGCGCTGATCCACGAAGCGGCTATCGGGAAGATCGCCGGGGAGCAGATATTGAAGCTGCGCACCTTTGGTCTTTCCGAGCAGGAAGCTGAGGAAAAAATCATCGAGGGCTTTTTGGGCTGACGCCTCTTGCAATCGCGATCGGAGTTTGATATAATGACGGCGAGGGAGCCATTTTGAGGAAGGTCTGAATGGAAATGCGGTTTTCCTTTCGCACGGGTTTTTGAAAGAACCTGTGTCTTTTCTGCGAAAAAACGGACCTTTTTCAAAGTAGTGGCTGAATAAAATTGCTGCAGCAGAACGCTGTACGGCAGAATGAGAGAGGGTATTACTTATGAGCCGCTTTGTCACAGATTTCACGGCAAACCGTCCGGACGACCAGATCCGTCAGGTGGTCACCAGCTACTTGACACAGGAGGGCTTTACCTACACCACCTACAAAGGGGAAGAGGTGTGGAAAAAGGGTGTGGGCTTGCTGGCTGCGCCGCAGTTTTTGAAGGTCAATTTCCAGAACAGCCAGGTACATATCGAGGCTTGGATCAAATACGCGCTTCTGCCCGGCGTTTATGTGGGCGAGATGGGGCTGTCCGGCTTTGTTGCCATTGCCGTCAAAAAGCCCTTGAAAGCCAGAGTGGACGCATTGACCGGCATTTTGACCCAGCCGCCCCAGGCGTAAGCCGGAGCGTGACCGGGAAAGGATTTGTTTCACCCCAAAGCCTTCGCAGAAATCTCTGCGGAGGCTTTTTGCACAGGGAAAGCGCGGAGTGGACCGCCGGTTTGAAATTTTTTCAAAACGGCAGGTTGACAAATCTGTCAGGAGCAGGTATACTTTCCCATACAAAGGGAGTAGCTTGCATGGGAAGTTCCATGTTTACTTTGCCGTCAGTACGATCCCAGTGATCCGGCGTTGTAATGAAATTGCGAGACTTTGCTGCTGTGATTCAGCGGCAGAGCCTCTATTTTTATGCTTTGCCGGGATTTTTGGGAGGTCGATCCTTATGGAATTTTTCGTGTGTGTTCTTCTTTTGGCAGGCGGGATCGCCCTGCTGGTAAAGGGCGCTGGCCTGTTTGTCGGCGGGGCTTCCGACCTTGCGGCAAGGCTGGGGATACCGCCGTTGGTAATAGGTCTTACAGTGGTTGCGATGGGCACGAGTATCCCGGAAGCCGCTGTCAGCATTTCCGCCGTGATCAAGGGGAATGCGGAAATCACCATCGGCAATGTTGTGGGCAGCAACATACTGAATATCCTGATCATTCTTGGAATTTCCGCGGTGATCGCTCCGCTTTCCGTCAAAACGGGCACCATAAAGCATGAGCTGCCGTTTCTTGGGGGAATCAGCATTCTGCTGCTCCTGCAGGGGCTTGACGGGACCATTGGTTTTGCGGACGGTATCTTTCAGCTCCTTCTTTTCGGGCTGTACCTTGCTTATTTGTTTTTTTCCGCAAAAAAGGGAAACGGTGACAGCGGGGAAACAACAGCGCCCCGTTCCGAAAAAAGGCTGTGGAAAATTATTTTCCTGTGCATTTTTGGATTGACACTTACCGTCGCGGGAAGTAATATATCGGTGGACGCAGCCTGCGGGATCGCGGAAAGGCTTGGAATGAGCCAGCGGTTCATCGGGCTGACCATTGTGGCGCTGGGCACGTCGCTTCCTGAGCTTGTGACGTCCGTTATGGCAGCGAAAAAGGGAAAATCGGATATTGCGATAGGAAATATCGTGGGCAGCAACATTTTTAACATTTTGTTTGTGGTGGGGGCTTCCGCCCTGATACGCCCTGTAACATTTGCGGAGGGCTTTTGTTTTGACACTGCGGTATCGGCAGTGGCAGCGCTGCTCCTGATCCTGTTCTCCCTGAAGGATAAGAAGCTTGGGCGCTGGCGGGGCACCGCCATGCTGGCAGGGTATGCCCTGTATTTTATCGCGATCCTTTAGCGTTCAGCCAGATGATCTCAACAGGAGGGGAAGAAAAATGAATGGGAACGAGCTGGTACTGTTTCTCGTCAGGGTGTTTGCGGGGACAGGCGTGTTTTTGGTGGGCGTGCATCTTCTCACGGCAAATATCGAACAGCTTGCCACGGGAAAAATCAAGAGCATTTTCGGCAGGACCGCTGAGAAAAGGCTGACGAACGCCGCCATAGGCACTGCCGCCACCGCGCTGATCCAAAGCTCAGGGGTCACCACCGTGCTGATAGTCGGCTTTGTGAATGTCGGCATCGTCAACCTTTATCAGGCAACGGCAATGATTATGGGCGCGAATATCGGAACGACAGTGACGGCGCAGATCGCCGCCCTCAGTGCTTTTCCCATAACCACTTATATTCAGGCGTGCGTATTCGTGGGGATACTGATCAGTATGCTGTGTAAAAGCGAAAGCCTGAAAAAAGCCGGTTTGATCCTGTCCGGCTTTGGGCTTATCTTTATCGGTCTTTCCATGATGTCGGACGCGATGAAGGCAAACAGCGAAGCGATACAGGGAATATTTGAGACTGTCAAAAATCCTTTCCTGCTCTTTCTCACAGGGATTTTCCTGACGGCTTTGGTGCAGTCCAGCTCCGCCACCACCTCCATCATAATTGCCATGTCGGTAGCGGGACTGACGGTAGGAACAGGCGGGAACGAGGTGTTGTATATCATTCTCGGAACGAACATCGGCTCCTGTGTCACGGCGCTGATGTCTTCGCTGACCGCGGGAACGAACGCGAAGCGGACAAGCCTGATCCACCTGCTGTTCAACGCCTTTGGCTCTGCGATATTCTTTGTCCTGCTGCTGCTCAGACCTGACTTTATGGACCTGACCCTGAAAAAATGGTTCAGCTCCCCTGCCACGCAGATCGCCATGTTTCACACATTCTTCAACGTGACCTGCACCGTGCTTTTCCTCCCGTTCTGCGGCGCATTTGTAAAAATATCAAAAGCTCTCATCCGGGAAAAAGCGTCCGAAAAGAAGACCACATATCTGGACGACCGAATGCTGTCGTCTCCCTCCCTTGCCATTCACCAGCTGGAAAACGAATCGCTCCTTTTGGCGGACACGGCAATGGAAGCTTTTCGGACGGCGTATCGGTCCTTTGATACAAAGGACCGGCAGTTGATCGACGCGGCGCAGCGGGAAATTGAAGCGGCTGATGAAACGTATCACTCTATTTTGAGCTACCTTGTCCGCCTTTCGGCGCAAAGCGGGCAGCTTTCCGATGAAAAGAGCATTTCCAATATTCACAGCAATGTCAGCGATATGATGAGGATCGCGGAGATAGCCGATAATTTCACGAAATATGCCAACAGCTCCATCAAGCATGATTTTGATTTTTCCGAAACCGTTCGGAAGGATATCGGCGATATGGTCCATGTTGTGGAGGAGCTTTACGACCTGACAAAGCGGATCGTTTCGGAAAAAAGCGTGTCGCTGCTGCCGGAAGCGGACGCGCTGGAGGACAGGATCGACGCGTTCCGCAAGAGGCTGATAGACGAGCACATAGAACGCCTGAACGCAGGCGTTTGCAAGCCTGAGAGCAGCGGGGTCTTTATCAATCTTGTGTCCAATATTGAAAGGCTCGGCGACCATTTGACCTATATCGTCCACACGGTGGAATGAAAGCCGGGGAATAACAAAGAAGACGCACCCACTGAAAATGGGCTGCGTCTTCTTTGTTTGAAGGCTTTCTCCAGTTTCCGGGCGGATTTCTATTCCCGCAGCTTTCGCTCCAAAAATTCCTTTACTGCGGCAAGGCCGGGGAAAATGGGGAGGTGTTCCCGCCGGGCTGCCGTCAGCAGCAGGTTGGCGCCGAAATCGTGCAGGCAGACCGCGTCCAATACCTGTTCGAGAAATTCTTCCTGCCCCTCTCCGGCAAATTCCCGCAGCAGAACGCTTTCACAGCGGAACAGCTCAAAGACGATGGGGGCAAGCTCGTACCATGCCGGGGCAAGGCAGGCGTCGGCGCAGTCGATGACGGTAAGCGTCCCCTGGGACGTGACCAGCAGGTTTTCCCCGGTCAGGTCCCCGTGGACCAGCACCCTTTGGGACAGATCGCAGTGCAGCGCCCTCTGCCGCATTTCCTGCTGAAGCGTCTCCGGCAGCGCCGCGAGACGGGAATTGCACACCGCCCGCTTTTTCAGGTCGACGGCGGGGAGAAGGTCGTCTGCCGGGCAATTTAGTTTACATAATACTTTTTGCAGTTCCCCGGCAAAGTGCACCTTCTGCTCTGCGGAAGCAGCTTCCAGCCAGCCGCCGGCTTCCTGCCCCTGGGAAAATTCCGTGAGAATGTAGTAGAACAGGTATTTGTCCTGAAGCTTTCCCTGTGCCAGCAGCCGGGGCGTGGGGATACCGCGGGCTGTCAGCCAGCCGCAGACGGCGGCTTCATTTTGAAAATCCGGCGTGGGGTCCAGCCCGCTTTCCCTGGGAAAGAAGACCTTTGCCACCGTGTTTCCAACCCGGAACACGGCGTTGGTGCCGGGGGTCAGGTTCTGCAGGGGAGCAAAGGGCAGCTTTTCCCGCCGGTAAATTTCCTCCACCAGCGGGGAAAAGGCTTCTTTCGACTGGTAGACCCGTCCCCAGTCCTGCCAGTTGTTGATAGTTTCCTGAAACAGCATAAGGGATCACTCCTGCGCCAATCGGAAATCATAGCTGTCCACCACAGCGCGGAAGCCAAGCTTTTGATAGACCCGATTGGAAATGGGGTTTGCTTTGTTTACAAACAGTGAGATAAACTGCGCGCCGCGCTCCATCTGCTCCCTGCACAGCGCCGCCACCGTGTTCTGGCAGTATTTGCAGCCCCGGTGCTCCGGCGGGGTGTAGACCCAGCTGACGCCGCAGCCGTGGGGCAACTGCCGGGCATGGGCGGTGGAAGCCATGGAGAGCAGGGTACCGTCTTTGCCCTCCAGCACGTAAAGCCCCTGCTCCGCGATCATATCGGAAAATTCCTGCCGCAGCGCTTCCCGAGCCGGTTCTTCCCGCAGGACTTCTTTGGTAAACGCGCACGCCCAACCCGTGACGGTTTCCAGATCGCCGGGGACAGCCTTGCGGACAGTTCCCGATACGACAGGAGGTTCGGTCAGCTCGGTGAGCATCATGATGTCCATAGCGGTGTGGAGGGTGAACCGCCCGCCATAGGCAAAGGTAAAGGCGCCGCACAGCTCCCGGCTTCCCATCACGCCGTGCAGGGGAATCTTTTCAGCCTGCAGCCGCTCCGCCAGCAGCACGGCGGCGGAAAGGGCGGCAGGGTCGCCGGGGACGGAATTTAAGCACAGGCACCAGGGTAAGGTGTTGCCGAACAGCAGCACGCCCTGCCCGTTTTCCTCACATCTGCCAAACAACAGATCGGGGCGGCAGGGCTCGTCTTTGTGGGCGGAAGCGTTGCCGAAATTCAACTGGGCGTGTACTTCAAAATCCCGCAGGAATCCCGCGTTCTCCTCTAAAAATTCTCCGGGTGTTTGATAAAATTTTATTTCCATGATAGCTCCCTCCTTGCTTTTATTTTCTATGACGGCTGCATTCTTCCCGGATCAGCTCCACGTACCGCCGCACCTTTTCGCAGCTGTTATGGATCTGGTATACGTCCCGCTGGACGATCTCCAATGTGCAGCCCTCCGCCGCCTGTACCGTTTTGCGGAAATGGGCGCGGACGGCGTCCTCGTCCAGAGCGCTGGTGACGCCGATCAGGGTGGGGTCCGGCTTGCGCAGGTAGGTGATCTCCTTTCCCCGCAGGCGCTGTCCCATAAATTCCTCGTCGCACCAGGGGGAGATGGAAACCTTTCCCAAATGCTCCACCGTGCTGAGATAGTCGTCCCAAATGGCGTGGACAGCCTCACAGCAGCCATAGGAGACCCGCCCGTAGCAGTCCATCACCTTTTTATAGTAGGGGAAGATAAATTCCCCGTACATGGCAGGGGACAGCCCCGCGCTTTCCTGGCAGTCCATGTAGCCCCATACGTCTGTGGTGCGGTAAAAGCCCTGGCGGTCTGGCAGCTTGTCGGTAAAACAGTAAGAGCCCTGCGCCACCCGCTCGCTGCCGGTGGTGGACAGCAGCCTGCCGTCCTGTTCCTCCGCCCGGAACCGGGCAACATAATCGTCCGTCAGCCGCTCCATCATCTTGTGGAACAGGTCGGGGTAGTCGTACATGGCGAAAAACATATTTTCCATGCTCATCAGGTGGACGATATCCTGTACCGGGCAGGCGTACAAAGAATGCCCGGTAAGCCTGGCGGGCAGAATATTCCCGAACAGCTCGTTGTATTCCGCCATTTGCCGGTCGGTTTCCTCTTTTGGGAGCAGGACGGTCTCAGAGGGCTGCAGCTTGTGGAAATCCTCCTCCAGATCGGTGAGCTGCTCCACAAAGTGGTGCCCCAGGCTGTCGCCGCTTTCGGCGTGCTCGATCCGCACCGGCAGCCCAAAGGGCGTCATGCTGCTGCCGTAGGAAAAGGGCATATAGTCCAGCACGATGGTGTCGTCATGAAAGAGGGTGTGGTTGACGATGTTCAGCAGGAACCGCTCCTCCCATTTGCGGGCTTCTTCACCGGAGCATTCCAGCAGCGGGGGAAGGATATCCTGCCGGAAGGTCCACAGCTCCATGGTGACCATGGGGCGGCTGTCCGGGTCAAAGCGGCCGTGGCGCTCCCAGTCTTTTATGAGCTGCCGCATTTTTTCACTGTGGGCGATCTCCGCCTGCTGATGGGCTAAAAAGTCCAGACGATGCTTGTCTGCATTAGAAAACATAGCCTGCTCCCCCTTTTTCACAATTTATCATATTCTAATGGTTTTTTCCGTCTTTTTCAATAGGACGGAACATTTTCGCAGAACGAAAATGGAAAAAATGCAGTCCCGCAACGCGAGAATCATTCCCGCTTTGCGGGAACGGAGAAAATCCCGCTCTGTGTCGTTGCTTTTTTGCTGCAAACGCGATAAGCTGAGAGAGTCAGGAGGTGATGAAAACCGTGAATCAGGAAAAGATCGGCGGGTTCCTGCGGGAGCTTCGCCGGGAGAGGGACATGACCCAGGGAGAGCTTGCGGAAATTCTGGGAGTGACCAACCGCAGCGTGTCCCGCTGGGAGAACGGAAACAATCTGCCGGACCTGGACCTGCTGGTGCAGGTGGCGGAATATTTTGACGTGGGTCTGGAAGAAATCTTAAATGGAGAAAGGAAAGTGGACGAAATGGACAAAAAGACAAAGGAGACCGTATTGCAGGTGGCGGATTACAGCAATCAGGAAAAGCAGCGCATGGTCCGGCGGGTGCGCTGGCTGATGCTGGTGGGGCTTGCCGCCTTCGCCGTGTATTTTGTCATCGACTTCTGCGAGGTGGGAATGCAGTCCCCCTATTTTGAGATTTCCAATGTTGCCCTGGGAATGGTTCTGGGGGCGCTGCTCTGCGGCGTGCTCTTTACCACCCGCTATGGGGAAAAGCTGCGGGCTGCCAAAAAGCGGCTGCTGAGCCGGAAATAAGACGGAAATAAGAAAGAAAAAGCCCCCGCCCCTGAGCTGAAAAAGCTCAGGGGCGGGATTTTTTACTGCATTTTCATTTATAAAGCAAAACTGCTTTACGCGATTTCAAAGGAAAGCACCGTGTTTACGCCGGTCTCCTCCTCCACGGCGGTCAGGCGCACCCGGTCGCCGGGCTCTACCAGCACCACGGTTTCAAAGGCGGAGCAATCCACCTTATAGATATCCTTCTTCGTTGTGACCAGATAGGCGTAGGAGTTGCCCTCCTGCACCAGGTATTTGATATCCTTTACTGTGACGGTCACGGCGTCGGAATCGCTTACCGCGGCGGACGTGCCGGAGATCATGCCGTTTTCAATGAGGGCGTTTTTGTACTTTGCCATGACCTCCCGCTGGGTCTCGGCGGTGACCACGATATTGTAGCGCTCCACATGGATCAAGGCGTACCGCTTGACAAGGCTGCCTTTATCCTTTAATACCATGATATAGGTGGGCTGCCCCTCCACGTTGATGACCGAGGGGAAGGAGGCGGTGTAGCCCAGGTTCTGCACCTCGCCCTCCGCCGAGCGCATGACGGAGTATTCCTCCGCGCCGGGAATGGGGTAATAGCGGATCTCCGCCGTCCGGGAATTCATCAGCACAAAGCCGATGTTGGACTGGTCGGAGGCGACGCTTGTCACGCCGGTGAACACCCATACGTCGTCGTCGAACATCTTGTAGCCGAAATCATCGGTGACCCGCTTGCAGTCCTTTTTGGCGAACAGGGAGTTGAAATATCCCCCGGAAAGCTCGCCGTACCAGTCGTACCGCTGGGCAAGCATATCGCCGTCGTACACGATATCCACCCAGGCGGGGATATCCGCCACATCGTAATACTGGGTCTCGCCGGTGCAGGCGTTCAGAATGACAGCGCCCTTTACGTCTGTGCCGCCGAAGAGGAAAATGTCCTTTTTCAGCACGGCGGTGACGTAATAGGGGGTGCCGTCCTCGCCGATCTCAAAATAGGAATTGCCGAATATGGCGGTGCGGTAGGAGAAGCGCAGATGGCGGTACAGGTTTTTGCCGAACCGCGCGGAAGCCGTGTACCGCATGGGCTGGGGCAGCTTTACATATTCGCTGGTGTTCTTTACCGGGTCCACGGCGATGTAACCGGGGATACCGCTTTCACGGTTGCTCCACCAGCGGAAGAAGTCGGCGTATTCCAGCGGCGTGACCTTCATGGGTCTACCGTTCAGGTTGATCTGGGTGTACTGGGGGTTGATCTCAAACTGGCTGACCAGCTCGCTCAGAGAGCCCAGCGCCCTTGCGCCGATGATCTCTGCGCTGTTTGAGTCCATCAGGGCGATATCGGAAATGGTCTCGGAAGCGGGGGTATCGGCGATGAAGTCCCGGCTTTCGATCTCCCCCGCAATGCCCGCGTAGCTTTTGGCGTGGAACACCGTGGAGGAAGCCAGGGAGCAAAGCAGGCCCGCCGCCGCGATGACGATGGCGGCGATCAGGAAGTATTTCCCCAGTGTCCGTTTGGGTCCCGTGTGACGGACGGCAAAGCCGCCGTTGTGGGAGCCGAACACCATTTTGGCAGGATCGTCGGTGGGCACGATGCGCAGCCCGGCATTGAAGATAAGCTCCAAAATGCCGAACAGGGCAAGGACGGCGCAGACAGTGAACCACGTCTCGCCGGACTGAATATTGTAGGCGGGCAGCTGGGTGTAATCGTATACCACGAAAGCGATCACTGTCAGCAGCACTGCCCAGAGGTGCCCCTTCCAGCCTTTTTTACCTGTCTTTTGCTTTGTTTCTTTCTTTTCCTTTTGTTCCATACTGTTACCTCTTCTATCATTCTTTCTCCGAGATAAGAAAGAATGTACACCAGTTCCCGGAAAAAAGCAAGGGATTCCCGGATACCGAAAGAGATTTGTCAGAAATCCGGGCGGCGGCGCAGGACAGCGGGACGCTTTTCCACATATTTTTACTGTTACTTTTTTCGGACTTCAAAAAAAGTTCACATTTTTCGCAGAAAAAATTCTGCTTTTTTGCAAATACGTGTTGAACTTTACCCTTCTCCTATGCTAATATAAATTTATTCAGGTAAAAAAGAAAAATTGCAGGGAAATCAAAAACGGGCGCGAAAAGGGAAGCGCTTTCTAGGGAGACAGATCGCATGGATATTTTTTCCATTTTTACGCTGCTGGGCGGCTTGGCATTTTTTCTGTACGGCATGAACGTAATGTCCTCCGGGCTGGAGAAGATGGTGGGAGGCAAGCTGGAGCACGTGCTGAAATCCATGACCTCCAACAAGCTGAAAAGCCTGGCGCTGGGCGCGGTGATCACCATTGCCATCCAGTCCTCCTCCGCCATGACGGTCATGCTGGTGGGTCTGGTCAACTCCGGCATTATGGAGCTGAGCCAGACCGTGGGCGTCATCATGGGTTCCAGCATCGGCACGACGCTGACGGCATGGATATTGAGCGCCGCCGGCATTCAAAGCGAAAGCTTTTTCCTGCGCATGCTGAAGCCGGAATCCTTTTCCCCGCTGGTGGCGCTGATCGGCATTTTCCTTGTGATGGCGCACAAGGAGGGTAAAAAGCGGGATATCGGTACGATCCTGCTGGGCTTCTCTGTTTTGATGACGGGTATGACCTTTATGAGCAGCTCCGTCAGCCCGCTGGCGGATATGCCTTTCTTCCAGGACGTCCTGGTCATGTTCAACAACCCCCTGATGGGCGTTTTGCTGGGTACGGTGGTCACGGGGATTATTCAAAGCTCGGCGGCTTCCGTCGGCATTCTGCAGTCCCTGTCCATGACCGGCAGCATCACCTTCGGCATGGCGATCCCCATTATCACGGGTCTCAACATCGGCACCTGCATCACAGGGCTGTTGTCCAGTATCGGCGCCAATAAGAACGCCAAGCGCGTGGTGGCGGTGAGCATTTATTTCAAGGTGCTGGGTACGGCGATCTGCCTGTCCGCATTTTATCTTCTGAACGCCGTTTTCCATTTCGATTTTGTAGACGCCCCCATCGGCGCTTTGGAGATCGCTGTGGTACATACTCTGTTCAATGTCATCAATACCCTGATCCTGCTGCCCTTTTCCAAGCAGCTGGAAAAGCTGGCGAAGCTCACCATACGGGACAAGAATACCAAGGAGGAGCTTTTGGACGAGCGCCTGCTCATGTCTCCCGCCTTTGCCATTGTGGAATGCCGGAACCTGACGGTGCGCATGGCGAAAATGGCGCGGGATTCCATGCTGGCAGCCATTGGCCTGCTGGACGCTTACGATTCCAAGATCGCGGATTCCGTCACCGAGATGGAAAACGAAATGGACCTCTATGAGGACAAGCTGGGCACTTATCTGGTGAAGCTCAGCAGCAAGAACCTGTCCCGCTCCGACAGCAACCAGGCGGCGGAGCTGCTGCATACCATCGGGGATTTTGAACGGATCGGCGACCATGCCGTGAACATTCTCCGGGCGGCAAAGGAAATGGACGACAAGGAGCTGCATTTTTCGGAAACCGCCCAGCAGGAGCTGGTGGTCATCACCCGGGCGATCGTGGATATCCTGGATTTGACGGTGGAAGCCTTTGAAAAGCAGGACACCGTGCTGGCAGGAAAGGTAGAACCGCTGGAGCAGGTCATCGACGATCTGAAGCTGGATCTGAAGAACCGCCATATCCGGCGTTTGCAGGACGGGCGCTGTACCATCGAGCTGGGCTTTGTCCTTTCCGACCTGCTGACAAATTACGAACGCGTTTCCGACCACTGCTCCAATATCGCGGTGGCGGTCATTCAGATCAAGGATTCCGTTCTGGACACCCATGGCTATCTGAATGAGGTGAAGACCGGCGGCGGAGCGGAATTTACACAGGCATTTGAGGCTTATCAGGAAAAATACCGGCTGCCCGAGCCTGCGGCAGCGCCGGATAAGCCGGAGCAGATGGAGGGACAGACGACCCTTGCTGCGGCTGTGGACGCTCAGTAAATAGGAATCAGTCCGCCGGCAGGTTTCCTGTCGGCGGTTTCGCTATTCGAGATTTCGTTGATTATATGGAGGGTAAAAATGATTGATGGTCATATTCATATTGAGCGTGGGGATTACTCGTTAGAATGGATCGAACAATTCGTAAACAGGGCAGTTGAAATGAAGCTGGATGAAATTCGATTACTGGAACACTGCTATATATTTGAAGAGTTTACGTCTATGTATGATTCAGTATGTGCATACAGTAAATACGTGGACGATTGGTTTCGAAGAAGTGCAGGAAAGCATAAGATGTCGGAATATTGTGAACTTATTAAGAAAGTAAGAAATCAAAAATATCCTGTTAAGATAAAATTTGGGCTTGAAATATGTTACTTCAAAGAGCATGAGACATTTATTGGAGACATGACGAAAGATGAAGGGTTTGATTTTTTGTTAGGCAGCATTCACTTTGTTGATAGATTCGCCTTCGACCATAAGCCGGAACACTGGATCGGAATTGATGTAGATACGATATATCGCAGGTATTTTGAAGACTCTATTTCACTGGCAAAAAGTAAACTATTTGATGGTATTGGTCATCCGGATGCAATAAAGCTATTTGGACATAGACCGTCCTTTTCACTCTTGGGTTACTATGAAAGTTTAGCAGAAGAGCTTTCCAATAGTAATATGTATGCAGATCAGAATAGTGGCGTGGCTCGAAGATGTTCAGGGACTTCTTCTTTGGGAATGGATAAAAAATTACTCCATGTTTTGAAGAAGAAAAATGTAAAAATCATTACATCATCCGATGCTCATTGTCCTGAAGATGTAGGTGACAAAATTCGAGAGCTGGAAATCTGCGTTGCAAATGCTTAGGAAAACAGATATTTTCCTATTTTACAAAATCGGTAAATTCCGCATAATAAAGCATAGGAAATACCACAAAAATGCTATTCAAATACCTAAGGATACAGAAACGGAAAATACGGGGAGGAACTTCTGATGGAGCTTCGGGTTTTGCGCTATTTCCTTGCCGTGGTGCGGGAGGAAAGCGTCACGCGGGCGGCGGAGGCGCTGCATATCACGCAGCCCACCCTGTCCCGGCAGCTCGCCCAACTGGAGGAGGAGCTGGGAGTTACTCTGTTCCTTCGGGGCAAGCGGAAGATCGGTCTGACAGAAGCGGGAATACTGCTGCGCAGGAGGGCGGAGGAGCTGATAGAGCTGGCGGACAAAACCGAACAGGAGCTTTCCGCCCCTGGGGAGCTCAGCGGCACCATTTATATCGGCAGCGCCGAAACGGTTGCGGCAGAGATATTTCCAAAGCTGCTGGGGGAATTCCACCAGGCATACCCCTCGGTGCAGTACGACCTGCTTTCCGGCAATGCCGACCAGATGAAGGAGCGGCTGGAGCTGGGCCTGATGGACATTGCCCTGCTGCTTGAGCCGGTGGACCTGGAGCAGTATGAATTTCTCCGGCTGCCGGACAAGGACCGCTGGGGCGTGCTGCTGCCCGCGCAGGACCCGCTGGCAGGGCAGGAGAGCGTTTCCCTTGCCGACCTGGGGGACACGCCCCTGTTTATCAGCCGCCGGGATTCCGTGCAGGGCGAGCTTTCCGGCTGGTTCGGCAAGGATTTTGAACAGTGCAACGTGATGGTCACCCACAATCTGATCCGCAATTCCGCCCGGCTGGTGGAGCATGGGCTGGGATATGCGGTCACCATCGAGGGCGCTGTGGATATCTATGACCGCAGCCAGGTGCGCTTTTGCCCCTTTACACCGGAGCTGCCCGTGCAGGCGGTTCTGGTCTGGAAAAAGCAGCGGGCTGTGTCCCCGGCAGTAAGGGCTTTTTTGGAGATGGCGCGGAAGCTGGTTCGCCCGGAGAAATGAGCAGCGCAGCCATGTTATCTCACCATGCTTTTTGGGCATGATACTTTATAAAAATTAAGTATTAGACATTGTTCTGGAATTGGAGTATGATAGTAGCGCAGGCAGGAAAGGCCCTGTCGGCGCTATTTTTCCGTAATGGGGTGAGGGGCATGAAGGCAGACCGTTTGGCAATGGTACTGGAGCCGAAAATGCAGATTTCAGAGGAACGCAGGATTTTTTCCAACAGAGATTTGAAGGAGCTGATCCTGCCGCTGTTCATCGAGCAGCTCCTGGCAATGCTGGTAGGCATCGCCGATACGCTGATGGTGAGCTACGCGGGGGAAGCGGCGGTATCCGGCGTTTCCCTGGTGAATATGTTCAACACTATCTTTATTTACCTGTTCACCGCTTTGGCGGCAGGGGGCGCCGTGGTGGTCAGCCAGTATATCGGCAGCGGGGACAAAAAGAACAGCAATCTGGCGGCAAGCCAGCTGTATACCTTTTCCTTCCTGTTTTCTATCGTATCCATGGTGCTGGTGCTGCTGGGGAACCGCTGGCTTTTGCACCTGCTGTTCGGCAGCACGGAGGCAGACGTTATGGCGGCGTCCGTGGTCTACCTGCGCATTTCCGCCTATTCCTATCCGGCGCTGGCGCTGTATAACGCCGGGGCGGCGCTGTACCGCAGCATGAGCAGGACCCAGACCACCATGAAGGTTTCTCTGGGCATGAACGCCATCAATGTGGCAGGCAATGCCATCGGCATTTTCGTGCTTCATGCCGGGGTCGCCGGTGTGGCGTGGCCCTCCACGATCTCCCGGATCTTTGCCGCCGTAGTCATGACTGCCCTGTGCTTTTCCCGGAAAAATCAGGTGTTTATCACATGGAAGCAGGTTTTTGCGTGGAACGGCAGTATGGTGAAGCGCCTGCTGGGCGTTGCCGTGCCCAATGGCATCGAAAACGGCTTGTTCCAGCTTGCCAAGGTGGCTTTGAGCAGCATTATCGCGCTGTTTGGGACCAGTCAGATCGCGGCTAACGGCGTGGCGCAGAGCATTTGGTCCCTGGCGGCGCTGGTGGGAGCGGCGCTGGGACCCGCCTTTATCACAGTGGTAGGGCAGTGCATGGGTGCGGGCGACGTGGAGGCGGCGGATTATTACATGAAAAAGCTGTTCCGGCTGACCATGGTGATCTCCGTCGTCTGGAATTTCCTGATCCTGGCTGTGACGCCCCTGGTCCTGCTGTGCTATGACCTGTCGCCGGAAACGAAAGAGCTGGTGTTCCTCCTTGTGGTGATCCACAACCTGTTCAACGCCTTTGTGTTCCCGGTGGGCGGTCCCTTTGTCAACGGCTTGCGGGCGGCGGGGGACGTGAAGTACACCATGTACTGCTCCCTGTTTGCCACCATCGTTTGCAGGGTAGCTCTCTCCGTGGTGTTCGGGATATGGCTGAACATGGGCGTGATCGGCGTTGCCCTTGCCATGGCGTGCGACTGGTGCATCAAGGCGGTCCTTTTGGGGCTCCGCTACCGCAGCGGGAAGTGGAAAAGTTTCCAGCTCCTTGCCTGAAAAGCAGATACTTCCCGCCCGGCAGGGCGTGCCGGATAGACGGTATAAAAAGACGCGGCATTCTGTGCCGCGTCTTTTTATACCGTTTGCCGGGCTTCAAAAGCCGCCCTCCGGCGTTTCATTGCTTTCCCGGTTTGGAGAAGCAGGTGAGGGCGCCGTTTTTATCCAGGGTGGCAAGGAAAACCTCCCTGAAATCGTGAAAGCCCTGCTGCTTCAGCTGCTCCTTTAACCAAACCGCGTCCTTGCCGGCAAGCTGAAGCTCCCGCTCCATCACGTTGCCGTCTACGATCACGTTCCACAGCAGCTCTTCCGGCTGTACGGGCAGCTTCATGTCGTTGGGGTTCGCCGGGCGGTACTGGGCTTTCGGCAGAAAGCTGACATTGCCGTTCTGCTCGAAAACGGCGGTCTGCACCTGGCTCAAATCGAAAAAGCCTGCCAGCCGCGCCATGGTCAGGAATTCGTTGATATCCAGCCGGGACTTTTTCAGCTTTTTCCGATCCAGGACCCCGTTTTGCAAAAGGATAATGGGCTTGCCGCCCAAAAAGCCCCGCATTCGGTTGGACTTGGAGGAACAGAAGGAGATCAGTATGGCGATCAATCCGTACAGCACCATGGCTTCCACCGGTCTGGCGGGAGCTTCCAGCTCTGTGGCAAGCTCCGCCGCGATGGAGCCGATGGTGATACCTGTGATGTAGTCAAACATCGTCAGTTGGGAAATCTGTTTGTTGCCCATGAGCTTTGTCAGCAGGAACAAAATCACCAGGGACAGCAGGGTCGTGCCCAATATTTGCAAAAATTCCATGGGGATCCTCCTTTTTTTCCTAGTTTTTTCCGCCGCCGCCGTTTTATTCTTTCGTTTTTTGCGGACTGGAAAATCCTAAAAGAAAAGAGTATAATATATAGAAAATCTCGGTCGGGTTGGTGATTTGTGCCCAGTACCTGGAGGGTTC
>CALFFN010000033.1 GCA_937958185.1 uncultured Neglectibacter sp. | reverse complement strand
CTGGTGGAAAAAGGCGAGGGCAATGTCAGCGGCGTGTCCCTTGCCGCCAGGGACGGCGAAATCGTCCTGGAAATGCTGTAAGCTTTTTTTGCAAAAGCCAAAGGGAAGGGTTCTTTTGTGAATCCTTTCTTTTTTTTGTGTTTTTTATTGTCAAGTCCCCAAAAATACGATATGATAAGAAAAAGCGGGATCGATTTCTATTTTGAGGGGGAATTGAGGAAACATGAGTATGAAAAACGGAAAAAAGCGGGTCATATCGCTGGTGCTGGCAGTCATTCTCTGTGTGGGCATGCTGCCCGGCTTCACGGCGCGGGCGGCGGGGAACGCCATGAGCCTGAGCGAAACGCGGGCGCTCTTAAACCGAGTGGAGCTGCACCCCCAGCGGACGGGTTACGCGGAAATGGACAGGCTGCTGGGAAATATTCTGGCGCCTTACGCCGACAGGGACCCGTACACGAAGATCAAAGCCATGTACGATTGGTCTGTCTACAACGTGACCTACAGCTGGGCGGGCTATTCCCAGGACTATGCCCCGGCGTATGACAAATTCACCCTGCGGTACGACCTGACCTATGAGCCGGGGCTGCCCAAGGCGATCCCGGAGGAAATGATCCACCGCTCCTACCACTCCCTGACGGCGAAAACGGGCGTGTGCTACGATTGGGCGGCGCTGTTTGCCATTATGGCGCGGTACGTGGGGGTGGAAAGCTATGTCCATACGGGCATTCTGCGTATCGGCGACTGGACTGGGCACCACGGCTGGACGGTGCTCCGCATCGGCGGGCAGGACTATATTTTCGACGCCCAGCAGGACGTGCGCCTGTACGGCAACAACGGCGTTGTCACCTATGAATATTTCGGCATTCCCCGGAGCAGGTGGTACGATTACACGCCGGAAACCGATGTGAACGATGTGCGGGACGCTGGCTTTCTGCCCATTACGTCCAGCCGCGAAAAGGAATCCAACGTGACGGTGCAGGTTTCCGGCGGCCACAGGGTAAGCGGAGACGGCAGGCACCCCTGGGGCGAGGAGGTCACCCTCACCGCGGAGGAAGGGGTCCCCTTCAAGGGCTG
Source organism: uncultured Neglectibacter sp. (assembly GCA_937958185.1). Taxonomy (GTDB): domain Bacteria; phylum Bacillota; class Clostridia; order Oscillospirales; family Acutalibacteraceae; genus Acutalibacter. Next base: position 1,884 of record CALFFN010000033.1, on the reverse strand, counting down.
GTACAATAGCCGCGGCGTGCTTTTGAGCAGCGACACGGAATATACCTTCATTCCTGAGGGAGACGTAAAGCTGTACGCGTTGTTCGAGGGGGACTATTTTCTGGACGTTTCCCACGGCAGCTGGTATTTTAACGATATGCGCGAAGCGGTGGATATGGGGCTTATCACGGGAATCAACGACATCACGTTCCAGCCCGAGGGCACCATGACCCGCGCCATGCTGGCAACCGTGCTGGCAAGAGCCGCCGGGGCAGATGTGGAAGCGGCGGCGTCCGCCCCTTTTAGAGACGTCAATCAAAACGAGTGGTACGCCGGTTCCGTGAACTGGGCGTATGAAAACGGCGTGGTATACGGCGAATCGGAGACCCGCTTCAATCCCAGCGGCAGAGTGACCAGGGAGCAGGCTGCCACCATGATAATGCGGTACCTGGAAAGCAGGAATATCGCTGTGGACGCGGAGGAAAGCAGCTCCTTTGCAGACGCGGAAAAAATCAGCGGCTTTGCGAAAACAGCCGTTGCGCAGGCGGAAAAAACCGGCATTTTGACCGGCTATCCCGACGGCACCATTCGCCCGAAGAACACCATTACCCGGTCGGAGGGCGTCGCCTGCCTCATGCGCATGGTGCGCTATGCGGCGTAAAAATAGCAGAAATCTGAGAAGCGTCCGGCAGCTTGCCGGGCGCTTTTTTTGTGGGAATTTTTGGCTTTGCGTAATTTCCCGAAAAGTGGAGAGACTAAAGGGCAAAAGGAAATTGCCCGGTTTTTCAAAAAATAGGGCGAAGGGGGAAGCTATGAAACGAATCGGACAGAGCACCTTGGAATTTTCCGCGCCGCCTACGGTGCTGAGCCATGCCGCCATCGGCGGGAAAAAGGAAGCGGAAGGTCCCCTGGGGGCTGATTTTGACCAGACCTTTCAGGACACCAGCCTGACCATGGAAAGCTGGGAAAAGGCGGAAGCCCAGCTGCAAAAGGAAGCGGTGACGCTGGCAATTGAAAAATCCGGCATGACCGCCCAGCAGATGGATTTTATTTTCGCGGGGGACTTATTGAACCAGTGCATTTCCTCCACCTTTGGGCTGCTGGATTTTCAAATCCCGTTTTTGGGGCAGTACGGCGCCTGCTCCACCATGGCGCAGACGCTGCTGATGGCGGCGATGACCGTGGAAAGCGGCGCGGCAGAGCGGGCGGTGGCGGTGACAAGCTCCCATTTCTGCTCGGCAGAGCGCCAGTTCCGCACGCCGCTGGAATACGGCTCCCAGCGCACCCCCACCGCCCAGTGGACCGCCACCGCCTCCGGCAGCATTGTGGTGGGAAAGGGAGGAGCCATAAAGATCCGCCACGGGCTGGCAGGACGGATCGTGGACCTGGGCGTGAAGGACCCTGCCAACATGGGCGCCGCCATGGCGCCTGCCGCCGCGGACAGCATTTACCGCTACCTGTCCGACACGGGCACGAAGCCACAGGATTACGACGGCATTTACACAGGCGACCTGGGGCTGGTGGGCACCACCCTGCTGTACCAGTCCCTGGAGGACAACGGCGTGGATATCAGGCAGGTGCACAACGACTGCGGGCTGCTGCTGTACGACCGGGAGGCGCAGGATGTACACGCCGGAGCCTCCGGCTGCGGCTGTTCCGCTTCCGTGCTGTGCGGGCATTTGCTGAAGCGCATGGAAAGCGGGAACCTCAGGAATATCCTGTTCTGCGCCACCGGCGCGCTGATGTCTCCCACCTCCCAGCAGCAGGGTGAAGCCATTCCCGGCGTGTGCCACGTGCTGCACCTGACGACTGAGTGACAAGCCCGGCAGCCCGCCACCATTGGCGGGCTGCCGGGTTATCTGTTCATATCTAAAAAACCACTGTCAAAAGGTATACCTTTTGACA
>CALFFN010000032.1 GCA_937958185.1 uncultured Neglectibacter sp. | reverse complement strand
TTCCTTTCCGATTTCCCTCGCCCCTCATAACTCCACGTTCCTTTATCTTTTTTGCTTTTTTGCTCGTGAACCCTCTCCGTACAAACAACAACTATGTTTCCCGACCGCAACCTACTACTCTCCATGCTGAAAAACTGCGGTGAGCGCGTCCCGGTGGGGGGGACTCTGACCCGACCGAGCCGACAGGCGAGAATGGGCGCTCGTGAACCCTCTCCGTGCAAACAACGACTATGTTTCCCGACCGCAACCTACTACTCTCCATGCTGAAAAACTGCGGTGAGCGCGTCCCGATAAGGGGGACTCTGATCCGACCGAGCCGACAGGCGAGAATGGGCGCTCGTGAACCCTCTCTGTACAAACAACGACTATGTTTCCCGACCGCAACTTGCTACTCTCTATACCAAAAAAGCCGCTGCAGATCAGAGCGAAGATTTTTACATCTCAATCATAACAATTTTGTGATTGTTATTATACTACACTTCTTTTCTTTTGCAAAGAGAAATTTTTCAAACTTAAAATATTGTGGAAACAAATAGAAATTCTCTCATTCTTTTGCCAGGGTTCGTAAGCCCTCCGACAAAGCGGCAGTCAAAGCGTCAATATCTTCCTCCGTGGTAAAGCGGGAAAAGCTGACGCGGAGGGCGGAGGAAATGCGCTCCCTGGGCAGCGACATGGCTTCCAGCACATGGCTGGGCTTTGCCCTGCCGCAGGCAGAGCCGGAGGACACGTAGATCCCCCGTTCCGACAGAAAATGGAGCATGGTTTCCGCCCGGACAGTGCCGGCAGAAAAATTCACAAGATAGGGCAGCCCATCTTCCGGGGAATTGCATTCCACCCCCGGCAGCTCGGAAAGCTGTTTTCGGAGCAGGGCGTTCAGGCGCTCTATTTTGGGCAGCACCTCCGCGGGCTTTGGCAGCTGGCGCACCGCCTCGCCGAAAGCGCAGAGCAGCGGAACGCTTTCCGTGCCGGAGCGCATGCCCCTTTCCTGCCCGCCGCCGAAAGCGCGGGGCAGAACGCGCGCCCCCTTACGCACATACAGCGCCCCCGCACCCTTGGGTCCGTGGAGCTTATGGGCACTGATGGTAACAAGGTCCGCCCCCAGCTTCTGGGGGGTAAACTCCAGCTTGCCAAATGCCTGCACGCAGTCCGTATGCAGCAGGGCGGGGGATTTCTTCCGCCGAATAGCTTTTGCCGCCGCCTGGACGGGGAAAATTGCCCCGGTTTCGTTATTCACCAGCATGATACTGACCAGAACCGTTTTTTCGTCGATGGCTTCCGCCAGCGTTTCCTCGGAAATATGCCCGGCGGCGTCCGGCTTCAAATAGACCACCTCATAGCCCAGCTTTTCCAGCTCTTTCATGGGCTTCAGCACGGAATCATGCTCCACCGCCGTGGTGACAATGCGGCTGCCCCTGCGCTTTCCCGCTTCCGCCGCGCCGAACACCGCCAGATTGTTGGCTTCCGTCCCGCCGGAGGTAAAAAGCAGCTCCTCCGGCCTTGCTGCCAGCCGGGCGGCAACAATGCCGCGGGCGGCTTCCAGCTCCTGCTTTGCCCGAAAGCCCCGGCTGTGGAGCGACGACGGGTTGCCGAACTCCTCCGTCATTATCTGCGCCGCCTTTTGTGCCGCCTCTGGCAGCACCGGGGTGGTGGCGCTGTTATCCAAATAGTGCTCCGTCATACCGTTTCTCCTTTTTCCCGCCTATCTAACAACTAACAACTAACAACCAGCTTCCGATAACCGGCGGCAAAATCTATCTGGTTGCGCAAAGGTTCCCCGGCGAGGAAGCGCCGCAAATTTTCCTCCGCCAGTTCCACAATGCGCTCGTGGGTCTCCTTCAGGTGGTAATAGCCGGAAATGTGGGGCGTGACGACTGCCGTGGGCAGCCGCCACAGCCGGTGCCCCGGGGGCAGTGGCTCCGGCTCGGTCACGTCCAGCCCGGCGCCGCCCAGCTTACCGCTTTCCAACGCGTCACACAAGGCTTCCGTGTCCACAATGCTTCCTCTGCCCACATTCAGCAGCACCGCGCCGTCCTTCATGCGGGCGATCCTTTCCCGGCTGATGAGGTTTTTTGTGGCTTCCGTGCCCGGCAGGGTGATTGCCACCACATCGGCGCGGGGCAGCAGGCTGTCCAGCTCATTCAAAGTGGCGACCTCGTCGGCATAGTCCGGCTTTTCCCGAACGGTCCTGCGCACGCCGATGACCTTCGCCCCCAGCGCCTTGCACCGCATGCCAAATTCGCCGCCGATATCCCCCATGCCGAGAACCAGCACGGTAGAGCCCCAAACGGAGCTCACCGCTCCCAAGGACTGCCAAGCCCCTGTTTTCTGCGCGTCCCGGTACAGCTCCAGCTTTTTCATAAGCTCCAGCAGCATGCCCAGCATATGTTCCGCAATGGCAAGCCCATACGCCCCGGTGGAGTTGGTCAGCAGGACGTTTTCCGGCAGCACCCCGGGCTGCAAATAAGGCTCTACCCCGGCGCTGCCGGTCTGTATCCACCGCAGCCGGGAAAAATGCTTCAATAAACTGGGGGACACATTGCCCAGCAGGATATCCGCCCAGCCCATGTCCTCTTCTGTGAGCAGGGGACGTTCCGCCAAATCGGTAAAGCCCAGGCGCCCGTCAAAGCATTCCCCGGTCAGCCCGCGCACCCGCAGCTCGCACCCGGGCGCGGCATCTTCCAGCCGCTGCTTCTGCCGCTGTTCCAGCGGAATGACCGTCAAAATGTGATAGTTCATGGAAAAAATCCTTTCTTTTTTGAAAAGCGGCTTACAGCCCCTCGATCTCGTCCAGCCAGATCTGCCTGCTGGCGTCGCTGGGCATACGGAAATCCCCCCGCGGGGACAGGGTAACGGAGCCCACCTTCGGTCCGTCCGGCAGGCAGGAGCGCTTAAACTGCTGGCCGAAGAACCGGCGGTAAAAAACGGTCAGCCAATGCTTCACGGTTTCCGGCGAATAGTCGTCCTGGAAGGAACGGCACGCCATGCGGTAGATTTTTCCAGGGCGGAAGCCGAACCGCAGCATATAGTAAAGGAAAAAGTCGTGCAGCTCATAGGGTCCCACCACTTCTTCCGTCTTCTGGGCGATCTCGCCGTCCTTCGGGGGCAGCAGTTCCGGGCTGACGGGGGTGTCCAGCACGTCTTCCAGCGCCTGCCGGAGCCTGTCGCCGCTGTGCTCCGCCTCATAGCGGACCAGATGGCGCACCAGCGTTTTGGGAATGGAAGCGTTCACGCCGTACATGGACATATGGTCGCCGTTGTAGGTCGCCCAGCCCAGCGCCAGCTCGGACAGGTCGCCCGTGCCCAGCACAATGCCGTTTACCTTGTTTGCCATGTCCATGGCGACCTGGGTGCGCTCCCGCGCCTGGGAATTTTCAAAGGTCACGTCCAGCTTGTCCATGCTCTGCCCAATGTCGGCAAAATGCTGCTTAACCGCCTGCTCGATGGAAATTTCCGCAAAGTCCACTCCCAGCTCCTCCGCGATTTTCTGGGCATTGCTCTTGGTGCGGCTGGTGGTGCCAAAGCAGGGCAGGGACAGCGTGTGTATCCCCTTGCGGGGCAGGTCCAGGCGGTCAAACGCCCGCACGGCTGCCAGTAGCGCCAATGTGGAATCCAGCCCGCCGGACAGGTTCAGCACCAGGTCCTGACAGCCGATATGGGACAGCCGGGTAGCAAGCCCCACGGACTGCATGGTCAAGATCAGCTCGCAGCGGCTGGAAAGCCCCTCCTTATCCTGGGGCACAAAGGGATAGCGGGAGAACACCCTGCCGGGAGCAAAGCTTTCCAGCGTCTTTTCCTCGTAGCGGAACGGGATATGGGGCAGCTCCCGGCGGGAAGCCGTTTCTTCCTGCCATGTGTTCATACGGCGGCGCTCCTGAGAAAGGCGCTCGATATCCACCTCGGCGGTGAGCAGCCCGGTGGTGAACAGCCGGCTCTCGTTTAAGAGGGAGCCGTTTTCGGCAATGATATCGTGCCCGGCAAAGACCATATCCGTGGTGGATTCTCCCAACCCACTGTCCGCGTAGACATAGGCGGCAAGCAAGTGTCCCGACCAGGATTTCACCAGCTCCCGGCGGTACTCCGCCTTGCCGATGGTCTCATCGCTGCAGGAGGGATTCAGCAGCACGGTGGCGCCGTTTTGCGCCAGCTGGGCGCTGGGCGGCTCCGCCCCCCACAAATCCTCGCAGATCTCCACGCCGAAGCACAGCCCTTCCACGTTTTCACAGGAAAAAACCATGGAGCCGAGCAACGTCTCCTGCCCGGCAAATTCCAGGAAAAAGCTGTCCGCCGGGGCAGGAGTAAAATGCCTTGCCTCGTAAAATTCAGAATAATTGGGGATATGGGTCTTGGCGGGAATACCCAGCAGCTCTCCCCGCTGGAACACGGCGCAGCCGTTGTAAAGCCCCCCGCGCGCCGGAACAGGCACGCCCACGGCGCAGAGGATATCCAGCGCTTCCGTGTCCTTCATCAGCCACATCAGGCTTTCCTCGGCAGCGTCCAGCAGGGTCTTGTCCCGGAACAGGTCGCCGCAGGTATAGCCGGTCAGCGACAATTCCGGGAAGCAGACCGCGCCGCAGCCCTCCTTTGCCGCCTGACGGATCAGGGCGGCGATGCGCCGGGCGTTTTCTCTGGGATCCGCCACCTTCACCTCGGGCGTGGCGGCGGCAAGCTTCAAAAATCCATCTTTCAAAAAGGAACTCCCCTTTCTTGGTGTTCATGCAGAAAATATGGGCGTATTCTGAACTCCCCAGCGTCATAGCGGCGCTGGGGAGCAAAGCTTTCCTTATGAATTGTCCGGCTGCCAGAAACGGTCGTCGTCCGAGTCGGGCTCCGGCGGTTCCGGGGTCACCACCGGGTCTGGCTCCGGCGTGACGACGGGGTCGGGCAGCGGGGGCGGGGTCGGATCATCTACCGGGGGCGGCGTGGGGTCGTTCCCCGGGGAGGGCGTGGGCGCCGTGGTGGGGGTAGCCTCCGGCGTGGTGCTGCCGGACTCCTTGGAGGTATCCACCTTGCCGGTATCCGTGCCGGGTCCCACGGCGTAAATGGTGCCGGTAGGCTCGTAATAGGAGGAGGGCAGCTCCTCGGTCTTTACGGTGGCGTCGCCCTTATAGAAGGTTCTCCATGCCCGGGCGGAATAGCCGCTGTTGCCGGAGGAACGGCGCACATACTGCCCCTTTTCCAGATTGGGGTCCTCCGTAAAGCTGACGCCGGACAGGGGCTCCTCATAGCCTGTCTGCTCGCTGCCCACGGTGATCTTGTTCCATTCCTTGGGGAAGCAGCCGTAGAAATTCACATGAAGGGTCACATCGCTCATCCAGGAGAGAATGTACACCGGGGTGGAGAGCGGGTTGCGGAACTGGAAGTCGATATTGCCGTAGTCCACCGTGGCGTCCAGCCCGATAGGGCAATAGGAGGAGGGCTCGCTGTGGCAGTCCCGCTCCACGATCTCCATGCCCGCCAGCAGCGCCGCATTGTACAGGGTGGTAGAGCCCTGGCAGATACCGCCGCCGTAAACCTGTACGTGCAGACCGCCCATCAAGCCGCCTGCGGGAAGCCAGCCGGCGTCGGGGTTGGTGCTGTCGCCGATGGTGCCGTTATAGGAAAAGGTCTGCCCCGGCTGCAAAACAGTGCCGTTCACATGGGACAGCGCCAGCGCCATATTGCTGTTGCCGTTTGAGGTATTGGTGGATTCCGTGGTATAAGAGGACATGAGCTTGAAATTCTCGGAGAGATATTTCTTGGTCAGCTCCGGCTTTGTCTCCAAAAAAGCGGTCTGCACGGCGCCGCCCTTTTTCTGGGACAGCAGCTGCCGCACGCTTTTCAGCGTTGTCACCATGTCCGCCCGGCTGCCGTTCTTTTCCTCGGTAAACTGGAAGGTTCCTGTGCTGCTGTCATAGCCTGCCACAGTGGCGTTCTGCCCCTGCACATAGCAGTTTTTGGCTGCCGCCTGTAATTTCTGCCTGCCGGATTCCGCCAGGTCGGTGACAAAGGAAAGGGGGTGGTCTCCCGTTTTCCTGCTTTCCAGCAGCTTCGGCAGGGTCTGCTCCAGCACCTCTTTCACTTCAAAATCCGCCTTGGTCAGGGACACGGTATCGTCCCGGAACTTCACGGTGATCTCCATGGTTTTCAGCTTTTCCTCCATGGCGTCCCTGGCGATCTCCAGCGCCTGGGGCACGGTTTTGCCGGAAATATCCTTGCCGCCGATGCTTGTCCCCTCCGCAAACAGGGTAGGGTCGGAAACCTCCGACGACACCGCGGAAGATTCTTCCTGCTTTTTCCCCACAGAACAGGCGGAAAAGCCCGTCAACAGCAGCAGCGCCGCCGCTGCCAGAAGGATCGCTTTTCTCCAGTTTTTCATAAAAAGTCCCTCTTTCTTAACAGATATCCCAATACTTTATTTTCACGCAACAACAAATTGCCCGTGTCTTCCCTTTCAGGCTGTCCTTTACCAGTATTTCCAAAAAAACGGGAAACCGGCTTTTTGCCCCGGATTTTTTCCCGCAATAATTGCCTGCCATCATTATACCTGCCCCACTGTCAAAAGTAAAGTTTCAAATTCGTTACGAACCTGATTTCTCTTAAGAAATCCTGAAACGTTTTTTACGGCGCTGGTCTTTTCCAGCCCGATATGCTATACTGGAAAGCACAGAAGAAAATTCGGTTCAGTTTTTGCACATAAGGAGGATATTTATGAAGATCATGCTTTTAACGGCTGCCACGGGCGGCGGTCATCTGCGGGCCGCCCATGCCGTAGAGCAGTACATCAGGGAAAATACCGATTGCGACGTGGTCACCGTGGACACACTGAAGGCAGTGGGAAAATGGCTGGACAAGACCATCTGCGACAGCTACCTCTTTATGGCAAAAAAGGCTCCGGCGCTGTTCGGCAGGCTGTATAAGCGCACCAACAAGCAGAACCATTTCTCCAACCTGGTGCCAAAGCTTCTGGGGCTGTTCAGCAACCTGCTGCTGCCCACCATCGCCGAACACCAGCCCGACGTCATCATCACTACCCACCCCTTTGCCACGGAAATGGTGGCTGACCTCAAGGAGGACGGTCTCGTCACCGCACCGCTGATCTGCATTATCACCGACTACGGCGTTCACCGGGCGTACATAGCGGATCAGGTAGACGCTTACGTCACGGCGAGCGAGGATATGCTGCCGGAGCTGATGACCTTTGGCGCGGACCCGGAAAAGGTGCATTCTTTCGGCATTCCCGTTCACGGGGTGTTTTTCGACCCCGGCGACCGGGAGGGGCTGCTGCGGGAGCTGAAGCTGGACGCCGACCTGCCCACCCTGCTGTTTATGGCGGGCAGCTTTGGCGTGTCCAATATCATCAAGCTGTACCGAAAGCTGGAAGCCACCGATGTGAAAATGCAGATCATCGTCATCACGGGGCGGAACAAAAAGCTGTATGAGGCCTTTGAAAAGGAGCTGGCGATCGGCTCCCGCATTCCCACCAGGCTGGTCTTTTTTACCGACGAGGTGGAAAAGTATATGCACGCCGCCGACCTGCTGGTCACAAAGCCCGGTGGGCTGACGGTATCGGAAGCGCTGGCGTGCGGGCTGCCCATGGCGGTGTTTGACGCCATTCCCGGACAGGAGGAGGATAACGCCAACTTCCTTGCCACCCATGATATGTGTGTCCGCCTGCAAAAGGACGGGGATTTCGCCGGAGAGATATCCAACCTGCTCCGGGAAAAGGAGCGGCTGCTGTCCATGCGGAAAAACTGCGAGGGCTTTGACAAATCCCAGTCCATTCCCAATCTGCTGGAGCTGATCTATCGGCTGGTAAACGAAAAACAGAGCGCCCAAGAGGAGAGAGTATGAGCTTTTCCAAACAGGACTACCAGGCTGTTTTACAGGAATTTTCCACCCTGTCCGACGAGAAATACAAACGCTTTAACGAAAGCCTGATCCCCGGCACAAAAACTGCTTACGGCGTCCGTGTCCCGGAGGTCCGCAGGCTGGCAAAACAGATCGTCAAGAACGACGCGGAGGGCTTTTTGGCGGTTTCCCGCCCGGATTCCTTTGAGGAGATACAGCTGCGGGGCATTGTGATCGCTTCCATGAAAACAGAGATGAGCCGCCGGCTGGCACTCACGGAAGCTTTTCTTCCCCTGATCGACAACTGGGCTGTCTGCGATACTTTCTGCGGTTCGTTTTCTTTGAAAAAAGAGCCTGACAGGGCGGCGATGTGGGCATTTTTGCAGCCTCTTTTCCAGGACGAACGGGAATTTTTTGCCCGGTTTGCCGCCGTGATGCTGCTGGGGCACTTTGTGACGGAAGAATACATTTCAGCCGACCTGTCCCTGCTGGAACACATGACCCAGGAGCAGTATTATGTGCAGATGGCGGTGGCATGGGCAGTTTCCGTCTGCTATGTGAAATTCCCGGCGGAAACGGAAGCGCTGCTGAAAAAGCGCTGCCTGTCAAAATTCGTGCAGAACAAGTCCATTCAGAAAATCCGGGAATCCTACCGGGCAAGCCGGGAGCAGAAAGATTCCCTTTTGCAGTGGAAGCTGTAAGTTTACCAGCGGGGGCATATTGCCCTGCCACTTCCGCTGCGCTTTGATAAGTTGAAAAACAAAATGAAATGCGGGGAGAACAACATGGAAAACAACGGGATACTCGCAGAAACGGAACGGTTGATTTTAAGAAGGTACCGGGAAGATGATGTACAGGACTTATTTGAGTATTTGTCGGACCGGGAGGTTGTGAAATATGAACCCTATCAGCCGATGGTCTTCGAGGAAGTAAAAGAGAATCTGGAATGGCGTATCGGCACAGAGGAAATGGTAGCTGTTGAACTGAAAAAGTCCCACAAAATGATTGGGAATGTATATCTGGGAAAGCGAAATTTTGAAGCACTGGAGCTGGGATATGTATTCCATCGGAAATATTGGGGGAACGGGTATGCCGCCGAAAGCTGCAAAGCTTTAATCCAGCGGGCGTTTTCCAACGGCGTACACAGGATTTACGCGGAATGCGACCCCGACAATGAGCGCTCCTGGAAATTGCTGGAAGCGCTGGGGTTCCAGCGGGAAGCCCATTTCAGAAAGAATGTGTATTTCTGGAAAGATAAAGCCGGAAAACCGATTTGGAAGGATACCTGCGTATACGCCAAATTAAATAAAAATGCGTAAATTTTCATTTACGGAGCTGCAGACCGGCAAAACGAAATGACGGTCTTTATAAATTAGAGCCGTTTCCCCTCGGTTTTGTAACAATATTTTTCCTGTTTTTTTAGAAAAGACGGCAAGGACAGAGCTCTGTCCTTGCCGTCTTTCTATTAAGATCACTCTATTCGCCGCAGGGGGAGGGTCAGCCCTGCAGGGAAGCCATATCCGATCTGCCTGTATTTTCCGACAGGGTCAGCTCAATGGTGCCGCCCTGCTGCCCGGTCAGGCTGCGGTCAACGGTGAGCGTGACCGTATCCCCCGGCTTTTTATTGGCAATATATGCCGTGATGGTGGAGCTGGAGGTGATCTGGGTGTCGTCGATAGCGGTGATCATATCGCCGCGGCGCAAGCCGGATTCCGCCGCCGTATCGGTGGTGACCTGGGTCACGTAATATCCGGCGTTCATGCCATAGAAGCTGGCGGTCAGGCGGTCCACATACTGCCCGGAGAAGCCCGGCATTGCCCGGTCCTTCACATAGCCGTACTCGATCAGGTCGGAAACGATGGGCTGCACGGTGTCGGCGGGAATGGCAAAGCCAAGCCCCTCATAGCCGGTGGCAACAATTTTGGAGGAATTGATGCCTACCACGTGCCCGTTCATGTCCACCAGCGCGCCGCCGGAATTGCCGGGGTTTATTGCCGCGTCGGTCTGGATACACTTCATGCTGTAGCCGGTGTCGCTGTTGGTCACTTCCCGGTTCAGGGCGGAAATGTGCCCAAAGGTCACGCTGGAATTGAGCTGCAAGCCGCCGGGATTGCCGATCGCCATGACCTCATCCGCCACCTGCAGGTCTTCAGAGGAGCCGAACTCCGCCGGGGTCAGCTCGTCTTCGGTGGTGATCTTGATGACTGCCAGATCGGTCTGAGTGTCTTCTCCCACAAGCTCCGCTTCGTAGGTCAGCCCCTCGGAGGTGACCACCTTCAGGCTTGTGGCGCCGTCCACCACGTGCTGGTTGGTGACGATGTAGCCGTCCTTGGAAATAATGATACCGGAGCCTTCCCCGGCGGGGGACAGGCTGCCCTGGTCGCTGTTATCCACATAGCCGCCGAAGCCAAAGGGAAACCCGCTCTGCTGTGTGATCTGATAATTCTGCACGCAGACCACGGAGGGGATCAGCTTCTGCGCCACCTCCTGAGAGGTGAGGCCGCTGCCTGTGACGGTGGGGGTAACCGCCTGAGAGCTGTCCGCTTTCTTGTAAATGGTGAAAGCCGCCGTTTTTCCTTCCTCGCCGGAGGACTGGACATTCACCACGCCGTTCTGGATCATCAGCGCGAACACGCCGACGGAGCTGAAAGAGACCACAGCGCAGGCAAGCACTGCCGCTGCCGCTTTGAGGAAGACCTTTCCGGCTTTTTTGCCGGAGCGCTTCTTCTTTGGGGGCTGCGCCGGGGCATAATACGCGCCGGTTTGGGGGTTCCAGGTATAAGACGCCTGCCTGGGCTGCTGGGGCGCGGTGTAGGTGGGAGCGGCTGTAGGGGAATAGGTCGTGCCGCTTTGGGGATATGCCGTGTGGTACACGGGATTTTCCCTCGTAGGCGCGCTCTGCTGTCCGTTCGACTGTACCGCACTGGGCTGGTTGGCGCTTGTCTGCGCCGGCTGTGCGGCAGGCGTGCCCGCCCCGGTCTGCGCCGTGTAGGGGCTTGCGCCCGTGCCATAGCCCGGGTTCGTGGGCTTCTGATAGCCGGAGCTCTGCTCCGGGCTTTGGTTGGTGCTGTCTGTATGATAATTTTTGTTGTCGTAGGGGTTATACATAAAAACCGCCGCTCCTTTCACAATGCGTTGGGTGGCAGGTCTCCCTGCCCTCGTTATGACAATAGTATGCCCCCGCAATGTGAAAAAGGTGTGACGGTTTCTAAATCGTTCTATGAAACTTTTTTGACTGTCCCGGTAAGACTTGTTATCACAGGTTTTCCGCATTTTTCCACGCCGCCTGGAAATAGGTTCTGAAAAATTCCCGGCGCTGGGTATCCTGTTCAAAAAACTGCTCTCGAAGGATAAATTCCGCTATCAAATCTGTCAGTTCTTTTCGGCGCTGCTCCGTCTGTTCCTCATATCGCAGGACGACCAGCGCCCCTTTCGCTTCCTGCTTCATCAGCGCCCGATAGACATCGGCGACAGGCTCCACCTTTTCCACCAAAATGTTTCCCGGGCAATAAAAAAGGCTTTCCCGGTTTTCCACCGCTTTGACGCGCGGGCTTTGCCCCACGCCGTACAAATACCCGGAAGCACCCTGATAAAACGCTTTCAGCTGGTTGGGAAACTGCTCCTCATAATACGCCGTGCCGTTTTTGAGCCAGCCGGTAATATGCTTGCAGCCGTACCCCACGTGCTTCTCGTCCCAAAGATAGAACAGCGCATAGGGAATATTATCCGTAAAATAGACTACTTTTTCCTGAGTGCCGTGAAGCTTGGAGCGAGCCTGAAGCTCCGTAATTCCCGAATTTCCGGAGCCATGATAGAAATATTTCAATGCGCCACACCCCTTCTTTCCCGGGCGGCAAGCCTGTTAGCCCAGCTTTTCCAGCATACCGCTTTTTTTCAGCGCCAGCCGAATGGCGGCGTACAGCGGCACGGATACCGCCACGGCGATCACGGCGTTGACAGCGGAGGTCAGGGCTTTTGTGCCCAGGGCGATCAGCACCACTTCCATCTCGTTTCCCAGCAGCAGGCTCTGAATAAAGCTTTTTGCAAGATACAGCACCATGTAGACCACGCTGCCGGAAACCGCGCCAATCAGGTTCCACCTGTGATCCGCGCCCTTTCTGCCGCCCCGGTAAGCGATCCACCCGCAGACCGCCGCCAGCAGGAACTTGAACAGGAACGTAAACGGCGCGGAAGCGATATGGACAGGGTCCATCACGTCGTACAGGGCGGAGCCGATCCCCGCCGCCAGCCCGCCGCCCACAGGCCCCAGCACAAAGCCGGACAGCAGGCAGAAAATATTGCCCAGATGGATTCGGCTCATGTTGCCCACCGCCACCGGGATCGGCACGCTGAGCTTGCTTGCCACAAAGGTCAGCGCCGCGAACACGGCGATCAGCACGACCCTGTAAATCGTGATCATTGACTTTTTCTGGTTCTCCATTGCACTACACCTGTCCTCTCAAAAATACTCTGCTTATGCCCGCGCCGCGCCGGTTCTTCTGGCGGCGTCAGCCACGGCTTTTGCCACGGCAGGCGCTACCTTTTTATCCAGCGCGGAGGGAATGATATGATCTGCCCGCAGCTCGCTTTCCGGGACAAGCCCGGCAATGGCATACGCGGCGGCGACCTTCATCTCATCGTTGATCTCCTTTGCCCGCACGTCCAAAGCGCCCCGGAAAATGCCGGGGAACGCCAGCACGTTGTTGATCTGGTTGGGGTAGTCGGAGCGCCCGGTGCCCACCACCTTCGCTCCTGCCGCCAACGCTTCCTCCGGGAAAATTTCCGGCGTGGGGTTGGCACAGGCAAACACCATCGCGTCCTTTGCCATGGTACGCACCATATCCCCGGTCAAACACCCGGGCGCGGAAAAGCCCATGAACACGTCTGCGCCCCTGATGACGTCGGCAAGGCTCCCTTGCTTCCGCTCCGGGTTTGTCACCTCCGCCAGCGCGCTTTGGGCGTCCGTCATGCCGGGCAGCTCCGGGTACAGCGCGCCGATCTTGTCGCAGACCACAACGTTGCGCAGCCCCAGCGCCATGAGCAGCCGGGTACACGCCGTTCCGGCGGCGCCTGCGCCGTTGACCACCGCGGAAATGCTGTCCAGGCTTTTCCCCGTGAGCTTCAGGGCGTTCAGCATGGACGCCACCGTGACCACGGCGGTGCCGTGCTGGTCGTCGTGAAATACAGGGATATCCAGCCTTTCTTTTAATTTCCGCTCCACCTCAAAGCAGCGGGGAGCGGCGATATCCTCTAAATTGATGCCGCCGAAGGAGCCCGCGATCAGCTCTACCGTGCGGACGATCTCGTCCACGTCCTTGCTCCGCACACAGATGGGAAACGCGTCCACCCCGGCGAACGCCTGGAACAGGGCGCATTTGCCCTCCATGACGGGCATTCCCGCTTCGGGGCCGATATCCCCCAGCCCCAGCACGGCGGTACCGTCGGTCACCACCGCCACCAGATTGCCCCGGCGGGTGTATTCATAGGACTTTTCCACGTCCTTTGCAATTTCCAAACAGGGGGCTGCCACGCCGGGGGTGTACGCCACCGCCAGATCGTCCTGACTTGTCAGGGGGCAGGGCGTTTCCACCCTGATCTTTCCTTTCCATTCCCGGTGCATTTTCAGCGCCTGCTGATTGTAATTCATTCTCATCGCCGGCTTTCCGTTTTAGTTATTAGTTGTTAGTTTTTAGTAGTTAGAAAGGACCGGTGCAGTCCTCGCACCCTGATCTTTTCCCCATCACGATTGTCGCTCAATTATTATAGCAGGATGTGCTGCGCAAATCAATGTCTTCTCTTGATTTTCCCCTTTCGCCGACCTATAATGGGGACACAAAAAGAAAAAGGCGGCGAAGCTATGGAACAAAAACAGTATCGGGCGTGCATTTTTGATTTGGACGGCACGCTGGCAAATACCTTATCATCTATCGCCTATTTTGGCAACGGCACCCTGGAAGCCTTTCACCTGCCCCCCATTCCCACGGAGCAGTACCGCTACCTGGTGGGAAACGGCGCGGACACGCTGATGCGCAGAATGCTCGCCGCCGTCCACGCGGAGCTTTCCGAGCAGGAGCTTTCCCGCTTCCGGGCGGAATATGACCGCCGCTATGAAAGCGAACCCATGAAGCTGGTCGTCCCTTACCCCGGTCTCCATGAGCTGCTTTCCCGCTGGAAACAGCGGGAGCTTCCCGTGGCTGTGCTCTCCAACAAGCCGGACAACATGACAAAATATATCGTCAAAGAGCTGTACGGCGACCTGCCGCAGCTGGTGCAGGGGCAGAAGGAGGGCGTGCCGAAAAAGCCCGACCCCACGGCGGTTTTGCAGCTTGCCAAGGAGATGGGCGTCCTGCCGGGGCAGGTGCTGTACATCGGCGACAGCGGCGTGGATATGGACACGGGAACCAACGCCGGCATGGACCCCTGCGGCGTGCTGTGGGGCTTCCGGGACAGGGAGGAGCTTCTTACCCACGGCGCAAAGTATCTGGTCTCCACAGCGGAGGAGCTGGAAGAACTGGTCAAAATGGCATAAAGAAGCACCCCGGCGCGAAAAAGGACAGGTATCTATAAATCAGGAGCAGTCCCGGCAACATTGCTTTTCGACCGGAGGTTGTGCGGATAAATTGGAATTTGCAGTTACTTGAAAGCCTCCCTTGTGTAAAGGGAGGTGGCACGGCGCAGCCGTGACGGAGGGATTGTCATGCAGTCAAAGCATAATCACCAATTGGTTCCATTGGCAAAGCAGCTGCGAAAAGAGATGACAAAAGAGGAACGCCATCTTTGGTATGACTTTTTGCGTTCTTATCCTGTTCGATTTTCCAGGCAGAAAGTGCTGGGAAACTACATTGTGGATTTTTTCAGCGCGGAAGCAAGACTGGTGATTGAACTGGACGGCTCCCAGCACTACGATGAGGAAAATCAGAGAAAAGACAGCGAACGTACTGCCTTTCTGAAATCCTATGGTCTCGCAGTGATTCGTCTCCCAAACAACGAAATCAATCAAAATTTTCACGGAGTTTGTGAGTATATTGATGGTGCAGTAAAACAATCCCTCAGTCAGCTTCGCTGACAGCTCCCTTTACACAAGGGAGCCAAGGGCACTGCCGAACCAACGTAGAATAAAAAATCCTCCCTTTGACCAAGTGTCATAGGGAGGATTTGCTGTTTCAGGAGCGCCCGGCTCAGTCGCGCCGGGGCGTATTTTCCCAATTTTTATTCTTCTTCAGGGGTCAGCGTGATGGTCTCCTCCATCATCAGCTCGTTGGAATCCACATCGTACAGCTTGACGGTCACCGGCTTTGCGGAATCCAGCACCTCCATGCCGATCAGACCGAACATATAGCGGTTCGTCTCGGTTTTCACCGTGTTCCCCTCTGCGTTTACATACTGGTGCCCTTCGTAGAACCGTTTGTCCTGCTCCTCTACCCGGCTGCCCAGCAGAACGTCCTCCTGCCAGACCTCCACCTGCACCTTTCTGGGGTGTTGATCCTTCGTCTCCACAAAAAGCAGCAGGTAGTTTCCCGCCTCCTTGTGGCTGGCAAGGGAAATTTTATGGTCGCCGGGGAAGCTCTGGATCTCCTTTTCCTCACAGTAATATGCCGCCGGGGTAAACTGCCTGATGTCCTCCTCTGTGCCAAGCTCCGCCGTGCCTGCCTCAAAATCCAGCAGGAACACCGCCACGTATTCATCGGCGCCGTTCTTGTCAAAGACGGAATACACGATTTTCCGCGTTTCCTCCTCCCGCAAGCCGCCGAACACCCGGATGACACGGGTCAGGCCCTCCTCCGTGGTCTGGGGGGAAGCGTCGCCCAGCGCGCCCACCGCGCAGCCGTCCTCAAAGCTCGCGCCGCTGCTGGGGTTCACATACTCCGGGGGGAAGTCCAGCGTGAAGACTGTTCCGGCAGGGGAAGCCACGGCGGAAACAAGCTTCACGCCATTTCGCTCCGCGCCGCCCTCAATGCGCTTTACCTGCGCGTCGTTTTTCTCCACCGTAAAGCTTAGGGTAAAGGGAGAGGAGTTCCGCTCCAGCTCAAAGGCGTTTTGAAACGCGTAAATTCCGCTGTATTGCAGGGTCACGTCAAGCTGCTCCAAATCGCGGTACTGCTCCGGCACGCGGAAAGAGACCTGAGAAAGATATTCTCCGCTGCCTCCGGGCTGCCAGGTTTGATCTCCCATCAGCACAAAGCCCGCCGCCCCGAGGATATCCCCGCACTCCTCGTCATACTTGACCTGACTACCGCCGTTCAGCAAAATATCATAGCCGGGGGTGCGTCTGCTGAAAAGCTGATCGTCCCGGGTATTGATTTCCATGGAAAGCCCGGCGTACAAAAACTCCCCGTCAAAATAGGC
Source organism: uncultured Neglectibacter sp. (assembly GCA_937958185.1). GTDB lineage: Bacteria > Bacillota > Clostridia > Oscillospirales > Acutalibacteraceae > Acutalibacter. The sequence continues at coordinate 13,135 of CALFFN010000032.1, read as the reverse complement.
TTCCCGCACCGTGACTGTCATGGGCTTTTCCAGCAGCCCGTTTGCGGGCACCTGCGCTTCCACATTTTCCACGGGCTGGGTATACCGCTGCACGTCCAGCTGTGTTTCGGTCAGGTTCACCCAACCCTGCGTGTTGTTGATCTGCTGGAAAATGCCGCCCACAAGGGGCAGGCTTTCCGCCAGCGCCGGGTTCAACCCGTTGATCCCCAGCAGCAGTACAAGGGCGGCGGCAAGCCCGGAAACTGTCCCGATGGCTGTCTTCAGCGCCCGCACGGGGGCGCGGCGCTTGACCGGCACCTGCTCCGGCAGCTCGGCATAGACCTGCCGCAGCCTGTCGTCGATGAGCTTCGGCACGGCGGGCAGCTCCAATTCTTCCAACAATTCCTGCTCGTATTCTCTATTTTCTACCTGCTTCACAGCAAATGTCCTCCTTTTCCCGATATACCTTCCGAAACCTTTCCCTGCTCCTGCTCAGCCGCACCTTGGCCGCCGATTCCTTGATATGGAGCAGCCCGGCGATTTCCTTGATGGGAAGGTCGTCCAGATAAAACAGCGTTAAAATCAGCCTGTCGTTCTCCCCCAGCCGTTCCAGCCCGCTTTGAATGTCGATCACGTTGTCGTATTCTCTGGTGCGGTCCTCTCCCCAGGCGTTTTCCGGCGCGGCGTCCAGCGAAACGAGTCCCTGCCGCTGGCGCAGGATATGGTAGCAGTTGTAGATCAATATTCTGGTAAGCCATGTCTTGAAGTATTTGGGCTGCCGCAGATCGCAGAGCTTGCAAAAGGCGGTAAGCACCGTTTCGGAAATGGCGTCGGCGGCGTCCTCCTCCCGATGGAGGATCGCCAGCGCGGCGCGGCTCATGGAAAGCTTCTGCTGCTCCATCAGCTCCACAAAAGCGTCCTTTTCGCCCTGCTGCGCCCGGCGCACCAGCTTTTCAGTTCTGTCCAAAGGATATCTCCCTCGCTTTCTAACTTCATTTGCAAAAGCCTTTACGACCATTAGAGGGGAAAAAGTTATAAAAGGTTACACTTGCAGTGGGCAATCGTGTCCTTTCTCTGTGCGGTTCGCCTTTTGGTACGCCGACCGCTGCCTTTTTCCGAAGACGGTTTTTGCACCGTTGCCCTTGTTTTTCTTTTCCAAAGCGCTTCCTGTTGCGCATTCTGATGTGTGCCTATCCCCGGCGCTCTATTGCGCAAAATAAATCTGCTTGGGAGAAGCCCGGTGCTTTTCCCGGAGGGAAAAGAGCGGTATTGCATACCGCAGGGGTTCTCCGTGATAATCGCAACGCGATTATTATTACATGGGGGAGCTCCGCTCCCCCAAACCCCCACAATAATTGGAAAAAGCCGCAAGCCACTACCTTTTTGATGGGGGATTCCCCGCGCTGCCGGAAAGCCGCCAAGTGGAAGCTTCTTTCTGGGGGTTTGGAAAGGGGCGAAGCCCCTTTCCAAAAGAAAAAGAAAATCGCGCACGGCAGCACACGATAAGGGGCAGAAATCACCCTGCGCGAAAGCAGAAAATTTTGGGGAAAAAGCAAACTCTATTCGCCATAAAATACCTGCCTGTGCTTCCACGCTCTTTTTCCTTGCCCTTATCCAGCGTCCAGAATCCAGTATCTATCGTCTATATAGCAAAACCTCCCCGAAATCCGGGGAGGTCCCTGTCTATTTCTCTGTTAAAACGGCTCAAAGCAGATGTTCACGTCTACGCCGCCGTCGATCCCGGGGACTTCTCCCTCGTCGGTATACTGCCACATACGGAAGCCGTAGTACAGGCTGGGCAGGCGGGCATACTCGGCGTACCACATATCATAGTCCTTCCACTGCTCCAGGTCGAAAAATTCATACGCCTGATGCTTATTAAAATAGACGCAGGGAGTATATCCCGCTTCCCTGATCCGCTCGCAGAACGCCGTGCCTATTTTCGTCACCTGCTCGCCGGACATACCGTATGCCCGCAGGGTCTCCGCAGGCAGCTTGTCGCTGGGAATAGGCGCTTCCCAGTCAAACACCACGGGATAATCAAGCTTCCGCTGGTTCAGGGTCTCAATGACAAAATCCGCTTCCGCCTGGGCTTCCGCTTCCGTCACTGCCTGGGAATAGAAATACACGCCTATGTGTAAGCCCGCGGCGTCTGCCTTGGTAAAATTATCCTCAAAGGTCTCGTCCACATTCAGAAGCCCCTGGGTCATGCCGCGATAGCCCAGGCGCAGAATGGCAAAATCCATACCGGCGCTTTTTACCGCCGCCCAGTCTATCTGCCCCTGGTACTCGGACACGTCCACGCCCATACAGGCTTTGGAATCGTCGTACCGGGTCAAGCCGTCCCGAATGATAAATTTTTTGATATCGTACTGGTTCACGGGCAGGCTGTACTTCGGGATCAGCTTTTCGCCATCGTACATATCCTCCACCAGCAGCTCGTTATCCGGCACCGCCACGCCGCTGTAGGTATCCCGGATCGAGGCGGGGGAGCCGCTGCCGTTCAGCGCCAGCGCCACCGCGACGATAATCAGCACGACTGCCGCCACGCCGCCCGCAATGGCATAGAGCAGCTTCTTTTGTGCAGGTTCCAGCTGCATATCGGTCCTTCCCTTCTATGAGATAGTGGGCAAAGCTTTTTTCTCAGCCGTATTTTTTGAGAGAAAGATTGATGGGCACCTCGCCCTCAATGCCCGGCACCGTGCCGGACTTCGTATACTGCCACATGGTGTAATTGTAATAGAAGCTGGGCACGCTGCGGAACTCGGCGTACCACATATCGTAATGGGAAAGCTTCGAGAGATCCAGCTTGGTATAGCCCATGGACTTATCGCAGTAAAAGCTGGCGGTACGCCCGGTAGCTTCGATTTTCTTGCAGAACGTGTCGATAAAGCCCGTGACCTGGTCGCCGTTACAGCGGACCGTGCGCTTACTTTCGTCCGGCGTGCCGTCGTCCTTCGTGTCATATTCCCAGTAGATCGCCACAGGGTAGGTCACGTTGTAGGTGCGTATTTTTTCCAGCACAAAGGTGGCTTCCTCCTCCGCTTCCGCGTCGGTCACCGCCTTAGAATAGAAATACACGCCTACCGGCAGCCCTGCTTCTGTGGCGCCCTTGATATTGTCCTCAAATTTTTCGTCCTCGGCGATCTTGCCGCCCTCGTCCGCCCGCCAGCCCACGCGGATCATGGCGTAGTCCACGCCGCTGTCCTTCACCTGCTGCCAGTCGATATCTCCCCGTTTGGAATTGACGTTGATGCCTACGAAGGAATCCCCTCCCTCATAGGTGATAACGCCCTTATTTTCCAGGAAGCTGTCGGGCTTGTAGCTGCTGGTAGGGATATCGAAGTAAGGGATCGTCATCTGCCCGTCATACATATCGTTGACGGTCAGCTCCGCAGAGCCGCTTTTGGAAACGAGCTCCACGCTGCTGTCCCGGGGTCCTTTTGCCAAAATGACGATGGAAACAATGATAAGCACCGCCACCAGCAGCGCCGTAACAGCCCAAAAGAGATTGCGTTTTTTCACAGAATCCATATAAGTGCATTCCTTTCACAAAGAAAACAAAAAGCCAAAAAATTAAACTTATGATATATTATACAGGAACTTTGGCGAAAACGCAAGATATTCCTGTAAAATCCTGCAAAATTCCAGAAGCTTCCTTTCCCGGGCGGAGCCGGTCCAGGAGAGTTTTCCTGTTTCCTTTCCGGGCGAGACGCTTTTTCCCTGATCCCCCGCTTGCCGGAAGCCCTCTTTTTTGCTACAATAGAGAAAAAGGAACCGGGAAGCCCGATGTTCCCGGAAAGGATATCCAAAATGAAAATAGATTCACTCAGCGAAAAGGAGCTGGAAGCTCTGTATGATACACGTCTGAAGGGGGACTTCCCTCCCAGCGAGCTGCGCCCCTTTTCCAGTATGCAATATCTCCTGCGAAAAAACTCCTACCGCTGCTTTGCTTACCGGGAGGGGAAAACGGTTTTGGCGTACGCCCTGTTTATTTTGTCCCAGGGCGCCGCTCTGCTGGACTATTTCGCCGTGGACCCCTGCCTGCGGGGACAGGGGGTGGGCAGTAAATTCCTGACCGGGCTGAAAAGCGTATCACGGGAATTCGGCGTGCCCTATGTGCTGATCGAGGCGGAAAGTGTGGAAAGCGCCCAAACGCCGGAGCAGATAGACGAAAGAGAGCGCCGCCTGCGGTTTTACGGGCACTGCGGCTGCACCCAAACCTCCGTCTATTCCCTGCTGTTCGGCGTGGAATATCAGATTCTGCTGCTGCCTTTGACAGAGGGTGTTTTCAACGAAGAGGAAGTAAAGACCAATCTGGAGCAGGTGTACCGTTCCTTTGTGCCCCAGTTCACCGGGGACGATGAAGAAAAATACCGGCAGGTTTGCCGCTGCTATCGGAAAGAGCCGGAAACCCGGGAATTTGCCCGGGAGCTCGGGAAATCCCTCACCTTCCTGCTGCGTGACCGAAAGATATTTATGGGAGAGCGGCTGAGCCGGTACGGCTTTTCCGGCCCCATGTACTCCATGCTGCTCCATGTGGACCGCCACCCCGGCGCCACGCAGGACAGCATCGCCAATCATATGTACATCGACAAAAGCACCGTGGCGCGGCGCATCAAGCAGATGGAGGAGCTTGGCTATATCCGCCGGGAAACCGATCTGGCGGACCGCCGGCAGAATAACCTTTACCTGACGGACTCCGGCAAAGCCCTCGGCCCCACCATTCGGAGCTACCTGTCCCAGTGGGGGCAGAGCGTAGCTTCCGACCTGACGGAGGAGGAGCAGAACACCCTTTTATCCCTGCTCTCCAAAATTCTGGAGCAGACCAGCCGGAACAAGGGCGCGAAATAACTGCCAAAAAGATGGAGATACAAAAAAGCGGCTGTTCTTTTTTAGAACAGCCGCTTTTGCTTTTTTATTCCGCCAAAGCGCGGGTCAGCCATGCTTCTGCAATATCCAGCGCAAGATAGAGACCGTTTTTCTCGCTGGTCTTCACGATCTGCTTTCTGGTGCGAATTTCCGGGTCGGTGTACATCAGCTGTACCGTTACCTTGTCGGCAACGTCCAGATCGCCCACCTTTTTCTTGGTCTTAATGTCGATCTTGATGACGTACTTATCCTTCATGCTGCCATAATAAATGGTATCGCCGCAGCGTACCAGCGGCTTTCCCTTATAGGTGGGGAAGCTGCCTTTTTCTTCTGTGGCCTTTGCCGCTTTCGTCTTCGGCGCCGCTTTCTGCTCGCTCAAAAAATCACCGCACTTTCCTTATCAAATCTGCATCACTCGCCCAGATAAGAGCGCACCATCGCCTTCAGCAGCTCGTCCCGGTCGATCCGGCGCACCAGGCTGCGGGCGTTATTGTGGGTGGTGATATAGGTGGGGTCTTCACTCAGCAGATATCCCACAATCTGACTGATGGGGTTATATCCCTTCTCCTTCAGAGCGTCATACACGGTCAGCAGGATACGCTTCATATCCGCTTCCCGCACCTCTTCCATGGAAAAGGTGATGGTATTGTTGCTGGAAAAATCCTCCGGCACGTGGAACACCTACCTTTCGTCTGCCCGGGCAACGCTTCCCGGTTCTTTTTATCATACAGGAAATTTTCCTGAAATGCAAGTTTTTTTCCTGCCCGCTGCGGATTTCACAAAATCGCCGGGCTTCCCCCTGAAAGGATATGCCGCTCCCCTCTGAAATTAGGCGTGAGCCGCAAAATTTTTGGCAAGGGCAAATCCCGCGGGCTGGGCACAGGCGCAACCTGCTGTTTCGCTGTCCGAAAAGGCGTCAGGAACGCAGCGCAGCCCCGACCTTGCCCAGCTTCTCCACAATGGCGTCCACCACGGGCTGCACCTCTTCCTTGGAAAGCGTCTTTTCCTGAGAAGAGAAGGCGAACCGCAGGGTCAGGCTCTTTTTACCGTTCTGGGCAAAGGAATCGATCAGGCTGACCCCCGTCAGCAGGGAGGGGTCCACCTCCGCCCAGGCGGGAGAAAGCTCTTCATATTTCAATCCGTCCGGCACCAGCAGGGACAGGTCGAAGTCTATCCCCGGGAACCGGGAGGGCTCCCGATATTCCAGCGCCTCCGCAGGGAGGGCGGCAAAGCTGTCCATGTCTATCTGGGCGCAGACCACCGCCGCTTTCCTGTCCAGATTGGAAAGGACCGAGGGGTGCAGCGTACAGAGCCAGCCCAGCGCTTTTCCGCCGGAGGATATCTCCGCCGTGTTCCTGGGGTGCTGCCACGCATGGACGGGGGCGGTGTTGTGGAGCGCAAGCTCTGTGCGCTTGATCTCCCTGCCCAGCGACTTCACCATTTCCAGCAGCTTGAAATACAGCTCTTTTTCGCTCTGGTTCCTGCTGTACAGCGCGATACCCAGCGCCTTGCGCTCGTTGCAGTCGCCATTTGGAAGCGTTCCCTCGCACACTCTGCCGATCTCGAAAATGCCAAATTCCGGCGCGAAGGACTTGTTCTCCTGCACAAAGGCAAGGAGCGTGGGTCCCAGATTGGTGCGCAGCGTTTCCTGATCGGGGGACTGAGGGCTTAAAAGCTTTACGTTCTCTTCCAGCTCTATCCCTAACTCCCGGCACTTTTTCCCGTCGAACCAGATATAGGAATGCACCTCATGCAGCCCGTACCGTTCTACCAGAATATCCTTTGCAAAATTGTCGCATTTATTTGCCGCGCTCTTTTTCTGGGGGTACAGGGGGCTCAGCGTGGTGGAGACCTTGAAATTGTCATAGCCGTAAATTCTGGTGATCTCCTCGATGATGTCCGCCTTGATGGTCACGTCCTTGGTGACGCGCCAGGAGGGCACGTCCACATGGAACTCGCCATCGGTGAAGTCCGCCCGGAAGCCCAGCGCCCGCAGGGTGGAAAGCACCTGCTCCTGGGAGATCTCAATGCCGGTGTAGCGGTCCACATAATGCTGGTCAAAGCTCAGGGAGACCGCCGGGTATTTTTTCACATATACGTCCGTCAGCCGGGAAATGACCTGCGCGCCCGGGTCGATCTCCAGCAGCAGCTTCATGAACCGGGCAATGGCGGTGGAGGTCATTTCCGGGTCAAGGGTCTTTTCGTACCGCATGGAAGCGTCGGTGCGCAGCCCCAGCCGGGCGGAGGAACGGCGGACGCTGACTGCGTCAAAGGTGGCGGATTCCAGCAGCAGGCTGTCGGTGTCGTCCTCGATTTCCGAAGCCAGACCGCCCATAATACCCGCTATGGCGACCGGCTCCCCCTTGGAGCAGATCATCAGGGTGTTTTCATCGACCGCCCGCTCTGTGCCGTCCAGAGTCTGGAAAGTAAAGGGCTTCGAGAAGCGCTTTACCTCGATGCAGTCCACCTTGGCACAGTCAAAAGCGTGCATGGGCTGCCCCATTTCCAGCATAAGATAGTTGGTCAGGTCCGCCAGCAGGTTGATGGCGCGGCTGCCGCAGTAAAACAGCCGGATACGCATATCCACCGGGCTGACTTTTTTCGTGATGTTGCGCACCTTTAAGCCCGTGTAGCGGAAGCAAAGCTCCTTCTCCTGCACGTCGATGGAGATGGGCGCCAAATTGTCAAACCGGGACAGCTCCACGGTGTCCAGGGGTTTCAGCTCACGCCCGGTCAAAGCGGCAAATTCTCTGGCAATGCCGTAATGCCCCCACAGGTCGGGGCGGTTGGTCAGGGATTTGTTATCCACCTCAAAGACGGTGTCCCTGATGGCGTAAAGCTCTGTGATATCCCTGCCCACAGGGGTGTCTTCAGGCAGCTCCCACAGCCCGGAATGGTCGTCGGAAATGCCCAGTTCTTTTTCGGAACAGCACATTCCGTGGGAATCGTACCCGGCAAGCCTGGCGCAGCCGATCTCCACGCCGCCCACCATGCCGCCCTCCTTGACAAAGGGCACGATCATGCCCTCCCGCACGTTGGGCGCGCCGCAGACCACGCTGTACACCTTGTCGCCGCCGTCCACGGTAAGCAGGTGGAGCTTCTGGGAATCGGGGTGGTTCTCCACGGTCAGAATTTTGCCGGCGACCACGTCCCGCAGGTTCTCCCCCATGTGGAACACTTCCTCCACCTCCGCGGTGGACAGGGTAAAACGGTGGATCAGATTTTCCAGATCCAGCCCGGAAAGATCGACGAAATCGCCGATCCAGTTCATTGAAATCAACATAGCCTTTTTCTCCTTCTCTTATTTCATCGGAAGCGAACCGCCGCTCACTCGTGCTTGAACTGGGACAGCGCCTTCAAATTGCCGCTGTTCAGGTCCCGGATATCCTTCACGCCGTACTTCATCATCACAAGCCTGGTCAGACCCAGCCCAAAGGCGAAGCCGGTGTACTCCTCCGGGTCGATGCCGCCCTCCCGCAGGACGTTGGGGTGGATCATGCCGCAGGGGCACAGCTCCAGCCAGCCGGAATGCTTGCAGGAGGGGCAGCCCTCGCCGCCGCAGATCAGGCAGTTGATGTCCAGCTCAAAGCCCGGCTCCACAAAGGGGAAGAAGCCCGGGCGCAGCCGGACGTTTATCTCCCGCTCAAAAACCTCGGAAAGCATGGTCTTCATAAAATAGATCAGATTGGAGATGGAGATGTCCTTGTCGATCATCATGCCTTCCATCTGGAAGAAGGTGTTCTCGTGGCAGGCGTCGGTGGCTTCGTTGCGGAAGCAGCGGCCGGGGAAGATCGCCCGCAGGGGCGCGCCGTACTTTTTCATGATGGCATTCTGGGCGGCGGAGGTCTGGGTCTTCAAAAGCTGCCCGTTGTCCAGATAATAGGTGTCCTGCATATCCCTGGCAGGGTGATCCTTCGGCACGTTCACCGCTTCAAAGCACTCGTAGTCGCTGACGATCTCCCGGTAGTCCTCGATGGTAAAGCCCATGGAGGCGAAAATTTCCTCCAGCTGCCGCTGGACAATGGTGATCGGGTGGTAAGAGCCCTTTGTCTCCTGCACCGGCAATGTCACATCGTACTGCTCGGCGGAAGCGACAAGCCGCTCCTCTTCGGCGGCTCTGATCTTCTCCACCCGGTCGGCAATGCATTCCTCCACCTGCTTTTTCAACAGGTTGATATGCTGACCCATTTCCTTTTTCTGCTCGGCGCTTACGTCCTTGAGCCCTTTCAAAAGCTCGGTGACAGAGCCCTTTTTGCCCAGATACGCCACCCGCAGCTTTTCCACGGTCTCGCTGTTTTTGGCTTCCGCCAGCTCCTGCTCAAAGCGCTTTTGCAATGCTTCGATTTTTTCGTTCATGGTGAACCTTCCTTCCTGTTTCGATTTCGGGGACAAAAAAACTCCGCCCCCCGTGAGCCAAGGGGCGAAGTGTAAACTACGCGGTACCACCCAAGTTCAGCAGAAATCCCAAGTCCGCCTGAAATTCCCGCCCTTTCCGTCGGTCTGTAACGTGACCTGCCCCGTCAGCGCCTACTTGCGTCGTTTCAGCGCCACCGCTCCGAAAGGAACTTCGCCCCGCCTGCCGTGCGCCCGTGCTTCCAGCCGATGACACAGGCTCTCTTTCCACGCGTTTTGCGGGACTACTTTCTTTCTTCTCAGCGTTTTGCTTTATTTTAGCACAAGGATTTTCGATTTTCAAGTGTTTCCGAAAAGATTCGTTGAAACGCGGCGGATAATATGCTATAATGAACGGAAATTCCATAAAGAATCTGACCTGTGAAAGGAAATATCCCATGAACGATGTATTTGTAGAACGAATGGTAAAGAAAAAATTTGAGGGCGTGGATATCCTGATCACCATAGCGACCCTGATCGGGATCGTTCTGGTATCCTTTATCGGCTTTATTGTGGGCTTTTTCCTCATTCAGTTTCCCACGCTGACGCTGCTCATCGCCGCCGCAGCCATTTTCGGCGGCTATAAGCTCATCAGCTCCCGGCTGCTGGAATACGAATACAGCCTGACCAACGGCTTTGTCACCGTGGACAAAATCATGAACCGTTCCACCCGGAAGCGCATGACCGCCTTTGAATGCGACACCTGCGAGGACATCGGCAGCTACAACGAAAACGAAGCGCGGCTGAAGAACCGTTCCTTCGACACCCGGATATTCGCCACCCGGTCCTCCGCCCATGAAGGCTCCTGGTACATGATCGTCCGGGGCAAGAAAACGGGAAAGACCCTGCTGGTATTCGACCCGGACGAGGACCTGCAGGAAGCCGTCAAAAAGTTTATTCCCCGGCAGCTGAAATTTGAAAAATTCGGCAGAAACTGAGTTTACCCGCTGAAAGGAGCCTTTTCCATGACTGTCATCCCTAAGGACTACCACGCTTCGCTGGGGCTGTACGAGACCCAGAAAGCGATCGGGCTGATCAAAAACGTGTTTCAGATCAAGCTCTGCGCGGCGCTGCACTTAAAGCGCGTCACCGCCCCCCTGTTCGTGGACCCCGCCACGGGTCTGAACGACGACCTGAACGGCGTGGAACGCCCGGTCAGCTTCGACGTCCCCGCTGTGGGCAGGGACGCGCAGGTGGTGCATTCCCTGGCAAAGTGGAAGCGCCTTGCCCTGCACGAATACGATTTTTACGTGGGTAACGGGCTCGTCACCGATATGAACGCCATTCGCCGCGATGAAGAGCTGGATAACCTGCATTCCATCTACGTGGACCAGTGGGACTGGGAGAAGGTCATCGACCGCAGCATGCGCACGGAGGAGTATTTGCAGGATACCGTGCGGCGCATCGTCAGCGCCATCTGCGGCACGCTGGACGAGCTGCAATGGCAGTTTCCCCAGCTGGAAACCGAGCTGTGCCGGGACGTTGTTTTCCTCACCTCCCAGGAGCTGGAGGACCAGTACCCCGCCCTGACCCCCAAGGAGCGGGAAAACGCCTTTGTCAGGGAGCACAAAGCCGTCTTTCTCCAGAAGATCGGCGGCAGGCTGAAAAGCGGCAAGCCCCACGACGGCAGGGCCCCCGACTATGACGACTGGGACTTGAACGGCGACCTGCTGTTCTGGCACGAGCCGCTGCAGTGCGCGCTGGAGATCAGCAGCATGGGCATTCGGGTAGACGCACAATCCCTGGACCGCCAGCTGACGGAAGCCGGCTGTGACGACCGCCGGAAGCTGCCCTTCCATCAAATGCTGCTCCGTGACGAGCTGCCCCTGACCATCGGCGGCGGCATTGGGCAGAGCCGCCTGTGTATGCTGCTGCTGGGCAAAGCCCACATCGGCGAGGTGCAGTCCTCCCTGTGGGACGAAGAGACCCGCAGGCTCTGCAAAGAGGGCAATATCATTTTGCTGTAACGCGAGCAGTGGTTAGCAGTTAGTTGTTAGAAAAGAGCGCCCCAGCCGGGTCGGCTGGGGCGCTCTCATTTTTGCTGTTGTTGAGTTAGTTCGCGTAACGGTAGAGGAAAGTGACGATCTGCCCGCGGGCGCAGCGGGCGTCCGGACTGAACTTTCCATTGCCCGTGCCGCCGGTGATCTCATTTGCCACCGCCCATTTTACCGCGGTTTCATAGTATTCCCCGGTTTTTACATCGCTGAACGCGCTGCCGGACGTTTCAGGGGAACCTTCCTTCCGCCACAGGAACGTGACAATCTGCGCCCGGCTGCACACGGTCTCCGGGCTGAACTTCCCGTTGCCCGTGCCGCCTGTAATGTTCTGCTCCACCGCCCACTGGACGGCTTTCTCATAGTACGACCCCGCCTTTACGTCCTTAAAGCTCGCGGCGGTGCCCGCAGGCTCCGGCTCCCCGGCGGCGCGCCACAGGAACGTCACCGCCTGCGCCCGGGTGCAGGAAACATTGGGGCTGAAATGATTTTTGTCCGTGCCGCTGGTGATGTTCTTGTCCACAGCCCACACAACAGCGTCGGAATAATATTCGCCCTCATACACATCGGTAAAGCCTGCAACGGTGGGCTTTGTGGGAATAGTCGTGCCACCTCCCAGCGAAATATAACCCCACTTGCCATTCAGTTTCACCGACACAAAACCCTCCGAAAACGCACCTGTACCGTCATACTTAAAGGGAATGACCTCCTTGCCTGTTTTGTCAATGAAGCCATGCTTGCCTCTGTCATTGCAGACTGTCGCAAGACCCTCGGAAAAGGAAGCTGCCCCACCATATTTGCAGGGAACGACCTCCTGACCCGTTTTATCGATAAAACCCCACTTGTCGTTCAATTCCACTGCTGCAAGACCTTCAGAGAAGTCTGCCATGTAGCTATATTTGTAGGGAATGACTTCCCGACCCGTTTTGTCGATGAAGCTCCACTTATCGTCCAGTTTCACCTTCGCAAGCCCTCCCGAAAACGAAACCGCATCGTCATACTTGCAGGGAATGACCTCCTGACCCGTTTTGTCGATAAAGCCGTAGCCGTATCTTCTGTTGCAAACTACCGCAAGGTCCTCGGAGAAGGACTCCGCATAATCATATTGGAAGGGAATAACCTCCTTACCAGTTTTGTCAACAAACCCAACTTTTCCAACATAGCCATCCTCGTCGATCAGTCCCATCGCCGCAAGCCCATCGGAAAATGAAGACGCAAAACCATACCTGCAAGGGATAACCTCTTTGCCAGTTTTGTTGATGTAACCAGACATCCATACACCTTGGTCGTTAACTTCCACCCTTGCAAGCCCCTCGGAGAAGTCTTCCACATAGTCATACTTGCAGGGCACAATCTCCTTGCCCGTTTTGTCAATGACGCCCCACTTACCATTCCGGCACACCGATGCAAGACCTTCCGAGAACGAACCAGTAGCGTCATATTTGAAGGGAATGACTGCCTTGCCTGTTTTGTCAATGAAGCCATGCTTGCCATTCAAACTCACCGACGCAAGACCCTCGGAAAAGTCCCCACCGTTAGCAAAAATATCGTACTTGTAGGGAATGACCTGGGTGATTGTGACACCTGTCGCGCTTGCCGCTAATGGGAAACACCCCACCAGCAAACACAGTGCCAATAATAAGCTTACAACCTTTTTCATTTCTCCGAACTCCTTTCAGGATTTTGTCAAAAAGTATACCTTTTGACAATTGTCCCAAAAGGTCTCCTTATCAAATGAAACAGAAAAATTTTTGGAAAAAAGGAGAGAATTCCTTGACAATTTCTGCCATTTCCTGTAAGATTTGTCTATAGAAAAACCACTGTCAAAAGGTATACCTTTTGACAGTGGTTTTTTAGATATGAACAGATAACCCGGCAGCCCGCCAATGGTGGCGGGC
>CALFFN010000031.1 GCA_937958185.1 uncultured Neglectibacter sp. | reverse complement strand
ACCTTTGTCAACTGGGGTGTCATGGTGACAGGGGAATGTTAATAATAGGAAAAAGGGTTCTATGTATAAGGACACTCGGAAAAGATTTGTAAACCCAAAATCGGAAAAACTATTCTGACACAAGGAAGAGCCTGCCTCTTGGCAGGCCCTTCTTTTATCCAGGTATTTTAGTTTTTTCCTGTTGTTATCCGGAAAAAATCACACATCATCAATGCGAGACATCCATCCATAATGAGGGCAATTAATTTTAATAATTACTCCAAATATGTGTATCAAGGGGTGCTGGCCATCAGTAGCGAACTTAGTGACGCAAAAATAATGCATTGATTAAAATTTGAATACCATAAGTGATGGTTGCAAGACAAGTTCGAATCCATTGAGACAGATGTTTTTACTGACTAATCAGTATACTTTCTCCTTCTTAAATCAAACGCAGGCATAGTTCCCTCTAGAACATCTATCACATGTTGTTTCATACAAGGATTTTCTATTCCACCAGACTCATATGTAATTGAATGAGTAGCTTTATCCATATAGCAGTAAATCAATTGTTCAGCATCACAAGCAACTGCTATATTGGGATTATGGGTTACTATTATAACCTGCCGTTTTGCCTTTGCAGCACATATACAGGGCACCAATTTATTGTATACAGACTGGTTATCTAAATTATCTTCTGGCTGATCTATGATAATTGGAGTGTTACTTTTACTTAGAGCAAGATAGAATATAAGTAAGACAATTCCTCTTTCGCCTGGAGACAACTCTTCCAAGTTATGAGATCCTACTTGCAATTTATAAAACACATCCAAATAATCAAGTCCATAGAGATAATCATAGAATTCCTGCTTTGAAGATATTTTTTTAGTTGAATTGTCCATATCTTCATCAACAACTTCCATGATGCCATCAATAAAATGCGCTAAGCTGTGTCTGTCGGAAAAGTCAGTTGTCTTGATCATAGTATCAATTGCTTTTTGTCCAGCTTCTTTCCCACGAAATTTGCCAGAAAACTTCGCATTGATATAAGAAAGAACATGCTCGGAGAATGTGGACTCTTTTAGCTGAATTTCCGCAGAGAATCTGATTTGATCCTCCAAATCGCCCAGAAGATTATCAATTTCACTTTCTACTGGAGCATAGATACTTTCATAAAGTTTTGCCAATTCTGTTTTAACAAAAAAGAGAGCGTCCAATTGTGAATTTCTTTCTTGCTTTGCTTTCTGATAATCACTATCCAAATCCATTTTGAGGTAATTGGATTCGTTCTCAAAATACCGAAGGGAGCCTTCTTGGCTTTTTTCCCCAATGATTTTTTCCCTTTCTCCTTCCCATTCCTTTAAATCCGATAAATATTTTTGGTAAACCCTTTCTTCATTATTGGCCATTTCAATAATCGCTTTTTTCTCTTTATTCAATCTAGCCAATTGTCCAGAGAGTCCTTCAGTTTCATCAGAACCATCTAGAGAAAATTGTAATGTTTGCTTTCTTTTATTTAGTTTAGCTAAATATAATTCGATATCATGAATTGGCGTTATAAGATCTAATTTTTGATTTTTACTAGACAAATCATGGGTTTCAAAAAATTCATCGACACGTACTTGCATACTTTGTAGCTCTTTCACTAAAACACGCAAACCCGCAATTAAATCATTTGTTTGGACAATGGAAGTGTTTATTTCCGTTAGTTCATAGCGAGTAGAATCTATTTTTGATGTGACATTGGTTATATCAGTATTTACCCTTTCAAGTTTTTCTTGGTAATTTACATCTTCCTTTTGAGGAGTTGGTTTCTGAACTTCCTTTGGTTTAATTCCATCGTGCCGTTTTAAACCCTCTTGAGCCTTTTTTAAACTGTCAGTAATATGCTTTTTATACTGGGTTGTTTTCTTTTCTTCCAAATGAATAATCCTAGCATTTATTTGACTAAGTTCATCTTGTATGTTTTTCTTGTTGAGAGTCAAAGAAGTTGATTTTATTCTGACAAGGTCTCCTAAAGAGGTAGCTCCTGCGCGTTCAGTCGGATCTACATACGAAAAGACGACACGATCAATTTCCTCTTGAAAGCTGCTTCCTATATCATTACAAACATCTTCGATATACTGTTGCGGTAGATATCTGGCGTCTTCAATAACAGTGTCAAATGATTTAGCATCAAGGTCGATCGTACTTTTGTGTCCATCCCCCCAGACAATAGAAGCCTCATAGTCTTGTGAAAAATTTTTCTGTTGCCGTCTAAATCTTTTCTCGTTTAAGAAAGCAGCCTTTTCCATAGCGTGGCATTTGCATAATTGCCCTACTATATCAGAAAAAGCACTCTTACCACTGCCTTTGTTTCCTATCACTGCAATTAAGCCTGAATTTAAAGGCAAAGTAAAATCGAACCAATTCATGTCAGCAAAAACCGGATTCTTCTTTCGTTTAACAGAAATACACGCAATATTTTCACTTCGCATTTTTCTTTCCCGATCAAGTGCCAAAGGTATCTCACCAACATATACTCGTTCCCGTGGTTGAAATAGACACTGCTTTAGTCCTTCGAACGTTGTATCAGCTTTAATCCATAAGTTTTCTTTTACTACATAATTACGTGGATCGTGATTATCGGAACCAATTATTAAAGGTTTCTCTTCAATTTGTGAAAACACATATTTGCTGTAGTCTTCAACATCTTTCTTTTTCCCAATTTCAAAGAAATCAACTGATTTCGCAATATCTTCTTTTAGCGCTTCTTTGTAAGGAACGCCATTGCTGATTTCTTGATCAATGCCATTTGTTTTTTTGCCTGCATGAATTGACAGAAGTCCTTTCCGGTCATGACAAAACTTTACAGCATCCTCAAATGTCCAGTAAATTGATTCATTGCTCTGTGAAGATTTCGCTCTCTCTCGAAGCATTATAGCTTCAAAATCACTTTGCAAATCATCAATATTCATCTGATCTGAGAACAATAAATTGAAATGCAAATTATTTGAACCTTTATCCGTTCTCAATTCAACACCTGGAAAAAACACAATTTCTGGTGCTAGTTCACGTAACCGCTTTATCCGTTTTGCATCAATTCTAAAGTGATCCGTAATTGCAACTGCACAAATATCATTCTCCTTAAGTGCCTTACACAGAAGTTCATCGGCATCGTTCTCATTGTACTTATAATCATATGAGGAGGCCGTATGCAGATGTAAGTCCCATCTACGCCATTCTGATCCCTTGGAAGTTTGCATGTTGTGATTCCCTCCATTCTGTGTCAATGAAATTATAATTATTAGTCAAAAGTTCGTTTCATTTTTTGCGATTTTATCTGAGAACTGATTAAATAAGAAGTTTCAGCAACCAGCGTATTACGCTATTTTTTCTATTAAACAATGCATCCTGTGCCCGCAATGCAAAAACACATTGCTGGCTTCTCCTTTATCCCATATACCGAAATAGTATCACTCCGTTCGATAATAAGCCTTTGTACATTTCTTTTTTACTTTAACGGGAATAATTTGCTTTATTAGATTTATTAAATAATAAAGCAGCAAAAGAAGCAAACCGCTTACACGCTTTCACATCCAGCTTCATCGTTGCCCCTTAGTACCTCAAAGCTCTCCTCATACGCCAATTCCCCGGCACTGACTCTTTCTGCAAACAGCAGCAGATTCTTAGCAGAAATCACCGAGCCGCAATAGCCCGTTCTGTCGTGGATATAGCGGATATTATCCAGAAAAGAGCCTCGAAACTCTGAAGAAACAAATAGGAAGCTGAAATTTTGCACTTCATCGCTGAAGTTCTCCCACCAGTGGTTACGATTGATGTCACTTCTAGATTTGTTTTCTTCAATGTAACGGATCATTTCATCCGCCTGCGTGATTGGCAAGTTATAGCCATTGGAATAGGCTTTTGTATCGACAATCACACCGTCCGCATGTTTATAGAACAGACCATCTGGCTTTCGAGAACCGCCGAGATGCAGACCCTGAAAATCCAGTTCTTCTGTCAAGAGGGACATGGTCTCAATTTCAAACTCCCGATTTGAATTGCTGTCGTAAGCCAGATCGATCAATGCCAAATATCTGTGGTCAATGCTGGTTAACTGCGCTCTCACTTCATCTTTCACTACAGAAAGTTCCGTCCTTTCTGTGTGCACAGCCTCAACAGGGATTTCCAACTGAACGATTTCGTCTTTCAGCTTATAGCGTGCATCTCTGCATTCGATTTCCAGACCAATATTGGTGAAATTCTGCAAATCGTCCAGAATTGTCGCTGTTGAAGCGTCTATCTCTCTGGCAGCAAGATACAATCGAATCTCATCCACGGTTTTGGGAGTGGTAAGAGATTTCAAAATATGGCATCTTCGATTGCGAAGATAGACACTATCAGGTGCCGCAGTAGCGAGCATATTCCAGAACACGATTTTCGGGGTACGACGATGTCTGGTTCTTCCTAAAATTCGATTTACATGGGTCAACCCTTGCGTTGTAATCATGTAGCTCTGTCCGATTTCAGCTGTGTATCTTCGACCAAGATAGTATTCTGTAACTGTTTTTGGAACCTTTTCGACCCAGCCGATTTTACACATCCACCCGGCAATCATTCTGGCATATTTGTCGCTGCTGCCTTCAAAATTCTGCCTAATATCTGTCTTTTCGGCAAGAGTGGCTGCCGTGCAGATTCCGCCTACATAATAGGACTGCGGCAGGGAAGTAAAACCGGCTTCTCCAACAAAGCCAAGCCGTCTGCCAATCTCAAATTTTGTCAAATGCCCTTGTTCTGCTAACAGTTTTAAGACACGGCAAGCAGGCGGATAGGACTCCAATGCTTGTCCGATAATTTCCTTTTCTTCTTCGCTGTAGCTTTCAGATAGGGCAAAGCGCCGTCCCAATTCTGAAACACTGCATGTATCCGTGGCGGAATCATAGCTGAGAAACGATAAAGAAATTCCCCAACGGATAAAGCTGTCTGTCGACCAATCGCTCTGATAGGGTTTCTTCTCACCATTTGGCATGTTTTTCTGTGCAGGTACGGCAGCCTGTCCGATACCAGAGCAAGCGGCGTTTCCCCGCCCGCCTTTGCGGACAATCCTTTCTGCTTCTTCCTCACTGTAACCAAACATTTCTATATTTTCTGTAACAGTAAGCTGATTAGCAGAACCGCTTCCACGCAAGGAATTATAGGGAACGGCATTGCAGTTCTCTCCCGTAATCGCCGTTATCAATTCCTGCCGCCCATATCTTTCCGGAACAAAGGTAGGAATTACCCTCTCCCGCAGCAGCGCATTTAGTTCCGAATCGGGAGTAATAGAAGCTAACACCCTCTTCAAATTCTCAAAAGAACCGCCATCCTGAACCCAACCGAAAGCCCTACTCATTCGTGATCAGCACCTCTTTTGTAAGAGTGTTTCTATCGCTCAAGTGGTAACTGCAATTCCCGTACCCACGGTCAATCACATGCACAGTATACTTCTCCGCCCACCGCTTCAGCTCGGTATGCTCCTGCCCTTTGTGCTCGGTCACGTTTGAGAGTGCAAATTTCACACCCCGATCAGACAGGGAATCCAGAATACCCATAAGATCAAGGTCATCGTCCCTTGACCAACCCTTAAATCCCCGTTTCCCGTCATTGTAGGAGCCGATACTGAGAGAATAGGGCGGATCGCAATAAATCAGATCGCCTTCTTCCAAAACGGAGAAATCGAAGTCTCGGAAGTCCGCACTGGAGAATGCGAAATTTTCGATCCGCTCCATGAAAAATCGAAGCCTCTCTTGCAGCGCTGTGTTAAAACTGCTGCGGTTCCTTCCAAAGGGATTGTTGAATTCATGTTTGGAATTAAATCGGAATTGGTAATTGAAGCCGTAATTCATGAGCAGATACAAATCCAAGGGATCTCTTTCCGAATGATTGTAAAAATTCCGAAACGCCAGATACCCTTCCTCATTCTCTTTTGAAAGCCCAAATTCCTCCATGCGGGCTTCCGCATGAGCTAAAACAGCCTCATAGCCGTTTTCCTGAAAAGCCTTGTAAATGTTGATGAGATAGCAATTGATGTCGTTGCAGTATACGTCTGCAGCGTCTTCGTTTACTGAAACATCCAGCCCGCCAGCGAAAAGATCCACAAAAGTATTGCATTCCGGAAGAAGGGGCAAAATCTGTTCCAGCACCCGGTATTTGTTTCCTATGTAATTCATGGGGCTTTTGAGCAGAACGGTATTCATTTTGTCACCTCATATCGACAAAGTAGATTTGTTCTTTCAACCCAGCGGAGTTGTTCGGTATCTTGCTTTTGTATCGTCTGTAGGAAATCTCTTTCAGTTTTACAGTTCCAAATCGAGAAAGTATGTTGGTAAGTTCATCGGTAGATAACAGACCTTCGTTGTTATAGCTTACGATTGCGTATTTTGATTGCAAGTTCTCAAACAAAGAAAGGAATGCGTTTTTCACTTTTCCCTTAACACAGAAATCTGACCTCTCATAATCCCTCATTCCGGTAACTCCATGCAAAGCAGGAGAATCATAACGGGCGATGGTTTCCAGCACATGATAATTTGGGCTGTACTGCCTTTGATTGTAGGGCGGGTCGATGTAAACAAGATCAAATTTCTTGAGCTTGCACAGTTCAACTGCATCCATACAGAACGCCTCACACTGATAACGGCTTGGTACAATGGGAACGGGTTCCAAATGCAGCGGCTTGTATGTTCTGGCATCCCAATGCTTGAGATAAGCTGCATAGACCCCTGCAATATTGGAAACATAGGGAACAGCGGAAAGCAGAGAGGCAAGTAAATAATAATACTCTTTTTTGGTGATTTCATCGTTTTGAAACCAAGTCTCAATCTGTTGCCGGACAGCGTCAATCTTTTTTGCGGTTTCCGGTTGAAAATACATTCTTTCGGAATGGGGGCTGGGGGAAAAGTTGTTGTAAACAAAAGCGTCTGTTAAATCAACCGGTTCCGTTAAATGATTCAGATACGCAAACACATCAGCGATATGCAAGCGTTCAAAGGAGGGAAAATCGTTAAGCTCCAGTGAGCCGCGAGCTAGAACATAACTCATATACATCAAATCGTTACCAATGACCCGATAACCCTTTTGCTTTAGAAATCGGGAAACGACGCCGGAACCGCTGAACAGGTCGCCAACTGTTTCAATGGGTTCATGGATCTCGGTACGAATTGCATCGCAAATATCTTCAAGCAGTAACGCCTTTGAACCAATGAAGCGCATTGTTTTTCCCCCTGCATTAATACCAACAAGATATGCCTAAAAGCTAATAGTATCATACCACATCTTGGTGAAATGTGCAATACTCGTTTTCGAATTTTTGTTCCCGCTTTGATGAATGATTTCAACACTTTGGGATTACCTTATTTCTTTGTTTACAGCGTCACGGATTTTGACTTGATCTTTGACTCAGAAATCCGCATATCATCAATAAATCATCAGAAACCTTTTGAGATGTGTGCTTTGGATTCAGAACCGCTCTACACTGCGGAAAAATCCAGCTGCAATGTGGCTTAATGCAATTTCCACATCCACTCCAAAACCGCGTGCCGAGGGTTCGAATCCTTCTGCCCCTGCCAAAACAAGGGAGACAAGCCTTGCGCTTGTCTCCCTTGTTTTCGTGTGTAAAAAGCTCGAAAACTGGCACGCGGAGCGTGCGGAGGGGTGAGCGAGCGCCAGTGGCGCTCTGGTGCGAACCGACCGAGCCGACAGGCGAGAATCGAATCCTTTGAAGCTCCAAATCTGCGCCTTTTTTCGTATCCGGTGGGTTCTGTTCGCACTGTTTCCGTTTGTTTTATCATCAAAAAATCATCAATCCGAGGGCGCCGCTCTGCGTGCTTTCGGCTTTATAAGTTGAACCCGTCTGTGATTCCGTTCAATCGCTGGGTGTCTTTCTTCACATAGTACATCTCAGTGATCTGGGAAGTTGAATGTCCCAAAAGGTCTGCCACCTGTCGGGGAGAAAGAGCCTTGATCGTTCCGTTTGCCTGCTTCACACCATTGACCAATCTTGTGGCAAAGGTATGCCGGAAGCTGTGTAGACCTTTTTGCTCGATTTCTGCGGCTTTCAAAATGCGGTAGTACCTTTTGCGGAAATTTACAGGGCGAGTATAACCGCCCTGTTCATCACATATCAGCGGTGCGTTCTCGCCGAAATTCCGCTCTCGGCGTAGAGCTTCTATCATCTCTACTGCCGTGTCGTTCAGCGGCACAGTACGCTTGCTGGTGGCAGTTTTCGGTTTCCCTACCTTCACTTCTCGACCAGGAACAGCTTCCGTTTCCACTCGTTTTGAAGTCTCTTTTACCCCTTGACGAACAGTCAGCGTGCGGTTTTCTAGATCAATGTCGCTGTTGAGGAGACCTAGGAGTTCGCCCGTCCGCAAGCCGGTATTCAGCATGAGAATGTAGGCTGCCGGCTGCTGGTACTTGGGTTTTCCGTTGGAATAGGTACTGAATGCTTCTATCTTGAATTTCTCTATTTCCTCTGGCGCGAATACCGTGATGGTTTCCTGCGTAGGCAAGTCTTCCTTGTTTTGCGCCGCCATGAAGTTCGCTTTTTTCATCATGGGAACGCTTAACATGGGATTCCGATTCAGCAGCTCCTGTTCTGTGAGGTAGCGGAAATATTCACCAAGTAAGTCGTGGACTTTCTTGACCGTGGTGTAGGCATAGCCCTTTTCAAGCCAATAGTTGAGAACAGATTTCAAGTCAGCAGACATGATATCTCCGACTACTTTTTCTCCAATCAAGGGAAAAATCTGGTGCTTCGCCGTACACTCACAGCGGTCGTAAGTACCTCTTTCTACGGAAGGAAATTTGAACACTTGCAGCCAGTGCGTCATGCTTTCTCTGAGTGTTTTCCGGGATTCATCTGACTCAGTGAGTCGCTGGTTGAACTCAGCGATATAGGCGGTCATTTTCTTGTTGACCTCTGCCTTGGTCGTGCCAGAAAAGGATTTCCTTTTTCTTTCGCCTTGCTCGTCCATGTACCAGACTGTCCCGCCCCAGCGGTTGTCTGTGCGTTTGAACGCCTTGCCGTTGGTAAGTAACTTTTTCTTCATAGTTCAACCTCCTTTCTCTGACGAAAACATTCTTCCGTCAGCAACACAACATACCACAGAGCCTGCGCCTATGTCTATGATTATTCTAGAGAATAGTAATCTCGTTTTCAGAAAACCAGTTATTTGATAATGCTGTGTTCTTGACGGAATCGGCATCTTCCGTATAGGCCACAACAGCCAAACTGTTCTGAGCCCGTGTGCAAGCAACATAAAAAAGACGGGCTGTTCTCGTAATGCCTGTATCCTTGCCCTCTCGCTCGTTCTTTAAGTCGGTATCAGTTTTTGACTTAGCCCCAAATAATTTTTCATAGCTGAACAGAAAACCACGAGCTTGCGCATCGTCCATAATAACCATAACTCTCGGAAATTCAAGCCCTTTAACACCTTGATGAGTGGCAAAACGTGTATTGTCTGTAACATATAACGAATATCTTTCCAATTCGCCAAACGGGGCTGACAACGCTGTTCTTAGAGCAATTATCTTTTGATTCTCGCCTTCATATTGTTCTGCCAATAAGTCATTTGCCCGGCTGCCAACTTCAAATAAGCCTGTATCTCGGATTGATTTTAAAACATCCAAACAAGATGGGACTCTATTCTCTGACCAAAGTTCCATTAAAGATTCCACGGCGCTTTCAGCGTTTTGCAGAGCTTCGGCTTGGTTTTCTATTTTGACTGCAAGTGTTTTGCTATCTAACATTGGTGAATATTTTCTAATAATCTTTGCAACCTCAAAGTCATTCTTTTCCTGATACGCTTTTACTAATGGCAGCACCATTTTCGCCAAAATCGACAATTCTGTAATGGAGCCATCACGCAATGCCGTGTCAAACTTCCCTGAGTCATTCAGCGGCATATACAAATTGGAAAAGCCAAATCTGCTGGCGGCCATGTGGTGCTCAAGGATCAAGCTCTTATATGTTGCTTTATCACCCCAGCCATCATCCCCGGTATCTATGGCCATCATTTGGGCAACCTTATCCTCGATGGGATCTTTTTCAGCAGCAGATGAGGTAATAAATAGTCTTACCATTCCTGTGTCCGCATCAGATCTTGCCTTCTGCTTCTGCCCATCAACCGTACTTCGGATTGCATTTGCCAGATCTACTATGCGTGTAGCGCTTCGATGATTCATGACCTTCGTCGGCTTTGCCCAATCGTCAGGAATACAACCCGCAAGATTTTCTTTCCCGTCATTGTAGATCCTTTGCATAGTATCTCCAAACATACCGACTATAAATTTATCTTTATGTTTTTCACATACGTCAAGCAGGGCATCAATTAATTCTTTCTTTGTATCTTGACTTTCATCGATGAGCAGTATTGGGTATTTTGCTACTAAAATATTCTGCATGGTTGGTTCTGCCATGATAAAAGCTGTACTCATTTTGATAACTTCGCTATGGCTAAGCGAATCAAAACCGACATTATCGCCATTGGGGTTATAAGAGAACTTTTTTGCGGTTTCAATTTTCTCTAGGCGTTCTTTTTTCCGCCTAATATCTTCAGCTCTTTTTTCACCTGCCTTACCACCACGCCCCTTAAGTTGTTTTTCCTCAAGTTCGCTAATTTCCGTTTTAACAGATTGCCTGACCCATTCTTTTATGTCTGCTTGGTAGCTCTTAATTAATTCCCACAGGAAACTATGTATCGTGGACACAGAAAAAATTGGTTTGTACTGCAATCTTCTGGATATCTCATCGCACGCTGCATTGGTATAGGTAATAACTGCAATTTGCTTACCATTCATCGCGAGGCTTTCGCCGCGGTCTTTATCAAGGAAAGTGAGAATGTTAATCAAACTCCTGGTCTTGCCAGAGCCAGCACCGGCAAATACAAAGAAGCATTTCGGGTGCTCTACAGAAAAACAATTTTGAATCTCTTGATCAACATGATCGTCAATATGATTGTCTGTGGAGTTTTTTCCCATCAATGTAGAATCTGTCATTACCTTACTCCTCTGGCTTTAAATAAGCCTGCAGCCACTCTAATCCCTCAGCGATATAAGCTGGAACTGTAAGTTCGCTGGGATCAACGGCATAAATCAAATCCAATGCAAACTCAGCCTTCTGATCGGATTTTCCATCCCGGAGTGCATCGTATATTCCTTTATGTAATTTATCAAAAGAACTTACCGACTTAACCTTATCGCTTACATTTTTTATTAAACTTCCTGTATCGTCACTAGGCATATCCTTGAAGAGTTGAAAATTTGTGTAGACGAGACAATCTTCAAATGTGCTTGCGAGTGCTTCTTTATCGGTACCATTGTAATTAATCATAACTGGCGTCTGATACGCAATGCGAATAGAATACTTGCATGCGCCTTCTTTTACAACTTCCTTTTTAGCAAATGGGATGGCTAACAATTCGTCTAAATCTTTTTTTCCTACAATCCAACCCGTGATAGTATAATTGCTACTGATAAGACCTTTACCACGTTCTGGAAAGGCAGCCTTATGATGTCCCTCTTTTTCTGCAGTATCCAGGTCTGCAATAACAAGCGTAGGTAAGCACAGTTTTTCAAGTAGCGGATTAAGGCGATGCGAGTGTCGTCCATTTATACTCAATATCGATATATATCTTTGATACAGTCCTGGATATTTATTTCGAATAAAATGTGGCAACAACATATTTTCCGCCGATCCTTCAACAAGAATGGCAGCATCAGCAAAAAACAAATCACAATGGGTCGTCTGCAAGTAACGTGTGACAAATTTGCCAGTTTCATCGCCTTTACCAAATACCTCGGAAAGATTGATTACTTTTGATGTCGCAATATTTCCTTCTGATCCCTCAGATAGCCGTTTAAAATAGCGCAAATCAGCAAAATTAGTTTCTCGGGCAATATGGCTAGAGTGGGTACTAATTACTAATTGAGTATCAAAATGCTCATTTTCCTTGATGAATTTATGGTTCGTCAATACATCGTATGATTTGCGAATGAACACTTGTTGTACTTGCACATGAAGATGTGCTTCTGGTTCCTCGACCAAAACTAAATGCAAAGGTTCTATCACTGGATTATCGTTCTCCTGTGTCCGTTTAGCTTTGCCTTCGCGCATCCAATCATCCCTGAAACGCATGAGATCGAAGACCATAGAGATTAGATTTTGGTATCCCAGACCATTGTATTTCTCTGGTAGCTTTAGCGTATCATCTTTTTTGCTAAGCGCGTACTGGACAGCAGAGTCATGCTTTAGTGTTTCAGCCGTAGTCATTTTTGTCACAATCGTAAGCCTAGGATCAGCCACTCCTGGATATCCAAGACCTTCTAGCTCGTGGATTGCAGGTGCAAATTTAATTGCAAGATTTTTGTCAAAAGCCTTTTTAGCATCTTCAGTGGCTTTCAATATGTCTAAGTCTTCGGGTGACGGGGATTTTTCTGGATCGAGATGTTTATCATAGTAACTACGCATCTGATCCGATAACTGTCTTTTAGCTCGCTCATTGCTATCCGAACTATCTGGATCTGCGAAACCTCGTTGAGCGTCAATCATATCGACTTTAATGATTCCTTTCAGCGGGTTATCCGTAAAACACTCCATTTCAAAAGGTGTGGCTTGCGGAAGGTCTTTATTGGATTGGGCAGGATCAAGAATGAACGCCTTCATCGAAAAGTATGCATTCAAGTTACGTTCAAGAAACTCGCACAAATCCTTGGGATACAGGTTGATGTCTACTTTTCCTTTTGCTTTTTCCGTTTTGCGTGCCGCAAAATAGGTCTCCCGATATTCTGCAAATAGCTTAGAGATATTCTTAGGGAAGAAAGCAAGACGGACACCTAGCTTTCCGCCGCGCCACTTCAGAGTTGGAATTATCCCAGCTACATAATGGATCTCACTATTGGACACGTCTAACCAAATATCCATTTGGGGAACAAGTGACTCCCATTCCAGTAGATCTATAGGCTCATTGCAGCTTTCTTGAGTCCATCCCTCACCAATCTTATTGATATCCACACGTTTAGAAATGGTGATATCATTAAAGGTGAAATTGCGGTCAGCAAGGAATTTCCCGAGTGCATCCATAGCGGATGTCTTGCCACTATTGTTTGCACCAACAAATAGCGTGGCTTTTTCGCTAAAGTCGATATTACATTGTAGTAGCTTCCTGAAATTCTGAATATTAATTGACTGTATCCTCATACTGTACCTCCGTTTCAACCGCAGTGAGCAATTTAGATCATTATACCATATAACCGAGAATATTCAAACCATAGTGAGGGTATCTGGTTGCGCTATCTGTGCACCAATATGTAACATGAACGGCAAGACGTGTACCGACATTCAAAAACTGGTGCGGGTTTAATTAAATGTGTCACTTTTTATGAAAATTGGTGCAAACGTGTCAAAGTGTGATATAATAAAAAAATAGGGACGCTGATATCCATTGTTGACGTCTTGACACAAAACAGCCCGGTATCACAAATGCGATACCGGGCTGTTTTCGTTGTGGGTACAAAGTCCTGAAAATGCGGTACGGCTGCGCTTTGTGCGTGCGTGTCGTGGGGCGCTGGTCGCCGGTGGCGACCAGCGCCGTTCTCAGCTGTCGCTTCGGTCGGTGTTGGGCGTGTGCCACCGGCACACAACACCCGAGCCGACAGGCGAGAATCGAATCCTTTGAAGCTCCAAATCCGCTCCATTTTTCGTATCCGGTGGGTTCTGTTCGCACTGCTTCCGTTTGTTTTATCATCAAAGAATCATCAATCCGGCTGCGCTGTTCTGAGGGCTTCACAGGTTGAACCCGTCTGTGATTCCGTTCAGTCGGGTGGTGTCTTTTTTGACGTAGTACATTTCGGTGATCTGGCTGGTGCTGTGACCGAGTAAATCTGCTACCTGTCGGGGAGAAAGAGTCTTGATTGTTCCGTTTGCCTGTTTTACGCCATTCACTAGATTTGTGGCAAACGTATGCCGGAAGCTGTGTAGACCTTTCTGCTCGATTCCTGCGGCTTTCAAAATTCTGTAGTACCTTTTGCGGAAGTTGACAGGGCGGGTGTAGCCACCATTCTCGTCGCATACCAGCGGTGCATTTTTGCCGAAATTGCGCTCTCGGCGTAGAGCTTCTACCATCTCCACCGCTGTGTCGTTCAGCGGCACAGTACGCTTGCTGGTGGCAGTTTTCGGCTTCCCTACCTTCACTCCTCGACCAGGAACAGCTTCCATTTCCACTCGTTTTGAAGTCTCTTTTACCCCTTGCCGAACAGTCAGCGTGCGGTTGCTGAGATCAATATCGCTGTTGAGGAGACCTAGGAGTTCGCCTGTCCTAAGCCCTGTGTTCAGCATGAGAATGTAAGCTGCCGGCTGCTGGTACTTGGGCTTTCCGTTTCTGAACTTCGAGAACGCTTCAAGCTTGAACTTCTCGATTTCTTCCGGCGTAAATACCGTGATGGTTTCCTGCGTGGGCAAATCCTCCTTGTTTTGCGCCGCCATGAAGTTCGTCTTTTTCATCATGGGAACGCTCAGCATGGGGTTCCGATTCAGCAGTTCCTGCTCTGTGAGGTAGCGGAAATATTCTCCCAGCAGGTCGTGGACTTTCTTGACCGTGGTGTAGGCATAGTCCTTTTCAAGCCAGTGATTCAAAACTCCCTTGAGGTCAGCGGCTGTAAGATCTCCGACTACTTTCGCTCCAATCAAGGGGTAGACCTGGTGTTTTGCCGTACACTCACAGCGGTCGTAGGTGCCCCGCTCCACAGAAGGAAATTTGAACACTTGCAGCCAGTGGGTCATACTCTCTCTGAGTGTTTTTCGGGATTCATCTGACTCAATGAGCCGCTGGTTGAATTCAGCGATATAAGCGGTCATCTTCTTGTTGACTTCCGCTTTGGCCGTGCCGGAAAAGGACTTCCTTTTTCTCTCTCCAAGCTCGTCCATATACCAGACCGTCCCACCCCAGCGATTGTCCGTGCGTTTGAACGCCTTGCCGTTAGTCAGTAGTTTTTTCTTCATGTTCTCACTTCCTTTCCAGCACCACAGACTACCACAAAGCCTGCGCCTATGTCTATGATTGTTCCGAAAACTTTTCTTTGTTTTCTGCGGTCCAGTTTTTGAAAGGGGTCTGTCCTTCCATTACTCCCCCTTCAAGGGGGCAGGGGGGGAAAAGTCGGGCAAGCCCGGCTTCTGCGGACGGCGTATAGCCGTCTGCTATGCTTGCCCTGCCCTAGGGCAGGAATCCCGTGTATAGCGGTTTGTGAAATGCACTCAATCGGCATTGCCGGGTGGGGTCAACGCTGGGTTTATCCTGCTCAAATATAATCCATTTTTTCAACGGGGCTATTTCGTAAAAGTCGAGAACAACCCTACCGCCACTCTTTCCCACAGCGGCTCAAATTTGCCGTTTGACCTGCTGAGTGGTGTCCCAGCCCTACCGGCAAAACAAAACCGCTTACGGGGGCCTTTCTGCGCCCAACGACTGCCGCTCGTTGTAAAACTCCAGTGCGGACTGGATTGGGCGGATTGTGAATTTGAGATTCCCGTTCCATTTTGAGCCGTCCTTGCGGAACACAGAAGTCTTTTCAGTTTCAATCAAGCCTCTATTCTCAAGGCTGGAAACATATTTCTGAACGGTGTTTCTGCTAAGCCCGACCGCCTTTCCAATTGTCCGAAAACTGGGATAACAGGTAAAACTTTTCCGATCCTCACAGCGGAGGAGATAGGAATACACAGCGATCTCTCCTGCGGAAAGTCCCAGTGAAAACAGGCAGTTAGGGGTCTTGAAATAATCTCGATTGGGATTCAGTTTTGAATATTTCTGGAAGGTTGTCGAGCACCGCCAGACACATTTTCTTCCACCTACTGAATGAATTTTTCTTTGGAAACAACCAATCGGTTCCCGATTTTGAGAGTAGGAAAGCCCTCCTGATGGAGCAATTCATAGCTGCTTGCTGGTGACACACCAAGCACCTCACCGACCATCTTTGCATTGAGGAAGAGAGGTAGTTCCTCATAATTCTTGTACTTACTTTCGGTCAATCGCATTCTCCTTTCTTTTACCAATATAAAATTTTCGGTTCCGCTTCAGCGGAATCCCACCGTTCTGAAATGGTGGGAAGCAAAACTTTGGAAAGATGAAAACTTGTTTTCATCTTTTGCGCCGTTTTACCTGAGACTGTTTCCTAGGAGCTGCCGGTTTCTGCCGGTGCGTTCCCGTTCCGATGGGTGGTCAGTCCATCAAACGCTCGTCCTTCGCTCGGAGGAGTCATGGCGGGATATTTCAACTCAGACGGTCATTTAATTTTCGTTGGAACTTCATTGTAACACCCTTGTCAACTGGGGTGTCATGGTGACAGGGGAAGGTTAAGAATAGGAAAGAGCACTCCGTATATCAAGGTTATTCCGAGGTGATTCATAAACCAAAATACGACCCCATGCTACCCGTAATTTGATTTTACTCCGTTTTCATGTTATCATTGGGCTTACCGCATTTTATGGAAATTGAGAAAAAAGGAGGGGTTTGGGTATGCGTATCCTGCTTTGTGACGATGATGAATCCATTTTGACCCAGCTTGAGGGGTATTTGCAAGAATACTTTGCGGAAAATCATTTGCCGAAGCCGGAGCTGTGCCGCTATACCGACGGACAGCGGCTGTTGGATTCGGAAGACCGTCCCGACGCCCAGCGGATCGACATAGCCTTTCTGGACGTGGAGATGCCCGGCACCAGCGGCATTGAAATCGGCGCAAAGCTCAAGGAACGAAACCCTTACCTCAAGGTTTTCATAGTGACTTCCTATGCGGACTACCTGGACGACGCCATGCGGTTCCATGTGTTCCGTTATCTCTCCAAACCGGTGGACAAGCAGCGGCTGTTCCGCAATTTGCGAGATGCGCTCTATCAACTGAGCGTGGATACAAGACCGATCTGCATCGAAACTGTGGAGGGTACCGTCACCCGGTATGCAGACGAGATCGTTATGGCGGAGGCACGGGGGCATAAGGTCTTGATTTACACAGTAGATACGGTCTATGAATCCCGGCAGGGAATCCGGCACTGGGAACAGCTGTTGGAGATCGGCTGCTTTACCCGCACCCACCGCAGTTTCCTTATCAACATGAAATATGTGGCGTCCTTTTCCCAGAACCTGATTACTCTTGCAACTCCCTCAGGGCAGGAATACACCGCTTATCTGGCACGGCGGCGGTATCAGGATTTCAAAAGCGCTTATATGCTCTACGTGGAGGCGATGCGGTAATGAAAGAGACTCTTGCGCTGTTTTTGGGATTTTTTCTGCTGGCGCTCAGCGGAAAACTTCTGTATTTTGGATATTCCAGACTTTGCAGCCGGCTGGATAGGAGCCGTTCCGGTTCTTCGAAGGACGTTACTCCCGCTGCCCTGGTTCTGACCGGTTTTTCCCTGACCACCCTTTTCATTCTGCTTATGATGGTGTACACCGCCGCCATTACGGGAATACAGCTTACCACCGGGTCCTTTGTGCTGGCAGGGCTTCTGATTCTGGCGATTGATAACCTTTTGCTTTTCGCAGGCTACCAGTACAGCCGGCAGGCTGACCAAAGAAATCTTTCCGACCAACTGATGCTCCAAAAACAGCAGGCTGAAATGGACTATTACAAGGCGTTGGAAGAGCAATATGACAGGCAGCGGGTGCTGATCCACGATATCCGAAAGCATTTGGAGACTCTCCGGGATCTGGCGGGCGAGCAGGAGAACAACGCCGTGTCTCAATATGTTTCCGAACTGGAGAAATCTCCCGCTCTGCAGAACCGGGTACGCTTCTGCGGAAATCCTACTTTAGATGTGATCCTGTCCCGGTACGGAGAAATTTGCAAAAGGGAAGATGTGAAATTTCTGGTGGATATCCGCAGCCAATCTGTGGATCATTTGGAACCGGGAGACATGACCGCCCTGTTCGGCAACCTGCTGGAAAATGCGGTAGAGGCGGCAAAGGATGGGGAAAACGCCTATCTGGAGCTGGCAGTAGATACCCGCCCGGGCAATTCCCTGATGATCTCTCTGGTAAATACCTGCGAAGAAGCCCCAAAAGAAGATGGAAAGGACGGCTTTCTCACCCGGAAGCCTGACAAGGAACAGCACGGGATCGGACTGAAAAGCGTTTCTGGTGTCGTCAAAAAGTACGACGGCACGTTCCGGCAGTATTATGAACCGGATAGGAGATTGTTCCATACCGTGATCCTTCTCCAATAAAAGCTCCTCAGTGGGAGCTTTTTTCCTTTTCTGCCAACTTTTCTTCTGCCAAAATAGGGCGATTTTGAACCGTTCATGCAAAAGGGCTTGAAAAGAGATACGCCGTTTTCTATACTGCAATTACAAATTCAGATGGGGGAAGCGCCATGAAAAAGATTTCTGTAATCGTTCCCGTGTACAACAACTCAAAAGAACTGCGGCTCACCGTTGATTCCATTTTAAGCTCAGATTTTCCTCTTGACCAGGTGGAAGTTTTGATCTGCGACGACGGCTCCAGCGAGGATATGAAAGCCGTGGTGCGGGAATACGAGAATGAAATTGCGATTCGTTATTGCTGGCAGGAGGACAAGGGCTTCCGCCCCGGCACAGCCCGGAACATGGGAATCCGTGCGGCAGAAGGCGAGCTTTGTTTGTTCCTTGACAGCGGCGTGATCGTGACCGGCTCCTGCCTTTCCGAGCACTACCGTTTGTATCAGAAGCAGGGAGAAAGGCTTGTGGTGATCGGGTATGTTTACGGCAACGACCTGACCTCCGATTTGGACGAAATGCGGGAAATCATTGACAGCCACACCCCGGACGAAGCCGCCGCCATCATGGAAAGCCGGAATATGAAAGACGGCCGGGAGCGGGATTATGCCCAGTGCGGCGATGAACTGTACCGCTGGCAGGCACCCTATCTCGTGCTGTGGAGTCTGCATTTCTCAGTGCCCACAGAGTTTATGCGGAAAAACGGTATCTGGTTTGACGAATTTTTTAACACATGGGGCTGCGAGGACAACGACTTCGGGATTCAGCTTTCCGACCATGGGGCAAAGTATGTGCTGGGAAGAAACGCCAAAGCCATTCATTATCCGGCAAACCAGCGCAGCTATGACAGGCTGCAAAACGACCCGGAGTTCCGGGCGGGCTGGCAGAAAAACCGGGAATACCTGAAACGGAAATACCCAGATCACCCTCTGGTGCAGCTTTGGCTGGCAGAAGGAGGCAAAGCAATAAAAGCCCTGCCCCTGCTTGATAAGGAGGATTGAAAATGGACGGAAATCCGCTTTTACGTTTCTATATCGACAACAAAAAGCACCTGCCGGGGTTGATCATTATTGTGGGGATCTCTCTCGTGTCCGGCGTGCTGAAAATGCTTTCCGCCACCTATTGGGGCAAAGCGGTGGATTTTGGCGTAGCGGGCATGGTGCAGGATATGATCCTCTCCGCCGCTCTGATGGCGGTATTCATTCTGCTGGACTGTGCCCGCACGGCGTTCCACTATCATGTGATCGGACGCATTACGGAAAATATGTTTTTGGAGGTGCGGAGCAGGGCTTTTGCGAAGATCACCCATGGGGACACGGCGGTGCTGGAGGAAAAATTCCGCACCGGGGATATCGCAGTTCGTTTGAACAACGACATCGATTTTCTCAGCACCTTTTCCGCCGGGCATCTGAGCAATTTCTCCCGGCAGATTTTCTCCGGTCTCTTTGGGCTCACCGCCTGCATTTTCATCTCCTGGCAGCTTTCCGTCGCCTATCTTGTTATTCTGCCCCTGTCCCTGGGGTTGGTAAACGCTATCAGCAAGCCCATTCAAACGCAGGCTAAGAAATCCATGGACCATACCGGTTCCGCCATGAGTTGCGCTGCAGATGCTGTTTCCGGCGCACTGACCCTGAAGGCATTTGCCGGGGAAAGCGCCATGGAAAAGCAGTTCGGCAAGGCTGTAGATGCTGCCTATGAACAGTCTGTACACACGGAAAAACTCACAATGAAGATGACCTGTGTACGCTATATCGCCAATGTGACCCAGACAATGGCCCTATTTCTCATTGGCTCCCTGCTGGTGTCCAGCGGAAAACTCAGCGTGGGTATGTTTATCGCCTTTGTCACCATGAGCAATTATATTACGGACGCTTTTTCCCAGTCTGACTACATGATACGAACTGTGCGGTATACCATCTCCTGCGCCCGGCGGTACTACGAGGTCATCGACATTCCCGATGAGCAGCCGGGCAAGGTTTCCCAGCCTGTCAATCAGGAGCCCTGCACAGCGGAAAATCTGGAATTTTCCTATACCACGGCCGACAGGAAAATTCTCCATGGGATCAATCTGCGGATCCCGCAAGGACAGAAGATCGCCATTGTGGGGGCAAGCGGCTGCGGAAAGTCCACCTTAATCAAGCTGATCTGCCGATTCTATTTCCCGGACAGGGGCAGCCTGAAGCTGTTTGGGGTTGAATCTGCCGATTGGACGCCGGATGCACTCCGGGAGAAGCTTGCAATCGTCACCCAGGATTCTGCATTGTTTGACGGCAGCTTTTTTGAAAATGTTGCGTATGGCAGACCGGGGGTTACACGGGAGGAATGCGAAGCCGCTTTGAAAAATGTAAGCCTGTGGGATTTTGTCAGCAGCTTCCCAGAGGGCATGGATCACCAAATCGGGGAGAGCGGTCAGACACTTTCCGGCGGACAGAAGCAGCGGCTGTGCATTGCCAGAGCCATGGTCAAAAAAGCGCCGCTGGTTTTGCTGGACGAAGCCACTTCCGCTCTGGATTTACAGACGGAACGGGAGGTGCAGGCCTCTCTGGAAAAGCTTTTGGAAGGGCGTTCGGCAGTGATCATTGCCCACCGGCTCTCCACCGTGCAGAACGCAGACTACATCTACTATATGGAGCAGGGAGAAATCACCGAAGATGGCACACCTCAGGAGTTGCTTCAGAAAAAAGGAAAGTATTATGAAATGTGTATGCTGCAGGGGCTTGTGAAAAGGGAGGAAAGCGCTTTATGAAACGAAAAACCTCTGGCTTTACACTCTATCGTTTTGCGTTCTCTTTTCTTCCCCATCGTGGAAAGTACCTGCTGGGCGTGACGCTGGGTTCCTGTGAACTGGCCCTGCTCTTTGCCCTGCCCTATGTAAATCAGGTGCTGATTGATATTGTTACGGGAGTAAGTGCCGAAAACATTTTTCTCACCCTGCTTTTGCTGCTGTGCCTGTTCCTTTTGCTGGTCCCGCCGGTGGTGTACGGAAACTACCTGCAAAGCGTTTCTGCTGCACAGGGGCTTTCCAATCTGAATAAAACCATGTTTGATCATATTTTGCATTTGCCCCACTCCGCACTGACGGGATATAAGACCGGGGATTACATCACCCGGCTGACAAACGACGCCAACCGCAGCATGAATACCTTCCGTTCTTTTGGAACGGTCAACCTGATCCGCTTTGCGGTGGTGTTTCCCGTCACACTCATCCTGCTTATCATAAACGATTGGCGCATTGCGGCGGCGGGAATTGTATACGGTGGGATCAATCTGGCGCTTTCCCTGTACCTCAATCCGCTGGCAAAACGTATGGACAGGGACGCAAAAGAAGAAATTGCGGGTTCCGCATCATTTCTAATTGAGGCGCTGCGGGCGATCCCGGTGATCCGAGTATTTGTCATGCACAAGGTACTGGCAGAACGCTATCAAAAAATCTGCGCTGTCATTCGGGAAAAGCGGATCAGATATCAAAATATCATTGGCATCACTTATGGCGTGGTGGATTTCTTCGCCCAGTCCGCTCAGGCTGTGGGCTTTCTTCTGGGCGTGTTCCTGGCAGGGAGCGATACCACGCTGGGCAATGCAGTGTTCAACGCCACCCTGATGGGCATGATGGCTGATTCCGTCTATCGGCTCAGCACCTTTCTGCTTCTTGCCCAGCCCAATCTGGTATCCATGGAACGGGTGCGGGAACTGCTCAGCCTGCCTTTGGAGGATTTGGAACAGGGCGAAACCGAGGTCGATACAGAGCAGGAAATTGCTGTGGAGTTTCAGAACGTGTGCTTCTCCTATGACGGGAAAACAAACGCCATTGACCATCTGGACTTATTCCTTCGTAAAGGAGAACACCTTGCCATTGTGGGCGGCTCCGGAGGGGGAAAATCCACAGTCGTCAA
Organism: uncultured Neglectibacter sp.; assembly: GCA_937958185.1. GTDB lineage: Bacteria > Bacillota > Clostridia > Oscillospirales > Acutalibacteraceae > Acutalibacter. The sequence continues at coordinate 32,853 of CALFFN010000031.1, read as the reverse complement.
GCTGCTGGAAGGCTTCTATCCGCCTGACAGCGGGACGATCCGCTATTTTGGAAAAACCGGGCTTTCCCTTACCACTATCCGCCAGCTTTTTGCCTATGTGCCGCAGGAATGCACCTTGTTCGACGGCAGCATCGAAGAAAATATCCGGCTGGGAAACCACCTCGCCAGCCGGGAAGAAGTGGAACACGCCGCAGAGCTTGCGGATATCCATGAATTTATCAAAGGCCTGCCGGAGGGGTACGGAACTCAGGTAGGAGAACGGGGAAACCAGCTTTCCGGCGGGCAAAAGCAGCGGATCGCCATTGCCAGGGCGATCCTGAAAGGAGCGCCGATCCTGCTCCTGGACGAGGCCACCGCTTCTCTGGATTCCGCTGCAGAAAAGGAGGTGCAACGGTGCCTGGACCGCCTTTCTGCTCACATGACCACCGTCACTGTGGCGCACCGCCTTTCCACCATTGAAAGCGCTGACCGCATTTTGGTAATGGGGACGGGCAGGATAGTGGAAGAAGGCTCCTTCCGGGAGCTTTTAGACAGAAACGGACCTTTCAGAGAATTATATGAAAGCCAGCAAAAGGAGAAGTAAAAAATTGGTTCCCCACCGATAAAATGTGAGGAACCAATTTTTATTTCATTTATACCCTCAACCACCGGCTATGCCGGTGGAGAACGAAAAAGCGATAGCGACAATTATAGAAAGAAGGACCTCCTTTGATATAATAAAGGCAGGTAACGCCAACCGCACAAAAAATCAAAGGAGGTCAGTCCAAATGGACGAGCAAAGTACATCGCAAAACGCTTGCGATTTCACACTACAAAATGGAAGTGTCAATATCACATCGTGCTGGTACCAAAATATCGAAGGAAGGTAGTGTATGGGAAATTAAGGGCAGATATAGGAAAGATACTGAGAAAGCTATGCGAATATAAGCATGTGGAGATAGTAGAAGCCCATGCAATGCCGGATCATATCCATATGTTACTGTCCATACCGCCCAAGTACAGTATAGGGGAGTTCATGGGATACCTAAAGGGAAAGAGTACGCTGATGATATTCGAGAGACATGCAAATCTAAAGTATAAATATGGCAGGAGAGTATTTTGGGCAAAGGGGTATTATGTGAGTACGGTGGGAGGCAATCAGAAGGCAATTCAAAAATATATCCAAGACCAGGAGAGAGAAGACCAAATCATGGATCAAATGAGCTTCAAAGAGTACGAAGACCCCTTTAAGGAATTAGAAGAAATGTAAAAAGAAACGCCAAACCAAAACGTGCGGTTGGCGTTTCTCATTTGGCGCCTTTAGGCGCTGCCAGTATCATACCCTTTTAGGGCTTATCATTCATACCACGTCCTTTGGGCGTGGTATTGATTTCATCTTCCAGAACAGCTTCCATAATGGTTTCGCCCGCTTGCGGATAAAGACAGCTGCCGCAGTCGTACACGGGGGCAAGTTCCATCGTGTCCTTTTGCGTATCGTACAAAAAACCCCAGTTGCCATTGTGGCGGTCCCAATTTCCGATTAGGGCGTCTGCGATGAACATTTCCCAGAATCGATCTATCAGCAGCTTGCTGTCGATCGCCGTCTGTTCTTCAAAAGTGTAGAGAATGTCTGTAAGCTCCGTTCCATAACCATTTCGTTCCGAATCAATCATCTGGTTTTTCAAAGAGGCAAAATCCTGCAAAACGACCCCGGGACTTGTGAAATCTTTGCAGGCAACGACAACTTTTTCTTTTCCACGCACAGTGAATGTTCCCAGCAGCGTTTTCTGAACGGGAACCCCGATGCTTTCATAAATCTGACAGCCCAAATACTCTAAAAGCAGCTGTTGCTATAGCTTAATATTTGACTTTTCGAGGCAATCGGCGGGAATTTCAGCATATATTGCTCGCCCTCGTATAGAATAGAAATTTTGCTGCCATTGGCCCCGGCATAAGCCTTATTTCGCTTTTGCATTTTTGTAAAGTCGATGGCTTCCATTTCATCACGGCCTTTCCATTCTCAGATACTTTTCCCGTAGATACCACGCCCGTTCCGGACTGATGATTCCATTGATTTCTGCATTATTGATATCTGTTTGCAAATTGCAGTAATCGCAGTCCCAGCGCAGATAGTTCTCACCGTTGTCCAGCTTCTGCCATGCGCTTTGCATAGCGCCGATAGAGTCCTGCAAAAACTCTGGCAGTCCGCATTCCAGATAAGAAGAATCTTTGGGCAAACCTCTCGTATCCTCATGCGGCGAGGACAAATTCATAATGTCCTCCATGGTGCAGTCTAGAGCTTTTGCGAGCTGCTGCACTGTCTTGGCGGAGCAGCGCCCGATTTCACTCCGCCCGGCGCAGATATCCATGATTGTGGTCTTAGGCACTCCGCTGATTTTGGAAAGATAATATTTGCTCATGTTTCGCTGTGACAAATACCCTTGTAAATCCATTGCGCTCACTCCCCGAATTCTCTGTTACCATTATATCGGTATACCGACCGAATGTCAACTGGGAAACTCAGTTGCTTTTCTTTGCTTCCAGCATATATGCCTTGCGATTTTATCTGTTGCCATACTTCAACGCTCATTAGTTAATCTTTTCAGGGGCTTCGTTTATTGCATGAATAAATTTTTGAATATAACCGCTTTGCGATGGAGCTTCTTGCCGTTCACATAGCTGACAGAGTTTACGATGATGTGATTATGTAGGTGTTTAGTATCCACATGGGTGGCAATCGTTGCCTCAAAGTCAGGAATTTTTTTGAGTGAGTTGCTTGCCCTGCTCCAGGGCAGGAATAGAAGATTATTTACTTTTGCAGATTAACTTGTATAAATAACTCTTTTCTTTGCAAGTTTCATTTATGACATGGTTCTAAATGTATTGACTTTTTTTGACATAAAGACTATAATTTTAGATACAATTTGCAATTAGATATATCTTAGGCATAAAACCATGTGTCAAAGGGGAGGCGTCTATGTTTATCCAATCACTAGAAAACAACCGCATGTTTCAACTTTTGGCAGCCAACCCCAGTCAAGAGGCTAAAGCCTATTATGGAATGCTGTTTCCGATAGCAGCGATAACAGAAGAAATGCTAGAGTATATTAAAAATGTATTTCCCTCATTTACATCTCATGGTTTTTCTCATTCTTTGCGCATCTTGGACAATATTTACCTGATATTGAGTAAAGATTTGAGGGAGAGTTTAACTCCCCCTGAACTTTTCTGTTTAATTATGGCAGCAATGTTTCATGATATGGGTATGGCAGATCCCAATAGAAAAGATCGGTATGAGCAGCGTGTTAATCACCACCTATATGCAGAAGAGCCATTGAAAAAGTTTATGGATGAACATTTGACCCTAATCAAAGAGCGCAATCGTCTTTTTAACTGTATCCTGTTCACATGCGAAGCTCATGGAATGACACTGGAAGCGTTTTACTCTGATCCACGGTTTTATAATGAAGATATGATTGGTGGATATGTTTTACGTTTCAGTTTGCTGGGGGTTTTATTGCGCATTGGCGATCTTCTGGATATGGACGAAAATCGTACAAGCAATTTTATCCGAAGGTTCTATCCGTCCTACTTTCCCGATGATTCTGTTTTGCATCATGAACGACATGAGCTGATCGAACTGTATTCGTTGCTTCCAGAGCAGATTACTCTCAAAGTTCTGGCTAAAAATATTGATGAACATCACATCTGGGAAGGATGGCTTCATTATTTAGATGAAGAGCTTCTTCATGCTAACGCGGATCTTCTTTACCGTTTGAATGGAAATTTCCGCTTTCCACATCTTCAATACGAAATAAAGCCAGCGCCAGGAAGTGAATATCAGACGGAAGAAATGCGCTTTGAGTTAACTGACGAAGGTGCTATTTGGAACATTCTTTCTCAGTCTGTATATACCGAGGAGTACGATTTTATTCGAGAACTGGTACAAAACGGAATTGATTCCGTTTTGATGCGATCGTATATTGATCCTGCTGCTACGCTGCCCTATCCTTCGCCAAGATCATGGGGTATGTGGGAGAAATCGGGACAGGTGGTTGTTGCCTATTCGGAGCATGGCGGCTTACTTATCGTTTCTGATACTGGAACAGGAATGGATTTAGACGCCATAAAATCCTTTTTGTTTCGTATTGCGGATTCCGGCTATCGTCACCAAAAAGATTGTCGTTCTTATCCGTTCCCATCTATTGCCAAATTTGGAATAGGATTTATCTCTTGCCTTTCCAAATGCGAAGAAATCAATCTTTTTACTCAAGCAGCTAAAGATGCTCCTTGCTATAAGATTAGGCTGTTTTCCAATTCTATTCGAGCTTACTTTGAAGAGACTGAGTCAGTGGAGGATTGCGGCACAACTATCTGCGTAAAACTCAAGCGTCAATATTCGACTGAAGATGTGAATACATATCCTTTTCACACATTCTCTTACCCCAGTGTTCCTGTGAAGTGGATAAATCTGGACACTATGGAAGAAGAGATACTGAATTTGTGTAAACGTGGCGCATTATCCCAAAGACCTGGCTTTGATCCCTTTTACACTATGCCCTATCTTAAGTTCGCCGCTTGCTATGAAATTTTTGAAAATGCAAGAAATCAGGTTTATTTGGACTATGAGCGGCAGATAGGGTTGTTGCAGGAAGGTCTGGATTCCTTAGAAAGCGCAGTAGTTGACTGGAAAAGATTAGTAAGCCGGGGTGAGCTTGAAAAAACTGTATTTCAAGGACAACTAATCTTTTTGATGCGGAGTCTAAAGAACAAAGAGCCTTTTGCAGACACGCAGAAAATGCTTGCAAATTTTTTGCAGGAAAGCCAAACATATTCCAAATCTCAATTTAAATTTGAAATATCTAGCATTCTGGACAAAATTGCTACCGGTATTGATGCATTGTCCTTTGAAAAATTTAAGATACAAAATCAGATGAACCTTTTTGCTAGCCCCAAATCGGTAGTCGGTGCTGCTGCTATACTACCGCTTTTGGAAGACTCTTCTGCTGCAATTTGTCTGTCGGAAGATTTTGACATAATTGGTGTAGCAAAAGAGAGCCATGGGAGATCCCAACTTTTGCATTCCAATTGCGGTCTGATTTTGATTCAATGCGTTTTTGATGATTGGAGTGCCGGAATTGAATGGCGGTCACTTCATGGGTTTCTTTTCAATCGTGGTTCGATTGTAAACGCCCTGACCAGTATGTGGACAGAAGACCCATCCCAACCTCCATCGGCGACAGTTTCCCTGTCTTGGCTGTCTACTTTTGATCAAGACTGTGATTTTGAGGACGTTATGGAAGACCAAGTTGATAAACGAATTTTTGAATATTATAAAGATAGTACTATTACAACTCATTATTCTAAAATATTTTTATCAAGATCTAAAATATGCCTTGCCACTGAAACGCAGGAGGAATCATACAACGACCTTAAGGATTTTGTAGAAAAGTCGTCAGAAAGGAAACCGCCTCAGGATTACATAGAAGATCTTATATTTGATTGGGAAATGAGTTCTTATGCGGAAGATGAAAACCCATTTGACCAAATCAAAAATACAGACAACATTTTTTCACAGGATGGAATCAAAATTGAATTCGATTCCTCGAAGATAGTACCTCTCGGCATATGCAAAGCACAAGTTAACCTAAGCGCGGGTGTCGGATTTGATCTGAATGTTGGGCGACGTTATATCGATGAAAGCCACGGAAAGATTGACTCATGGTTGGCAAACACAGGAAATCACATCCAAGAAGAAGTCTCTAAGCAGCTAATAACTGCAATTGAATCCTATGGATTGTCTTGGGACTCAGGGACGCTCTGTGGTGACATTGACAGTGAAGACTACTTTGAGAGAAAATCTAAAATGCAAATCGGACGAACGCTAAAAAGAATGGAAGGAAAAGTATTTTGAAGCTCTATGATCAAATGCAAAACGCAGAACGTGAGCTTATGTTTTTCTCATATTTCATATGATTTTCTCCTTTCTCTCTGGCTTTCTGTGCTTTATTCATTGAGTGTCAAATTTTGACCAATCATGTAAAATGGAGGGTGAACTGTAATGGAGTACTGTTATGACATCGCGCTGTCTTTCGCAACGGAAAATAAGGATCTGGCAGAAAAGGTATACCATTATGTGCGGGGACAGGACATCCGGGTGTTTTTTGCCCCTTCCCCGGAGGCGCAGACGGTGTTGAGCGGGAGGAACCAGAGGGAGGTGTTCTACCGCATCTTTGGGGTAGAGGCGGAATATGTCGCTTTGTTCGTGTCGAAAGAGTATGTGACCAAAGAGGTGCCCATGGAGGAGGCCAATATCGCTTTCAGTACGCATAAGAGCGACGGGAAAGTCATCCCCGTTTATTTGGATGGAACGCCCCTGCCTGAAGAAATGTTTGACCCCAGGAGCACCAATTATTTCTCTTCTTCCAACCCGGCTGAAATCGCCTCCCATCTTGCCAACCGCATCAAGATGGACAGGCAGGTCACGCGGGAAGGCGGGAATCCCGCAGCTTTGGGGAATGGGATGAACATCCATGACAACACGGCGGGAACGCAGGTGTTTGCGCAGACAATCAACATAGGAAAGAAGGATAACACATGAATACAGATGCTGCGCAGCCGCATGAGAAAGATGCGGCACCTGAAAAGGAACAGGATGTTGAAATCGGAAAATCGGAAGTGGCGTCTGATACGGAACAGCCCGGGAAGGGCGCCGATATGCCTTTCCATATCCCAAAGAACCCCGATGAATTAAAAAAAGAAAGAAGCAAGTTCCAAAGCTTTGAAGCATCGGGGAATTATGCAAATTACCAGGTGTTCGTGCAGAACATGAATCTTGAAGGTCCGCAGCAATATAAGGAGGTGCCGGTCCAGGAAAAGGACAAAAAGAAAGCGCGGTTTGATTTAAAAGAACCGGCAGACTGCGCGGAATTTGTAGAAGAATACAAAAACGGGGAGTATTTGGCGCTGACCATAATATTGGCGGTGTTTGACATCGTCTCGATAAACGACCTGCCGGACATGGCGGAAAAGCTGATGGATGCTTTGCCCGCTGTGGAAGAGGTGGATCAGAATGGAAATGTGGTACGATCCCGCAGCAGGGAACCGTACCTTTCCTTGCAGTGCAAATTGGCGGTGATAGGGGCGGGGACTTTCGTCCGGGGCGATGGGCAGCGCTGCGTGGGCTTCGGAAGCAAATCAAAGCAGGTGCTGCGCAATATTAGGGAGCAGTTCCCCGCACTGCGTGTTCCCATCATTTCATGGCTGATAAAGGTGAACGACAACTATAAGTACAAGACGGGGTTTGACGCGCAGCAGATGGTACAGGCTTTTTCAAGGGTGATCGCGCTGGATTTTGCCGACGCAAAAAGAGAAATATTCCCAAGGCTCTATTCCAGACCCGAAAATATGCTTTTTCTGGGCACGTTGGCTTCCACCCTGCTGAAGGACCCCTCCTTGGAAGATGACGTTCTTTCTATCACGCAGACTTGGGCGGAATCGGGAAAATGGCTTTGGAAATCAGCCCTGTTCGCCTATGCCAAGCTGGACGTCCCGGAAGCTTGCGGAAAGCTGAAAGACCTGCTGCAAAAAAATATTGCCACGCATATGGAGGGCTTCTCTGAAGCGGATATGTTTTTCCTTTCCCTGGCTCTCTCCTGTTCCGTACATGTCCGCACCATGATGTGCGAAATACTGTATCAGAAGCTGTCCAGCAAAACTTCCAAAAAAGTAGAAAAAGACGAAGCGGCAGGTTTTTATCTAACGCTTGTCACTTATTGCTATTACTATGTGAATGAAAGGTCTCTTGAGCTGCCTTTGGTTGTGTGCGATACCAAAGAACAGCAACAGCTCCTTGCCCCGGCGCTGGCACAGGTTCTGTCAAGCCGCGACAGCCGAAGATGGCTCTTCGACCTGTTAGAGCTGTACCTGAAGGAGATTTCCGGCTATTCTGTGCCAGCGCGGCTTGTAAGGCATACTGCTGCCTATTTCAGCAACATGATGCGGTCTGCCCCGGTTTATAAGGAGGATGTATCCGCGCTTTTGCGGAAATGTTCCTGCGGCATGACGCAGGAAATTTTTAAGCTGTTAGGCATATGAAGACCTTTTCATGGCTTTCAGTCAAAGAAGCAGGATTTCCTGCGGAAAAATAGAAAGGGAGGAATACATAGCATGACGGAATTTCAAAATGACCTGATTTTACAAGACGTGCCATTCAAGGGGGGCTTTTTCCCCCAAATCCCCAACTACCGAAAGGCCGGCTCGGCTTTTATTTTGGCGGAGGGGGCGAATGACGACATTTTGGTGTCGGCTAATACGACCACCAGGGATTTGCGGGTGGGGAAATATACCCGTCTTGTGGAAATTTCCACCCATCCCTATACAAAAGAAATTGACTTTACCGCCGCCAGCAAAGAAGGGGCATATTCCTTTTCCGTGTATGTAAAGGCGGTTATCCAGGTGACGAACCCCCTCACCTTTTATGTGAATCGGAACCTGGACGTGAACGCCTACTTCAAAAACCTGTTTACCATGGACGTCAGGAAAATAACCAGGAAATACAGCATCCTAGACTATGAAGGGATGGACGAGAAGCTGACAGAAAAGCTCTCCTCTTACAACAGCTTTGATGACTCCACTGGTTTTTCATACCGGGTATCCGTGGTGACGGCGGAGCCAGGCAGAGACGCAGAGGAGTATGTGAAGAACTACGGTAAGCAGCAACTGGACATGAAGCTGAAAGAGAGCGCCCGGGGACTAACCTCGCCCCTGTCCGGGAGCATGGTTGAAGCACTGAAGACGGCTGTAGTGGAAGGAAGGATGACGGAAGAGGAAGCCTTCCAAAAAATCGCGGAGAACGAGGACAAAGAGTTTGCTAGGGCGGTTAAGCGCGTAGAAACCCTGCGGGAAAGTGAGATCCTGACGGATGAGGAATCTAAGACGTATGGCAAGGTCAAGATTTTGGGAGGAATGTCGGAGAGCGAAAAACTGCTCACTGGGCAAGCTGCAAAAAAGGCGGCGGGCCAGGAGGGAAAGGACAGCGATATGATTGACGCTATGTATAATGATGAGGAAGAATAAATGGAGTGGAACGTATATATTGAAACCTTTCTGTCGTGGCCGCTGATAGGTCGCGTGGTCTGCGTGCTCTTTGTCGTGGGAGTGTGCGTTTTGGGGCTGCTTTTGGGGAAATATCTGCTTCGGCTGCTGTCTGTCATCCCGCTTTTATTGAGCGGCATCACCCGCGGGCTTTATATCATAGTGGAGCGTCTTATTGCCATGCTCCACAAGAGGTATGGCGGCGGTTTTTATGATATAGCAAATAAGGTATCACAGACAGCGGAAAAAATAGATTCCATGCTGCGGAGCTGGTACGAGCTCTGGCACCATGTGAAACACGTGAAAGCCCGGTGGGTGCTGCTGGTGTATTTAGTCGCTGTGCTGTATATAGGAGGCGTGCCCATGCTGACGGGAACTCTAGATGTCCCTATAGCGAGTGGTGCAAGGGCATATTTGCGGTGCGAAAACTCTTTTGTCAATTGGTTGGAGAGCCGCGGCTTATACCGTGATCCGAAGAAGATCGCACGGGAAGAGGTTTTCATACAGATGGACAGTGGAAGCGCCCTGCAAAAGGGTCGTCTGATTAAGCCGGATGCCGGACCGATCCTGGAGAGCGGTCGACCTTATATCCCTATTCGGGGCGCGATGGAGGGCATTCTAGGGGGAACCGTAGACTGGGATGGAAAAACGTCGAAGGTGGTTGTGCAGTTAGGGCAGACGGTGGTGGAGATGTCCACAGGCACGGCGGTGTCCGTGAACGGTGAGAAAAGGGAACTGGTGTACCCCCCTGTTAAAATAGATTCTAAAATCTATGCAGATGCCGAGGAGTTTTTGGGGCTGTTCGGCTTGTATTCTTATTGGTATGAGGAAGAGGATCTTCTAGTGGTCTGCGATGCGCCCGGCGGCAAATTCGGTCCCCTTACCCTACAATGGGTTCAGGAACAGCTGAGCGGTTCAAATGGACGGCACCAATAAAACAGCGCAGGATTGACTTTGTGGGAAACGGCACGGCTTTTAGGCTGTACCGTTTCCCTGTTTGTATCTCAAAAACCACTCGCTGGGCGAGTGGTTCAAAAGAGGCGAGAGCCGATGAAGTATACAAAAAACTTTCTTTATTTAGAATAGAAGTGCGGTCTGCCAACTGCACAGAAAACAAAGGGAGATCATTCAATACGAACGACATGAACAGTTTAACGCATACAACATGGAATTGCAAATATCATATAATGTTTACGCCGAAATATCGGAGGAAAGGAAGCTACGGTTTTTCTGCATAAAAGAGGACCTGCTTAGCAGGTCCTCTTTTATAGGGAATTTGAAAACTCAGGAATCGGCAGAGAAACGGCAGGCTTTTCTTTGTTTTCGGCATCTCAAAATTTGAGCTGTTGCCTGCTCTGAAAATCTGCATATCATCAATAAATCATCAAGCTGGGGGAGAGCTGCTGCGTTTTCTCACCGAATATATATCCGGCGATGGGGAACTGCTGCTCAGAGCGGCAGGCGCAGCAGCACAAAAGACTACGGGACCCCCAGATGCGTTTTACTTTTATTTTCTTAGAAACCGCATAAGCACAGCTGCGACCTCAGCGCGGGTGGCCTTGCCCTTCGGGTCGAGGAGCCCGCTGCCGTCCTTGCCGGTGAGGATACCTTCCTCCACGGTCCAGCGCAGGGCGTCTGTCGCCCAGTCCCCGGCTTTGCTGCTGTCGGGGAAGCTGTCCAGCGTGCCGCTGGTGGCAGGCTCTCCAGCGTACCGCCAGAGCATGGCGGCAAGCTGTTCCCGGGTGATAGGATCATTGGGACCGAAGCTGCCGTTGTCGTAACCCTTGACCACGCCGTTCCCGCTGCCCCAGACTACCGCCTTGGCGTACCAGCTGCCCGCCGAACAATCGGGGTAGGTCAGCGCGCCTTCGGGTTCCGGGCTATCCTCCAGACGCCACAGGATAGTGGCGATCATGGCACGGCTGGTGTCCAGGCTGGGTGCAAAGTGGGTACTGTCAGTGCCCACCATCATGCCCTGTTCATACACGTACTTTACGCTGTCGTGGAACCAGTCCCCGGACTTTACGTCCTTAAAGGGATTCCAGGCGGGGAGTGCGCCTGCCCTCTTAAAGATGACCTCAATGGTGTGGCTGGTCGTGATCTTTTCAAAGGTGTATTCCGTCACGGACCCCACGCTCTTGCCGTCCACCAGCACATCGGCTACCACATATCCCTCGTTGGGGGTAATGGCGAAGGTCTTATTGCTGTTCCGCCTTACCAGAATCGCACCACTGGGATCGATCCTGCCGTTCCTGCCCGCTGTGGCGGTGAGGGTATAACGGGTGATGGTTTGGGCGGCGGTGTACCCGATGGCATAGGTGGAGAACTTACTGGCGTAAATGTATACCTTGCCCACGCCGTCAGCATAGAACCTGCCGTCTGTAAAGTTTTCAGTGGGTCGGGTGCTGAGCCCGGTCAGCTTCTCAGCATCGTTCACGCCGTGCTTGCGATAGACGGTCACATCTTTCTTCCCCGTGAAGTCATAGGGCACGACGATCTCCAGCACCTGGTCTTCGGTGTCGGTGATGACCTGGGGCTCCTGGTCGTTGATCTGCTTCTCAAGGGACAGGTTCAGGTACAAAACATCGTCCTTCTTGCCGGAAATTACCGTGTCCAGCTCTGCCTTGTCGGCGGGAGAATCCTGCTTTTCTACGGTGAGCTTAACCGTGACGGTCTCGCCGGGAGCCGCCGTCTCCTCCTCGGCAACGGCGTCCACGCCGCCCACTACTACGGCGGGGGTATCGCTGCCCTTGACCTCCACCACACTGTTAGTCTTTCCCTCGGGCATTTGAATGTTTTGCTCAACGGCACTGGCGTTGGTCATCTCCACCAGAATGGTCTTGGTGACCCGGTCTTTCTCGGCGGCTATGTTATAAAGCCCCGCCGGAACGCCGCTAAAGCTGTAATTGCCCTGGCTGTCGGTAGTGGCGGTGGCGATCACCTCATTTCCCAGCATAAGGGTCACCGTGGCGGAGGACACGCCGTTACCCTCGTGGTCCATGACCGTGCCGGAGATGGCATAGGTGAACTCCCGCTCATAGCCGCAGGTGTTACAGGTCTTATCCTGGTCGTTGTCATAAACGTGGGCGCCGTAAGCCGCGCCGGTCTCGCCGCAATTGGCATAGTCGGTAATACCGCAGCCGCTGGCGGTGCAGGCGTGCCAGTGGCCGTTGGCGTCGCTGGTCCACGCCGTTGCCCAGGCATGGCTGTGGGGCGGCGTATAGACCACCACGTCGCTGTTGATCGCCGTGCCGTCGGACCAGATGACCCGGCAGAGGTAGTTTCCTGACGTGGCGGCGGTGAGTTTGGGGTTAGTCTGACCGGTGAGGGCCTCGCCCGGAACGGCGCGGGTCAGGGTGGCGGAGATGGCGGGGGCTGTCTGGTCGCTGCCATACAGACCGTCTATTCTCAGGTCGTAGCCCCCGTCCGCCGGAATGACGTAGGTGATAATGGTGTTGTCCCCATTGGTGACGGCGGTGCCCACATAGGAATAGCCCTCGGGATCGCCGTCGAAGGGGTACCACACCTGAACGTACTCACCGGGCTCATCAAAATCGCGAACCAGCCCCAGCTGTCCATCACTGGGCTTGTCGGCGGTGGACAGGGTGACGGTCACCTTGTCGCCCCGTTGCAATGCCAAGGTGAAGTAACCGGGGGTATGGATATCAGTACCCTCGGAGGCCGTCCACTTGCCGTCAGCAAAGGCGGAGGGCTGGTAGCAGCCACCCATGTACTCCTCTCCATAGATTGCGGCGTTTTCGGTGGTGATATCGGTGGTGGTCACCGTGGCGGGATACCACTGGTAGGCGGGCACGCTGGCGGGAGCGCCGTTGGCGTGGACGGTGTAGTTGTTCCCGGCGTTGGGCTGCTGGGTGATGGCGCAGATGTCCAGGACCAGGTCTTTGTTTTCCAGCTGGCCGATGAACAGCCTCTTGGTGGCGCTCTGGAAATAGTCGGTAAAGTTCGCCTGACCCATGTGGGTGGTCCACCCCTCCAGCAGAGGCATGGCCTCCGCTTCGGGATAATCCACCGCCACCCGCCAGGGAGCGGCGGGCCGGGTCAGGGGCCCGGTCAGGGCAAAGTGGGTGCTGTCTTCCCAGGTGGTGTCGGGATAGCTGAAGTAGACCTCCGCCTGGTCCGTCCCGCCCTGAATGGCCACATTCCCGGACAGGGTCAGGCTGTCCGTCTGCCAGCAGTTGACCCAAAGGCCGTTGCCGTTCCGGGAGACCAGCTTGCCGCCGTAGAGGCTGAGGCTGCCGCCGTTGAAGCCCACGGCATTTTTGTTGGAGCCGCTGGCGGCGGTGTTTTCCACCGTGCCGCCGTAGAGGGAGAACTGATAGTCTGCCTCAATGGTGGCGGCGTTGCTATAAGCGCCGTAGTTCGCACTGGTGATTTTGCCGCCAGCGCCGCAGTCGCAGAGGTTCAGCACGCCGTTGCCCTTGTTGTAGGTGGCTTGAATGTCGATGCGCCCCTTCCCCAGATCCAGGGTGTGACCGTTCAGGCAGAGGTTGGTGGGCGCGCTGGCGGCGTCCTGGATATAGATGCTGGCGTTCAGTGTGATATCGTCGGACAGATAGTAGTTTCCGCCGCCCAGGGTGTAGACACCATTGCTGTCCGGGATCAGGGCCGTGCCGTCCACGCAGAGCTTGCCGCCTGCCACAGTGAGGACCTTGTCAAAGGTAACGGCGGCGTGGACGGGGTCGTGGGCGCAGGTCTCGCCGCAGACGGGGTGGCTGTGGCTCTGCGTGCCGGGCTTGCAAATCTGGACGGTATGCCTGCCGTCGCCGCCCGCCACGTCCCGGATCGACAAGGAGGTATCGGCGGAGGTAAAGCGACCGGAGTAGTCCTTGTCCGCCGGGGTAGTAAATGTGTAAGGGCTGTTTTCGGTAATCGAATTATAGTATCTCACGTTGAATTGCCCGGTCAAGTCATCGCCTACCTGCAGTAAGCCGCTCGCGGAAGTGAGAAAATAAATATCTGTGTTTGCAACAATGCTAGGAGCGCCGGAGAGGGTAACGGTTTGATCTCCATTAACTCGTATTCCAATACCTCCCTTGATCGTACCTCCGCTGATGGTCCCGCCGCCGGAGCCGGCGTTGGCGCCGCCGCCGGAGCCATAATCGGCAAAGCACACCCCAGCGTGGTAATTATCGGTGGTAATGGTTCCGCCCTCCATGATAAAATCAGTAGAATGTACCACCACAACGCCTTCCGAGGGCTGATCGGCCTTCAGCGTTCCGCTCTTGATGGTCAGCCGGCCCAACTGCCACAGGTAGACAGCGTCGCTCTTGGACGTGATGTCCGCTCCGTCCACGGTCAGTTTACCGCTGTAGGTTACCTCAATGCCCCCGTGCGCGCCTGTGCTGTTAAAGGCGCCGCCGTAGAGGACCGCCTCGCCCTCGGCCTTCAAGATGCGTGTTTCGCGGTCGCCGGTCACGCTGCGCGTATCCTTGACGCCGCCGCCGCTCCGGCAGTCGCAGGTGTTGAGGACCGCCCCGCTCGCCACCGTAATAAAGGCTTTTTTATAGCTGCCGCCATGATAGGTGATGGTATGGCCGTTGAAGCAGAGGTTGACCTTCCCGCTCACTTGGATTTCTTTCTCCGTCTCAATGTCCCCGTCCAGGTAGTAATTTCCCTCGCTCAGGGTATAGGCGTCCTCAAACACGTCGCCGTTGACCATCTCCGCCGTCAGAGCCTTGTCAAAGGTCACCGCCTCGTGGGTCTCGTCCCCCTCATGGGCGCAGGTCTCGCCGCAGACCGGGTGGCTGTGAGACTGGGGCTTTATAAAGTAGACCTTACCGTCCTCCAGCTTGAGGGGGTAGTCCTCCGGCTTGTCGCTGGAGAGCTTGGCGAAGTCGTCGGCGGTGACGGTATAACCGTTATGGCCCTGCACCGCCAAATAGGAGTCGGCCGCATCCATGTCCGGCCAATAAAGAGCCAGGCCGATCTTGGCGTTTTGCCCCAGAGGGCCGGAAAGTTCCATATAACAAGGGTCATACATGAGCACGTTCTCCGTATCGTCTTCTGTGTCGTTGCCGGTGATAATGACATCCCCCCGTACCCGGAAAACGCTGCCGGAGCTTTGCATCCATGCGCCTATGCGGTTCCCGGTGATGGTCCCGCCGTCCATGAGGAAGACGCCGTTATCATACACGTACACGCCGCAGCCGGTGTTCGTGGTGATCCCTGTTATGCTGCCGCCGTGCATCTGGAAGACGCCGCCGCTCCTGACTCCTACGCCGTATTCCCCATTGTAGGCCGAGTTATAGCCACGGCCTGCGATGACGCCGCTGTACAGTTGAAGCTCGCCCACTACGCTGATCACCGGCTGGCCAGTTCTGTGGGTGAGGGCCCCGCCGCCGGCGCAGTCGCAGATGTTCAGAGCCGCCCTCGTGGGGACCATAATGGCAGCTGTGCTAAATATACCGTCCACCTTGACGGTATGGCCGCCCAGGCAGAGGTTGACGGTCCCCTGGGGAACCGTCCACGCCTTAGAAAGGGCCACGTCCCCGGTGAGCACATAGTTCCCCGCCGTGTCGGGCAGGGAGTCCGTCTTGTTCCAGGCGGTGAAGTTCACCTGCGTGCCCTCAGTGGCCGAGCAGTCCGTGCTCACGGCGTGGGTGTGGGGCGGCTCTTCCTTGGCCGCCCGCAGAATGGGTCTGCCCAGGGCGGCATCCATCTGCCATACTGTATCGAAATCCCAACCGCTGAAGCTGCTTTGCGCTGCGAAGTCCGCGGTCGGCATACCCGTCACACCGCTTGTTGTGCCCGCTGCCGTATAGACGCTGTTGTCATAATAGCAGCCGGTTACTGTGGATCGGCTGAATCCGATCACGCCGCCGATATCGCTATCATTGATTGTACTTGTGACCGCGCCTGTGTTATAGCAGTATCTCACGGTTGTTTCATAGTTCTCTCCAACCACGCCGCCGACCCATGTTCTTCCCGTGACCGCGGCTGTGTTATAGCAATTTTCCACTGTGCCTTTGTTCGTTCCAACCACGCCGCCAATGCTGCTGTCACCCGTGACCGAACCGTCAACACCGAGATTTTTGACCGTGCCGCCTTCGCCGATACAGCCGAACAGACCTTGAGCAGAACTGCTGCTGTCGTTTATATATAAGCCCGTTATCTTGTGGCCGCCGCCGTCAAAGGCGCCTTGGAATTGGTTGGCGCTTGTGCCGATGGGCGTCCATGGATTTTCCTCGCTGCCGTTAAGGTCGATATCCGCCGTCAGGGTGACGGTCTTGCCCTGGCAGGCATTGCCGCTGTTCACGCTGTCGCGGAACACTTCCAGCTCCGCCTTGGTGGAGATGGTGGTGATCTCAGCCGCCATCGCCCCTGTGGGCAGCAGGCCCAGCAGCATGGTCAGGACCAGCATCAGGCTGGAAATTCGTTTTTTCATCGTTATTTCCTCGCTTTCTCAATGGATCATTCTGTCCTGGAACGCTCCGGGGCAGAGCGGGGCGTGCCCCGATTTGTGACAGCTTCTGCACCCTGCCTTAATGAAACCATTTTATCAGAGACCGGGGAGGATTTCTACATTTCCCAAAAATGTGACGAACCTGTGACTTTTCTTCGGAGATGGCGTATGGTATGATAAAATAAACAAACTGCAAAAAAGGGGGCGGGGAGATGTTCCGAGTATTGCTGGTGGACGACGACGCCCATATCATAAGCACCAACCGTGCCTATCTGGAAAAGCAGGGCTACGAAGTGGTCACCGCCGCCGACGGGGACGAGGCTCTGTCCGCCGCCGCCTCTACCGCCCTGGACGCCATCGTGCTGGACGTGGAGATGCCGGGAGTGGACGGGGTAGAGGTCTGCCGCCGGATCCGGGAGGTCAGCGCCATACCCATCCTGTTCCTCTCCGCCTATGCCGACACCGACGACCGCATTCGGGGTCTGCTGGCCGGGGGAGACGACTATCTTGCCAAGCCCTGCTCCCTCCAGGAGCTGGAGCTGCGGCTCCGGGGTCGTATCCTGCGCCGGGAAAACGCCGAGCGGCGGGAGGTGCTGAGCTTCGGCAGCCTGACCATCGACCTGGGGCTGCGGGAAGTGCGTTTTGGGGAGCGAACGGCGAACTTCACCGCTCTGGAATTTGACCTGCTGGCATTTCTGGCCCGCCATCCGGGGCAGGTGTTCTCTTACGAGGAGCTTTACGACCGGGTGTGGAAGTCCCCCATGAACCAGGGGGTCCACAATATGCAGGTGTGCATGGCCCGGGTGAGGCAGAAGCTGGAGCGGCTGTGCCCCGAGGGGCAGTATATTGAGACCATTCACCGCAAGGGCTATCGCTTTTTGGGCAGATAAAAAGCCGCCCCGGCGCCAAGACCGGGGCGGAACCTTGCTATTTTCGTTTTTTGTGGGTCACAAAAACACCTACCAGGACGCAAAACGCAGCGCCCGCCGCTGCCAGGAGGACTTGCAGGATCGGGTCAGGGCTTTCCGCTCTGACCGTCGCCGCAGAGGGCGATGGCGTGGGAGCCGGGTCCGCAGAGGGAGTGGGCGGCGCGTCGAGGGTGCCGTGCCCCGCGGGCGGCGTGGGGGCTGGCTCCGCAGAGGGTGGCGCCGCAGATGCGGTCTCCTCTGCAGGCGGTATGGCAGGTGCGATGGTCGGGTCCACGGTGGGCGCGGGCTCTGTCACGGGGGTTGGCGTCGGAGTAAGAACCGAAGTGGAAGCAGGCGTTGACGTCGGGGTGGGTACAGGCGTTGGAGCGGGCTCGGGGGTCCGGCTGGGTTCGATAACGGCGGTGCTGCCGCCCCGGTTGCCGCCCTGGTCGCTGGGCTTGGTCTCCTCCTTGGGCAGCAGGACCGCGTCCGAGACCCAGTAGAGGTGCCCCCGCTCATCAGCCGCCCGGACACGGAAGTACCGGGGCGCGCTTCCCTGTACGTGGAACAGGCAGGAGATGCCGGACACTTCCTCCTGCCACGTAAAATCCTCACAGCGATCCCAGGTCGCCCCGCCGTCGGTTGAGATCTCGCCCCAGACATTGTCCCCGGCGTCCTCTGGCAGCTCCTTCAGCCGCAGCTCGGCAACGGCGGAGGTATCCCCCCGCCATGAGGTGCTCATGATCACGAGATGGTCGGGCTTGTACCAATGCACGGTGAGGGCCAGCCGGCGGACGGAGGCCAGAGCCTTCCCGGTCTCGTCTAAAAACGCCCCGGTCAGAGTGCATTCTCCGTTTGTCTGATCCTCGTAATCGTCCAGGTCCCATCGGAGGGTAAGAGTGGTCTTCCACTGGGCGCCCCGGTACTCCAGATAGGTGTCCAGGGTTTCCGGCAGCATGGTCCCGGTGAGAACGGTCCCCTCCTCCAGCCAGAGGTCCCGGGGCTGATCCCAGAGATTGTTCACCGTTGTCGGACCCCAGCTGACCAGGTCGTCGCTCAGTTCCGTGCTGTGAGCTTCGACCGAGCCGCCCTCCTCCTGAACGATCAACAGCCCCTCTCCGGTAAGCTCATCAAGGGTCACGCCCTTCAAAACAAGACGTCCTCCCCTGCGCACCACAATAAGACCGTTAGTGGAAAGGGCGCCATGGAGTGCCGGGCTTTTCTGGCTCGGGTCATCGTGGGACATGGTGCCGATGGAGAGACAGCCGCCGTCCTCGATCACGATCTGTCCGGCAAGCTCCACGGTCAGCTCTCCGGGATAGAAGCCCTCAGGAACATCGACGCCTGTGGGTCTTGGGGACACTGTTTCATAGGAAAGAGTTTTTCCATCGCCGATGACCTGGGCGTCCAGGGTCACCTGATAGGCGCCGTACGCTGGCAGTTCCCCGCCGGGCCGCGACCCCTCCAGGGTCATGGCAAAGACCGCCGGAGACTGGAGAAAGCCCAGCGTGACCGCCAATATACATAACCAAATACTGAATCGTTTTCCTGCCATAGGGTAGTCCTCCTGCGAGGTGTGATGTCATGTCAATGAAAAAAGAAATGAAACGGAGCCTGGCGCTCCTGCTGGTCCTTTTGCTGGCGGGAGCCGCGGTCTTTATGGGGCTGTACCGCTGGGACAACAAATACACCGCTGCCCTTCCCGGCGGGAATGGGTACAATGTGCTGACCGGGGACGGCTCCCAGGTGGCCTTTTTGGTGGACGGCTGGGAGTATTATCCCGGCGAGCTGCTGACCCCGGAGGACTTGACAGACCGAACGGCGGCGCGCCACACCTACGCCGGGGAATACCCCAACTTCTCTCACTATCTGGGGAGCCCCTACGGTGCGGTCACCTACCGTCTGACCCTGGAAAACCGGGGTGCGCCCCGGGAGCTGTCGCTGTACCTTCCAGAGCTCTTATGCGCCGGGCGGATCTATGTAAACGGCGCGCTGGTCGGAGCGCAGGGGAGCGTAGAGCCCTACAAGCCCCATGTGATGGACGGGGTGTACGCCTTTTGGGCGGAGGAGCGCGCCGAGATCATCATTCAGTGCGCCAACTACACCCACTACTATTCCGGGCTGTACTATCCCCCTGCCGTGGGAACGCCCGCCGCCATCTCCCGAATGATCGTCCAGCGGGTGATGGTCTACGGCTTTTTGTGCTTTGGATCCCTGGTGGTGGCCCTTTCCAATCTGGCCCTGTGGCTTTTTGACCGGGACAAGCAAAACCGGCGGCTGGGGCTTTTGTGCCTGGCTTTCGCCGCACGGGTAAGTTATCCCTTCCTGCGCTTTTTGGGCGTGCCGCTGGTGCGGACGTTATACGCCCTGGAGGACTTCTGCGGCGCGGCTGTGCTCCTCCTCGCCATTCTGCTGGCGGGGGAACTGAGCAGCGGCGCGGTACGGGCTTATCACCGCAAGCTGACCTATCCCGCCGCAGCCAGCCTGTGCGCTATGACGGTGGTCTTCCCGTTGTTTATTCTACCATACGCGCCCCTTTTCATCAACACCTATGGGGTAGTGTTGTTCCTTTGGAAGCTTTTGGCAGGGGTCTATCTGCTGCTTTTAGCCATACGGGGACTTGAACAAAGCAGGGCTCTGGCGCGGTATCTGCTGTGCGCCGCGGGGCTGTATGGGGCGTCCATTGCCCTGTCGGCGCTGACGGTCAACCGCTTTGAGCCGATCCGGGGGGCTTGGCCGGAGGAATACGGCGGCTTTGCCCTGGTGGCAGGCTTTGCCGCACTGATGGTCCACCGGGGGGTGCTCCTGGCAGCGGAAAACCGGCGGCTGAGCCTCCATTTACAGGAGGAGGTGGACCGCAAGACCCGGGCCATGGAGACCCTGCTGACCGAACGGCGGGAGCTGCTGGCCCATCTGATCCACGATGTCAGAAATCCCGTGACTGCCCTCAAAAACTACGCCGAGCTTGTGCAGATCGGCAATGTGGCGCTGGACCAGGAGACCGCCGGGTATCTGGACGCGCTCAGCGAACGGGTCGGGGTGGTGGAGGAGCGGCTGGAGCTATTGCAGGGTTTCTCCCGGGGGGAGCGGGGACTGCTCTCCCTTCAGCCCATCTGCCTCAATGACTTTTTGGGGCGGTTTTATGAGGATAATTGCCCGGACATAGAGCTGTTCGGACAGACCTTTTCCCTGGAGCTGCCACAGGAGGAATTGATCGTATCCGGGGACGAGGAGCGGCTGCGCTCGGCGTTGGAAAACCTCTGTTATAACGCCTTGTCCTTTACGCCCGAGGACGGGACGGTCAAGCTGTCTCTGCTCCGGGAGGAAGAATGGGCGGTCATTTCTGTCACGGATACCGGTGCGGGGATCGACCCTGCCGACCTGCCCCATGTGTTTGACCGGGGCTTTACCCACCGCCCCGATGGCAGCGGTCAGGGTATGGGTCTGTTCATCGTCCGCGCCATCGCCCTGGAACATGGCGGCACGGCAGAGGCAAGCTCCCGGCTGGGCGCCGGCAGTACCTTCACCCTGCGGCTGCCGCTTAAGCGGCTTTGAATGAATGTGCATGCCAAAGCGGCGTATTTGCCCACGGTTTTCCAGTGAAGGGGGGCAAAGCGCCGCTTTTTTCTTTCCCGGAATAAGGTTTGGAAAAACCGGCGTTTGGCAAAAAGAAGCGCCGTACACTTCCAGGCTCTTGTGGGAAATGCTTGCAGGTTACTCATATTACATTTTGAATTCCATGCCTTTCAGGCATGAACAACCAACAAAATAGGCATTTTACAAGCAGGGTTTTCTTCGCTATACTGAATTTGCAGCCAAGGGCGACCGCCTTGGCAGCAAATGATGAGAAATATGTTCTGTCAGGAACGCTGTCGGGAGCCGGATAACGGCGGAATGCCAGAACATAAAATTTGCGAAACGGGATCAGGAAGGAATGACCTGCATGAAGAAAATGACCGCTTTATTGCTTGCGCTGCTGGCGGTGTGCGTTTTGACCGCCTGTGCGGGGGAAGGCTCGCCCAGCGGCGCTGTGACTACCCCAAATACGGCAAATCCCAGCAGCGAAACCGTTTCTGGCTTTGCCAGCTCCGCCGCGAGTGAACCGACGCCCGTGCCCCAGCCCACTCCTGTGAAAGAGCCTGCTGACGAGACCACACCCGGACCCGACGCCGATACAAAGGTGCTGGTCGCTTACTTCTCCGCCACGGGCAACACCCGCCCGCTGGCAGAGTATCTGGCAGAGGGATTAAGCGCCGACCTCTATGAGATCGTCCCGGAAAAACCCTACACGGACGCCGACCTGAACTACAGCGACAGCGGCAGCCGTTCCTCTGTGGAAATGAACGACCCCAATTCCCGTCCCGCCGTCAGCGACCCGGTGGAGAATATGGAGCAGTACGACATAGTATTTGTTGGCTACCCCATCTGGTGGGGACAGGCTCCCAGGATTATCAGCGCGTTTCTGGAAAGCTATGACTGGAGCGGGAAGACCATCATACCTTTTTGCACCTCCGGCAGCAGCCCGATCGGCTCCAGCGCTGCGAGCCTTGAGAGCTTGACCGCAGGCGCGGATTGGCTTCCCGGGCAGCGTTTCAGCAGTGACACAAATCAGGAGGAGCTGTTGAGCTGGGTCGACGGCTTGGACCTCCCGCTCACGGCGGAATAATCCTCGTCGTTTTGGAAAGAGCGGGGCAGTTGGTACGCCGCGGTTTCCTTATTTTTCCGGCACGATAAGGGATACGGGAAGGGCTATTGGGCATTCCGGGGCTTTCCCGATACCATACAGATATCCAAACAAAACAGATGGCAAAGGAAAAGGAGGAGTTTTTATGAAGTACGCAAGGCTTGGCAATTCTGACTTGAACGTGTCCCGTATCTGCATGGGGTGCATGGGCTTTGGAGACCCCGGAAAAGGAATGCACAGCTGGACGCTGGACGAAGCAAGCTCCAGGGAGATCGTGAAGCGCGGGCTGGAGCTGGGGGTCAATTTTTATGACACCGCCATCAGCTATCAGGGCGGCACGGGGGAGGAGTACCTGGGACGTATCCTCCGGGACCTTGCCCGCCGGGAGGACGTGGTGGTGGCGACAAAATTCCCGCCCCGCGGCCCGGCGGAGATCGAAAACGGCGTGACGGGGAAGCAGCACGTGCGGAACATGCTGGACGCCAGCCTGACCCATCTGGGTATGGACTATGTGGATTTGTACATCATTCATTCCTGGGACTATCACACGCCCATTGAGGAGACCATGGAAGCCCTGAACGATGCGGTAAAGGCGGGAAAGGTGCGGGCACTGGGCATTTCCAACTGCTATGCCTACCAGCTTGCCAGGGCAAACGCCTTTGCCGACCGGGAGGGCTACGCGAAACTGGTCTCCGTACAGGGGCACTACAATTTGATTTTCCGGGAGGAAGAAAGGGAAATGGCGCAACTCTGCCGGGAAGACAATATCGCCATGACGCCCTACAGCGCTTTGGCGGCAGGCAGGCTGTCCAAGCGCCCGGGCGAGGCGTCCAAGCGGTTGGAGGAGGATAAATTTGCCATGGGCAAGTACAATGCCACGGCTGAGCAGGACGGGAAGATCATTGCCCGTGTGGCAGAGCTTGCCGACCGCCACAATGTGTCCATGACAGAGGTTTCCCTTGCGTGGCTGCTGACGAAGGTCACTGCCCCTGTGGTGGGCGCCACCAAGCTGCACCACATTGAGGGTGTGGCAAAGGCGGTGGACCTGGAGCTGACCGCCGACGAGCTTGCCTATCTGGAGGAGCTGTACGTCCCCCACGCGCTGGTAGGCGTTATGGCGCAGAACACACGGTAAAGCAGCGATTAAAAAAGTACGGCTGTGTGCCAATACAGGGAAGCCGCGTACCAGATCGGGTACGCGGCTTCCTTTTTGTATCTGTGATTATGATAAAATAGCGGTGAGATCGGTACAACTGGTTCGCGGACAGGTATCATGGACGGCACAACGGTATCCCGGCAGGGAAAGGCTATTCCTGGCACCGTTCCTTCAAATACCGCTCTGCTCCTGCCGAAAAGAGGGCATACCGCTTTTCGGCAGCTTCCCGGTTTTCTTCTTTCCAGACGTCAAAAATCAGAGAACGCTGCCGGTACAGCGCTTGGCAGAGCGTCCGCGGCGTATAGCCGGGTCCTGCCAAATGGAACAGCTTTAGAATACGGCTGTCCAGCAATTTATTATAGGAATCCTTTTCCATGATCCCCGGGATATGGGAAATCAGGTCTGAGCAGCGTCCGGCGTAGTATTTGCAGGGCTTACAAATATCATCGCCTTCCGTTGTCAGGCGAAGGGGCAGCTCCGGGTTCTCCAAAACCAGATTGCCAATGCGGTAAAAATCGTGCCCCATGGCGGGGTCGGGCACGAACCGTTCCAGCCCGCCGCCGTACAGCTTGATGATGTCCATAAAATGATGTGGCTTTATCGTAACAGGTTCCATAGGGCTTCCTTTCGTTTTCAGGAGCGGGTGAAGCTTCCCAGCACGCCGGAGGAATAGCGGGACGGGCGGGGCTTCCAGTTTTTCCGGCGTTGCGCCAGGACTTCCGCGATTTCCTCCTCGGGCAGCATCTTTCCGGCAATGCCGCAGATGCGCAGGACGCGGGCGGGAATGTCGATCTCCAGCAGGTCCCCCTCCTCCACCAGCGCGATGGGACCGCCCTCGGCGGCTTCCGGCGCAACGTGCCCGATGGCGGGACCCTTGCTTGCCCCGGAGAACCGACCGTCGGTGATCAGGGCAATGGAAGCGGCAAGCTGGGGGTCGGAGGAAATGGCTTCCGTGGTGTAGAACATTTCCGGCATTCCGCTGCCCTTGGGACCCTCATACCGAATGATGACCCCGTCGCCGGGCTGTATCTCATGGCGCAGCACGGCGGCGATGGCGTCCTCCTCGCAGTCAAAGGGGCGGGCGCGGAGAATGGCTTTGTGCATTTCCCTGGGCACGGCGCTGTGCTTTACCACGCTGCCCTTCGGCGCGAGATTTCCTTTCAGCACCGCCACCGTACCGTTTGTGCCGATGGGATTGTCAAAGGTGCGAATGATATCCGTGCGCTGAAGCCCCGTCTGCCTTAAATATTTGTCGCAGCCCTCATAGTAGCCGTTATGCTTTAAGTCCTCCAGATTTTCGCCTAAAGTTTTCCCGGTGACGGTCAGCACGTCCAGATGGAGCATGGACTTGATCTCCTCCATGATCCGGGGCACGCCGCCGGCATAGTAGAAATACTGCGCGGGCCACCGCCCGGCAGGGCGGATATCCAGCAGATAGTGGGCGCTTTTGTGAATGCGGTCGAAATCGTCCGGGGAGAGGGAAACGCCAAATTCCGCCGCGATGGCAGGTAGGTGGAGCAGGGTATTGGTGGAGCCGGAGATCGCCGCATGGACCATTACGGCGTTCTCAAAGCTCTGTGCCGTAACGATCTTCCGGGCGGTCAGCCCCAGGCGGCTCAGTTCCGCCGCCTGTTCTCCCGCTTTTCGCGCGGCTGTTTTCAGCTCCGGGCAGGTGGCGGGCATCAGCGCCGTGCCCGGCAGCATCAAGCCCAGCGCTTCCGCCATGATTTGCATGGTGGAGGCGGTGCCCATGAAGGAGCACGCCCCGCAGGACGGGCAGGCATGCTGCTTATAATAGGTCAGCTGCTCCTCCGTGATCTCCCCACGGCGCCGCATGGCGCTGTATTTGCCGATCTGCTCCAGCGTCAGCAGGTCGGGTCCTGCTTCCATCACGCCGCCGGTGACCATGATGGCGGGAATATCCACCCGACCCATTGCCATCAGCTGGGCGGGAACGGATTTGTCACAGCTGGACAAAAACACCCCGGCGTCAAAGGTGGTGGCGTTGACATGAATTTCAATCAGATCGGCAATGGTGTTCCGGGAAGCCAGGGAATAATTTCCCCCGTCGTGCCCCTGGGACATGCCGTCGCACATATCGGTGGCAAAATACAGGGCGGATTTTGCCCCTTTGCTGTCCGCCCCGGCGGCGGCAGCCTGGGAAAGCTCCAATAAATGGGCGCTGCCCGGGTGGCTCTGCCCGTAGGTGCTTTCAATGATGATCTGGGGCTTTTCCAGGTCCTCTGGCGTCCAGCCCATGCCCATGCGCAGAGGGTCCATTTCCGGCGCGATTTTCCGCACTTCCTGACTTTTCAGCATATCTAAAATTCCTCCCATAGCGGCTCTGAAAGCTTTTATCCTTTTCCGGCATCGGATACCATAAAATTATAGCATACCTTTTTCTCCTTTTCCACGGGACTGCGCAAAAATTTCTTACGAAACCGCCGGAAAATTGACTTTTCCCCCTTTGGTCAGTATACTGGTGTAGAATGGGAGAAAGTGGGAATGGTAAGGACGGGAGTTGATGTTTGTGAAAACGGTAGAGGTCGCGGGTCTTCGCTTTGGCGAAGGCTTGCCGAAAATCTGTATTCCGTTGATCGGCGGAGGAATGCCCGCCCTGCTCAGTGAGCTTTCCTGTGTAAAGCACCTGCCTGCCGATTTGTACGAGTGGCGGGGAGACTGCTTTTTCGGCAGCTTTTCCGAAGCTCTCCACGCGCTGGGGGAGGGGCTGTCCCATGCGCCGCTGCTGTGCACCGTGCGGACAAAGCCGGAGGGCGGCAGGGTGGAATTATCCCCGGAGGCATATGAGGCGTTTTTGTCCGGGCTGTTGGACCAGGGCGGTTTTCAGCTGCTGGATATCGAGCTTTCCTGCGGGGAAGACCGGGTGCGGCGGTTAATTGAAAAATGCCGGGAAAAGGAAATAGGCGTGGTGCTGTCCCGCCACTGCTTTGCCCATACGCCCAAGGAGGACGAGATCGTCCGCACGCTGGAAAAAATGAAGGCGCTGGGAGCGGACCTGCCCAAAATGGCGGTAATGCCCCAAAGCCCCCGGGATGTGCTGACGCTGCTTTCCGCTACCCTGCGGGCGCGGGAGAGCATAGGGCCTGTCATCACCATGTCCATGGGAGAGCTGGGAAAGCTCAGCCGGGTCAGCGGGGCGGTCTTTGGCTCCTGCCTGACCTTTGCCGCCGGGCAGGGTCCTTCCGCGCCGGGGCAGATCAACGCCGAAGACCTTCGCGCCATGCTGGAGGATCTGAATCCGGGAATCTGAAAAGACAAAAGAGGGAGATTTTTCCATGAAAAACGATATTGACGATTTGCTGGAAGCCATGTTCCGGGGCGGGAAGCTGAACCTGAAATCTTCCGCTGGAGAAAAGCAGGAGCGAAAGCCGAAAACGCCGGCGGAAAAGACCTCCTCGGCAGCTTCGGGAAGCGGGGGAGTCTCTCTGGAATGGGACCCCGCCGAAAACAGCGCTCAGGCGCAGCGGGCGCTGGACGCCGTAGAACAGGTAAACGGCGGAATGCCGGCAATGCTGCAGCGCAATATTGAGCAGCTTACCCAGGCGGCAAACGACGATCTGAAGGAGCTGGAGCAGCGCCTGCAGCAGGACGGCGTAGCGGCTGTGTCCGCCGGGAACGGTGGCAGCGAAAAAGACCTGGAAGCTGCCTTTGCCGCCGCCGAAAAGGAAGCGGGCGAGCAGGTGCTGGGGCAGGACGAATTTCTTTCCGCCCTCATCATTGCCTTCAAGCGCCCCTTTGTGGCGGGCGCGGGGGAGAACGCCCCGCTGTGCAGGGCGGCGGTGCTGGGAAAGCCCGGCACGGGCAAGCACAGCGCCCTGAGCGCCATTGCCGCTTCCCTGGGACGGCAGGGCGTGCTGAAAAGCCCGAAGCTTACCGCGGTAGATT
The DNA here is from genome assembly GCA_937958185.1 of uncultured Neglectibacter sp. Lineage (GTDB taxonomy): Bacteria > Bacillota > Clostridia > Oscillospirales > Acutalibacteraceae > Acutalibacter. Next base: position 5,701 of record CALFFN010000031.1, on the reverse strand, counting down.
TGGGAAATTACCGGGAAGCCGGCTCGGAAAAGCTTTTTATTCAGGACCTGTACGCCGCTTTGAAAAGCGGGGCAAGCGGGCTGGTGTTCGAGCATTTTGAAAGCTGCCACCCCTCCGTGCTGCCCCTGGTGTCCGCCCTGTTCCGGGAAGGAGAGGTGCCGCTGCCCAGCCGCTATGCGGAGCAAAAGGGGCTGCTGGTAGATATTGGAAACGCTTTGGCGCCGGGGGTGATCTCCTCCCTGTCCGGCGCGGGGAAATATCTGTTTTTGGTGACGGAGAAGCCGGAAACCAGGCTGGCGGATTCCTTTGGAATGCCGTTTTTGTCCGCGCTGGACGACATCTGCGAGACAAAGCCATTTTCCCCGGAAAGCCTTCTTGCCATTGCGGACAGGGCTTTGCAGGAGCTTTGCGCCAAAGCGGAAAAGCAGCTGCACTTCACCCTTACTTACGACGATACCGCGAAAAAAGCGCTGGCAGATGCGTTCCGCCCGGAGCAGGGCGCGGCGGCGCTCCGGGACGGGGCGGAGCAGTTTTACGGCGCGCTCAGTGAGGCAAAGCTCCGGCAGGGGCTGAGCGGGCTTTCAGGCAAGCTGACCGGGGACGAAAACGGTTTGCTCCTTACTTACGAGCGGGACGGGGAGGAAGCCGTCCTGCGGGCTGCCGGCGACACGGGAGACGCCGCCCGGGAAGCGGCGATAGAAAGCGTAAAGCAGGAGCTTTCCGAGATCGTGGGGCTGACGGAGATCAAGGAATACATTCTTTCGCTGGAGGACAATTTCAAAATCCAGCAAATGCGCCGGGAGAAGGGACTGAAAGCCGAATCCCCCTCCATGCATATGATCTTTACCGGGAACCCCGGCACGGGCAAAACCACCGTTGCCCGCATCGTTTCCCGGTACTTGAAAGCCATCGGCGTGCTGCAGGGCGGGCAGCTCATTGAAGTGACCCGCGCCGACCTGGTGGGCAGATACGTGGGGCATACCGCGCCTCTGACCCAGAAAGCCATTCAGTCCGCTTTGGGCGGCGTGCTGTTTATCGATGAAGCCTATTCTCTGTTCCGGGGAAAGGACGACAGCTTTGGGCTGGAAGCCATTGACACGCTGGTAAAGGGCATGGAGGACCACCGGGACGACCTGCTGGTGATCTTGGCAGGCTATTCCCGGGAGATGGAGGAGTTCCTCACCGCCAATTCCGGCTTGCGCTCCCGGTTCCCGAATCTGATCGAGTTCCCCGATTATACGGCGGAGGAGCTGCTGGAGATCACCAGAAGCATTGTGAAAGGCAAGGGCTACCGCTTGGCGGAGGACTGCGACAAGCCCCTGCTCGCCTATTACGGGACCATGCAGCGGGAGGGGGACCCCCGCACCAACGGCAACGGGCGTATGGCGCGGAACAAGGTGGAGGACGCGATTTTAAACTGTTCCCGCCGGAACATGAAGCTGCCGCCGGAGCAGCGGGACCTGGAGCTTCTGCTGCGGTCGGATTTTGAGCTTGAGGAGAGCGCGCCGCCGGAAACGGCAGGCTGAGCTGCAAATAGTGAGAGCCGATGGGGTTTCCCGTCGGCTTTTTCCTTTCCCTGTTACCTTTTCTTCGTTTTACCCGTCTAATCCATAAATGGCGAAAGGAGAAGGAACATGGAATTTCTCGATTTTACAAACGCGGAAGCGGTGGCGGAATATGAAGCCTTTGTGGAGGAAATGGGCGGTAGCTTTATGCAGTCCGTCCGCTGGTGCGGGGTGAAGCAGGACTGGCTCCACGAGGCGGTGATCGTCCGGGACGGCGGCGGGCGCATCTGCGGCTCCATGCTGGTGCTGGTAAAGAAGTTCCCGCTGCCTCTGAAAGCCTTTCTCTACTCCCCGCGGGGACCTGTTTGGGATTATGAAGACGCCGCCGTGCTGCAGGAGCTGCTGCTGGGCGTTTGGCAGCTTTCCCGGAAATATCATGCCTATTCCTTCAAGCTCGACCCGCTGATCGAGGAGACGGACAGCAAAAAGATTTTCGCCCTTCGCGCGGCGGGGTTTTCTTTCCAGCCCTGGCAGCCGGACGAAAAAACCATTCAAAGCCGGAACAATTACATTCTGGAACTGCAAAACAGAAGCGAGGAAGAGCTGCTGCGCTCCTTCAAGGGCAAGTGCCGCTACAACATCGGCCTGGCAAAGCGTAAGGGCGTGACATGTACGGTGTGCGGCAGGGAGCGGCTGGGGGATTTCCAGCGGCTGATGGAGGAGACAGGGAAGCGGGACGGCTTCCGGGTGCGCTCCCAGGCATACTTTGAGGGAATGATGGACGCCTTGGGGGAGAAATGCCGCCTGTACCTCTGCGAATATGAGGGGCAGCCCCTTTCCGGGGCGATCTGCGTGCAGTACGGCGGGCGGACCTGCTATGTGTACGGCGCGTCCACCGCCGCCCACAGGGAGGTCATGCCCAACTATCTCATGCAGTGGGAGATGATACGCTGGGCGGTGGAAGCCGGCTGCGCTGTATACGATTTCCAGGGCGTGCCCTGCTGGTACGACCCCCAGCACCCGAACTACGGCGTTTACCGATTCAAAACCGGCTTCAACGGCCGGCTCGCCATCTATGCCGGGGAATTTCGCATGGTCTTCGCCAAACACTACAAATCTGCCTTTGACCGGGCGATGAAGCTGGTGGGGTATCAAAAGCTGGCGTAAATTTTTATAAGGGCAAAACGCTTTTCCATCTTGTGAATTTCCATAGATTCTGTTATAATCAAAACAGAATTTCGGAATATCACACAAGTTTGGGAGGCAGAAGAATGGAAGCAAAGAAATTTGACCCCAAGGCATATGCCGCGAAAGCAAGAGAGACCGTGGCGGAAGGCGCGGTGCTGCTGCGCAATGAGAACCATACGCTGCCCTTTGTAAAGGGCACAAAGCTGGCGGTGTTCGGGCGCAGCCAGTTCAACTATTACAAAAGCGGCACAGGCTCCGGCGGCTTGGTGAACACCGCCCCCGTGCCGGGTATCCCCGAGGCGCTGGAAGCCGACGGCACCGTGGAGATGGACGGCATTGTGAAGGCTGCCTATGAGACCTGGCTGAAGGACCACCCCTTCGATGTGGGCGTCGGCTGGGCGGCGGAGCCCTGGTACCAGGAGGAAATGCCGCTGGACACGGCGCTGGTGGAACAGGCGGCAGCCAGAAATGACGCAGCGCTGGTGATTTTGGGTCGCACCGCCGGGGAGGACAAGGACAATTCCGCCGCCGAGGGCAGCTACCTGCTGGCACAGGCGGAACGGGAAGTCCTTCAAAAGGTCTGCGCCGCGTTTTCCCGGGTCGCCGTGGTGCTGAACACCGGCAGCATTCTGGACATGAACTGGGTGGAAGAATATAAGCCCGGTGCTGTGCTGTACGTTTGGCAGGGCGGTCAGGAAGGCGGGCTGGGCACGGCGGACGTGCTGGTCGGGAAAGCCGTCCCCTCCGGCAAGCTGTCCGATACCATTGCGCGCTCCATCGACGATTATCCCGCCGCCGGGAACTACGGCAGCGAAACCAGAAATGTGTATGCCGAGGATATCTATGTAGGGTACCGCTATTTTGAAACCTTTGCCCCGGAAAAGGTGCTGTATCCCTTTGGCTTTGGGCTTTCCTACACCACCTTTGAGCTTGTTCCCGGAGAAGTGAGCTGCGACGGCAAAACGGTGCGGTTCTCCGCTACGGTGAAAAATACGGGCGATACCGCCGGCAAGGAGGTGGCGCAGGTCTACTGCGAAGCCCCGCAGGGTAAGCTGGGCAAGGCTGCCCGGTCGCTGTGCGCCTTTGAAAAGACAAGGCTTTTACAGCCCGGTGAAAGCCAGACGCTGACCATGGAATGTCCCGTGTCCGCCCTTGCTTCCTACGATGACAGCGGCGCTACAGGGCATAAGTCCTGCTGGGTGCTGGAAGCTGGGGAATACCGCTTCTATCTGGGCACGGACGTGAGGACCGCCACTCTGGCAGGCTCTGCCGATCTGCCGGAAACCGTAATTGAACAATTGGAGGAAGCCTGCGCTCCTGTGACAGCCTTTGACCGCCTGCGTCCCGGGGAAAAGCGGGACGGCATCTATGAAAAGACCTGGGAAGCCGTTCCCCAGCGGACGGTAGACCCCATGGCGCGGCGCAGGGAAGCCCTGCCGGAAAGCACTCCCTGCGCAGGAGATAAGGGCTGGAAGCTGAAGGACGTGGCAACGGGAAAAGTTACCATGGAGCAGTTCCTTTCCCAGCTTACCGATGAAGACCTGTGCTGCATCGTCCGCGGCGAGGGAATGTGCTCCCCCAAGGTCACCCCCGGTACGGCAGGGGCGTTCGGCGGCGTGACCGACAGGCTGCTGGAGTACGGCATTCCCACGGGCTGCTGCGCAGACGGTCCCAGTGGCATTCGCATGGACTGCGGCACCCGGGCGTTCTCCATGCCCAACGGCACCTGCCAGGCGTGCACCTTCTACCCGGAACTGGTGAAAGAGCTGTACGAATACGAGGGTATGGAGCTGCGGAAAAACAAGGTGGACACCCTGCTGGGACCCGGCATCAATATCCACCGCCACCCCTTGAACGGCAGAAACTTTGAATATTTTTCAGAGGACCCCCTGCTTACGGGGAAAATGGCGGCGGCGCAGCTGCAGGGAATGCAGAAGTACGGCGTTACCGGGACGATCAAGCATTTTGCCTGCAACAGCCAGGAATTTCACCGGACAGATGTGGAAGCGGTGATCTCCGAGCGGGCTTTGCGGGAGCTGTACCTGAAAGCCTTTGAGCTGGCGGTGAAGGAGGGCGGCGCCTATTCCATCATGACCAGCTATAACCCCATCAACGGTTTCTGGGCTGCCAGCAATTACGATCTGCTTACCACCATTCTGCGAAAGGAATGGGGCTTTGCCGGGCAGGTCATGACCGACTGGTGGGCAAAGGGAAATGACGAGGGCGAGCTGGGCGAGCGCACCAACATGGCGTCCATGGTGCGGGCGCAGAACGACCTGTATATGGTCACAGCCAGCGCCGAGGAAAACACCAGCAACGACAATTCCGCCCAGGGGCTTGCTTCCGGCACGGTGACGAGAGGGGAATTTCTCCGCAGCGCCGCCAATATCTGTAAATTCCTGCTCCGTTCCCCGGCATTCCCCAGGCTGTGCGGGGAGGAGACGGCGCTTGACAAAGAGCTGGCGGAAGCCCCCTCTCTTGACGATGGCGACGCCGGGGAGATCTACTATGCCGAAAGCGGCGCTGACGGCAGGGTAGAGCTGGATACCTCCGTGATCCGGCTGGAAAAGGGGCAGAATACCCGGTTCTCCGTAACGGTGAAGGAACGCGGGCTGTATGAGCTGAAGCTTTCCCTGCGCAGCACCGACAAGAACGACGTGTCCCAGCTGCCTATCTCCATTTTCCAGGACAGGAATTTGCTGGGCACGGTGACCCTGACCGGCAGCGAGCGTGACTGGAAAACCGTCACGATGGACGTTCCCGGCTTCTCCGGCACGTTCTATCTGCGGTTCTTCCCCGCGCAGACCGGGCTTGCGATCCAGTCCTGCACGCTGGAGCTGAAAATGACGCTGGACGAGCTGATGAAAGCGCGGCAGTCAGAATAACGGAAACGAAAAGAAGTGCCGGGCGTGAAAACGTCCGGCATTTCTCTATGGCGCCATGAGGCGAAATAAATCCCCCGGTTTTACCGGGGGAGATAAAAAAGCGGAGCAAAAGAAATAACCACC
>CALFFN010000030.1 GCA_937958185.1 uncultured Neglectibacter sp. | reverse complement strand
ACAAGAGGAAAATCTTTTTGTGGAGCCAGCGTGTACTGGTCGTGACCGGGCGACCCGACCGCGGCAATTCACAAGAGGAAAATCTTTTTGTGGAGCCAGCGTGTACTGGTCGTGACCGGGCGGTCTGACCGGCAGCAGTCCGAAAAAGAAATTCCATTCCACGCTCCAATATCAAATCAGGAAACAGGAGAAAACGATATGCGTTTGGATAAGTATTTGAAAATTTCCCGCTTGATCAAGCGCCGCACCGTGGCAAACGAAGCCTGCGATGCAGGGCGTGTGCTGGTAAACGGCAAGGCGGCACGGGCTTCCTACGACGTCAAGGCAGGGGACGTGCTGGAAATTTCCCTGGGTGAGCGCGTGCTGAAGGCGCGGGTGCTTTCCGTTACGGAATACGCCAAAAAAGAGGAAGCCTCCGACCTCTATCAAATGCTGGAATAATGATCGCAAAGCGATCATCAGAGAGAACCCCTGAGGTCTCACGACCTCTCTTTTGTTTCGCAAGAAGCATAAGCCTTTCCTGCGGAAAGACTGGGCTTCTCTAAATGGACGATAGATGCTGGAAAGGAAAAAAGCTGTGGTCGGGTTGCTGGTTGTTTCCTTGCATAAAGAAGCTGCACGATTGCCCACCGCAAGGTGAAAATGATCGCAAAGCGATCATCAGAGAGACCCCCTGAGGTCTCACGACCTCTCTTTTGCTTCGCAAAAGCACCGGGCGTCTCCAAGCAGTGGGCGCATTCTGCGCCTATGGAGGAATGATTTTTCTTCCCGCGGCATATCCATTTCTTTGAAACCAGGAAAGGAATGGAGCATATGGCAGAACGGGAAAAACCTGCAAGAAAGCACGCTTTTACCGTGGACTCCCGTGAAAGGCTCACCGCTACCGGCATCAACCGGGTCATCTATTGCAGCGATGAGTTGATTACGGCGGAGACGGACACGGGGCAATTTCATATCAAGGGCAGAGGAATGCACATCGACGTGCTCAGCTCCGACACCGGGGATATGCTGGTAGTGGGAGAGATCATCGCGGTTTCCTATACGGAGAAAAGGCAGGCGCGTTCCACGCTGGGGCGGCTGTTCCAATGATGACGGTTACGGGGGAGCTTCTCTTTTTCTGTCTGGCAGCGGGGGCGGCTCTGGGCTGCCTTCTTTTGCTGTTCCGGGTCGTGCGGATCCTCACCCACGCGGGGAAGCTTCTGACGGCGCTGCTGGACATCCTTTACTGCTGTCTCTGTACCCTCGTGGTCTTCCTCTGCGCCCTGGCGGTAGACCGGGGCAGGCTGCGGCTGTTACAGGCGCTGCTCCAGCTTTTGGGCGGCTGGGCGGTGGTAACGGCTCTGGGTCCCTTTGTGTCCGGCGCGGCGCGGCGGCTCAAAAAAATTTTTTGTAAGGTTTCCTCTTTTTTTCGGAAACGTTGGGGCATTCTCGTCTCGCATTTTCGCCCTAAGAAGCGGAAACCTGCGAAAAACCGCAAAAAGGACGGAAAAAAAGCGAAAAAAACGGGAAAAAAGACTTGAAAAACTTATGTCTACCAGTATATAATAGGACAATAAGGAAAGAAACGGAAACTCCGGGTTCCGAAACAGACGGGAGGCGGCGCTGTTGCACGAGATCAAAACAGAAAAATATCGCGGCTTCGTGCCGCTGAGGATCGCTCTGTTCGTGCTGGCGGGTGCTGCTTTGGTCACTTTGGTTTTTTGGCAAATGCGTATCTCTGATAAGCGGGCGGAGCTTGCGGCGCTGCAAACACAGATCGAAATGCAGAATACCAAAAACGCGGAGATCCAGAAAACGGTCAGTTCTCTGGAAAATGATAACGGGCTGAAGGAATATGCGGAACGGAAAGCCCGGGAAGACCTTGATTACGCCAAGCCCGAGGAACGTATTTTTGTGGATGTGGGCGGCGGAGACTAACCGCCCTGCACAATATATCCAAGCCGAAAAAACCGAGGAGGAAATGGCTTTCTATGCAGCTTGAGGTTGGAGAGATCTATGAGGGTAAGGTAAGCGGTATCACAAAATTCGGCGCTTTCGTGACCTTTGAGGGCGGTCAGACAGGAATGGTACATATTTCCGAGGTCGCGCCTACCTTTGTCAATGAAATCAAGGATTTCCTGACAGAGGGGCAGGCGGTTAAGGTGAAGGTCCTCTCCGTCAGCGAAGAGGGAAAGATCAGCCTGTCCATCAAAAAAGCGCTGCCAGAAGAGCAGCGCCGCCCTCCGCGCCGTCAGGAAGGCGGCTTCCGCCGGGACAGCGGGCGCAGCTCCCGTCCCCAGCACCGCCCTCATCCGGCGCCCCAGCCCAGCCCCGGCAGACCGGGAGATTTTGAGTGGCAGAGCCGCCGCAACGACAGCGGCAGCTTTGAAGATATGATGTCCCGCTTTAAGCAGACCAGCGATGAGAAAATGTCCGACCTCAAACGCAGTGGGGTGGACCTGCGGAAGGGTTCTACCCGCCGGGGGCAGAAATAAAGCAGATCAAAAAAGCCCAAACGGGCTTTTGAGCGTGTCGAAAAAATATTTCGTCCCGCTCAAACATCGTGAGGAAATCAAAGATTTTCTCACGATGCTGTGATTGAAAAGTGAGAGAGAACTGTCAGAGTTCTCTCTCACAATTCTCTTTCCCTCCGTATTCGTGAATTGGAGATTTTATCAACAGACTGAAAGCCCAAGCGGGCTTTTTTCTATCTGGAAAGGAGAGCTTATGCGGGAAGTAAACAGTGAATCGATCGCCGCCGCCGTCCGGCAGGCGTGTATCGACGCCAACCGGGAGCTGCCAGCCGATCTGGAGCGGCTGGTGCGGGAAAGCCCCGCCCGGGAGGAAAGCCCTGCGGGGAAAGCCATTCTCTGCGACCTGTGCCGGAACCTGGACGCGGCGAGGGGCATGGAGATCCCCATTTGCCAGGACACGGGCATGGCGGTGGTGTTTGCCGAGGTGGGGCAGGAGCTCCACATCATCGGCGATTTTGAAGCCGCTGTCCATCAGGGTGTGCGGGAGGGCTATCTCACAGGTCTGCTCCGCTGCTCTGTGGTAAAGGACCCTCTCCGCAGGGAAAATACCGGGGACAACACCCCCGCGGTGCTCCATACCAGGCTGGTTCCAGGGGACAGGCTCCGCCTGACCGTCGCCCCCAAGGGCTTTGGCAGCGAGAACATGAGCCGCCTGAAAATGTTCACCCCGGCGGCAAAGCCGGAGGACATTGTGGATTTTGTCACGGAGACCGTCGTCCTCGCGGGCAGCAACCCCTGCCCGCCCATCGTGCTGGGCGTGGGGATCGGAGGGGATTTCGAGCTTTGCGCCCTTCTTGCGAAGCAGGCGCTGTGCAGGGACGTTTCCCGGCGGAACCCCGATCCTTACTATGCCGATCTGGAAGAAAAGCTGCTCCGCGCGGTCAATGAGACAGATGTAGGACCCCAGGGCTTTGGCGGGAAGGTGACCGCCCTTGCCGTGAACGTGGAGGCGTACCCCACACATATCGCCGGGCTGCCGGTGGCGGTCAACGTGGGCTGTCACGTTACCCGTCACAAAACTGTACTAATTTGAAAGAAGCCTATTGACTATTTTGTGGAAATCTGCTAAAATCAAATTGCAGGAAGATTTCCTGAAATCTGTCGAAAGGGAGTACACAACATGAAGATCAATGTTATCGGAAGAAAAGTCACGCTGAGAAACAACTTTAAGGAAATGGCGGAACGGAAGCTCTCCAAATTCGACAGGATATTTGACGAGGACGCCGAAGCCACCGTCACCGCGACGGTGGAAAAGAACCGCCAGACAGTGGAGGTCACGATCCGCCAGCGCGGCATGATCTACCGGGCGGAGGATACGGCTCCTGAAATGAATGAAGCGCTGGATCACGCCATTGCCGCCCTGGGCAGGCAGATCCGCCGGAACAAGACCCGGCTGGAGAAGGCGAAGAAAATGTCCCCCGGCGTGGAGCTTGCGGACGATTATTATTACGATGAGCCGGACGAAGCCCTGGACGTGGTGCGCACCAAGCGGTTCTTTGTGGAGGTCATGACTCCTGAGGAAGCCATTCTCCAGATGAACATGATGGATCACGAATTTTTCCTGTTCCGGGACGACGAAAGCGGAGAGATCAATGTGGTGTACCGCAGGAAAGACGGCAATTACGGCTTGCTGATCCCCGATGTGAAGTGAGCGGGGAAGCTTGTAAGATAAAATAGTATGAGAGCGGCGGGAAAACCGTGACGGTTTTCCCGCTGTTTTGCGGAAAAGAGGAAAAAATGCAGGAAAAGATCAGGTTTTGCGTACCCTGTCTGCTGGGCGTGGAAGGTCTGGCGGCGGAGGAGCTGCGGGATATGGGCTGTGAAGAGGTGGCGGCGGAAAACGGGCGGGTGCTTTTTTCGGGAAACGAGGCAATCCTTGCCCGCGCCAACCTGAACTGCCGTTATTCCGAGCGCGTCATGATTTTGCTGGGCGAGTTCCCGGCGGCAAGCTTTGAAGAGCTGTTCCAGGGGGTCAAAGCATTGCCCTGGGAGGAATACCTCCGGCAGGACGACGAATTTCCCGTCACGGGCAGTTCCCTTTCCAGCCAGCTCCACAGCGTGCCGGACTGCCAGTCCATTGTGAAAAAAGCGGTGGTGGAGCGGCTGAAAGAAAAATACCACCTGTCCTGGTTCCCGGAGACAGGCGCGCTCCACCGCATTCGGTTCCGTATTTTGAAGGATAAGGTCAGCATTTTGCTGGACACCAGCGGCGCCGGGCTGCACAAGCGGGGCTACCGCAGGGAGTCCACGGAAGCTCCCATGAAGGAAACGCTGGCGGCGGCGCTGGTGAAGCTTGCCCGCGTCCGCACCGACGGCAATTTCTTAGACCCCTTCTGCGGTTCGGGAACGCTCCTGATCGAAGCCGCCCTGCTCGCCACCCATACCGCCCCCGGGCTTCACCGCCGCTTTAACGCCGAAACATGGCAGGACGCGGATAAAGCCGTCTGGAAAGCCGAGCGGGAACGGGCAGCCGCCCAAATCCGAACGGACGCAACCTTTCATGCCACCGGCTTTGACCTTGACCCAGCCGCGGTTTCCCTGACGCTGGAAAACGCGAAAAAAGCCGGGGTGGGGAAATATGTGCAGGCGCGGCAGCAGGACGTGCGCGATTTCACCTGCGCCGACCGCTACGGCTGCGTGGTCTGCAACCCGCCCTATGGCGAACGCCTGCTGGACGTCCGCTCTGCCCGGGAGCTGTACAAAGTCATGGGTCAGGTTTTTCTCCGGCAGCCGGGGTGGAGCTACGGCGTCATCACCCCGGACGAGGAATTTGAAGCCCTGTTCGGCAGGAAAGCGGACAAGCGCCGGAAGCTGTACAACGGCATGATAAAGTGCCAGTTTTACCAGTATTTTAAGTGAGGGGATATGTGATGTCTCTGCTGCAAAAGTTGAAAGGGGAAACGGAAACCGGGCGGCTGCTGCTCCGCCGCTGGAAGCGGGAGGATTTCCGGGAATACGTCAAGATCATGTCCGACCCGGAGGTGATGGTTCCCGCCGGGACGGAAACCCTGAGCACTCTGGAAAAAGCCATGACCCAGTTCAACCGGGACTGCCGCAGCGAGGGCTGCTTTGCCATTGTGCTGAAGGAAACGGGGGAGGTCATAGGGCGCATCAAGTTCCAGGACGACCTGCGCCGTTTCCATGTGCACGCCCTGTCCCTGGGCTACGAGCTGCGGAAGGACCAGTGGGGCAATGGCTACATGACGGAGGCCGTTACCGCCATGATTGTCCGCGCCTTCGAGCGGGAAAAGGTGGACGTGCTGGGGATCAGCCACTTTTCCGAAAACGACCGTTCCCGCCGTGTCATCGAAAAATGCGGCTTTCATTATGAGGGCACCATTCATCACGCCACCCGCCGCAGCGACGGGAAAATCATGGACGATATGTGCTATTCCCTGCTGAAAGAGGATTACCCGGAGTGGAAAGCTGCTTTTTCCCCACAGTAAATTTTTTAGAATAAAAATCCCCTGCGATTTGCAGGGGATTTTTCATGCTGGATTCCGCTTTTTTAGCTGTCGATAATACAGCACGCCGACGGTATCCGCTAAAAACCACCCGATGGGCACTGACCACCAGATCCCGGCAACGCCCACCTGGGGCAGGGCGGACAGGGTATAGGCAAGCAGCACCCGGGTGCCCAGTGAAATCCCGGTAAGCACCAGGGACATTCCCGGGCGCTCAATGGCGCGGTACAGCCCGTAAAGTAAAAACAGCCCGCCGATGCCGCAGTAAAACGCCCCCTCGATCCGCAGGTACTGCACTCCCACCGCCAGGATTTCCGTCTCCTGGGGCTGGATAAAGAGGAGCAGCAGCTGCCGGGCGAACAGCACGACCACAGCGGAAACGCACAGGGAAAAAATCAGGGAAGCCTTCACCGCCGCGCGGATCCCCTGCCCGATGCGTTCCTGTTTTTTTGCCCCGTGGTTCTGGGCGATAAAGGTGGAAAAAGCGTTGCCGAAATCCTGCACCGGCATATAGGCGAAAGAGTCGATCTTCACCGCCGCCGCAAAAGCAGCCATCACGCCCGCGCCGAAGCTGTTCACCAGCCCCTGCACCATCAGGATACCCAGATTCATCACGGACTGCTGCAGGCAGGTGAGAATGGACGCTCCGCCGATCTCCCGAAAGGCTTTCCCGCTGAGCTTTGCCGTGCTCCGGGTAAGGCGCAGCCACGGGAATTTCACCAGCGTGTACACCAATATCCCCACGCCGGAGCACCACTGCGCGATCACCGTCGCCCAGGCAGCCCCGGCGATCCCCCAGTGGAACGCCAGCACAAACAGCAGGTCCAGCACGATGTTCAGCGCCGCGGAAACGCCTAAAAACAGCAGCGGCGCAAGAGAGTTCCCCACCGCGCGCAGAAGCGAGGCGTAATAATTATAGAAAAAGGTGGCGGCGATCCCGAAGAAGATGATCCAAACATATTCCCGCATGAGCGGATAGACCTCGCCCGGTACGGACAGCGCCCGCAAAATCCAGTCCAGCCCCAGAAAGGCGGCTGTGTTCAAAAGAAGCGTCAGCGCGGCGATCAGCACAAAGGAAACAAAGCGGTCGTTTCTCAGCTTTTCCAGATTCTTTTCCCCGTACCGCATGGAAAACACCGCGCCGCTGCCCATGCACAGCCCCAGTAAAATAGAGGTGAGAAAGGTCATCAGTGTGTAGGCGGAGCCAACGGCCGCCAGCGCCGTTGCCCCCAGCGCCCTTCCCACGATCAGCGTGTCGGCAATATTGTAAAATTGCTGCAGCAGGTTGCCGCAGATCATAGGCAGGGCAAAGCGCAGCATAGTTTTTGTGACAGGTCCTTGTGTTAAATCGTAGTGCGCCATAGTTGTGATTCCTCCTAAAAGTATCATACCTGAAAACGCGGGGAAGGTCAAATTGGATTCTCGATGTTGGGAAAGGAAGGGAAGAAATGGGGAAGGGGCAGTCAACTGGTCGCCCTCCGGCGTCCAAAAGCCGGAAGCAAAACCCGAAAATATGAAGGATTTGTTAAAAGTCAAATTTTTCAAAAAAGCCTATTGACTTTTCCTGACCATGTGGCTAAAATAAGTTTAGCACTCAGGGAACAAGAGTGCTAAATCCTTGTCAAAGGACGGCACGGAAAAATCCCCTGGGACCGCCGGGAAAAATGCGGCGGACAACTAAGATTTCCTTTTTTCGTATGGCGGCGTGAAGCGCGGCTGTGCGGTTTTAGCTTTCTTCCCCGGAGAGAGCGAAAACGACAGATTTTTTCCGGGGAGAAAGGATAGGCTCCTGAAAACGGAAAATCAAAGGGAGCCAAGGTGAGGTTCATGACCATTAAACCACTGCTGGACAGAGTTCTTATCAAGGCTGAGGAAGCGGAAGAGACCACCAAAAGCGGCATCGTGCTGGCGGCAAAGTCCCAGGAGAAGCCCCAGATCGCCCGGGTCGTCGCGGTAGGTCCCGGCGGCGAGGTGGACGGCAAGGAAGTTAAGATGTACCTGAAAGAGGGCGACCGCGTCATCTCCGCCAAGTACACCGGCACTGAGGTGAAGATCGACGGCGAGGAGTACACCATCGTCAAGCAGTCCGACATTTTGGCAATCGTCGAATAAGGTTTCGCACACAATCATTCAGTAAATTTGGAAAGGACATGATACAATGGCAAAGCAGATTATTTACGGCGAGGACGCACGCAAGGCTCTTTTGAACGGCGTGAACCAGCTTGCCGATACGGTAAAGATCACTCTGGGGCCCAAGGGGCGCAACGTGGTGCTGGATAAGAAATTTGGCGCCCCCCTTATCACCAACGACGGCGTGACCATCGCAAAAGAGGTGGAGCTGGACGATCCCTATGAGAACATGGGCGCACAGTTGGTAAAGGAAGTTGCCACCAAGACCAACGACATCGCCGGCGACGGTACTACCACCGCCACGCTGCTGGCACAGGCGCTGGTCCGCGAGGGCATGAAGAACGTCACCGCAGGCGCGAACCCCATGGTGCTGCGCAAGGGCGTGCAGAAGGCGACTGAGGTCGCTGTGGAAGCTATCGAGAAAAACTCCCACAAGGTGTCCGGCACCAAGGATATCGCCCGTGTGGCTGCCGTTTCCTCTTCCAGCGACGAGATCGGCAATCTGATCGCCGAAGCCATGGAAAAGGTCACCTCCGACGGCGTCATCACCGTGGAGGAAAGCAAGACCGCCGATACCTACAGCGAAGTGGTAGAGGGCATGATGTTCGACCGCGGCTACATCACTCCTTACATGGCAACCGATACCGATAAAATGGTCGCCGAGCTGGACGATCCCTATATCCTCATCACCGATAAGAAAATTTCCAACATTCAGGAGATCCTGCCCCTGCTGGAGCAGGTGGTACAGTCCGGCAAGAAGCTGCTGATCGTTGCCGAGGATATCGAGGGCGAGGCTCTCACCACCCTGATCCTCAATAGGCTGCGCGGCACCTTCACCTGCGTGGCGGTCAAAGCCCCCGGCTTCGGCGACCGCAGAAAGGAAATGCTTCAGGATATCGCCGTTCTGACAGGCGGTCAGGTCATTTCCGAGGAACTGGGTCTGGAGCTGAAGGACGCGCAGGTGAGCCAGCTGGGCCGCGCCCGTCAGGTCAAGGTCGATAAGGAAAACACCATTATCGTAGACGGCGCCGGCAATTCCGAGGACATCAAGTCCCGCGTGAACCAGATCCGCGCCCAGATCGAAACCACCACCTCTGATTTCGACAGAGAGAAGCTGCAGGAGCGCCTGGCAAAGCTGGCTGGCGGCGTAGCCGTTATCAAGGTCGGCGCTGCTACTGAGATCGAAATGAAGGAAAAGAAGCTCCGTATCGAGGACGCTCTGGCAGCCACCAAGGCAGCCGTGGAAGAGGGTATCGTAGCCGGCGGCGGCACTGCCTGCATCGACGCGATCCCTGCCGTCAAGGCATATGTGGAGTCCGCTGAGGGCGACGAAAAGACCGGCGCCGCTATCGTGTTGAAGGCTCTGGAGGAGCCTGTCCGCCAGATCGCTGCCAACGCCGGTATCGAAGGATCGATCATCGTGGAGCAGCTCAAGGCAAAGAATCAGGTCGGCTATGGCTACAATGCCCTGACCGGCGAGTTCCAGGATATGGTCGAGTCCGGCATCGTGGACCCCACCAAGGTCACCCGTTCCGCCCTGCAGAACGCTTCCTCCGTGGCTTCCACCATTCTGACCACCGAATCCCTGGTGGCGGACATCAAGGAGCCCACACCTCCCGCAGCCCCTGCCGCTCCCGAGATGTACTAAGTTAGATATTAGTTGTAAGTAGTTAGTTGTCAGATAAAAACCCCCGAGGGTCTTGAAGAGACCTTCGGGGGTTTTTCTATGTTCTGCTTCTATAAATAGAAGGGCTGTCCTGCTTTCTTTGGACGCAGGTCCGTGGGCAGCAGGGAATAGAGGGAAAGGTCCACAATGCCCTTGTCCGGCCAGAGGATTCCCTCCCGGATCGTGCCCTCCTTCTGGAAGCCGCAGCGCTCCAGCACCAGAATGCCCCGGTAATTGATGGGCATGACATAAGCCTGGATACGGTGCAGTTCCACCTTTTCCATCAGATATTCCGTCACCTCTCTGAGCGCCCCGGAAGCATACCCCTTGCCCCAGTATCTTCGGTTGATGGTAAAGCGGATCGAGGCAGTTTCCACCTCCGGCGCTACGTCAAAGATTTCAAAAATACCCACCAATTGGTGGTTGCCGTCATTGGAATAGATGCCGAGAACGACAGCCTTCCGCTCCCGGAACAGCGCCTCCGCCTGCCGCAGCTTGGGGGCGCATTCCGAATAAGTGCGTAAAGCGGCGGTAGGGGCGAAGCGGTAATTTTCATCGTCCCCCATGATCTCCCACAGTGATCTCAAGTCCAGCTCCGTCATACGGGTCAGCGTCACCTTTTCCCCGGCGATGAACGGAAAGCTGGAAAACAGCAGATTGGTTTTCATACCGTTCCCCTTTTAAGAATTTTGCAGATATTCCAGCACCTTTGCGGGGCTTTCCGCGCTGACCGCCCCCGGCGGCACCGTGCCGAACCCGTACCCGGCATGCAGGAAAGGCACCCCTGCCTGCTTTGCGGCGTTGCAGTCGATGACGGTGTCCCCAACATAAACGGGCGCTTTCAAATGGTTGCGCTCCACCACCAGACGAATGTTGTCGCCTTTTTCCAGCCCGGTCACGCCGCTGCATTCCCAGTCGGTGAAATATTGTTCCATCTTATGGGCTTCCAGGAAGCAGGAAATGTACCCGTCGTTGCAGTTGCTCACGATAAATAACGGCGCTTCTTTTGACAGGGCGCTCAGCATTTCTTCCATGCCCTCGTACAGTATGCCGCCGTTTTTCCGCAGGTGCTCGTTTTCCACCTCACAGCACCGGGCGAACAGCTCCAGCCCCCGTTCCCTGGAAAGCTGGGGGTACAGCTTTCGCATCAGCCCCTCCGCCGTCATGCCCATCACGTTTTCCAGCTCCTGCATGGTCGGCGGGCGCTCTATGTCCGGCGCGTCCTTCAGCGCTATCGTCCAGGATTCCCAGACAGGCTTTGCGGCGTTCCACAGCGTTCCGTCCAGATCGAATAAAATGCCGTCATATTTCATGGCTTTTCTCGCTCCTTTTCAAATATCTCTGCGTGTACGGGCACACCTGGATACATTTCCCGCACAGGGTGATCTCCTCCTGTATCCGCTCCGCTGCCAGCTTTCGTGCCGCTTTGCGGCAGGCTTCCACGTCCACCAGCTGTTCCCGTTCTGTTGTAATATCCCACAGCGTGCCGGTAATGGCTTTTCCGGGGCAGGATTCCGTGCAGTTCTTGCAGCTTCCGCATCGGGAAGCATCGATCGCCTGTCCATAGGAATCAAATTCCCCGTCGGTCAGCACCGAGCTCAGCCGCACCGCCGAGCCGTACTCCGGCGTGACCAGCAGCGCGTTTTTGCCGATCCACCCCAGCCCCGCCCGGGTACAGCAGGTCTTGTGGGGGACAGCCGTGTGGTATCCGGCGTTTTCCACCACAACGGTGGTAGTCTGCGCCACTGCCCGGAACCCGTGCTGAACGATGTATTCCGCCGCCGCTTCGGCAAGGCGGTCCAGCTTTTCATTCAGCGCGTGGTACTGCTGAAAATATTCTCTGGTCGGTCCGGCTGCGATCCCCTCTACCGTTTCTGCAGGGAGGGGGACAGCCAGCGCCACCGTGCGGTCCAGCCCGTCATAGGAAAGCCCTGCCATGTCCCCGAAGCCCACCAGTCCCGCGCCCTGTTCATACAGCAGCTCGCTCAGCTCCTTTGTGGAAAGCAGGTTCATGGAAGCTCCTCCTTGCCAAGAAAATCATAGGGCGTCTGCTGGTACACAAAGTAATTCAGCCAGTTGGAGACCAGCAGATGGGCGTTGCTCCGCCAGGTAAACGGCGGCGTTTTCGTGTCGTCGTCATTCGGGAAATAATTGTAGGGGACCTTCGGGTTCAGCCCCTTGTTCACGTCCCGGAAATATTCCTTTGCCAGTGTGTCCCGGTCATATTCCGCGTGCCCCGTCACAAAGAACTGCCGCCCGGTCCGCTCGGCTACAATATGTAAGCCCGCCCTGTCCGACACTGCCAGCGGGATCAGCTCCTCGTGGAGCTTCACGTCCTCCAGCCGAGTCTCCGTGTACCGGGAATGGGGGGCAAAGTAATTGTCGTCGAACCCCCGCATCAGCGGGTGATAGGGGTTCAATACCCTGTGCTTGTAAATGCCGCTGAGCTTTTCCGGCAGGTCGTACTTTGGCACGCCGTAATGATAATACAGCCCAGCCTGGGCGCCCCAGCAGATATGCAGCACAGAGTACACATTTTCCTTGCTCCACTCCATAATGCGGCACATCTCGTCCCAGTAATCCACCTCTTCAAAGGGCAGCTGCTCCACCGGCGCCCCGGTGATGATCAGCCCGTCGAATTTCTCCGCCTTTACGTCGTCAAAAGTTTTATAAAAGGTATTGAGATGGGAAGCGCTGGTATTTTTGCTCACATGGCTCGCTGTGTGCAGCAGCTCCACGTCCACCTGTAAAGGCGTGTTGCCCAGCAGCCGCAGCAGCTGGGTTTCCGTTTCCAGCTTGGTGGGCATGAGGTTCAAAATGGCGATCTTCAGCGGACGGATATCCTGCCCCGCCGCCCGCTCATGGGTCATCACGAAAATATTTTCCTGTTCCAGCACCTCTACAGCGGGCAGCTCCGCCTGAATGCGAATGGGCATATAGATACCGCCTTTCGGATAATGTCCAGATTTTGGGGATAATAGAAAAAAGTGAAAGAGTTCGCGAAAAAAGCTTGCACTTCTTCGGGAAACTGTGGTATACTTGAAACACTCCGTAAAGCGGAGCCGTTGGTCCTCTTATTTATTATGTATAAGAGAAGCAACGGGATAAGTATATCACATCCGGCAGGGAATTGTACAGGAAACTTCCCAAAGTTTTTTGAAAATCCTCTGCAAATCTTCTTTGAAAAACTTTTTTCAAAAATCTGAAAAAAAGTGTTGACAGGAGGGTATGGAATGTGATAAGATAATCGAGCGCTCAAAAGAGAGGGCAAGGAAGCGGCAGAGAGCCGGGAGGCGCCAGGTCGCGGAAAAGCCTGAGAATTTGGGAGCAAATGGACCTTGAAAATTA
>CALFFN010000029.1 GCA_937958185.1 uncultured Neglectibacter sp. | reverse complement strand
GTGTTGCAGGGCGGGGGCTTTTTGGTTTTTTCCGCTGTTTTTGGGAAAACTGGAAAAGCAGGAAAAAATCTCCGAAAAGAGGGGCTGCTATGAAAGAACGTGGAAAGTACGGAGTGATCGGCGGGCTGGGCGGGCTTGCCAACGGGCTGTTCGGCGCGGGAGGGGGGCTGTTCCTTGTGCCGCTTCTGACAAGCTGGGTGAAGCTGCCGCAGAAAAAGGCTTTCGCCACCTCGGTGGCGGTGATCCTGCCCCTTTCCCTGGTATCGGCAGTCATTTATTTCTGGAAAGGCGCGCTGGACTTTTCCGCCGCCCTCCCCTATCTCATTGGCGGCGTCATCGGCGGGCTGATCTCCGGCAAGGTGTTCCGAAAGGTGCCCCTGCCCTTCCTGCGGAAAATCTTTGGGCTGCTGATCCTCTACGGCGGCGTAAGGGCGGTGCTGGCGCTGTGATGTGGTGGGTCTCTCTTTTGATCGGCGGGCTGACGGGGGTGCTTTCCGGCTTTGGTATCGGCGGCGGCACGCTGCTGATTTTATGGCTGACCCTGGCGTCGGACATGAGCCAGCTGCAGGCAGGCGGCGTGAACCTGCTGTACTTTGTCTGCTGCGCCCTGCCCGCCCTGTGGGGGCACTGGAAAAGCGGGCTGATCGAAAAGCAGGCGGCGCTTTGGTGCGCGCTGTGCGGCGTGCCCGCCTGTATTGCTGGGGCGGTTGCCGCTTCCCTGCTGGACGTGACTCTGCTCCGCCGCCTGTTCGGCGTGTTCCTGCTGATTATCGGATTCCGGGAGCTGTTCTCCGGCGGCAAACAAAAGGATAAGGAAAAGAACAACTCTGCCAAAGGGCAGGAATAATTCCATAAAATAATCAGGCTCCGGGAAATTTCCATTCCCTGGGGTTTTGCTTTGCATTGGAAAAACTTCCCTCATCTGCCAAAAAACACTTTATCCGCACCGGCAGTTGTGCTATACTGAATACTGGATATCAGATACTGGATACGAAACCTGTTTTCCATTTTCAGGGAAACGATCACAGGGATTCATAAACGAACTTCGGAGGACGTACATGGACAGAATCAAGCAAAAAGACAACGGCGGCTGGCGGAACAATTACTTCCTGAAAGCCTTTTTCCTTGGCATGGGGCTTTCTCTGCTTATTTTTCTGCCATTCCTGGTGGTGGACGGCGGGCGCTTCCTGTTTTACGGGGACTTTAACGTCCAGCAGGTGCCCTTCTACCGGCTGGCGCACGACGCTGTGCGGGCGGGCGAATGGGGCTGGAACTACAAGACCGACCTGGGCGCGAACTTTATCGGCTCCTATTCCTTCTATCTGCTGGGCAGCCCCTTTTTCTGGCTGACCATTCCCTTCCCCTCGGAGTGGCTGCAATTTTTGATGGGTCCCCTGTTCATTTTGAAATTTGCCTGCGCATCGCTGACGGGCTACGTTTACATTCACCGCTACACCAAAAACAGGGACAGCGCCCTGATCGGCGCGGTGCTGTACGCGTTTTCCGGCTTTTCCATCTACAATATCTTTTTTAACCATTTCCACGAAGCCATCATTCTGTTCCCGCTGCTGCTGGCGGCGCTGGACGAATACATGGAGAACCGCCGGCGGGGGCTGTTCGCCCTGGCGGTGGCGTTCTGCTGCCTGACAAATTACTATTTCTTCGTAGGGCAGGTCACCTTTACGGTCGTCTATTTCTTTGTGCGGCTGCTGTGCAAAAGCTGGCACATCAGCTTTAAGGACTTCCTGCTGCTGGCGCTGGAGGCTGTTCTGGGGCTGGGCATTTCCTGCGTCCTGCTGGCGCCCTCGGTACTGGCTGTGCTGCAGAACAGCCGGACGGAAAACCTCATCAACGGCTGGAACGCGCTTCTCTACAACAAGAATCAGCGCTACCTCCACATTATCGAGTGCTTCTTCTTCCCGCCGGACCTGCCCGCCCGCCCCAATTTCACCCCGGAATCGGAGTCGAAATGGGCGTCGCTGGGCGCGTGGCTGCCGCTGTTCAGCATGACCGGGGTCATCGGCTGGCTGCAGCTGCGGAAGCGCCACTGGCTGAAAAAAATGATGTGGGTGCTGTTCGTGATGGCGCTCGTCCCCGGGCTGAACTCCGCTTTTCAGATGATGAACAGCGCTTATTACGCCCGCTGGTTCTATATGCTCACCCTGATGATGTCCCTTGCCACGGTGATGGCGCTGGAAAGTGAGCGCACCGACTGGAAGCGCTCCATCACGTGGACGCTGGGCATTACCGTCGCCATTTCCGCAGCGATCGGGCTGATGCCCTACGCGGAAACCACCGACGGGGTAAAATCCTGGTACGTGGGGCTGGAGCAGTATACCGCCCGGTTCTGGAGCTATGTGGCGATCGCTCTGGTCTCCCTGGCGGCGCTGCTGTACGTGTTCCTGTTCTGCCGGCGGAACCGGAAAACCTTTTATCGGACGCTGCGCACCGCCCTTTCCATTGTCACGGTATTCTATTCCATTTTCTTCATTTCCGTGGGGAAAACCCAGTCCGATTACACCTGGGACCATTTGATCCCTTACGCGTTAAACGGCGGCAAGGATATCGACCTGCCGGACCTGCAGGAATGCCGGTCGGATTTTTACGAATCGCTGGACAATTCCGCCATGTTCTGGGAAATTCCCTCGATCCAGGCGTTCCACAGCATCGTGCCCGGCTCCGTCATGGAGTTCTATGAATCCATCGGCGTCACGCGGGACGTGGCTTCCCGCCCGGACACCACCCACTATGCCCTGCGCGGGCTGACCTCCGTGCACTGGCTGTTTGACGATGACCATGACAACGACTATTTTGCCGGGGAGGAAAGCGCAGATCCCGCCATGCCCGGCTGGGTCTATTACGGCAACGCCAACGGCTTTGACATCTGGGAAAACCAGTATTACATTCCCATGGGCTTTTCCTACAACTATTACCTCACCCGCAGCGAGTACGACAGCATGAGCGAGGATAAACGGGAAAAAGCCATGCTTCGCGCCGTTGTATTGGAGGACGGGGATCGAAGCGACTTCGGGGCGCTGCTGGGCGAGCTGCCCGCGGACAACCGGCTGTTCACAGAGGAAAGCTACCTGAAGGACTGTGAGGACAGGGCAAAGACCGCCTGCTCCTCCTTCCAGTACACCTCCACCGGCTTTACGGCGGAGCTGAGCAGCAGCCGGGAAGCTGTCATGTTCTTCAGCGTTCCCTTTGAACCCGGCTGGTCCGCCCAGGTCAACGGGGAAGCTGCGAAAATCTATCAGGCAAATGTGGGCTTTATGGCGGTGAAGGTCCCCCAGGGGGAAAAGGTAGTCATCGAATTTACCTACCGCACGCCGGGTCTGCTCGTCGGGTTCCTCATCACGCTGCTGTCTTTACTGCTTCTCATTGGATACCTTGTCCTCATGCGCCGCATGAAAGACAGGGTGCCCCCTGCCCCGGCGATCGAAGGCTCCCTCCATGCCGGAAGGTTTTCCGACTATGCCAAATCCAGAAACGCCAGCTTCCTGCGTCCAGACGCTCTGATCCCCCGGTTCCACCGGGAACCCATAGTTCCGCCTGCGCCGGAGGAGCTGCCGCCGGAGATTATAGAAGAAGAGCCGGAGCAGGAACAGCCCGGCGAAGAAATCGAGAACAAAACTGAGGAGGAATAACCATGCAGCCTACCGTATATTTTGTCATTCCCTGCTACAACGAGGAGGAGGTCCTGCCGGAAACCGCCCGGCGGCTGACGGACAAGCTTCATGCCATGCAGGAGCAGGCGCTTGCGAATCACGCGAGCCGCATTCTGCTGGTGGACGACGGCAGCAAGGATAAAACCTGGGAGCTTATCTCCCGGCTGCACGAGGAAAACCCCATGATAGAGGGCGTCAAGCTCGCCCATAACCGGGGGCACCAAAACGCCCTGCTCTGCGGGCTGATGACCGCCATGGAACGCTGCGACTGCGCTATCAGTCTGGACGCGGATCTGCAGGACGACATCGACGTGCTGGACGAATTTGTCCGAAAGTATCTGGACGGCTGCGACGTGGTGTACGGCGTGCGGAACAAGCGGGACACGGACACCTGGTTCAAGCGCACCACCGCCGAGGGGTTTTACAGGTTCCAGAAGCTTTTGGGCGTGGATATCGTGTTCAACCACGCGGATTACCGCCTGATGAGCCAGCGGGCGCTGGAGGGGCTTTCCGAGTATAAGGAAGTGAACCTGTTCCTCCGGGGGCTGGTGCCGCTGATCGGCTACCGCAGCGACTATGTGTATTATGACCGGCACGAGCGGTTCGCCGGGGAATCCAAGTATCCCCTGAAAAAAATGATCTCCCTTGCGTTGGACGGGATCACCAGCTTCAGCGTGAAGCCCTTGAAGCTCATTTCCAATCTGGGCATCCTGATCTCTATTCTCAGCATTTTCGGGCTGCTGTACGCCCTGATCTCTTACTTTGCGGGCTGGGCGGTATCCGGCTGGACCGCCATCGTCTGCTCCATCTGGCTGCTGGGCGGGCTGCAAATGCTCTGCCTGGGCGTGGTGGGCGGCTACATCGGCAAAATTTACAGCGAGGTAAAAGCCCGTCCCCGTTACCGCGTGGAAAAACAGCTGGAACACCCGGGAAAGAGCGGCCCGGCAGGATCGGAACAAAAATAAATTGGTAAAAACTCCTCTGTGTAAACACAGAGGAGTTTTTTGTGATTTTTTGAAAGAGCATGCTTGATTCGGTCCCGCTCCGTTTCCGGCAGGGACTGTCCCTGAAAGCTGCGCAAAAGCCCGCCGTACAGGAAATGCCACTGCGTTTTTACAGCGGTTTTTTCAATCTTTTCGCTGGCAGGCAAGCCATTCCAGTAGGGAAACTTCCCTTCCGCCCAGGGTGACCGGCTTGCCGTCAAAGTCCGTGCGGCAATCGTCGTTCAGCATGGGGATCCAGGCGAAATGCCCCAGATACTCAAAGGGCTCTCCCTTTTCGTCCCGGAAACCCTCGTGGATATCCCGAATGCAGTCCCAGAAGGTGAAGTGGACGTTTTTCGCCCCCGCGGCTATCAGGCGGCGGTAGGTGGGCAGCACGCTGTCCTCCGGCTTTACCACCGGGTCGTTTTTCGCGTGGGTGAACCAGATGGGCAGGTCCCGAATGCCCATGAGCTGTTCCTCCGTAATGGTCTCATCATACAGCGCCTCGCACACGGGAAATGCCGCCGCAAAGGTATTCGGATAATCCAGGATCATTCTCATGGTCATAAATCCGCCGTTGGAGTCCCCGCCGATATAGATCCTGTTTCGGTCAACGCCGGGATTCCTTTCCACAAACTCGTCGATCAGGGCTTTCAGCGCTTCCCCATAAATGCTTTTGCCTGTACGCCCGTATTCGCCGGTGCCGTCGTTCATCCAGAAGGTTCTGGTCTGCGGCGCCAGCACATAGGCGCCCCCAAAAATTTTCTGGATCTTCGGGGAAGCCAGGTTCGTCACCTTGTTTGCCGCGTATGCCACAGTGGGGTCTATGCCGCCCTCCCCCGCGCCGTGCAGCCAGACCAGCAGCGGTCTGGGAGTGGCGCTCAGCTCCTGCGGGACAAAATACCCGTAGTTCAGGGGTTCCCGGAAAGAGGAAGTGGCATTGCGGAACACGGCGACCTCCGGCATACGGTTCTCCAGCAGGAAATCATAAGAAAGCCCGGTGAGAACAGTTTCTTCCCCCTGAATGGGTTTTGTCTGGGTCACAAAATGCCGGGGGTGAATGAATACATTCAAGCCGTTGGGGGCGGAGACCAAAGCGGACAGGGGCTTGGTCGGACCGTACTCCAGCTCCAGCACCAGGTACTCCCCCTCGTCCTGCCTGTCCCCCGCGGGGTCGGCAGGGTAGGCGTCGCGAACAGAGAGGTAACCCCGGCTGGGCTCTCTGTCGTCTGCCGCCATCCAGCTTTTGGGCAGCAGCATTACGTCCCCTTTGTCGTCCAGACGCTCCACATACACGGAAAAGCTGTCCGGGGGAACCTCCTTTACCCTTTCGGGAAGGGGCAGGATCAGCTTTGTAATGTACGGTCCGTAATCCGTGATCCTCGTCAGTGCATAGTATCCTCGTGCCATAGTATCCGTCCTTTCGTTTTCATTTTTGCCGTCTCGAAAACTATCCGCTATTTCTATTATGCAGCAAGTCCGGCAAAAAAGCAAGAGGACCCCTGCCTGATGCAGGAGTCCCTGGTTTAGGAGGATAAGAAAATTCTGTTTATTCCACCTTGGGCAGGGAGGCAAGGCTCTGCTCCAGCTCCTCGTCGGTGGGGATCGTATCGGTCATCTTGCCGTCATTGAATTTCTCATAGGCGGTCATATCAAAGTAACCCGTGCCGGTCAGACCGAACACAATGGTTTTGGCTTCCCCGGTCTCCTTGCACTTCAGCGCTTCGTCAATGGCAACGCGAATGGCATGGCTGGATTCGGGAGCGGGCAGGGTGCCCTCCACCCTGGCGAACATTTCCGCCGCTTCAAACACGGCGGTCTGTTCCACGGAGACAGCTTCCATCAGCCCGTCGTCATACAACTGGGACAGCACGGAGCTCATGCCGTGGTACCGCAGCCCGCCCGCGTGGTTGGCGGAGGGAATGAAGTTCGAGCCCAGGGTGTACATTTTCGCCAGCGGGCAGACCATGCCGGTGTCGCAGAAATCATAAGCGTATTTTCCTCTGGTAAAGGAGGGGCAGGAAGCGGGCTCTACCGCGATAAAACGGTAGTCTGCCTTCCCTTGTATCTTTTCGCCCATGAAGGGGGCGATCAAGCCGCCCAGATTGGAGCCGCCGCCGGCACAGCCGATGATGATGTCCGGCTTGATGCCGTATTTGTCCAGCGCCGCCTTGGTTTCCAAGCCGATGACGGACTGGTGCAGCAGCACCTGGTTCAGCACGGAACCCAGCACATAGCGGTAGCCGGGAGTGGAGGTCGCCACCTCCACCGCTTCGGAAATGGCGCAGCCAAGGCTTCCCGTGGTGCCGGGGTGCGCTTCCAGTATCCTTTTGCCCACCTCAGTGGTCTCAGAAGGAGAAGGAGTGACGGCAGCGCCGTAGGTGCGCATGACCTCCCGGCGGAAGGGCTTCTGCTCATAGGAGACCTTTACCATGAACACCTTGCAATCCAGATCAAAGTAAGAGCACGCCATGGAAAGCGCCGTGCCCCACTGCCCTGCGCCGGTCTCGGTGGTCACACCCTTGAGCCCCTGCTTCTTGGCATAGTATGCCTGGGCGATGGCGGAGTTCAGCTTATGAGAGCCGGAGGTATTGTTCCCCTCGAATTTGTAGTAGATCTTCGCCGGGGTGCCCAGCGCCTTTTCCAGAAAATAGGCGCGCACCAGCGGAGAGGGGCGGTACATTTTGTAGAACTGCTGAATTTCCTCGGGGATCTCAAAAAAGCGGGTGTCGTTGTCCAGCTCCTGCCGGACCAGATCGTCGCAGAACACCGGGGTCAGCTCTTCAAAGCTCATGGGCTGATGGGTAGCCGGGTTCAGCAGGGGGGCGGGCTTATTCTTCATGTCTGCCCGCAGATTGTACCATGCCCTGGGCATTTCGCTTTCGTCCAAATAGATTTTGTAGGGAATTTTCTGTTCTGCCATAGGGTTCATTTCCTTTCAGAAAAATTTTTCAGAAAACCAAAAAAGGCACCTGTCCCAATTTCTTAGGACAGATACCTGACTGCATCTGCGGTGCCACCTAAATTCGCCGAATATGAACCGGCAGAGCCATTTCATATTTTGCGCGCCTCTTTTTCGCGTACTTTCATACGCTAGCCGCTGTAACGGTCAGCCTCCGTCCTTCCTAACGCAGAGTGGAAAGGTGTGCTGTTGTAGCGCCCGCCCGTTCCCTGCCTCGGTCAGCCCTCACAGGTCCATTCCCGCTTCGCCGCACCGCCGTGATCCCACCCTCCACGGCTCTCTGAGGGCTTTCGCCCTATCATGCAGACCTGAAACGGTACTACTCCTGCTCACAGGTGTATTGGTGTTCTGATTTGTGCCCTAGTATAGCACGGCGTTTTCGTCCTGTCAAGGGATTTTGCAAAAAATTTTTTTCAGATTGCAAATCCTCTTTTTTCTTTGCTTTGCGCAAAAAGAAAAAGCAGGAAAATTCCTGCCTTTTCACGAACATCTTCTGTTTTTTGACAAGCTTTCCCTGTCGGATTTTGCAGGAAACCAGCTTATTTCTTGCCAGTCTCCTTAGCAGCGGGCTTCTTGGGCTCCGCTTTCGCCTTGGCTTTGGAAACGGTCTTTGCGGGGGCGGGCTTTTTCTCCACCGCGGTCTCTGCCTTCTTTTCCACCGCGGGAGCGGGCTTTGCAGCCGGAACGGCTTTCTTTGCTGCCGGCTTCTTGGCGGCAGGCTTTTTCGCGGTCTTGGAAGCGGCAGCCTTGGGCGTAGCAGCCTTAGGGGCAACCAGCTTCCACTGCTGTCCGGCGCCGTCCACATCTTCCCATATCTGGGCAGGGGCGCCGTCCTCATCGCTCATATCCACAATGTCCAGCACCTTGCCGGAACGGACATTGACCAGCTTCTTATAGGAAGCAGAGGCGGAAACCACGTTCCACACCTGGCTTTCGCCCGCTACGTCTTCCCAGGTCTGCGCCCAGGTGCCGTTATCGGTGCCCTCGCTCATTACGTCCAGCACCTTGCCGCTTGCCTTATTGACGATCTTCGCGCCGTTCTTTCCTTCTACAATGCTCCACAGCTGCGCGTCGCTGCCGACGGGGGCTGCCTGCTCTACGACCATGCCATTGTCCAATCCTGTTGCCTGCAGGGCCTTTTTGCTCCTGCGGTTGACGATCATAACTTCTGCTGCCTTTTTCGTTGCCATCTCAAATCTTCCTTTCCTGTGTAAAACGGGACTGTATTTCTGTTTTATTCTGATTGTAACAGTATAGTCTGATTTTCCTTATCTGTCAAGGCGAAATGGCGGTCTACCGCGGAATATCGGCAATCTCCCCAAAAATTCAAAGATATTTTCCGCATTTCTAAATATCGGAGACCATTTCCTGCAAACGACACGGCGATCCGGGAACAAACCGAAAGAAAAAGCCTCTTGGAAAAAACTGCGGGTTGGTATATACTAGAAAATAAGCTTATAGCTTTGACTCATCAAAAAACGACTTTCATCGGACGGCAGGGCTTTCCGGCGCTGTCTTTCACAGTATTTGATTATTCCGCAAAGGAGGGAGCTGCTTTGGCTCAAAAAGCGACCAGACAAAGGAAGGCTGCAAGCCCCCAACAGCGCACAGAGCGCACCCGGCAGGTGGAACGGTTCCACCCCGACCCCGGAGAGGGGCTGACTGCCGGGCAGGTGCAGCAGCGCGTGTCCCAGGGGCTGCATAACGGGGATTCCGGCATCAAGACAAAAACCGAGGGGCAGATCATTCGGGAAAATGTGTTCACGTTTTTTAACCTGCTGAACTTCGCCCTTGCCGCCGCCGTGATCCTGGTGGGTTCTCCCAGAAACGCGCTGTTTTTAGGCGTTATCGTTTCCAATATCGTGATCGGCTCCTTTCAGGGGATACGCGCCAAGCACACCATCGACAAGCTTTCCCTGATCTCTTCCCCGAAGGCGCGGGTCCTGCGGGACGGCAGGCAAAAAAATATCCCTGTGGAGGAGATCGTGCTGGACGATATCATTCTTCTGTCCGCGGGGAACCAGGTCTGCTCCGACGCCATTGTGGCAGACGGGGAATGCGAGGTCAACGAATCCCTGATCACCGGCGAATCCGACCCCATTCTCAAGCGGCAGGGCGACACGCTGCTGTCCGGCAGCTTCATCGTCAGCGGCAACTGCTTTGCCCAGGTGGAGCATGTGGGCGCGGACAACTACGCCAACCGCATTGCAGGGGACGCAAAGTACATCAAAAAGCGAAATTCGGAGATCATGGATTCCATCGACATCATCGTCAAGATCATCGGCTTTGCCATCGTGCCCATCGGCGCGCTGCTGTTCTGGAAGCAGTATTTCGTGCTGGGCGACACAGTGCAGAACTCGGTGGTCAGCACTACCGCCGCCGTGGTGGGCATGATCCCGGAGGGGCTGGTGCTGCTGATCAGCCTGGCGTTTGCGGTCAGCGTGATAAAGCTTTCCGCCCGCAAGACGCTGGTGCAGGATATGTACTGTATCGAGACCCTTGCCCGGGTGGACACCCTGTGCCTTGATAAGACGGGCACCATCACCGAGGGCACCATGCAGGTAGACAGCCTGCTGCCCTTTGAGGGCGTTTCCGAGGAAGAAATGTCCGAAGCCCTCACCGCGCTGGTAAGCAATCTTTCCGACGACAACCCCACCTTCCTGGCGCTGCGGGACAGGTTCCCCCAGCAGAGCCCGTGGCACTCCACCGCGCTGGTGCCCTTCTCCTCCGCCCGCAAATGGAGCGGCGCTTTTTTCCCTGGCAAGGGAACCTTTGTGATGGGCGCGGGAGAATTTATCCTCGGGGAGGATTTCAGCGCCATTGCCGACCGGGTGGAGGAATATTCCTCCAAGGGGCAGCGGGTGCTGCTGCTCGCCCATTCCCAGGAAAGCTTTGCCGATAAGGAGCTGCCGGACATCATCGAGCCCATGGGGCTGGTGCTCATCAGCGATAAAATCCGCCGGGAAGCCGCCCGCACCCTGCGGTATTTTGCCGACCAGGGGGTCGATTTGAAGGTCATTTCCGGCGACAACGCCGTCACCGTGTCGAACATTGCCCGGAAAGCGGGCTTGGAGAACGCGGACAGCTTTGTGGACGCCACCACCCTGGAAACCGAGGAGGACATTCGCAGCGCCGTGCGCACCTATTCCGTCTTCGGGCGGGTCACGCCCCAGCAGAAGCTGGCGTTTGTGAAGGCGCTGAAGGAGGACGGGCACACCGTCGCCATGACCGGCGACGGCGTCAACGACGTGCTGGCGCTGAAGGAAGCGGACTGCTCCATTGCCATGGCTTCCGGCAGCGACGCTGCCCGCACCGTGTCCAACCTGGTGCTGCTGGATTCCAATTTCGCCTCCATGCCGCTGGTGGTGCAGGAGGGACGGCGCTCCATCAACAATTTGCAGCGCTCCAGCTCCCTCTTTCTGGTGAAGACCATTTTCTCCGCCCTTATCGGCGTGCTGTTCATTTTCCTGAATTATTCCTATCCCTTTGAGCCGATCCAGCAGACGCTCATCAGCTCCCTGACCATCGGCGTGCCCTCCTTTATTCTGGCGCTGGAGCCCAACAAGGACAGGCTGCGGGGAAAATTCATTTTCAACGTGTTCCGAATGTGCGTCCCCGCCTCGCTGACCATGACCGCGAACATTCTGGCGCTGTGCGCCCTCAGCGGACCGCTGGGGCTGACCGGCGCGGAGATGTCCACCCTGGCGGTGATCATCACCTCCCTGACCGGGTTCATCATGCTGTTCAAGGTCTGTACGCCCTTTAACGGCTTGCGCAGCTTCCTGTTCGGCGGGCTGCTTTCGGTGTTTCTGGCGGCGCTGCTGTTCTTCCGGGACTTCTTCTCCCTGACGGACTTCACCCTGCCCATGCTCATCGCCCTGACGCCGCTGTTGACCCTGTCCATCGTGCTGATGCTGGCGCTGCTCCATCTGGTGGACCATGTGATCGCCAATTCCCAAAGCCCCGTGTACCCCTTCAAAAACAGGAATAAGCGGAAGAACAGGCGGCAGAACAGCTCCCGGCACACCGCGAGGTAAGCAGCTGCACGGTAAAAATAAGGTTTCCTCTGATTAAGATAAGAAAAAAGCCGTAAAAGCAGCCTGCTTTTACGGCTTTTCCTATTTCTTTCCATTCACAGCACACAGTATTGCGCCATGTAATCCTCCATGGCGCGGAGCAGGTCCTTGTCCGCGCCGGTCATTTCCAGATATTCATGGATATCCACCACCGTGACGATGGGGTGTACCTTGATCCCGAACTCCTCCTCCACCTCCATGATGGCGGTTTTGCCGGGGGTTTTCCCCACCTCGCAGCGGTCCACGCTGATAAACATATGGGGCACCCGCACCTTGGCGCAGGCTTTCAAAATTGGCATGGTCTCCCGCACGGCAGTCCCGGCGGTGATCACGTCCTCAATGATGAGAATACGGTCGCCGTCCTTGGGCTGGTAGCCCACGGTCACGCCGCCCTCCCCGTGATCCTTGCTTTCCTTGCGGTTGAAGAAATAGGGCTTGTCGATGCCGTGGTCCCGATACAGGGCAATGGAGCAGGCGGACGCCAGCGGAATGCCCTTGTACGCGGGACCGAACATGGCTTCAAAATCCTCCCCCGCCGCTTCCTTGACCAGGGCGGCGTAATAGCTGCCCAGTCTCGCCAGCTGCGCCCCGGTTTTATAGTTTCCGGTATTCACGAAATACTGGGTGTTCCTGCCGCTTTTCGTGACGAAATGCCCGAACCGCAGCACATCGGCAGACATCATAAATTCGATAAATTCTTTCTTTTTTTCCGTCAGCATACTGTTCTCTCCTTTTATTCTGTTTCCATCAGGGTCAGCCCGGTGGTAAAGGCGATCCTGGTGCCGTCGCTTTTGGCAAGAATGGTTTTCTCCGTGTCGGTGCGGTAAATCACCGTTCCCAGCCTGTTCAGCTTTTCCATGGTTTCCTTGTGGGGGTGCCCGTAGTCGTTCTCCAGTCCGCAGCTGATAACGGTATACCGGGGGTTCACCGCCTTCAAAAATTTGGCGGAGGTGGAGGTGCGGGAGCCGTGGTGCCCGCATTTCAGCACATCGGCAGACACGTCCGCCCCGTCCTCCAGAATGTGGGCTTCGCTGCCCTTTTCCGCGTCCCCGGTGAACAGGAACGCGTTCTCGCCGTAGGTCAGCCGGAGCACCCCGGAATAGTTGTTCAGGTCCTCCCACGCTTCCCCCTCCCTGGGGGCAAGCACCTGGAGCTCCGCCCCCTCCGGGCAGGAAATTTCTGTGCCGCTGTGCAGCTCCACCGCGGTCAAATGTTTCCTTTCCAGCGCGTTCAGCAGCGCTTCATAGGCGGAGGTGGTGGGCACCTGCTCGTCCGGGATACGGGGCAGATACACTTCCCCGATCTCAAACCGCTGCACGATCCGCGCCATGCAGCCCATATGGTCGGTGTGGGGGTGGCTGCAGATCAAAGCGTCTATCCTTTCCACGCCCAAACTGCGGAGAGCGTTGGTCAATCGATCGGCGTAAGCATATTCCCCGGTGTCGATCAGGGCGCAGAACACGCCGTCGCCGCTGGGAATGCGAATAAGCTCGCTGTCCCCCTGCCCCACGTCCAGAAAATAGACCTCCAGCCCCTCCGGGGGCTCAGCGTCTACCGCCGCCGACGCCGGGCTGCCGCCCTGCTCCGCCGGTGGCAGGGAAAAAGCATCGTCAAATACGCCCTGCTCCTCTGCCAAAAACAGCAGCAGGCAGAAGAAAATGATCCCCAGCAGCCAGCCGAAGCGCCTGCCGTTTTTCCCCATTCTCCGTCTTTTCATAGCACACCTGCTTTCAGAAAAAAGGCGGCACCGCGGCGCCGCCTTTCCTTATTCTTCATCTTCGCCGGATTTCTTGTACAGGTTGAACCGAAACAGCTTGGATTCGTCCGATTCCTTTTCGCACATGATGAAGGCCTCGGCGATTTTGCCGCCCTCGATCAGCCTTGTCAAGCCCACCAGCTGGCACAGCTTGCTTTTCAGGTTCAGGCGGTCGCCGTCCCGGGTCATCAGATAGATTTCCCCCTCGCAGCCGTCCAGCACCTTCAGAAATTCAGGGACATCTACATCGTGCAGTTCTACCATTTTGGGAGACATACGCCTACCTCCTTTTTTTAATCGTGAACCCTCTTTGTACAAACCGCAGGCAAATCACCCGACCGTGACTGCACTGGGCAATCGTGCAACCACTTTTCGTGAACCTTCTTTGTGCAGGGCGCACCTACACCGCCCGACCGCAGCTTTGTTGAATGATTACAGAACCGCTTTTCGTGAACCCTCTTTGTGCAAGCCGCGGGCAAATCACCCGCCCGCGACTGCGGTGAGCGCGTCCCGGTGGGACGCTGGTGCGAACTGACCGAGCCGACAGGCGAGAATGGGCAATCGTGAAACTACTTGCTGCAAGTCACATTTTCCCCCGCCCGACCGCAGCTTTCGCAACCATAATACTACTCCTGCGTTTGGCGTCCGTAAAACCGGCGGCTTTTGCTTTCCAGCGCGGAACCCGGTGATTAAAGTCCCGTGCTCCCCGCCCTTTTCCAGCATCCAGTATCTAGCATCTAGTGTCTATTATAGCATATCGCCGCCCGGTGTGCAAACCCTTTTCACACCTTGCCCAGCACACGCCCCTGACAGCGGAGGTCGTCAAACTCCCGAATGGCGATGGGGTCGTATTTCGGGTTCAGGGAAATCAGCTCCCGGTTTCCCAGCCGCTTTAAGAAGCCCTCGCCGTTCAGGGCAAACACGCCGATCTCCCCTTCCCGCACGGAACCGTCCAGCCGCTCCACGAATACGATGTCGCCGTCCCGATAAGCTGGCTCCATACTGTCCCCGTTGACCCGGACGCAGTAGTGCGCGTTTTCCGGCACCCGCTCGGTGGGGATTTCCAGCTTGTTGGTATAGTAGGTGTCGCCCATAGGCTCGCCGATCCCGGCGGAAACCGCCAGGTCATAGCAGTTGATATAGGTGATCCAGCCCTTCTGCTCCCGCTCCACGATATGGGTCATGCGGTCGTGCTCCGTGTCCAGCACGGCGTCTACCGCCCGCTTTCCGTACACGTCCAGCACACGGTACTTTTTCAGGTGCTCCAGCTCAGAATCGCTGATTTCCCCGCCTGCTACCTGCACCTCGTCAAAATCCGCTAGCCGGCAGCCCAGCGCCCGGCAGATCGCCTGCAGGGTCTCCAGCTTTGGATTGGTATTGATGCCCGCCGTGATCTTATCCAGCGTGCTCTGGGTCACGCCGGAAATCCGGGCAAGGTCGCCGTTGGTAAGCCCCTTTTCTTTTTTCAGCCGATTGATGATCTCCAGCCCCATGCTTCCACCGCCGTTTGCCGTAAATATCTTTTACCTGCTTTTATTATAGTTGGCAAAGTGGAAGCTGTCAAGCCCAAAAACTTCATTTTATTGAAATTTATTTTCTGCCTTCCTCTTGACAACTTCAATTAAATGGGGTAACCTGAATATAGAACTTCACTGAAAGGAAGTTTTCGAGCAAGGAGGTATTGGTATGGAGCTCACACGGAAAAATACGAAACAGACGGTAGGGGGCTGGGACGCTCCCTGTGAAGCCATTGATTACGGAAAGCTGGCGGAAAATGCCCGGCAGCAGGTGGAGCTGCTGCGGAACAGGCTGCACGAGCTGAACGGCAGCCGCTTGCAGCAGGGCGAAACAGAGCTTGCCCGGCGCAGGACGGTGCGTATCCTCACCGATATGTATTATGAGCAAAAAAGCTATTGGGCGCTGTTTGCGCAGCGGGCGGAGCGGCAGGAGCGGCTCCGTGAGGAAAAGGTTTTTTCTGCACAGCCAAAAACCGGGGAAGCTTCCCCGGCTGGAATTTCTGTCTATTCGGAAAACAAAGGGAACAGGGAGACGGTCACCCCTGCCAGCCCTCCACCTCCCCCAGGGTCGGCAGCGAAGGCTGTGCGCCTTTGCGGGTCACGGACAAGCCGGACGCTTTGACGGCAAAGCGTACCGCCTGCTCCACGCTGTCCCCGGCAACAAGGCGGCAGGCCAGAGCGGCAGTAAAGCAGTCCCCTGCGGCGGTGGTATCCACCACAGGCAGCCCGCTTTGTGCCGGGAAGCTCTGCACGCGCCCGGCTTCGTCCCGCAGCAGCGCGCCGTTGCCGCCCAGCGTTACCAGTACGTTTTTTACGCCACGGCTCTGCAAAATCCCGGCGGCGGCTTCCGGGTCCCCCTCCGGCACGCCGGCAAGCAGCGCCGCTTCCCCCTCGTTCGGCTTCAAAAAGTCAACGCAGGGGTATAGGGAACCGGGAATGTCCCGGCGGGCGGGGGCGGGGTCGAGAACCACCGTTTTTCCCAGCTCTTTTGCCCGTTTCGCGGCATAAAGCACGGTTTCCAGCGGGATTTCCAGTTGCAGCACCAAAATGTCACTGCGCTGTAAAATGTCGTCGTTTTCCTGTAAATAGGGGACGTCCACCGCCCGGTTCGCGCCCTGCGCCACCACGATCTGGTTGTTCCCCGCCGCGTCCACGCAGATAAACGCCGAGCCTGTGGGCTCCTCCGCCACGTGCCGCAGCCGGGAAATGTCCACCCCGGCGGACCGCAGGCTTTCGCACAGCGCGGCGCCTGCCCCGTCGCTGCCTACAGCGCCCAGCATGGTGACGTCCGCCCCCAGCCTTCCGGCGGCGACCGCCTGATTTGCCCCTTTCCCGCCGGGCAGCAGCTCCAGCGTCTTGGAAAGCAGCGTTTCACCGCTTTGGGGCATATGGGGCACGTTCAGCACGTAATCCATATTGACGCTGCCCACCACGACCAATCGCTTCATCACACTCTCCCCTTTCCGTTTTGCTTAGGATAGCACAAATTTCCTCAATGGGAAAGGGAAACTTGCGAATTTTAGGACACTTATGTTGATGCAGTGCAATGAAAAAAGGCTTTGCGTTATTTCCTGCCGCAAAGCCTTTTTCCGTCCATTCTCCGAATTTTAGAGCACCAACGTCCATAGGACAGTGCACCCGTGAGGCACTGAAAAAAGCGGTTTTGCAAAAGAAAGGCTGCGCCTTTCTTCCTGAAATTTGATTTCACAAAAGTAAAATCAAATTTTTCAATTAAAGATGTGTGACCGAAGCTTTTTTGTCCATTGATGGCAGTGTACCTTAGAGACTATGAAAAAGAATGTTCGGCGCTCTTTGTCGAACATTCTTTTTCCGTCCATTCCCGCCCATTCTCCGAATTTTAGTGCACCAACGCCTATAGAACGGTGTACCCCAGAGACTATGAAAAAAGCGGTTTTGCTTCGCAAAATCGGTCACGGTGTGACCGAAGCTTTTTTCCGCCCATTTTGCGAATCTTAGAACACTTGTGTCTATAGAACGGTGTACCCTCAACGCACTGAAAAAAGACGGTTCTCCGCAGGAGAATCACGGCATTTCATGCCGTGAAGTCTTTTTTCCGCCCCTTATTCCCAAGGCCACTCCACCGTATGGGAGCCCTCCTCAGAGGAATCCTGCCTGCCGGAATAGATTTGGGTCAGCCTTTCCCGGTCCTGCCGGAACGACTCCTCCAGATCCTCCACCAGCACCTCCTCGGTAACTCCCGCCCACAGCGAAAAGCGGCCTTCTATGCCATAGAGGATCGTGTCCTCGCCCAGACCCACCTTGCCGGAAAGCACCTTCACCGGCAGTACCACGGCAAAATGGAAATAAGGCTTTCCCGTGCGGACCGGGTCGGTCTTTTCGCTTGCCACATAAAATCCGTCCGCAGCCGCGTTCCAATTCAACGCGCCCTCCGCTTCCTGCATATCGAGCAGTCGTGCTCTCTCCAGGGAAGTGACGCTTTCCGTCCTCATGACAATCGTTCGGTTGGGAAGAGTTTTCCCATCGGAAAAACAGGCGAGGGTCACATAGGGCCAGGGCAAAGCGCCGTCCTGCCCTTCCTCAGCGCAGAACAGGTCGATGCGCCGGTAAACAACATTGTCCCCTCCCACCGGGACAGGCTCCATATTTCCCACGTGCCAGCCCTCGGCATACTCTGCCGCCATGGTTTCCAGCATATTGCGGCATTCCTCCGGCGTGACCTTTTTCAGCAACCGGCGCTGGTAGCCATCGTGGGAACAGGCGCGGCGGTTTTTCATGTCGATCACGAACTCCGCCGTCACCCGGGGCTCTTTCAGGGAAACCCCGGAATCTGCCAGCTTCCCGTCCCAATCGAACAGGGTAAACACCACCTGTTCCTGGCTCATATCCACATTGGTAAAGGTCCAGGTAGCGGTAATGTCCCCTTCGGTCAGGTTTTCTTCCAGAAAATATTCCGACCTGCCTGGAGCGTCCTCCGAAGCTTCTGTTTCCCCCTGTATCTCAGTGCGCGCCGGGGAAAATTCCGCTTCAAAGGAGGTGTAGCTTTCCCCCTCCACCAGCCGTTTCCCGTACAGCACGCCGTAAGTGCCCAAAGGCGTGGCGTCATAATAGCAGATGGGAAGATAGCTTTTCCTGCCCATGTAGGGCACTGTTGCCGTCAGCTTCAGAGTGGTGCCGTCCACCTCTATCTGCTGCAGCACCGTCCCGTTATCCGTGACGGGCAGCACATCGGTGGATTTTACTTTTACGGAGACCGGCGGCAGCGTATCCTGCCAGCGGTTTTCATTGAACTGCCGGAACAGCACCCCCACGCCCGGCAGGCCCTCGATCAGCTCCGGCTCGGTGGCGTTGATCCCGATCAAAATAATGCACAGCGCCGCGCAGGCTGCCGCCAGGGTCGCCGCCCCCCGGAACAGGGCGTGCAGGGGGCGTTTCCGGGCAATGGGACCGTCCGGCAGCTTGGAATAGGTCTCCTCCAGCGCCTGATAATAGGTGATGGGCGGGTCCTCCACGTCCCACGCCCTGGAAATCGTCCGGCGGAAGGACGGGCTTCTTCGCAGCGCCCGGCGGGGGACCCTTTCCCTCTTGAGCTTCTCTTTCCTTGTTTTCATAGGTACGACCACCTTCCTCTTTCGTTCAGCGGAATGTTTTGCAAAGCCAAAAAATTGTTTCCCGCAGGATCTACTCTTCTCCGTCCTGCGTATTTTCATAAAGCAGCTGAAATCTTTTTCTTCCCCGGAACAGCCGCTTTTTTACGGCGCTTTCACTGAGGGACAGCAGCCGGGAGACCTCCTTTACGGAAAGGTCGTTCAAATAGTACAGTGTCAAAATAAGCCTGTCGTTCGGGCCCAGGGCGCTCAGCAGCGCCTGAATGTCCAGGGCGCTGTCGCTTTCCCCGCCGCTCCAGCCACCGGGCTGGGCAGAATCGCAAAACAGCTCCAGCGGCAGCTCCCCCCGCTGCTGCCGCAGCAGGTCGTAGCAGCAGTTCAGCAGGATACGTGTCAGCCATGTTTTGAAATACCGGGGCTGCCGCAGCCCGGAAAGCCCTGCAAACGCCTTGCAGACGGTCTCCTGCACCGCGTCCTCCACGTCCTCCTCCGTGGGAAGAATGGCTTTTGCCGCCCGGTACATGGCAAGCTCATTGTTTTTCATCAGCTTCAAAAAGGCGTCTTTTTCGCCATTTTGCGCCCTGCGCACCAGCAATTCAGTGCTCAAAAAGCCATTCCTCCCCTCTTCCTTCCAATCATTAGACGGAAAATTTGCCTCTTTGGTTCCCCAAAAATAAAAAAATTTTTTTCGCCTTTATCTTATTGCTTTTCCCAAGGGTCCGTCAAGGAATTTTCCGCAAAAAAAAAGAAAGGGTTCCCCCTTTCCTTTTCACTTGCCGTCCTGTTCCAGCCGGCTGACCTTTGCCGTCACCTTTATTTCATACCCGCACTCCGGCAGCAATTCGCTCCATCGGCGGGAAACCTGCCGCCAGTATTCCGGGGTCTGCCGGTACACCAGCGTGCCAAAGCCGAAAATATCGCAGCCGTCGTTGATGACCGCTTTTCGGAGCGCCGATTCGATCTCCCCCTGCAGCTCCCCCGCAAGCAGCCGCTCCAATTCATCATATTCCTCCGGCGCAAGCTGCGTTTTTCCGCCGGATACGGCGCTGACGTCGCCGGTCACCTGTACCGTGAGGAGAAACTGGGGCAGCTTCCCTTCCTGCCGCCGGGACATTTTCCCGCTTCCGCCGGAAAGGGAGAGGGTGACCTTTTGCAGCCCATCTTCCCCGGCAACCACCATTTCCCCGTTTTCCAGCTTTTCCTTTACCGCCAGATATCCCCGGGTCTGGTCCAGCGTCAGGAAATCCTTAAGGACATAGCCGTCAAAATAAGCGGTGGAGACGATTTTCACCCCGTCCTCCTCCGCCCGCAGAACGGGCAGCATGGGGGCGGAGCCCTGCCGCTTCACGCCGTTCACGAAATCCAGAATTTCCACGCCCACCGTGCGCCCGGTGTCCCGGCTGCTGTCGCCAAGCTGCTGCAGCTCCCCCATTTTCAGATATTTGCCGTCCTTCTGGAAGCTCAAAATATCCTCCGCCCGCTCCTCCGCCAGATAAAGCTGCACTGCCGGGCGGGTGTTGTGGTACCTTACGAAAAAGTCCAGGCATTTGTCCAAGCCCTGTTCTCCGCAGCTTTTTCCGAATACCGTCAAATAATTGTGGGCGTAAAAGGGCTTCCGCCCGGTGGAAAGGGACAGGCTGTTCAGGGCTTCCAGCACGGAGCTGCCCCGGCACTTAAAATATTCCTCTCCCTCGTCCTCCGAGGAAACAGAGGAGCGCACCGTAACGGTAAAGGTGCCGTCTTCCTCGGCGTCCACGCCGATCCCGTGGATCAGCAGCCGCTCGTACAGCTCCCTGCCGCCGCAGCCGGAAAGGACCGTCAGCAGCGCCACACAAAGCAGCACGCAAAGGATTCTCCGCTTCATTCCTTTTCCCCCTTTCTCAGCCGCCCGACGATCCACAGAAGCAGGGGCAGCGCCGCGCCTGCTCCCACCGTGGCGAAAAGCAGCAGCTTTGTGTCCAGCAGCAACCGCTGCGCCGCCGGGCTGGCTGCCGCCCAGAACGCCAGCGCCAAGACCAAACCCCCGGACAGCAGCAGGGACGTTTTCGGGCAGCGTTTTCCTACAAGGGACGAAAAGCACACCCGGCAGGCGTACAGGTCGCAGGCGAGCTTCACGATCATGCCCATCATCCACACCCCCACGAACACTGCGTCCAGCCGCTGCATGGAGCGGATCTCCGTCAGGGAGGAAAGGGCAAATACGGGGAAATTCTGCGTAGCCGCATAGGGTCCCAAACACCCTGCCAGCAGCAGGAGCAGCACGCCTACGAACAGGAAGGTCCCCCCTGCCCAGCCGAAAAAGCCCGCTTTCTTTCTGCCGTTGACCATGGGCAGCAGCACCGCCATGTCGGCAAAAACGGAGGTCCTCGCCAAAAACAGCTCCGTGCCCTGAAGCGTCTGGGAAAAGCCGTGGGTAAACAGCGGCTCTAAATTTTCCGGGTCAAACCGAAAGGCTACAATGGCAAACAGCAGCCCTGTGCCTGCCAGCAGAATGGCAAAAA
Organism: uncultured Neglectibacter sp.; assembly: GCA_937958185.1. Lineage (GTDB taxonomy): Bacteria > Bacillota > Clostridia > Oscillospirales > Acutalibacteraceae > Acutalibacter. Next base: position 37,429 of record CALFFN010000029.1, on the reverse strand, counting down.
TGCAGACAGCGCAGCGCGCCACCGTTTCCAAGCCCCGATACGCGCCGTACAGCGCCACCAGAAGCACCGCCGCGATGGTCAGCTCCGCGGAAAACTCCGGGTTCACGGTGTCCAGCAGAAAAATTTGGAACAGCCCCAGAGAGGAGCCGTTCACCAGAATGAAGTACAAAATGTAACACAGCGGAACGATTTTTCCCGCCCTGCCCAGCGCCAGCTGAGCCGCGTCGCCCACCGTTTTGTCAGGGTACCGCCTGTGCAGCCCCCACACAGGCAGCGCCAGTAAAATGCCCACCGCCATGGCAATGCCGCAAGAAAGAATGGCTTCCAGCATGTTTTCCCCGCCCAGGTACCGGGCGTTCAGGGCGATGGTCACCACCACCCGGGACACGAACATCATCAGGAAAAACTGCGCCGAGCTGATCCGGTGCTTCACTGCTTCCATGGCTCACTGTCCTTTCTCCCGGCTGCCGGGCATATCCTGTATCTTTGCGTCCCACCGGGAAAGCCGGTTCCAGTTTTCCCTGCCTGCCACGTCCCGCCGTACCAGCCGCCCCCGGAAAGGCGAGACCGGCGTCAGCAGCGGCACGCCGAAGCTGCCGGTGCCGCACAGGTCCATCAGCAATAAGGCAAAGCCTATCATCACACCCCACACGCCGAAAAAACCTCCCGCCAGCAGGAACCCCAGCCGCAGCAGGGACAACGGCTCGTACAATCTGGGCACGGCATACCCGGCAATGGCGGTCAGCGCCACCACCATCAGGGACGGCGCGCTGACAAGCCCGGCGGATACCGCCGTATCACCTATTACAAGCCCGCCCACGATGCTCACCGTGGCGCTCAGCGACCGTGGCGCCCGCAGCCCCGCTTCCCGCAGCATTTCATACAGGAAATAGAGCAGCAGCGTTTCCGCCAGCACGGGAAAGGGCGTTTCCGCCTCCGCCTGGGAAATTTTCAGCATCAGGCTTTCCGGCAGCAGCTCCGGGTGATGGGCGGCGATCGCCACATACAGCCCGGAAAGCACGGCGCTGACAAAAAACGCAATGTATTTCAGCCAGCGGATAAAGGCAGCATAAAAAGGGCGGGCGAGATAATCGTCCAGCGTCTGGAAATTTTCCACAAATAAAAAGGGCACCAGCAGCACGCTGGGCGTTCCCTCTACCAGAATGGCGATCCGCCCCTCCTCGATCTTGCCGCAGACCACGTCCGGGCGCTCGGTCTGCCCCACGCCGCTGAACAGCCCGCCACGCTCCAGAAAGCTGGTGAGGTAGCCCGCCCCAAGGGCTGTTTTCAAATCGCACTGCTTCAGCCTTTCCTTGACCTGCTTCAGGATTTTTTCCGACGCGACCCCCTCCAGATAGCACAGGGCAAGGGGCGTGTGGCTCTGCGACCCCACCTCCGCCTTTTCAAATTTCAGCGCCGTGGTCTTCATGCGGCGGCGGATCATGGCGATATTGTTCTGGTAGCTTTCGGTAAAGCCGTCCTTCGCGCCCCGCTGCATCACCTCGTTCTGCGGCTCCTCCGGTCCCCGGCTGTCGAAGCCCTGCACGCCGAACACCACCGCTTCTTCGCAGCCGTCCACACACAGCACGGCAAAGCCGCTCATCAGCAGCACCAGCAGAGTGTCTATATCGCTCTCCCGCTTCTGTTCCATGGTGCCCAACACGGTTTCCTCAATGAATTTGAGCCTGTCCTCCGTGTGCCGGGGCAGCTCGCTCTGCATCAGGGGGTTCAGAATGCTCAGGGTGATGTTTTGCTTGCTCACCAGCCCGTCCAGCGCGAACAGCACCGCCTTTACGCCGGAAAGGTCCATTTCCCGCGCCATGAAATCCATGGAATTTTGAAATTTGCTTTCAAAAAATTTCTGGTTCACCCCGACATAAGCGGAAACCTTTTTTATCTCTGCCGTCTGTTCCATGCTTTCTCCCCCTTTCGCTTTCGGAATATTTTTCCCGTCCCATCGAAAAATATTCCGCCGGCATAATGGGTGAAAAACGCGGCATATTAGGGCATAGACACATTTCAGAAATCGGAAAGGAGAGCTCGCCATGATGATTTCCCTGCTTCGCACGCTTTTGATGTACGCCATCATTCTGCTTGGCGTGCGTATTATGGGCAAGCGGCAGATCAGCCAGCTGCAAACCTCCGAGCTCGTGGTCACCCTGCTGATCTCCGAGCTGGCGGTCATGCCGATCCAGGAGCACGACGAACCGCTCTGGAACGGCATTGTCCCCATGCTGGCGCTGATCCTCTGCGAGATCGTGGTGTCCCTGCTCATGCTGAAGATCGGCAAATTCCGGCAGCTCATCTGCGGCAAGCCCATTCTGGTCATCGAAAACGGGAAAATTTTGCAGGATCAGATGCGAAAGCTGCGCATGAGCACGGAGGACCTGTTCGAGCAGCTCCGGCAGAACGGCGTGTTTTCCCTGTCGGAGGTCGCCTATGCCGTCATCGAGACAAACGGCATGATGAGCGTCGCCCGCCACGCAAAGGACGACCCCCTCACCCCGCGGCAGGCGGGGGTAGCCGTCCCAAAGGAATATCTGGAGCTGGTGGTGGTCAGCGACGGGGAGCTTTCGGAAAGCTCATTGACCCTCTGCGGCAAAACAGAGGAATGGGTGCGGCAGAAAATCAAAGACGCCGGGCTGACCCTGCCCGACGTCTTTCTCATGACCGCCCGCCAGGACGGCAAATATCATATCATACCAAAGGAAAAGAAGCGCTGACCGGCGCCAATCGCATGTTTTTGCTCCTCCCTTGCCTCCTGTCGGCGGAACCGCTGTGGACCCCGGCAGGAGCAATGGGTTTGCGCCCGAGCGGTTTTCAGCCCTGCCCCTCTATTTCTAATCGCCGCATGGAAGCTTTCAGCGCCAGCACCGTGTCTGTAAGGAGCTTCCGTTCCTTGTCGCTGCAATCGGAAAAGATTTCGCCGATCCAATCGTCAAATTGAGGTTTGGCTTTTTTCAGCTCGATACAAAGCAGCTCATCAGCAGAGCAATCCAACGCATTCAAAATATCCACAAAGACCTGCAGGCTGGGTATACTGTTCCCTGTCTCAATGTGGCTGATATGGGTCACTCCAACACCCACAGCGTCCGCAAGCTGCTCCTGAGTCATTTTTTGATCCTGCCGGGCAGTCCGTATGTGGGCGCCGATGCTTTTATAATCAATCATATCCCAAATATCCCCTGAAATTTCTTAGAAACCCTGTTACTTGTATTGTAAGTGCAATTTGGCTGTGTTATAATAACCTTAAAGTGCAATGGACTTTATAAACCATGCTCCGGCTGCGCTTTAGTCTATGCTCTATCAGGAGGTTTTATCATGCCAATAACATTATCCAGCGATCCTCAAACAAAAACCTGCCGGGACTGCGGGCGGGAAATCCCTGCCAGCGTTGAAAACTGCCCCTATTGCAGGAAAGCAAATAGGAAACCATTTTATCAGCAAATCTGGTTCTGGGGCGTTGCCTTGGGCTGCGTGGTCGGTATTCTTCTCGTTGTTGCAGATATTATCTTTTTTCAACCTGATTATCGACCAAAAACCAATATGGCAGTGTCTTCTCCAGAGGCTGCCCCTGTACATAGTACGGCAGGGTCGGCGGAAAGTGACCCGGCAGCTTCTGAGTCCGAACCATCTTCCTCGGCAGGGTGGACAAAACGCTATTACACCGACGAATCTGGGGCAGACACAACGGATTGGTATATCGTCAATTCCAAGGTGTTCGAGGGGGAAGGTCTGTTTCCCATCTATCTTAACAGCTCTGCCGGCAACCCTTTAGCGTCTGTGCCGGTGACTATTTCCGCTCTTCTTCAGGTAGACCGGGATTCCCTGTCGTTCCTTGTCACTGTTCCCGGTCTGGGGTTAGTGGACTCTATTGGCGATGAAGACGAGCTGTGGCAGGTTACTATTGAGAAATCAAACGGGCAGGAATACTCTGCCACGGGGACCTTATACAGCAATACCAAAAGGATCTCCCTTGAGGGCGAGGGGTTCGCTCTGGTGCTTTCCGAGTTTCAAAAAGGGAACCCCATCAGCTTCTGTTTGGAAAAAAGCTTTCCTCTAAAACGCTCGTTCACATTTTCAGTGGACTCGCAGGGATTTGCGGATGCAATGGGTACTCAGGAACTACAGGAGCTGCTATCCTCCCTGCAAGTTCAGAACGGAGACGAACCATTTTCTGCGGAAGAATCTGATTTTGAAGGCAGCTGTGGAGTAGAAGCGGTCCCCTATTTGGACAACGGCATTTCCGGAGAGCAGTATATACAATGGATCTCTGTAACAAATATTTCCGGGAAAGATATTGATTCCCTTCAATTTGCCGCAATATATTACGATGGTTCCGGGGACATCATCGACAGCCTGACAGATGTCATATCGACCGATGCAAAAATCGGAGCGGGTGAGCAGCGGGATATTGTCTGCGATTCGGTCGGTACGGACGCCGTCTCAGCAAAATTTTACCTTTACAGCGTGCATTTTACCGATGGGACAACATGGGGAAGCAGAAATGCAGATATGGATATGGCTTTACGCTGGGGCGCTCTGTTTGAGGCAGAAGTGCATGGTGACGCCTGGAGACTGATGGAAGAAGCAAAGAAAAAGAACTAGCTTCAATTTTCCCTTGATTATCATGCCGGATATTATATAATATAGATAAAACAGGAAGCCGGAGCAGAGCGCCGCAAAAATGGCTGAACACAGTAGGCGCCGCCACAAGCCTGCGGAAGCTCCCGCCGGAATTTCTCAGGGCAAAAATGATAAAAAACTTCAGGGGGATTTTGCATGAACAAGCTTTGTCAATTGGCGATCGGATCATTGGTGCTGTTTGCTCTCCTGTTCGGCGGCTGTGCAAAGCTGTCGGAGCCCGTCCCCGCCCCAAAAGCGGAAAGCAGCGCACCATCGGAATCTTCCGAGAGCCAAATCTCCTTTGAAGGCGTAGACCTAGAGGGAAACGCGGTTTCCGACGAGGTTTTCTCCCAGTCAAAACTCACCATGGTAAATGTGTGGGCGACCTACTGCAACCCCTGCCTGCGGGAAATGCCGGAGCTGGGGGAGCTGGCGGCAGAATACAAAAAAGAGGAGTTTCAAATCATCGGCATTGTCAGCGATGTGATGGAGGGAAACGACCAGACCCTTGTGGAAAGCCTCGTCCAGCAGACGGGGGCGGATTACACCCACCTGCTTTTGAACGAGTCCCTGTATAACGCGCTGCTGACAGACGTCAGCGCCGTGCCCACCACTTTCTTCCTCGATGAAAACGGGGAAGTTTTAGATACGGTCATCGGCGCGATGGAAAAATCGGCGTGGGAGGAAAAGATCAATGAGCTTCTGGAAAAGCGCTAAGCGGCATCTTTGGGTACTGGGAGTGCTGGTGGGGGTCCTTTTCCTTGCGCTGGGCGCTTTTTCCGACCAGTTCACCGTCATTTGGAACAAGGCGGTCATGATCTGCCTGGAATGTATCGGGATCGGGTGACGTATGAAAAAAATTCGGCTTTGGGTACAGCTCCTGTTCACCATCGTGACAAACGGATACCTGTACGGCTTTGTAAATGGAAAAATCTACCGGGGCAATCTGAAATACGTCTGCGTGCCGGGGCTCAACTGCTATTCCTGCCCGGGGGCTGTGGCTTCCTGCCCCATCGGGGCGCTGCAGGCGCTCTTAAATCAGCAGGGCTTTCAGGTCCCCTTTGCCGTGCTGGGCTTTTTCTTCCTGTTCGGAAGCCTTCTGGGGCGCTTTGTCTGCGGCTGGCTGTGCCCCTTTGGGCTGTTGCAGGACTTACTACATAAAATCCCTGTTTTCAAAAAGAAAAAGCGCTTGCCCGGGCACCGCGTTTTGAAATACGGAAAATATGTGGTGCTGGTTCTTTTGGTGGGGGTCGGCTCCCTGTTTTTGTTCGGCGGATATGCCAAGGTGCCTGCGTTTTGCAAGTTTCTCTGCCCCTCCGGCACGTTTTTCGGCGCTCTCCCCCTGCTGGGGACCAACGGCGCGCTGCGGAGCCAGGCGGGCGGCCTGTTTTTCTGGAAGCTGGGGATCTTGCTGTTCCTCGTGGTGCTGTCCGTAAAGGTGTACCGCCCCTTCTGCCAGTACCTGTGCCCGCTGGGGGCGATCTATGGCTGGTTCAATCGGTTCAGCCTGGTGCAGATCCACTGGGAAAAGGAGCGGTGCACCTCCTGCAGCGCCTGTGAAAAGGCGTGTCCCGTGGCACTTTCCGTGCGGGAAATTTCCCACTCCCCGGAATGTATCCGCTGTGGGAAATGCGTTTCCGCCTGCCCCCAGAATTGCCTGCACTTTTCCCCAAAAGCGCCGGGGAAAGCTTCAGACAGCTCACCCCTGCCGAAAAAGTGAGGGCAGCATGGAAAAAACGGCAGGAGGAGCATGAGACCCGCCTACAGCGTCCTTTTCCGTTCCTGCCATGGAGCTGCCTTTGGCGAGAATAAAAAAACAGTTCTGCTGCGTTCATAAAAAGACCTCCTGTGTTTGACGGCTTCCTTTCAGCCCGCACAGGAGGTTTTTCGGTCGCTTGCAAAGCGACCTGTGAACGATTGCAGTCAGTTTGATAAACGGAATTTCATGCTTCTTTCTTTAACTCCATGAAACTATATATTCCCAAAATTATATACACGGGTACAACAATGTATAATGTTAAATCAGCATATCCGTTTATACTTGAAAAACAATAAGGCAAAGCACAAACATTGATAAGAAAATGAATAATAATCGGCAGCCACAAGTTACTTGTTTTCTTATATACCATTCCGAAAAATATACCCATACCTACAGTCCAGACAACTTTGCTTACTATAACAAGTAATGACTGGTTTAATACACCAAATATATGTCCAACTCCAAAGACTACGGCTGATAATACAACTGCAATCAACGTGCTGTTTTTACTTTTTGCAAACATCTTTTCAATAAGATTGAGGAATAAACCACGCACATATAGTTCTTCGATCATTGCAACACCAACATAATATATGACGCCTTCCATAAGCACTTTTTCAATAGACGGCTGACGGTCAAAAGGCGATAAGCCGACATAAAAAGCAATAAATCCCACTATCGCAACTGCCACTCCGATTATTCCATATTTTTTGAATCCGTCTATCAATCCTTTTTTTGTAAATCCCAAGTTCCACGCAGGGCATAGTATTCTTAAAAACAAGAAAGCGATTATCCCTATGAGCAAGAAATTTGTCATCAATGCAAAATAGAAGGGCTCTATGTCTGCAACCTGAATATGGACAAAAAGCACGCTTGGCATACCAGTGATATCCATAAATGCAATTATCAAAGTCAAAACAGCAATATAGACAAGTTCTTTCTTATTCATAGCACTATCTCCAAATTTTGATTTATTTTCCCGCCCTGTCTTCCCAGCAGCTCGATAAATGAAAACTCACGGAATTTCCCGTAAAAAGTCCTCGACCGCTTGGTTAAACGCCGCAGGTCTCTTATTTGCAATGAAATGGTTGCCTTTCAGGATCATCAGCTTTGCGTTGGGGATATGTTCTGCGATCTCTTTTGTATGGGCTTCCTTGATCATATCGTTTTTCCCGCAAATCACCAGCGTTGGGGCGGTTATTTTCGATAATTGGGTTGGTTCGATCATCGGCTCGTTCACCATCAGCCCGAGGATTTCAGCGTTCCTTTCTGCGTCGGGCGATTTCGTGGCAAAACGTCTGGCAATTTTGTATCCCAGCTCAATGGGAATCTGCGTGGTTCTTTTCACGCCTTTTGGATTCAAATTTCCTCCGTTTAAGATCAGCGCCTTTACCCTGCCCGGATAGCGCATGGCAAATTTCATGGCGATATTCGCGCCGTCTGAAAATCCCAGAATGATGGCGCTTGAAATTGCAAGGCTTGCCATAAAATCGTACAAGTCACGGGAAAACTGCTCCATCGTAAAGGGCGCCGTACCTCTCGGCGATTTGCCGTGACCCCGCGTGTCCAAAGCGATCACCCTGTATCTGCCGCTGAAATAGTCCATTTGGTGCTGGAAATAGGAGCCGTCCTCTCCGTTGCCGTGCAAAAGGATCAGCGGCTCCCCGCTTCCTTTTTCCTGATAATGTAACGTGATATCCATTTGCGCTTCCCCACAAGCTTCCGATTTGCACCTGCGGTACGGCAGATTGTGGAGACAGCGAGCACTTTCCGCTGCGAACTCTCCCAACCGCAGGTTTTTTGACAGCTTTACCGCCGCGCGGCTCTGCACCTATTATAGCAGACCGCCCAAAAATCGCAACCGTCAAAACTGGAGGGAAGACATAAGATACATCATTGTGATACTGTTGGTCATGTAATATAATTTCAGTGCTGCTGACAGCGGCAAGCCGAAGGTTTTGGAGGTTTAGATGACAAAATCAATTGTGTTTGATTTGGGCGGAACCTTAATGGAATATGCTGGAATGCAGGAATGCCGGATGTGATTTTGCTTCTATCGGCGATTTCCTGAAAAACGAAAAAGTATTTCTATAAGTGCGAACTTCAATTTATCCACTTCCAAGGAATAACTGCATAACAAAAGCAGCGGGAAAGGGTTCCCGCTGTTTTTCAGCCTATCAGAAGAAGGGCGGGTGATCTTATGAAATGCCGCTCTCCGATATTGGGCGTATCGCCCATTACTCCTGTCCGGCAGGTGGAATTTCTTATTTTAGATCAGATCCTGTGAGAGCCCTTTCCCTCATTCCTCCCCCTCAAATTTTTCCCGCAGCTTCTGGAGCGCTTTCTTTTCAATGCGGGACACATAGCTGCGGGAAATGCCCAGCTTCTTGGCAACTACCCGCTGGGGCAGCGGCTTTCCGCCGCCCAAGCCGTACCGCATACAGATAATGCTTTTTTCCCGCCGGGTCAGCGCCCGGTCGATAAAGCCGTACAGCTTTTCACTTTTCATCTTGACGTCCAGATCGTCGATGATGGAATCGTCTACCGCCATGGTGTCCATCAGCGTCAGCGTGTTCCCGGATTTGTCCGTTTCGATAGGCTCGTTGATGGAAACGTCCTGCGCCGACTTCTTCCCGCTGCGAAAGAACATCAATATTTCATTTTCAATACACCGGGACGCATAGCTGGACAGCTTGATCCCCTTTTCCGCGTCGAAGCTGTCCACGGCTTTGATAAGCCCTATCGTGCCAATGGAGATCAGATCCTCCTGATCGTTCTGGTTGGCGTAATATTTCTTGATAATATGCGCCACAAGGCGGAGGTTGTGCTCGATGAGCTTGCGTCGGGCGGTTTCGCTGCCCTGCGCCATTTCTTCCAGGCACTTTTTTTCCTCCGCCGCGCTTAAGGCTTTCGGGAACGTCCCCCCGCCGGTCACGTGTAGGAACAAATAGATGATGCCTGAAAGAAAATCCAGAATCTGCGTCAAAAACATAGTTCTCCCCCATTTCCTGTTTCCTCTGGAGCGCTCCCAGAGGTACGGTTCTATTTCTATGCTTTTTCCCGCCGAAAACTGCCTGTACGGCGGCGGCTTCCCGTTTGCCGCCAGATTTTTCCCATGCGCCCACAGCACGGTTTTTTCCGCAAAGCGAACCGCCGCCCCTGGAAAACCAAAGACGGCGGTTATTCTCCGCAAGCGGTCCTCAGGAATCCTCCGGCTTCCCGCTCAGGAGATAGATCGGTTCGATTTTGAGATTTCTTCCCAGCAGGAGCAGCCCCAGCACAAGGACTGCCAGCCACACGGCAAAGGGCGCTGCCAGGCGGAGCCAGAGGGAGACGGCGCCTGTCTCACCCGCTTCTGCGGAAACGTCCTGCCAATCACTGAACATGAGACTAAACTCGCTTTCCACAGCTTCTCCGTTCCCCATATGCTCTACGGAAATGCCGCCCAGCGCCGCCCCAAGGCAAACTGCCAGCAGCGCCAGCACCAAGAGCCCCGAAAGCAGGGACACGGCGCATTGACCCTTTGTCATGCCCAGGCTTCTCTCAATGGCGGTGCGTTTTTTCTCCCGCACCACAAAGAAATACAGCAGCAGGGTCACGATGGCAAGGGTGCTGCCAAGCCCGGCAAACAAAAGCAGCGCCGCCGTGCTTTTGGCGCGGTTCAGATCGCCCATCACCTCGGTATAGCCGTTATCATAATAATTGATAGTCAGCCCCGCCGCTTCCGGCACGGCTTCGTGGAGCTTCCTGTCAAATTTCTCTATTGTCCCGTTGGGAATGCGGAACGAGGTGGATTTCGCGTTCATGGGGGCATAGTAGGCGATGTTGTTTTCGTCGGAAGCGGTAACAGATTTCGCGGGAATGATGACAGTATCCACCATCAATTCTGTCCTTCCGGCTTCCTGCTCCTTTGGGTCTATCGAATAGAAACCTACCACCGTATATTTGTCGTTTGCAAAGGGGGAATAGGGCGCCCCGTCAGCATTCAAAAGACTGTACCGCCGCAGGAAAGGGCTTGTTCGGTAATTGCCGGTGGATTCTACCTGCTTCCCTCCATCGTAGTTGTAAAGGGAACAAAGCAGCGGCAGGGAAATCTCTGTACCGATTCCAATATAATAATAATACAAGTCATTGAGAAACGCGTCGGAAACAAGGCACACTTTTTCGCCGGATTCATATTCCTCTTCTGTAATCGCCCGTCCCTGTACAATTTTTGCTTTCCCATTGTGAAAGCTGGGAAGAAGAGATAAATCATTGGTGGGGATCACGGGAGAAAGCCCATACTGCATTCGGATATTCTGGGTCCAGCTCAGCCACTGATCCCCACGCAGGATCTGATCTGCCGGATCGTCCGAATCAGCGGAAATCTCTTCCACGCCGATAGAGGGATCGTCAAACGCAGGAAAACTTTGTTCCGCGGTGGCGTGGACCACAGTTTTCTCCGTCTCCGCGTACAGTCTGGGAACTGCAAAAACGCCGTTGCCGGGCAGTAGTTTCCCGTCGATGTCGTATTGTGTGGAATGCGGGCGCTGGTAGATGACAAATTCGCCCTCCGGCGATCCTTCGCTGTGGGAAGAACACGTTCGCCATACCATAGACGCAAGATAGGTTTTTCCCTTTTCCAGCTTTGCCGGATTCCCGGAAAAATGCTGGCACACCGAAATGACGTCTCCCACTTTCAAATTGTCCGGCGGCGGCAAAAAAACCTGCTGGTAGATCACATTGGAATAGAAAACACGCGTCACTTCCACCTTTACAGGCTCTTTTCCATCGCCGGTTTCCAGTGGGGTAAAGGCGGCGACAAATTCTTGATGAATAATGTTCCATGTGCGAGGACTGGGATCCATCCAGCTTGACAGATATACCGGGCGGCTTTCCGGCTCGCCGATATACGAAAGCTCAGCGTCTTTCAGTACATCAAAGGAAATGAGCTTGTCATAAACGGGGAACTCATTCCCATGAGCGCCAAGGCAGCTGTTGTAGCCCTCCTCCACATAGGTGGAGACCGGCTTCTGCTCCACGGTGGCAATGGTGGTAAACTCGCTTTCCACCGCAGCGATCCGCTCTGCGGTCCGGGCAAACAGGCACGCGCCCACGGCGAGCAGAGCGGTTCCCGCCGTCAACAGCAGGAAGAACAGCAGGGCTTTCATGGGGGTGCGCAGAAGCTGTTTCAAGCTGTTTTTCATCTTTTATTTTCATTCCTTTCTCCGAAATTTGCGAAGCAAATCCGCAATGGAAAACATAGTTTTCCATTTGCCCTTAATCCGCTTTTGTCAACAGGGACAGCGTGTCGAACCGCAAAAGCAGGGAAAGCGCCAGCAGCGTGCCCAGCAGGGTGCAGAGCAGGAACAGCCCGCAGATCACCGCCGCGCCCGGCAGGGATATCCCGCCCACAAGGCACATCACAGGCAGAACGGCGCAGCAGCTCAAAAGTGAAAGCAGCAGCACGGCAAAAAGCTGCGCCAGCCCGCTTTTCCATTTGGAACGTCCCAGCGAGCTTGCCAGCGCCAGCCCCCGGCGGGAGCCGCGCAGGATCAGGAAAACCGACAGTGTGACCAGCGCGATGACCAGCAGGAAAAAGGGAAGCAGAAAGCCCTGAAAGGTGCGGATATTCCGCTGCAGTTCCCGCGCCGAGCGGATAAAAAGACCGTCGCTGACGACCAATACGTTGCCCGGCAGGGTATTGCTTCCAACGGCCGCTTCACGGAAACCCTCTTCCCGCATTTCCGTTTTGAATTCGTTTAGGTGCAGCGGGTCTTCGACCCTTGCGGAAAGGCTGTCATAGAAAAAAGCAAGCCCGGCGTCCTCCGTCCGTTCCCGCAGCCAGCCGACGGGAACATAAATGTCCAGCTTTTCGTCTTCTGTGACGTCCTCTAAAACGCCTGCCACCTGAAGCTCAACTTCTCCCAGCTCCTCATACTGGATAAAACCATTGTTCCTGCGGTTACGAAGGAAAAGCGGCAGGGAAAAGCTGTCGCCTGGAGAAAGCCCGTACTGCTCCGCAAAGCGCCCCGTTATCACGGCTTTCCCCTCTTTCCCCGAAAAAAGCGTTTCGCTGCACCCGGCGGCAAATTTCACCTTTTCCGGTCGGAAGCCGGAAAACTGTTCCCAACCGTTGGCGGCATAAACTGTTGTATCTACGCCGCCTGCCGCCGGGGGAACTGCACGGGCTTCCCGCCCCATTGCCGCCACCGCCTGCGCCGTACAGCGCAGGTCGTATACGGCGGCTTCCGAGAGAAGATCGTACATCTGGCAGGGTATCCTCAGCCCGGTGGAGCTCTGTCCCGTGCTGTCGCATACCTTCACGGGAACCTCTATCACATTCGAGAGATTCGCCAGGGCTTCCTCGTTGGAACGCAGGTTGCCCAGATAAAACGCCATGCAGGAAAGCAGCAGCGCTGCCACCGCAAGGGTCAGCAGCGTCTGCCCCTTTTTCCTCAGCTGATATCCTGTCTCGCGCAGAAATAGCATGGTATCCTCGCCGTCCTTTCTCTTTGTTTTTTCATAGTCAAGCTGCTATTCCGGCTTCCCGCTCAGGAGATAGATCGGCTCGATCCTGAGATTGCGATTGATAAAAAGAAGCGCAAGCAGGAACAGCAAGATGACAAATGCAGCGGGCACCGCCGCGTAAAGAGCCGATGCGGCGGCGGGAGCGGCTTCTCCCACTTCTGCCTGGGAAAGCGCCGCCGTCCACTGGCTGTACCGGGTGGAAAATCCGTAGAGAAAGCTCTCCGAGCCGAGGAAATCCCCATTGTCCACTGTGACAAGGCTGTCGCCGGACGGGGTAGACGAATAGCGTTCCATCAGCATGGCGGCGCCGCTGCCAAGCCCCGTTCCCAGCAGAACCAGCACCAGCAGCCCCGCCAAAAGGGAGCGCCTGCACTGCCCCTTGGTCATGCCAAGGCTTCTTTCAATGGCGGTGCGCTTTTTCTGGCGGACAACGGCAAAATATAAAAGCAGCACGGCAATGACCACCGCCGCCAAAATACCCGCTGTAAGCAGCAGTACAGCGGCGTTTTTTGCCCGCTGCAAGCCGGACATCACATTGGTATACCCGCCGTCGTCATAGCTGATGGTCAGCAGGGCGGTCTCCGATGCCGCCGCGTGAAGCTTTTCGTCAAATTCGGAGATCGTCCCATTTTTGATCTGGAACGAAGCGGTCAGCCTGTTCATGGGGGAAACCTGGATCAGGTTGTTTTTGTCGCTTGCCCCCACAGACTTCATGGGAATGATGAACAGATCTGCCGGGATCTCTCCCGCGCCGCCACCGCCCTCGTTTGTGAGGGAGTAGGTCCCGACAATTTTATAGTCCGCTTTCCAGAACGGCTCAAAGTATTCCCCGTCTGCGTCCAGCAAAATCCCTTCCGGCAAGGTGCTGACGATATTGTCCCTCGTGCAACCGTACATGGCGCAGAGCAGCGGCAGGGTCACGGTATCCCCCACCGCCAGCCGGTTCCTGTCGGCAAGGGCTTTCGGCAGCATACACACCGGCGCGCCTGATTCAAATTCCTCCGCGGAGATGGTCCTGCCGCCGTCCACATACGCCAGCTTTTTGTGGAAGGAGGGCAGCAGCTCCAGCGAATTGGTGGGCAGGACGCGGAAAAGGTAATCTTCCATTTCCTTCATCTCCACCAGCTTCAGCCAATCCTGCCCAGGTTGCCCCGGCTCGTAAAAATCCGCTGCCACTTCTTCGATTTTCCTGCCGCCGCCCTCCGGGAAATGCCCTGTATGGACGGGTTCCCCATTCCTGTCGCATTGGCGGGAGCCGGGGCTTTGATGAGCGACCCATTCCGCGTAATGATGGGTGGGGCAGCTTTCCGGGTAAAGATAAAACAAATTTCCGATATAGGTTTTGCCCGTTTCGATGGGCTGTGGGTTTCGGGACAAATGCTGGCAGAAATCGATCACGTCCCCCACTTCAAGATTTTTGTCCCAGCCGCCCCCGGCGCCGTTTTGCTCTTTCTGATAATCCCGTACATTGCTGAACAGCACCCTTGTGACCTTTGCCTTGACCGGGGCGCTGCCGTCGGAATCCTCCAGAGGGGTAAACTCCACCGTATGCATTCGCCAGGAAAGCTGCGCCCCCACGCGGGTGGTATAAATATCCGGCAGGTACGCCACATAACAGGGACGGTTTTCCGGCTCGATGAGATATTCCGCGCCTTCAAATTTCAGCGCTTCCGGGGAAAGCAGCTCCCCATAATCGTAGTCAAGATAGGTGCGGGTGCCAAAGCAGCAGTTCGGTCGAATGTCCAGGTCGGTGACTAAGGGCTGCTGCTCGATGGTGCCGATGGTGGTAAATTTCCGCTCTGCCTGACGGATCTGCCCGTCGGTCCTGGCATAAAGCACGGAGCTGAACACCAGCAGCGCCGTACTGGCGACCACCAGCAAAAAAAGCAATGCTGTTTTCCCCGGCGTGCGCAGGAGCTGTTTCAAGCTGTTTTTCATAGTTACATCTCCTTGTAAAGAGATTTGCGGTTGGTTCTGCGGAGCAAAATTGCCGTCACTTACGATGGGCAAAAGCCGCGAATCCCAGGCTGAACGCAGGTCTAGTTTTCCTCTTTTGTCAAGAGCTCCATCGGCTCAAAGCCCAGCAGCAGGAGCAGCGCCAGGCTCCCGCCCAGCAGCATAGAGGCGGAGAAAATCCCGCAGACCGCAAGGGCGGCAATGGGGGAAAGCCCTGCCCCAAGGCAGATCACCGGGAACATGACAATACCTGCGATCAAATCGACTGCCAAAACAAACAGGAGATACTTCCCCAGGATCGCCCCTTTGGGCTGTCCCAGCGACAGGGAGACCGCCATCTCCCGGCGGCTGCCCCGGAAGGTCAGGAACACGGTAAGCAGGGAGAGGAGCAAAATCAGGCAGAGGAAGGGCAGCAGCATACTTTGAAACAGGGAAAGGTTCTGCCGCAGCCGCCCGGCAGTTTTGATGAACATTTCATCGTCGATCACCACGGTGTCCCCGCTGTAGGTGACAGCGCCCTCCGGGGCAGGCTCTAAAAAGCCCATGGCGGGCAGAGAATGCTTGAATCCGTTCAAATCCATGGGATCGTCCAGCACGCAGGAAAGGGACTGATAGCAGAAGTCCACGCCCGCGCGCTCCGTTTCCTCCCGCATGGCGCGGACAGGCATATAGAACGCGGTGGAATTGTCCGCCGCCCCCTCCGGGGAGCAGACGCCGATGATTTCAAGGCTCATTTCTCCCACCAGGGCATAGTTCAGATTGTTCCCGGCGCCCCACTCCACCAGATAGACAGGCAGGGTCACGGCGTCGCCCGGCTTTAAGCTGAATTTTTCAGCATAGCTTTCGCCCACCAGGGCGTAATTCCCCGTGCCGGAGAAGAAGGAGCTGTCCCACCCGTCCTGGAAGCGGACATTCTCCGGGTCAAGCCCGGCGGCTTCCATGGAATTTGCCCCCACAATGCTGGTATCCCCGCCGTTAAAGGGGTCTTCCGCCCGGGCGGTTTCTCCATACGCCCCCACAAAGGAGGAATGGCAGCGGACGTTGTGCACGCCTGCCGCAGTCAGGGCTTCAAAGCGCTCTGTGTCGATACAGAGCCCGCCCGATCTCCCGCCGTCCCGGCTGGTGACAGTCACCGTGACCGGCGTGCTCTCCGCCAAGCCGTCCAGCGCCGCCCGTGTCGATTGGATATTCCCGAGATAAAAGGTCATGCAGCCGATAAGCAGCGCGGCGGCAGAAATCAAGATCATCGTCTGCTTTTTCCGGCGGAGCTGATAGGATAGTTCCCTGAAAATAAACATAAGCCTTCCCCTATTCCAGCTTCCCGCTGAGCAGATAGATCGGCTCGATTTTCAGGTTGCGGTCGATGAGGAACAGCGCCAGAACCGCCACCAGCAGGGTCAGCAGCAGCGGGGCGGCAAGGTAGAGCACGGGCGGGGCGGTCACATCGTCCAGCTTTGCCTGGCTGCCCTTGACGTCCCACATTGCCCACGGGCTGTAGCTGGCGGAAAAATGGTACAGACCGCCAAGGTCGAAATTCCTGATCTGCACTGAAGTTCCGTCTTCCACGCTCTCCGTGACTTCCGTGCTTTCCGCGCTTCCCGTACTCTCCGTGCCCTCTGCACTTTCTGCGCTTTCCATATCCTCCGTCTCCTCGGCAACGGCGGTGATCTCCCGGCTCCTTTCCCGGGATTCTACCGCGCCGAACACTACATAGGCGGCACCGCTGCCTATGACAGAGGCGATCAGCGTCAGCACCAGTATCCCCGAAAGCAGGGACACTCTGCACTGGCGTTTGGTCATACCAAGGCTTCTTTCGATGGCGGTGCGCTTCTTTTCCCGCACCACAAAGAAATACAGCAGCAGCGCTACGATGGCGGCGGTGGCGACCGCGCCCACGATCAACAGCAGCAGCGCCGTTTTCCTGGCGGATTCCAGATTTTCCCTGGCATTGGCATAGCCCATGTCGTCGTACCGCAGGGTGAGCTGCTCCGCCACCTCCGGCGCGGCTTCCCGCAGGCGCTGTTCAAAGGTCTCGATACTGCCGTTTTTGATCTGGAACGAGGTCTGCATATCGTCCATGGCACCGAAATAGGCGATGTTGTTCTCATCGGAAGCTTCCACAGAGTTTTTGGGGATCACGAACATATTGTTAAAGGCAAGGTCCCCCTTGTCGTAATTTACCCGGTAAATGCCCACGATCTCGTATCCCTCTTCCCAGAACGGCTCGTACAGCTCGCCCTGGGCGTTCAGCAGGCTGCAATCCCTGGGGAAGGTGAACCAGCGGCGCAGGGTGCTGCCGGACTGCCACAGGTCGCCCACGTCCTGCGTGGGCCGATAGCCGTACATGGAGCACAGCAGCGGCAGCTTGATCTTTTCCCCAGTATGCAGGGTGTTCTTCGCGGCAAATGCCTGGGACACCATACAGACTTTGGCGCCCTGCTCGTATTCCTCATCGGTGATCATTCTGCCGGTGACCCGGACGTTTCCCTCCCGGAAGCTGGGAACCAGCCGGGGGTCCGTCACAGGCAGCACGGGAAACAGTTGGGTCTTCTTTTCCTCCTGCTCCAGCAGGTCCATCCAATATTCGCCGTTGCCGCCCTCGTCGTAAAAGCCCTCGGTGACCTCCTCCAGCCGCAGCGGGGAGCCCGAAAGCCCGGCGGGGAACACGCTGCTGAGCTTTTTTCCATGGCTGTCGTACTGGGAGCTGAAGGGACCGATAAAGGGCGAAAGCTCGTTTTTGGTCACTCCCGAATACTTCGCGTACATCGTTTCCAGATATTCCGCTTCCGCCACGTTCAGTACCATGCCGGAATTTATGTTCAGGGCGGAGAGCTCATCATTTCCCCGCATGAAATATCCGATGTACTTTTTCCCCGCTTCAATGGGAACGGCGTTTTCCAGTCCGTGCTGGCAGAGGGTGGTTTCCCAGCCCACGTCCATAAAATTAGTGGTCATGATGGGTTTGAAATTTCCGTTCTCGTCCTGAATGTACTCGCCGGTGGCTATCTCTGTCTGCTGGGTGGAGTTCCCAAAGTATTTTTCATGTTCTTTGCTTTGCTTTTCCAGAAAGACCCTGGTGATCCTCACCGGCACTTCGCCCCCGTCCGGGGAAGAGCCCAGCGCCTCCACCTCCAGAAGGTCGTAATAGGCGGGCTGCACCGCCACGGTAGCCTCCGGCAGATAGGCAAGATAATAGGGGCGCTGCTCCGGCGGGACGATATATTCCACGCCGTCCACATTCAGCTGCTCCGGGGTGATGCGCAGGTCGTCGTTCCGGGTCTGCCACGAGCGGTAGGGAAAGCATTCCCCGCCGGTGGAAAGGTACTCCGTGGGAAGCCGCTGCTCGGCAGTGACCATGGTGCTGAACGCCTTGTCCAGCGCGCCCATGCGCATTTCGTTCTGGGCGTACATCACGGTGCCGAACACCAGCAACATGGTGGCGGAAATCGTCAAAAGGAAAAACAGCAGCGTTTTTCCGGGGCGTCTCAATAATTGCTTCATACTCTGTTTCATTTTTCTTCCTCCTATTCCGCTTTCAGCAAAAGCTCCATGGCGTCAAAGCGCAGCAGCGCCAGCAGCCCCACCACATCTCCCAGCACGCAGCACAGCAGGAAGCTGCCGCAGATCAGGGCGGCGGAGATAAGCTCCAGCCCGGCAAACAGCAGGGTCAGCGGCACTACCAGCCCGCAGGCGATCAGCTGGGCAAGGAACGCCCCCAGGAAATGGGAACAGGCAATGGCGGGCTTCGGTCTGCCCAAAGACAGCGCCACCGCCATATCCCGCCGGCTGCCCCGCAGCACCAGGAAGATCACCAGCGTGGTGAGAAAGGCGATCATCACAAAAAACGCGGGCAGGAACATTTTGTAGTATTGCAGCGTGCCGCCCAGCTTCTCCGCCGTTTTGATAAACGCCTGATCGTCTATCAGCACGGTGGAGGCTTTGGAGTAATCCAGCGTCTTCGCCCCGTTCTTGAGCTGCATGGCATAGGGCTGGGAATAGCCCAGCTCTTTCAAATAGTCCTTGAAAACGTTCAGCTCCATGGAATTTTCCAGGCTGGCGGAAAAGCTGTCATAGGTAAAGGTGTCGTACCCGGTGAGCCGCTCCTCCGCCACGCTTCTGACCCACTCCACCGGGACAAGCATATCCTCCGCGACCCCTTCCGCCTGCTCGCTGTCATAAATGCCAGCCACGGTAAGCGTTACCGGCTCCGTGCCGATTTGGAAGTAGGTGGGCTGCTGGTTCATATCAAAGGAGGTGTGGCAAAGCTCCATGGAAATGGTGTCCCCCAAAGAAAGCCCATGCTCCTTCGCGTAGGTGTCCCGCAGCACGCACAGGTTTTCCGTGCCGGAAAATATCGTTTCGTCCCTGCCGTCAGCAAAGGTGATGTTTTCCCCTGTCTCAAAGCCGGCAGCCAGAAGGCAGCTGATACCCCGTATCTCCGTGTCGCCCGGCACGGGGTCGCTGGGCTTGTAGGGCTTCTTGAGGCAGCCCCTCTCCCGGCTGGTGACCACCGGGTCCCGCAGCCCTTTGATCAGCAGCAGGTCGTGGTCCACCGTCTGGATATTCATATTTTCCAGGGTGCTCATGGACGGGTTCGTAATCTGAAGCTTTGCCGGGGTGCTTTCGTTCAAGGTGTTCAGGGCGATCTCACTGGCGCTGAGATTGCCCATGTACATGGCGACGCAGCCGCACAGCAGCGCTGAAATCAAAATCAGCAGCACCGTGCGCGGTCGGTTCCTCAGCAGTTGGTATTTCGTGTCCGTAAGCAGCATAAAGTTTTCCTCCTAAGTATACTCCGCCCCTTATTGCGGAAGATTTGATATTTCAGTTCCGTCAGCAGCATGGTATCCGCCCCTCAGCTTTCTTTTGTCAGCAGACCGTCCGTCATGCGGTACACCACGTCCGCCTGGGCGGCGATATCCCTGTCGTGGGTCACAACGATGACGCAGTAGCCCTTCTCCTTCACCAGGCTTTTCAGCAGGTCGATGACGTTTTTGCCGTTTTCGCTGTCCAGGTTTCCCGTGGGTTCGTCCGCCAGAATGATCTTCGCGTCGGAAGCCAGGGCTCTGGCGATGGCGACCCGCTGCTGCTGCCCGCCGGAAAGCATGGCGGGGAGCTTCCGGGGGTCAACGTCTCCCAGTCCCACGGCGGAAATCAGCTCCTTTGCCCGGGCTTTCGCCTCTTTCGTGGATTTCCTGGAAAGCTGCATGGGGTACATGACGTTTTCCAGAATGTTCAGGGTGGGGAACAGATTGAAGCTCTGGTAAATGACGGTCACATTTTCCCGCCGGTGCCGCTCGTTCCCGATTTCTTTCAGCGTGCGCTCCGGGTCGCCGGCGAGGATCTCCCCCTCGGTGGGCGTGCCCAGCCCCGCCAGCATGGAAAGCAGGGTGGTCTTGCCGGAGCCGGAATGCCCCACGATGGCGTAGAATTTCCCGGGCTCGAACTCGCAGGAAACCCCCTTGAGCGCGTGGACCTTCTGGTACTTGCTCTGATAAACGTACTGAACCTGATTTGCTGTCAAAATAGCCATAAAAGTGCCTCCTTTTTTGGACAGAAATCTCCTGTTTCTGTCTCATTTACTCATTAGACGGAGAAAAGGGGCAGTTGGTTCCCGGAAAATAAAAAATTTTCAAAAAAATTTTGGGCTGATAATTGTTCGTTGTTAAATTGGCACAAAAAACCTCCCCTGAAAGGGGAGGTGGCGCAGTATTTGTTCTTTTTGGCTGTTAGTTATTAGATTTTAGAGATTAGGCTTTTCACTCTGTTCAGAGCATCGGTTATTGCTTCCAATTTGGCAAGCCCATATTATCATGATTCGTTTCTTTCCGATGTACTTGCCATTTTTTCTAGTAACTGATAATCAATTTTACCCACCTTTGTCAAAGGAAAATGTTGTATAAAAATGAATTTTTTTGGCTGATATATATAATCGAGATTGTTATTGCAATAATCTATAATATCAGCCCTTAGCTCGTCAGTTTCTACAATGCCGTTTTTCAAAACAATAAATGCACAGGGCGCCTGTTCTTCCTCATTGCCAGTTTGAAAAGGAACTACAGCGCAATTATTTACAGAGCTGTGCCTGAGGAGAACTTTCTCTATATCAAGGCTAAAGACTTTTTTATAAATATCATTATATTTTGTTAAAATGTATCGTTTCAGTCTCCCACTGATATGTACGAACCCGTTTTTGCTGATATATCCCAAATCCCCAGAATGTACCCAATCTTTTCCATCTGCGTGTCTGCGAATAATATTTTCTGTTTCTTCAGGATTATTTATATATTCTGTCATTACAGACGGTGTATGTATGCATATTTCTCCCTCTTCGCCAATCGGGAGTTCTTCGCCCGTATCAATATCAAATGCAGAAATGATAGTTTTTACAAGCGGAACTCCTACACTTCCAAATTCATATGCTCCAGCAAAATTAACTGATACGGCAGCAGCTACCTCTGACATTCCATAGCCATTCAAAATAGGCGATTTAGAGCCATGAGATGCAAAATAAGCGTTGATTTTAGTCTCGACCGGTTCTGAAAGTTTATCTCCACCAGATATTCCCTCAACCAAAAATGAGAGGTCAATATCTTTTCCTTCATCCACAAACTGTTCCCAAAATGCGGGACCGTACATGATGTACTGAGGCTTCTTTTTACACAACTCTCCTATAGACGCTGAACCTACAAGCCTTACTAATACTGTCATACCTACCATAAGTGGTATTTGCAGGGCACAAGCCGCGCCATAGGCAATAAACAACGGTAGTATTTCAACCCACAAGGAATCGCGGCTATATTCGATTCTCCATATAAATTGTTGTGCAACAGCAAGAATACTTTTGTTGGATAGAACAACACCCTTTGATCCGCCTGTCGTTCCGCCAGTATAACAAATGACAGCGGCATCATTAGGGCTTCCTTTTTGTTCAGGAAGAACAGCCTTTTCAGATAAAAACTTTTCCCACGACATAAAGCGTTTATCTGAAGGAATCGGTTTAGGCTTCATTTTCTTGAAACTGCGTGCTGCAAACCTTGTCAATGCAGGCATGGACTGTGTCAAGTTGGAAACAATGACGTGTTTCAGATTCGTCTTATCAATAATTGACAATATGCGAGTCTTGAAAATATCCAACGTAAATAGAATTGGGCTAGTTGCATTTCCGATATGTTCAATTATTTCTTTATCGCTGTCTAATCCCGAAATCAAATTTGCCACTGCGCCAATTTTATTTAATGCATAGATCAGATAAATCGTTTCGGGAGAGTTCAACATACATATGGATACGATGTCTCCCCGCTTTATGCCTAGCTTAGCAAGAGAATCCGACACAGAATCGATATGGTCGAACAAGTCTTTGTAGGTGATCCTTTTGCCATAATAATCAATGGCAACTCTTCTGAGATTGTCATGGTTTCTTTCACGTATAATTTCATAGATTGATGACTTCGGTAACGGTGCATTGATAACTTCTTCGCTGTAATACTTCAACCAAGGTTTATCAATAGAGGGATAACCTGTTTTCAAATTTGATTTCACTCCTAAGTTTGTCAAAAAGTGTACTTTTTGACATAAGCCCAAAAAAGATATGGTTCAAACGAAACAGGGCATTTTTTTAGAGAAAAAGAGAAATTTTCCTTGACAATTCCTGTCTTTTCCTGTAACATTTGTATACGGAAAAAACACTGTCAAAAAGTACACTTTTTGACAGTATTTTTTCATTGTCTTTCTTTTGCAAAAGCAGCAGCCCCTTGTGATCAGCGGGTCGCTGCTTTTTCTTTCTGTCAGGTCTGGGCGAACTGGCTGTTGTAAAGCTCGGCATAGAAGCCGCCGCGCCGCAGCAGCTCCTGATGGTTCCCCTGCTCGATGATATGCCCGTCCCGCATGACGAGGATCATATCCGCGTCCCGAATGGTGGACAGCCGATGGGCGACGATAAAGCTGGTGCGCCCCTGCATCATCTTGGCGAACGCCTTTTGAATGCGCGCCTCGGTGCGGGTGTCGATGGAGGAGGTGGCTTCGTCCAGAATCAGCATGGGCGGCAGGCAGAGCATGACCCGGGCAATGCAGAGCAGCTGCTTCTGCCCCTGGCTGATGGCGCCGCCGTCCTCGCCAATGACCGTATCATACCCCTGGGGCAGCCGCTTGATAAAGCTGTGGGCATGGGCTGCCTTCGCCGCCTGCACTACCTCGTCCAGCGTGGCGTCCGGCTTGCCATAGGCGATATTTTCCCGAATGGTCCCCTGCTTGAGCCAGGTGTCCTGAAGCACCATACCGTAATTTTTCCGCAGGCTTTTCCGGGTCATGCGCCGGATATCTGTGCCGTCCACGGAGATTTCTCCCCCATCCACATCGTAGAACCGCATGAGCAGGTTTATCACCGTGGTCTTGCCGCAGCCGGTGGGACCCACCAGCGCCACCCGCTGCCCGGGCTGCACCTGCAAATTGAAATTTTCGATCAGCCGCTGATCCTTTCGATAGGCAAAGGATACGTTTGCAATGTCCACCTGCCCGGCGGCTTCCTCCAGCGTGACGGCGTCCGGCGCGTCGGGAAGCTGGGGCTCCTCCTCGATCAGCTCGAACACCCTCCCGGCGCACGCCAGTGCGTTTTGCAGCTCCGTCACCACGCCGGAAATTTCATTAAAGGGCTTGGTGTACTGGTTGGCATAGCTCAAAAAGCAGGAAAGCTGCCCCACGGTAAGCCCGCCGCCTATCACGGACAGCGCCCCCACCACGCCCACGCCGGTATACACCAGCGAATTGACGAACCGGGTGGAGGGGTTGGTGATGGAGGAAAAGAAAATTGCCCGCAGGGAGTAGCTCCGCAGCCGCTCGTTGATCTCATCGAACTGCTCCAGCGCTTTTTCCTCCCTGCCGAACGCCTGCACCACCTTCTGCTCGCCCACCATTTCCTCCACAAAGCCCGTCTGCTCTCCCCGCACTTCGGACTGCAGCCGGAACATCTGGTAGGTGCGCCTGGCGATAAACGCCGCCACAAGCAGGGAAACAGGGGTGACCAGCACCACCACCAGAGAAATGGTGACATTTACGGAAAACATGAAAAACAGCGTGCCCAAAATGGTCAGCACCCCGGTAAACAGCTGGGTAAAGCCCATGAGGAGCCCATCGGCGAACTGGTCCACATCGGCGATGACCCGGCTGACGATCTCTCCTGCCGGGTGGGAATCCAGATAGCTCAGGGGCAATTTTTGCAGCTTGTGGAACGCCTCGTTGCGGATATCCCGCACCACCCGGTAGGTGATACGGTTATTGATGACGTTCATCACCCACTGCGCCAGCGCCGTGATACCGACAATTACTGTAATTTCCATTAAAATTCGGAAAATTCCGGGAAAATCCACATGCCCCGGGGAGAGGATCAGGTCCACCGCGTTGCCTGTGAGAATGGGGATATACAGCGACGCCGCCACGGACACCGCCGCCAGCGCCATGGAAAGCGCCACAAAGAACCAGTAGCGCCGGATATAGCGCAGCACCTTTTTCAGCGTTCCGGGAGGGGATTTCCGTTTGCGTTCCGTTTTCATAGCTGTTCCCCCTCCTTTTTGAACTGGGATTCGTATATTTCCCGATAGACCTGGCAGCGCTCCAAAAGCTCCTCATGGGTGCCGATGCCTGCCGCTTCGCCGTCGTCCAGCACGATGATCTGGTCGGCATAGCGCAGGGAGGACGCCCGCTGGGACACCAGGAACACCGTGGGCGAGGGGTTCATATTTTTGATCGCCGTGCGCAGCTTCAAATCCGTGGCAAAGTCCAGCGCGCTGGCGCTGTCGTCCAGGATCAGCACCGCCGGGGTCTTCACCAGCGCCCGGGCGATGGTCAGCCGCTGCCGCTGCCCGCCGGAGAAATTTCTTCCTCCCTGCGCCACCGGCTCGTCCAGCCCCTTTGCCTTTTCCCGGACAAAGTCCTCCGCCTGCGCCGTGCGCAGCGCCTGCCAAAGCTCCTCCTCCGTGGCGGTTTCCCTGCCCCACAGCAGGTTTTCCCGAATGGTCCCAGTAAACAGCACCGCTTTCTGGGGCACCACGCCCACCTGCTCCCGCAGGGCGGACAGCGGCCATTCCCTCACGTCTCTGCCGCCTACCTTCACGCAGCCGGAGGTTGCATCGTAGAACCGGGGGATCAGGCTGACAAGGCTGGATTTTCCGCTGCCCGTGCCGCCGATCACACCGATGGTCTGTCCCGGCTCTGCCGTGAAGCTGATATCCGTCAGGGATTCCGCCCCCGCGCCCTTATAGGTCAGGGTCACATGGTCAAATTCCACAGAGCCGTCGGCATTCCCCACAGCGCCCTGGGTCGGGGAAACAAGGCTGGGCTTGATTTCCAGCACGCTCTGCACCCGGTTGGCGCAGGCAAGGGATTTCGTGATATTGATGATGAGGTTGGCAAGCTTGATGAGCTCCACCAGGATCTGCGCCATGTAGTTTATCAGGGCGATGACCTGCCCCTGGGTGATTTTTCCCGCGTCCACCTGCCTGCCCCCTACCCAGATGAGCAGCACAGTGGCAAGGTTGATTAAAATATAGGTCACCGGGTTCATCAGGGCGGACACCCTGCCCACGAACATTTGCAGCCCGGTCAGGGCTTCGTTGTCCGCTTCAAAGCGCCGGGTCTCGGTTTCTTCCTTTCCAAAAGCGCGAATGACCCGCACGCCGGTCAGGTTTTCCCTGGTCACGTTCAGCACCCTGTCCAGCCCGGACTGCACCTGCTTGTACCGGGGCATGGTCCACAGCATGATGCCGAACACCACCAGGGACAGCAGGGGGATCACCCCGGCAAACACCAGCGCGGCTTTCCAGTCGATGGTAAACGCCATGACCATGGCGCCGAACACCACAAAGGGGGAACGCAGCAGCAGCCGCAGGGTGAGGTTCACGCCGTTCTGCACCTGATTGATGTCACTGGTCATGCGGGTGATCAGCGTGGAGGTGCCCGCGGTGTCCATTTCCGTAAAGCTCAGCCCCTGAATATGGGCAAACAGCACGTGCCGCAGCTTTGCCGAAAAGCCGACGGAAGCCTTTGCCGCAAAATACTGGGCGGTGACGGCGCAGAGAAAGCCCACCACGCCCAAAGCCACCAGCAGTAGGCACATTCGGATAATATAGGGCTTGTCGCCGTTTGCAATGCCCGTATCGACCACCGCTGCCATCACCAGCGGGACCAGCAGCTCAAAGGAAGCCTCCAGCAGCTTAAACAGCGGTCCCAAAATACATTCTTTGGTGTATTCTTTCATGTGGACCAACAGCTTTTTCACATCGAAGCACCGTCCTGTTCCAAATTGCTAAAATCCCCCATTATTGTTCCCCAAAGCCGCCGAAAAAGAATGTCCGGCACACTTTATCAAACATCTTTTTTGTTCGCTGCGTCTTGGTGGCAGTGTACCCCCAAGCCGCCGAAAAAGAATGTTCGGCGCTCTTTGCCGAACGTTCTTTTTCAGCCCAATTTTGTCAGCCGGGCAAAATTCGCCATCAGCTTTTTTGTCCCCACCCTTTCAAAGGCGATCTCCAGCAGTGTGTCGTTCGCCATAGGGGTTGCGCTTAACACCAGCCCCGTGCCAAAGGTTTTATGCTCCACGCTGTCTCCGGCGTGGTAAGTGCCTGCCGGGGCGGGCTTTACCGGGCTGGGGCGGTAAAAGCTTTCCGTCTGCCCTGCAGCGGGCTGCCCCTCAGAGCCTGCCATATCCGAAAATTTAGAACCGCCGAAGCTGGGCAAAAACGGCGCTGCGCGGTAGCCGTACTCTCTGGAATAGGTACGCTCCAAAAGCTCCTCCGGGATCTCCTCGGCAAACCGGGAAATGCGGTTGCGGTTGGTAGAACCGAAGATCATACGGGAATCCGCGTTGTACAAATACAGTTCCTCCCTGGCTCTGGTAATGGCGACATAGGCAAGCCGCCGCTCCTCCTCCACCTGAGAGGGGTCGTAGATCACGGCGCTGCCGGGGAACACGCCCTCCTCCCAGCCGGGCAGGAACACCACCGGGAATTCCAGCCCCTTGGCGGAGTGCATGGTCATCAGCACCACAGAATCCGCGCCGCTGTCATAATTGTCGATATCCGTAAAGAGGGAGACCTCCTCCAAAAAGCCGGACAAGCTGGCTTCCTCGCCGGCTTCCTCCTCGTACCGCCGTAGCATACTGGAAAGCTCCTGCACGTTCTCCGTGCGCTCGTCCGCCTTTTCCGGCTCGTCCGTGCGGAGAAAATCCAGATACCCTACGGTGAGCAGCAGCTCGCCGTACAGCTCGCTGGGCAGCAGCTCTTCCCTTTGGTTCCTGTCGATAAATTCCTGCATCATCTCGGAAAATTCCCGCAGCTTCTTCGCCGCCCGGGAAATCGCCGGATACTCCTCCGGGTGGGAGATCACCTCGAACAGGCTCTCCCCTACCTGCTGACCGATCTGCACGGCGGTGTCCACCGTTTTATCGCCAATGCCCCGCTTGGGCACGTTTACGATCCGCCGCAGGCGTATTTCGTCGCTGGGGTTATTGATGACGCTGAGGTAGGAGATCATGTCCCGCACCTCTTTGCGGTCAAAGAACCTTGTGCCGCCGATAATGCGGTGAGGCACGCCCTGCTTGGCAAACATTCTTTCAAAGGTCACGGACTGGGAATTCATGCGGTACAAAATGGCGTAGTCGGAAAAATTCCTGCCCTGCGCCACCCCTTCCAGAATGGTCCGGGCGACCCGGTCGGCTTCGTCGATCTCATTCTCCGCCGTGTGCAGGCTCAAAAGCTTTCCCGGTCCTGCCGCCGTCCACAGTGTCTTTCCCTTCCGCTCGGTATTGTTGGAGATCACCGCGTTGGCGGCGTCCAGGATATTCTGGGTGGAGCGGTAATTCTGCTCCAGCCGCACCACCTTTGCGCCGGGAAAATCCTGCTCAAAGTTCATGATGTTTTCGATGGTCGCGCCGCGGAACTTGTAAATGCTCTGATCGTCGTCGCCCACCACGCAGAGGTTCTGGCTTTTCTGCGCCAGAAGGTTCACAAACTCATACTGGGCGTGGTTGGTGTCCTGGTATTCGTCCACCATGATATAGCGGAAGCGGTTCTGATAATTTTCCAGCACGTCCGGGCATTTTTGGAACAGCCGCACTGTGTTGACAATCAGGTCGTCAAAATCCATGGCGTCCGCTTCCTCCATGCGCCGCTGGTAGACCTCATAGGCTCTGGCGATCTGCTTTAAGCGGAAATCCGCCCCGGCGTTCTGCTCGTATTCCTTGGGGGAAACCAGCTCGTCCTTGGCGCGGGATATCTCATGCAGCACCGCCTTGGGGGACAGGGCTTTTTCGGAAATGCCCAGGTCTGCCAGCACCGTTTTCATCAGGCGGCGGCTGTCGTCGGTATCGTAAATGGTGAAATGGGAGGAAAAGCCCAGCCTGTCCCCGTCCCGCCGGAGAATGCGGGCGCAGCCGGAGTGAAAGGTGGAAGCCCACACGTCGTTCCCCGCTTCCCCCAGCATGGCGCAAAGGCGCTCCTTCAATTCCCCCGCCGCCTTGTTGGTAAAGGTGATCGCCAGCACCTTCCACGGCGCGCAGGCGGACACGGACAGCCTGCCCCGCACCTCGTCGGAAAGTTCTTTTTCCCCCGCCAGGTATGCCCGGCAATCGTCAGCGTCCTGCGGGGAAAACTCCGGCTGGACAAAATCGCTGTCATACGCCTTGCCGTACCGGATCAGATTGGCGATGCGGTTGACCAGCACCGTGGTCTTCCCGCTGCCCGCCCCTGCCAGCACCAGCACGGGACCCTCGGTAGTGAACACCGCCTCCTGCTGCCTGTCGTTCATGCGGGAGAAATCCTTCTCCATCACCTGTCTGCGCAGCGCCAAAACGCTGTTATTTCCAGAAATTCCCATAGTTTTCCTGTTCCCTCTCTTAAAAAAGCCCTTTCCAGCGCCTGCGGCGGGCAATCGTGAAGCAGCTTTTCGCAAACCAAAGATACATCACCCGACCGCGGCTTTTGTCCTTTCCAGAATCCAGCATCTATCCAGAATCCAGCGTCCAGTAGATAAGGCGCAGAATGCGCCTAACCGCATAATGATCGCTTGCGATCATTATAGCATAGGCGGCTCCATTTTTCCATCTATCTTTTTTCAAGAACGCCTTGCCGGGATAGATTGTATTTCCTTCCAACCCCCTTTTTATTTCTGTTGACAATTTCTTTTGATTGTATTATAATAATTCTATTAAAACAGATTATTGCTTTTTATCGGAAAAGGGAGACGGTTTCCATGCGCAAATGGTTCAGCAGGAACAGCGAAAACCTCAAGAGTATCGTGGCGCGCACCTTTTTCGTGATACATGCCGTTGTGCGTCTGTGGTACTATTTTCGGGATTGCTGGGGCGTTTATGTTCAGCCTGACTATGTGCTGGTGTGGGATATCCTGTACCTTATCGTGACTCTTTGCTTCCTGATACCTCCCATCGTCAACATCGTTGAGGACGAAAGGGACAGAAAAGCCAGGCAGACAGATAAACCCGCCGAAACCAGAGTTTTCCATGATGAAGAATGGGACAGCACTGAAAAAGCAAAGAATGGGAAGGGGTAAATTTCATGCGCGCGTGGTTTCGCAGGAACAACGATCATCTTCGGAGGATCACGTCAATGTGCTGCTTCCTGATAGTCGGGGTTTTGAACCTGTTGCAATACATTTGGGAAAAGGGCTGGGAAACCCACGACCCGCCCTATTTGATGATAGTCTTTTGGTCACTGTATATCGCTTTGGTTCTCTTTTTTCTGCTTCAGGCAATTGTTGGAATCATTCGGGACGAAAAACTGGAAAAGTCGTATCGCCCGGAAGAGCCTGTCGGTCCGAAGGTTTTCCATGATGAAGAATGGGAAAAGCCTGACAAAATAAAGGGGGAATCCGAATGAAAAAACATTTGTGCCAGATTGGGATCATTGCCTGCCTTTTGCTTTTCCTGTGCAGCTGTAAGGCGGGGCGGTCCCGGGCAGTTTCTTCCGAAGCGCCCGCCGGGCTTTCCGAAGCCGACAGGAACGCGCTGGTGGAGGCGTTCATGCCCCCGCCGGACAGATGGCAGGAGGGCTACGCCGCCCTGCCGGAGGAACAGCAGAACGAGGTGCAGGACTGGCTCCTCTGGTACGCCGCGCGCAGCGATGAAGACAAGGAAATGCTGGGTTACCGCCCCTGGGGCTTTGGCTGCTTTTCCGAAGCGGACGTGGCGGCGGTGATGGCAGAGCAGGACGAAGCCGTGCTGCAAACGGTGGAGACCTATTCCGGCGGGCAAGCCCAGCTTTGGTGGAGCCAATTCTGTTCCCTGCCGGAGCATGACCCCAAAAGCTCGCAGACGGCGGCACTTGCCGCGCTCCGGGATTTCGCGGCTCTCTCCCCGGAGGAGCAGGCTCTCGTCAGCTCCCTGCCCATCGCCCCGCCGGAGGTCTACGACGAAAAAGAGCTGCCCGAAAAGCTGAAAGACATCGACCCCGGCGTGGTAAAGGCGGTGGAAGAGCACGTTTTCTCTCCTGCCGCCTGGTGGCAGCACTATTTTGACCAGCCGGATACCTCGGACAGCGGTCTGGAAAGCCGGGAGCAGATTATGAGCTGGCTGCTGTGGTACAAGGGGCTTTCCCCGGAAGACCAGAGCAGGACGGATCAGCGCACCCATCTGTTTTTCGCCGACTGGGAGTTTTAAGAAACTATCTGTATGAGAAACCGCCCCTGCTTTCGCAGGGGCGGTTTCTCACTGAATTCTCAAAAACTTTTATTCTTCCAGCGTTTTCAGAAATTTCTTCATGGGCAGCGCCAGCAAAACGCACATGAGCCCGGCGAACCAGACCACCAGACAGGCAAGCTTCCCCGCCCAGTCAAACAGCAGCCCGTACAGCGCCTGTCCCAGGGGCATGGCGCACATGGCGGCGGTCATGGTCACCGCCATCACCTTGCCCAGCAGCTCCGGCGGGGTCATTTTCTGAAGCAGCGTCTGCGCCGTCACGTTGAAAATGGTGCAGCTGCCCATCAGCACCGCGACGCTGACCAGAAGCACACCAAAGGAGAAATGCGGCGCGGCGCCCGAAACTACCGCCAGCCCCATGGGCAGGGTCATTATGCCGACCAGCAGTAAAAAGCGGTGCATCTGGCTGGTTTTCACCCGCTTTGACGCCGCGCCGGAAAGCATTCCGCCCAGGATCATGCCCACGCTCAGCGCTGCTTCCGCCACGCCGTACAGCAGATCGGGAAGCCCCAGCCGAAGCTTTACAAGGCAGGGCAGCCCCACGTTCATCATCGGCGAGAAAAACAGGTTCAGCCCGGCAACCACCAGCAGCACCTGAAGCAGCCCCTTTCTTTCCCCGGTCAAAAATTGCAGCGCCGCCCCAAAATCCGCTTTCATCGTCCGCAGCACGCCGCCTTCCGCAGGTCTTTTTTCATAGGGGATATGCAGGAAACATTCCATCACGGCGGACAGGAAAAAGCAGACGATGCTTACGGGCAGGATCATTCCCAGCCCAAACAGCCCGTACAGCAGACCGCCCAGCACAGGTCCGAACAGGTTCGCCAAGGCGCTGCCCTGGGTAACGACCCCGTTTGCCGCCGCCAGATGTTCTTCCTCCGCCAGCAGGGGAATGCTGGAATTCACCGCCGGGGAATAAAAGGACTGGATCACCGCCAGCGCCATCATCACGCCGCCGATGAGAAGCACTTCTGAATATACCTGGAAAGCCAGAAAGAAGACCAGCAGCAGCCCGGACGTAAGGAAGTCCAGCGCAGCCATGATCCCTTTCCGGCTGACCCTGTCCGCCAGCAGCCCCCCAAAGGGCGACAGCAGCACCGTGGGCGCCATGGACAGGGCGGAAATCCCGGCGAACTGCGCCGGCGAGCCTGTCATATCCAGCACCGCCATGGATAGGGCGAACCGCAAAATGCCGTTGCCAAACAGGGAAATGACCTGCCCGACCACCATCAGGGTAAAATCCCGCTGGAACAGCCCCCTGAGGCTGCCCCGCTTCTCTGTGCTCTGTTCCATCACATAACATCTCCTTAACAGTAAAATGAAGCTTTTGCTGGCACGCCGCGTGGCGTGGAATCTTTGCTAAGCGTTTTGAAAATTGCCGCCCCTTGCCGGAAAAGCGCCCCCGTGATTGCCCGATTTTCAGGCAGAAAGTTGGTCTTTACAGCGCTTTTCGGCTAGCCAACAGGTTTTCTGTAATTGTTTTTTAGTTAGGAAGCAGGCTTTCACGGTCGTTCTTTTGTTTGGAAAGAAACTTCCCTTTGCCGTTCTATAATACATACCGGCTGTCGGTATGTATATTCTGGAAAGAAAAAGCCAGAGAAATCCTGACTTTTCACGGGAACACTTTTCCGGCAGTATGTTCCATCGTGAAGCGGCTCCGCATAGAAGGACTCCACTTCACCCGACCACAGGTTTTTGCCCTTTGGAGAAACGCTGCCCTCAGGGGTTCTCTGTGATGATCGTTTACGATCATTTTCACCTAGCGGCGGGCGAGTCGCGAACCGCAGGTTTTTCTTTGCTTTCTCTGAGTGGCTCGCGCTAAACCTTCTGCTTTATGGCGAAATCCGCGCCTGCGGTAGGCAAGCCGCGAACCCCGCATTTTTCCGTTTTCTTTCCTGGGGCTCGCGCTCACCATCTATATTTGTGGCGAAAGCCGGAATGCTTTTGCCCTGCGCCAGCGGAAAAGCAATCGGGAAAATCTAAAATTTACGGCGCTTCTTTCTCAAAAATTTCGCTGTGCTTCAGCACGGCGTCATAATAGGCAAGCATTCGGACAGTCAGCTCCTCGTTGAACAGCGGGATACCCATTGCCGCAAAGCTTTGCCCGGTCACCTCTACCATGCGAATAAATTTTTCCCGGCTCTCCGCGAACAGCGACAGCCACACGTTGAACAGCACCATCATCATTTCCGCCGTTTCCAGCGGGTGGTCCACCCGCAGCGAGCCGTCCCGGTTCCCCTCCTCGATCAGCCGGGAAATATCCACCGCCGCCGAATTTACATTCAACTGCAAATTTTTCAGAAAAAATTCCGGGTCGGTCTGCCGGGCGAAATACAGGTTATCCATTTGCAGCTTTTCCTCGCTGGCGACCTCATGAAGGAATACCTCCCGCAGCTTTTCCAGCCCATTCTTTGAGGGGTCCTGAGCAATAGCTTTGAACCAGTCCTCCTGAGAATAGAAGCTGTCCACCACTGCCACCAGCAGCGCTTCTTTCGAGGGAAAATGGTGATAGATCGCGCCCTTGGACATTCCCAGCGCGTTCACAATATCCTGTATCGACGTTTTTTCGTATCCCTTTTCCAAAAACAGCCGCCGGGAAACTTCCAGAATTTTCCGCACAGTCTCTTCCGGGTACTTATTCCGAGCCACGGGAAAGCCCTCCTCTATATTTTAAGATAAGCGAAGATAAGTGAAAAAATAGGCAAAAATCAGTTTTCTTCTTCTGTTCCTTTTCATACCGACTGACGGTATCTTTCAATGCCATATTACTTCTTCTTTCCCCGTTTGTCAAGCCCTTGCCTGAAAAAATCAGGGGACTTTCCGGCGCGCTGCCATTGGGAACGCTGAAAATCAAACGCTCAGGCGCCGCCGGCTCCCCCGCAGGCTTGCGCAGCCTGACCACGATCGCGCCAGGTATCCGATGATCCGGCGCGACTATTTTTTCTCTACAGCTTTAACGCCGCAATGACTTCCTCTTCGTCCATGTCCCCGGTTTCCCGGAAGCCGAAAGAATAGTACAATCTGCGGGCGACCTCGTTTTCCGGCTCATAGGAAAGCCAGCAGTATTCCGCTTTGCCGCAGGGCTGCGTCCTGATAAAGTCCAGCGCCAGCCCCATGGTTTCTTTCCCGTAGCCCCTGTTCTGGTAACGCTCGTCTATCATCAGCCGCCACAGGTTGTAATTATTTTTCGCGATCTCCGGGGGATTTTCCCAGTATTCGTCCGTGTCGAAGCCCACCATGAAAAATCCTACCGGGGTGTCGCCGTCATACACGCCGAAGGGAAAGGCGTACCCGCCGCCCGTAATGGTCGTATACGCTTCAATGATACTGACGTCATTGCCTGCCACAAAGCTTTTCTGCCCTTCCCCTACCCGCAGCTTCAAAATTTCCCACACATTGTTTGCCGTCACCTTTTCTATTCTCAACATTTCATTTTTTCCTCTCCATGACATATCAAAAATTTCCCGGGCACCAGTATAGCATATTGCCCGCGCCGCTGCAACATTTCCCGCGTTCTGCATAGAATAAAGGCGAAGGGGGTTTTGCTATGTGTGGTTTCGCTGGTTTCAGCGATTACAGTGACAGCCTGACAGATGAAAAATACTTATGGATCGCCCTTGCCCGGCGAATGGCGCGGCGCATTTCCCACCGCGGTCCCGACGACAGCGGCGCCCATGTTTCGGCGCACTGCGCTTTGGGGCACGCCCGGCTTGCCATTATCGACCCGGAAAACGGCGCCCAGCCCATGACTGTCCGGCGGGACGGAGCGGAGTTCACCATCGCCTACAACGGCGAGATATACAATGCCCCGGAGCTTCGCAGCGAGCTGGAAGCACAGGGCTATGTGTTCGAGACCAATTGCGACACCGAGGTGGTGCTGAACGCATACCTGTGCTTTGGGGAGGACTGCGCCGAAAAGCTCAACGGCATTTTCGCCTTTGCCGTGGACGATGTGCCGCGGCAGCGCACCTTTCTCTGCCGGGACCGTTTCGGCGTGAAGCCTCTGTTCTATACCCTACAGGGCGACCGGCTGGCGTTTGCCTCGGAGATCAAGGCGCTGTTCGAGTTCCCGGGGGTCAACCCGGTGCTGGATAAAAATGGAATTTGCGAGATTTTCGGGCTGGGTCCTGCCAGGACCCCGGGCTGCGGCGTGTTTGAGGGCATTTCCGAGCTGAAGCCCGGTCACACGGCTGTTTTTGACCGGGAAGGCTTCCGGGACAGGCGCTATTTTGACCTGCAGGCCGCCCCCCACGAGGACGATTACGACACTACGGTACGGCAGGTGCGGGAGCTGCTGCTGGACACGGTGGAGCGGCAGATGATCTCCGACGTGCCCCTGTGCACTTTCCTGTCCGGCGGGCTGGATTCCAGCGTGGTGACCGCCATTGCCGCGCAGGTGCTGGAAAGCCGGGGCGAGAAGCTTTCCACCTATTCCTTTGAATTTGAGGGCAACGAGGAAAATTTCCGCCCCTCCTCCTTCCAGCCGGACCGGGACGAAAGCTGGGCGCTGAAGGTCAGCTCCGCTCTCCGCACCCGGCACACCACTCTGCTCTGCGAAAAGGAGCATCTGGAGGATTCCCTGTTTGAGGGGGTCATTGCCAAGGATCTGCCGGGAATGTCCGACATTGACGGCTCCCTGCTGTATTTCTGCAGGCAGGTAAAAAAGCGCCATGTGGTGGCGCTGTGCGGCGAATGCGCCGATGAGATTTTTGGCGGCTACCCCTGGTTCCACCGCCGGGAAATGTTTGACGGCGCGCACTTCCCCTGGTCCAACAATCTGGATACCCGCTCCTCCCTGTTGAAGCCCGAAGTGCTGGAAGCCATCGGATTGGAGAATTATGTAAACTCAAGATTGCAGGAAACGCTGGACGCCGTGCCCGTGCTGGGCAATGAAACCCCGGAACAGCTTAGAATGCGGCAGATATCCTATTTGAACATCAAATGGTTCATGTCCACCCTGCTGGACCGAAAAGACAGGTGCAGCATGTGGAGCGGGCTGGAGGTCCGCGTGCCCTATGCCGACCACCGGCTGGCGCAGTACGTGTTCAACACCCCCTGGGAATTTAAGTGCCCCGGGGGCAGGACAAAGGGACTCCTGCGGGACGCCGCCCGGGGGCTGCTGCCGGAAGATGTGCTGGAGCGCCGGAAAAGCCCCTATCCCAAAACCTACGACCCCGCCTATGAGCAGGATCTGAAGCGCCGGCTGGGTTACGTGCTCCGGGACAGCTCCCAGCCCATTCACAAGCTGCTGTCCGAGGAAGCCGCCCGTTCCCTGCTGACGGAAAGCTTCGACTACGGCAAGCCCTGGTTCGGTCAGCTCATGGCAGGACCCCAGCTTTTGGCGTACCTGCTCCAGATCAATTACTGGCTGCTACACTACAACATCTATGTGAGGCTGTAAAAGCGCACCTGCTCTGGGGAAGCTTCCCAGGAGCAGGTGCTTTTTCTGTTATCGGTCAAGTTTGCCGTGATATGCCAGCTGGTTCATCAGCACAAGGTCTTCCGTGTCCAGCTCACCGTTATGGTTCAGATCGGCAGCGCGGGAGCTGGGATCGTCCACCGGGGTATCGGCAAGGAGCATGGTCATTGCCACCCGCAGGTCGGCGCTGTTTACCGTGCCCGTGCCGTTGCAGTCCCCCAGGACGACCACCGTCCAGCCCTCCACTGTCATTCCCGTTACCAAACTGCCGCGGTACAGGGGTCTGCCGGAAAGATCAAAGACTTCCACGGATTCCGGGCGGAACAGTTCCCGCAGCTCCGGCACGGTGGTTCCGGCGGACAGCAGCAGATAGCTGCCCTCCATCTTGAGCGGCGGCTCCTCGGGCACAGGTTCGGAGGGCGGGGAGGGTTCGGGCGTGCTGATTTCCGGCGAAAAAGCAAAGGCGCTGAAATGCAGTCCGTCCTTTTCCCGGAAAACCGCCCCTGCCGGACACACGCCTAAAGCGGTATGAGGAAGATGGCAGGTATCTCTGGCTGTGCCATCGGCACTGTAGCGGGTCACTGTACCGGCGGTATTCGACAAAATCAGATAATTTTCGCCGTCAAGGCAAAAAGAAAAAGTATCGTAGATATATTCCGAACAGCGAAACCGCGGGAAGAGCAGGTAGTTTTCCTCTTCCTCCCGCAGATCGGAAACCACGCCGTCCCGGTCCAGGACCATCGTGCTGGACAACCTCTTCCAGGGCGGAGAAAGGCAGGAAATTTCCTGAAAATCTTCCCCTTCCCCGAAAAACAGCTTTCCGCCCGCAAACACAAGCAGGCTGCCGTCTTCAGCGGTTTCCAAAAAATCCACAGAGCCGGGGAACTCCCGCTGCCGTTCCCCTCCGGCGGAAGGAAGCGCGTGTAAAATCGCGGGCGTTTGAGCGCGGGAATAATAAATGTTTCCATCAGGGTCGCAATCGAACTGAATCATTTCATCGGAGCGGCAGGGCAGCGGCAAGCAGGAAACTTCCATGAAATTTTCCGTGTTATAAGCGGTCAGAGCCGTGCTGTTGCCGGTGTCTTCCCGGACAAGCAGGGAAGACACCCGCACCGCCGCCCAGGAGGAAAAGACCGGCAGCTTCTTTTTCAGCTCCACCTGACCTGCTCTGTCCAATCGAAGCAGCAGGGTATCTTCTCTCCCGGAGCAGACCAGCAGCACCTTTCCTCCCCGCTCCGCCGTGAGAATGGGCAGGTAGCTTTCTTCTTCGTCCGGCAGGACGAGCACGCTGGGAAGCGTTTCCTTTTGTACGCTGCCCAGCAAAACACAGACCACAGCAAGGAGAATCGCCGCAAAAAGAAAAAACGCCGCTCCCGCGACTGTTCCTTTCCGATTTCCCTCGCCCCTCATAACTCCACGTTCCTTTATCTTTTTTGCTTTTTTGCTCGTGAACCCTCTC
>CALFFN010000028.1 GCA_937958185.1 uncultured Neglectibacter sp. | reverse complement strand
AAGGAAGCGAAAAACTTTTATTCCGTCCAAACTTATCGCAAAGAGACAAGTGATAGTTCCGATGCCGAAAGTTTCATCTTGTTCCGCCGCAGGGTTTTCTATGGTCTATCCATGAAAAGAAATATCTTAAAAGCCCGCTTCCTCTACGAACCGGCGGAGAATCGCAAAAAATTCTTCGTTGTTCGGTCCGGCGGGGGAGAGAATCTCCGCGCCCCTCGCCTTTTGCTCCCATTCTTCATAGGGGATCCACCTTGCGTCTGCCGTTTCCCCGGGCTGAAGCGCCACGTCCTTTGTGTCCAGCTCCCGGCGGAGACCGTAAACATCGTTGAAAAGCCAGGCTCCGTTGCCGTTCGGCTCTATCGTTTTGACCCGATAGAGGAAAACAAGCTCCTCCGGCGTGGCGTGAATGCCGGTTTCCTCCCGCAGTTCCCGCACGGCGGCAGCCCGGCTGGTTTCCCCCGCCAGTGCTCCGCCGCCGGTGTTTTCCCACATTCCGGGGTACAGCTTCTTTTCCGGGCTGCGCAGGGTGCAGAGGATCTCCCTGCTGTGGTTCACCACCACGATGATCGCGCCTAAGTGGCAGTCCCCCGGCTGCATGGGCGTTCCCCTCACGTGGAAGCGCCCGGTTTTTCTGCCGGTTTCGTCATAAATATCCCAAAGCTCCATAAAAACTGTTTCCTTTCAGGGAGAAGCGCCGGAAAGCCCCAGTTCCTCTCTCACACCCTTTGTCAGCTTATTCACCACCGTGCGGTAGCTGTGCTCCGTCATTTCCCGGATCATCTCGTCCGGCACAGAGCCGTCCAGAGGAAAGGTGTTGAAATAAGGCTGCTGCACCGGCGGGCAGTGGTACCCCCGCACCACAACGCCCGGAAAAAGCTGACGGTAAAAGTCCCCTGTGCTGCGGTCGCAGTTCAGGGTCATGCAGTCCTTTCCCCGCAGGGGGAAAATCTGAGCGAATATCCTGCCCGGGCGCTCCGCGGTTTTCCCAACCTTTACGATTACAGAATCGGGACCGAAAGGGTAATCGAGATAAGCGCCCTTTTTGGTCAGGCAGAGGGCGATGGCTTCCTGAGGGGTCATAGTGTGTTTCCCGCCTGTGTCAGGATTTCCTTTGCCTTCTGCGCCGCCAGCTTCACGTAATCCCCCAAAGACAGCTCCTCCACGCCCACCACGGTAACAGAGCAGCGGTTCACGGGGATCAGCAGCTTCTGCGCCGTGCTTTCCGAGACGGCGGCCGCCATTTTCGGGGTGAT
Source organism: uncultured Neglectibacter sp. (assembly GCA_937958185.1). Lineage (GTDB taxonomy): Bacteria > Bacillota > Clostridia > Oscillospirales > Acutalibacteraceae > Acutalibacter. The sequence goes on along the minus strand of CALFFN010000028.1, from coordinate 140,953 downwards.
CTCCCCATATAGGGCGTTGGCGGTGATAATGCCCATGGGTCCGGCGATAATGTCCGCGTCGGCACAGTTGACTACCACAGGATTTTCCCCGGTAGCGCCTGCGTCCGCCCCAGCCTTCAGCATGGCGGCGGTGGCGGCGGAGTTGGTCCCAATGGCGATGATCCGGGCGGAAAGCCCGGCGGCTTTTAATTGAGACGTGAGCGCGGCGCCCATTTTGCCGCCCTGCCCGTCGATGACAACGATTTTTTTCATACTGAAAATATTCCTTTCCCAGGCAGGCGGCTCACTGCTTTTCCGGCAGTTCTTCCGCCCGCTCTCTCTTTTTCCGTTCCCGCGCCTTTTTCCGTTTTTTGGCTAAATTTTTCAAATCGTTCTGGATCCCGCTGGATTCCAGCCACATGCTGACCTCGGCACCCAAAAACAGGATATACATACAGAAGAACAGCCAGTACATCAGGACCACCAGTGTTGCCAGGCTTCCGTAAATGGAGAAATTGGAGAAGTTTTCCACAAACAGGGAGAAGAAAAAGGAAAACAGCACCCACCCGGCAGCGCCGAAAGCCGCCCCCGCCAGATTGTGGATAAACCTGATCCTGCGCCGGGGCAGGAAGCAGAACATCAGCGTGAAAAACAAAAACAGCAGGATAAAGCCCACCAGAGATTTGAAATTCATCAGCAGCGTGGCGAAAAACGGCGGCGAGTGCTGCAACAGGTAGTTATAAATGGTAGAGCCGAACAGCAGCAGGGCGGCGGTAAGCAGAATGACCACGGCAAAGCCCAGCACATACAGCACCGCCATTGCCCGCATCAGGAAATAGTTCCGGGTCTCCTTTACCTCGTAAATCTGGTCCAGTCCCTTGATAATGGCAATCATGCCCATGGAAGACGACCACACCGCCGTGATGATGGCGACGGGCAGCACGCCGGTGGATTCCAGCGGGCTGGGGAACAGCCCCTCCACAAAGGACGCCACCGCGTCCGGGAACAGCCCTAAAGCGGCTTCCAGAATGGGCACGCCGGAGGAAAAGTGAATGCGCTGCATCAGCGTCAGAACCAGGGCGATAAAGGGAAGAAAGGAGATGATGAGGAAAAACGCGCTGTGAGCGGCGGTGGAATCCAGCCGGTCCCTGGTGACTCTGTCCATAAACCATTTCGCGTGCTTTTTCAGCAGCTTCATCTGCATTCTCCTTTCTGAATTTTTCGCCGATCCTGCGCGGCAGATAGATATTATTTAGTATATCATAGGATCGCCCGATTTACAATCACTTTACATTTTTGTCTCTGCCCTGGAAATGAAAGAACGCCAATATCCCTATGGGGAAGAAATAGGCGCACCAGAATACAAGGGCAGCAACGCCGCCCGGGCTGGTGCTTCCGTCGGACATGCCGTGGAAAATCGTGGTCATGGGCAGGAAAAAGCAGCCGGGGAAGAATACCCCGTGGAGCGTCAGTAGAAGCTTCAGCCATTTGTCAGGGCGGCTCTTTGCCTTCAGGGACAGCCCCAGAAAAAATGTGGAAAGAGCCATGATCCCGTACCCAAGCAGGTCGTAGCTGAAAATCAGCCCGCCCCTTTTGAAGTCCAAGATCATCAGCGCCTGCTCCGTCATGTGGTCCAGCCGCACATTTGTCACCTGCGCGAAATACACCAGGAAAATCAATACGACATATATGGCGGCGAAAGCCATTCCCACATTTGCCGCGACCCGGTGCGCCTCGTCGCTTTCATTTTGAAAGCCTGCCGCCATCATGATGTACCCGATGGGCAGAAACATACAGACAAGGTATGAGCCAAAGCTGAAGTCCACCAGCAGGCATACGGCAAAAAGAAAAACTGCCGCGGTAACCATGCCCGCGCCAATTTTGGAAAGTGTTCTGTTCATCTGTATCCTCCTCTGTGATGATTGCTTGCAATTATTTTAGCACAGGAAGATTTTCCTATCAACCTGCTTTCGCGGGCTGTCAAAAATTTTGGCAGCCCGCGCGGCGGGGAACAAAAGCGCCCATTTCAAAAAAAGGATTTTCCACGAAAGCCGCCGAACTGGGAAAAACGGAAAAAAGACGCTTTCCAAAAAGAAAGCGTCCTTTGATAATGGTTCCGATACGGGCTGTCAGGAAATATCCAGCGCCTCAAAAGAATTTTGGCTCCTGCGGCAGGCAAGGGCGGTCAAAAGAAAGTAAAGGGCCGCGCCCAGAAGCAGGCAGAGAAGCTTTTCCGGCAGAAAGGCAAACAGTGGCGTGTCCAGCCTGTCTCGGACAAAGGGGACGATATGGGGCAGGGTCTCCGCAATGCCGATGCCGAGGAACATGACCACGGAGCCGATGAGGAAAGGAACGCCGACCTTATTGGGGTCCTTGTAGTGCATGGGGAAGAAAACGATGTTAAAAAGCCCCATCAGCAGAAGCCCAAAGCCCAGCAGGGCGAAATTCGCGTCCATGCCCACCACGTTGCCCTCCGGCGGGTACAGGGCGCGGAGAAAGCAGAAGGGCACGCAGAGAAGCACCTGCGCCGTCTGAAAAATGCCGCACATCAGGAAGCGGGCTTTCACCAGCTCCCGCTTTTTCACGGGCAGCAGCATGGTGTAGAAAATATCCCGGTTCTCCCGGGCGGTCATGCAGATGAAAAATGTGCCCAGGCAGGGATAGAAAAAGGTGACGGTCAGCGGGTAATTGGGGATCAGCATCATGGCGGCGAGCCCCAAAAACAAAAACCCGGTGGGGTGAGCAGCAAGGATAAATTCCTTTTTTACAAGCTGTTTCATACTGTACCCTCCCCTTCTGAAAAGCTTTTATGCTCCATGTGGACCATGATATCGCTCAAGGTTGCGGTCTGCGCCTGCGCATTGGCAGGAACAGGCAGGTTTGCCGGGAACAGTGCGGAAAAGCCCACCTTTTCCTGCTTCAAGCCGATCAGACCGGCAGTCCCCTCCGGCTTCTTCCCCTCGGGGAAGTGCAGCAGACGGTACCGCGTCTGAAATTCCCCGATATTCCCGGTAAAGGGCAGGCTGCCGTTTCGGATATAGGTGATGGAATCGGCGCATTTTTCCAGATCGGCGGTGATGTGGGTGGAGAACAGAATGGACACGCCCTCCTGCCGGACAAGAGTCAGGAAAATGTCCAGAAGCTCCTCCCGGGAGACCGGGTCCAGCCCGCTGGTGGGTTCGTCCAGCAGGAGCAGCCGGGCATGGTGGGAAAGCGCTAGCGCAAGGGAATACTTCACCTTCATGCCCGCGGAAAGCGCCGAAGGGGTTTTCTCCTCCGAAAGCTGGAACAGGGAAAGATAGCGGCGGTAGGCGGCGTCGTCCCAATCGCGGTAAAAGGCTTTCGTCACTTTTGTGATAGTCCCCAGCTTCTTGCGGGGGTAGTAGTCCACGCCGCCGGAGACGAACCCCAGCTTCTGCTTGATCTCCCATTCGTTTTGGGCGAAGGGAAGCCCGAAAAAGGTGATCTCCCCGCTGTCCGGGTGCACAAGGTTCAACAGGCAGCTGAGGGTGGTGGTTTTTCCCGCGCCGTTTCGCCCGATGAAGCCCATGATGTCCCCCTCCGGCACGGCAAAGGAAACGTCGTCCAGCAAAAAGCCCGGATAGCTTTTGCGAAGCTTTTCAACAGTCAGCACGTTCAAGGCTGTCCCTCCTCTTTCTTCGGGTTCTGTATGGCGTCTATGATAGACCCGGCGAAATTCAAATAATCGTCCGCCTTGACCATGGCGATGCCCCGCTCCTCGTCCGCCAGCAGTAACAGAGTATCCCCCGGGGAAATGGAAAACATATCCCGGATCTCCTTGGAGATCACGATCTGCCCCTTTTCCCCGACCTTCGCGGTGGCGATGGCTTTTCCTTTCGGTATTTTTGGCTGTGCCATGAAAACACCTCCTATTATAAAAAGTATGAAAAGTTATACTTATTATACCAGCGGGCAGCAAAAAGTCAAGCAAAACTTTTCCGTACAGAAAAACTCCCGCAGTCCGTTCTGACCTGCGGGAACTTTTTGACCGTGTAATTTTCGAGCTTTCCAAAACCACCCTTTGATGGGAAGTCAATGGGAAACGGCTCACAGCCGCCTGATGGGAAAGTACATATAGTTTTCCCCGGTCCGGGGGTCGGTAAAATCGTGAACGGCGCCTGCCAGGGAAAGCCCCTGCTCCTCCAGATAGCAGAGCGCCTGAGAAAAGACGTCGCCGCCGTCGCATTTTACCCGGATATATTCATACCCGGGCACGACCCATTTTGTCCAGCCGGCAGGGGACTCGGCGTCGTCCCGGCATTCCGCCCCGGCGAGGTACAGCCCCTGTTCAAAATTTTCCCAGGGCTGAAAGGAGCGGGAAAAATCGGACATCGCTCCCCAGATACCTATGAGCTTCCCGTTTTCGTCCTTCTTTGCCAGCGGTTCAATTTCCGGGAAGCGGGAGTTTGCGGCGTCCCACAGCTTTTGAATGAACCCGGCTCCGTCCAGGGTAGAGCCCTCTTTGCCAATGACGGTAAAGGCTTCTTTTTTGCATTGTTCCAGTTCCATGTTGTTTCCTCCTGTTATTTTCTGCGGACAGGGAGCCATATTTCAGCGTAATAGTTTTCGTCGGCAGTCCCCTTTGGGTATTTTGCGGGGTCGTCGTACAGCTCCACACAGTACCCCGCGGCAAATTCATAGTCCCGCAGCGCCGGGAGCCACTCGGAAAATATCCTGATGTTGGTGCTTTGCAGGGAATGGGACAGCGCCCCCCGGCAGGGGAAGACCGCCCAGGTAAAGGCGGGAATGGCCTTTACCACCGTTCCTGCGGGAAGCTCCAACCCAGGGTCGTAAAGGTCGGCGATCAGATATTCAAAGGTCTCGTGCCCCATTTCAGGGTCAATATTGACCCCGAACCTTCCGAGTATTTCTTTTCCCTTTCCTGAGGCGAAATGCTCCTCCCAAAACAGGGGGATATCCTGCTTTGCCGTGGAATAACGGAACACCCTTGACACTCCGCAAACGGAAAAGGCTTCCTTTTTGACCATTCGGTACTCCATGCCGCACCCGCCCTTCAGGGAAACTGCCAGCTTCAGCGGCGGGAAGGCTTTGACCGCCGCATTTTCCCGGCGCACTGCCAGGGGGCTGCTTCCGTGGAAGCGGGTAAAGGCTTTTGCAAAGCTGTCGGGGGAATCGTATCCGTACCTCATGGCAAGCTCCGTCACGGTGGCGCCGGTGGCAAGCAGGTCTTCCCCTGCCCGTGCCATTCTGCGGCTGCGGACATATTCCATCACGGAATAGCCGCACAGAAGGCTGAACCCCCTGTGAAAATAAAAGGGGGAAATAGCAACGTGCTCCGCCACATCGGAAAGGGTGATATCCTCGGTGAGGTGACTTTCCATGTAGCTTACCGCTTCGCTGACCGCCTTTGTCCAATCCATGGCAATTCCTTTCCGCTGTAAGCAAAGTATATCCTGAAGTTATCACATTGTCCCGACTTTCCTTGCTTTCTTTTGTCGGGGCATTTCCATCATATCTTAGGAGAGGGAAACAGGTCAAGGGAATTTTAGGGAAAGGCGCGCGCCGTTGTGGGAATTGTTCGAAAAACACGAAAAATCCCCCGCACGGTCCGCGAGGGGGAGAAATTATTCCGGCACTGTGCCGATGACGCAGCGGTCAAAATCTGCCCAGTCCTTATAAATTTCAATTTGCGCAAGCCCGTGGCGGGCAAACAGGGAGGAAACAGCTTCCCCCTGCTCCTCGCCGATCTCCACGGAAAGCACGCCGCCGGGCTTTAACAGCGGCAGCCACAGGGAACAGAGCGCGCGGTAGAACCGCAGCCCGTCCCCGCCGCCGTCCAGCGCCAAAGCAGGCTCGTTTCGTACCTCCGGCTGCAGGGAAGCAAGCTGTCCGGTGGGGATATAGGGCGGGTTGGACACAATAAAATCAAGGCTTTTTGGAGGAAAGCGTTCCGCCGTTTCCGGCTGTAAAATGTCCCCCCGCCGCGCTTTGATATCATACTGGGGATAGGCGGCAAGGTTCTGCTCCAAATAAGGAAATGCCCAGTCGGAAAGCTCCAGACAGGTGATCTTCGCATGGGGCAGCAGCGTGCAGAGCCCCAGCGCCATGGCGCCCGTTCCCGCGCAAAGGTCCAGCCCCCGGGGAGCTGGCTGCCCGGAAAGCCGCTGCGCAAGGGCTTCCACGGCTGTGGTGGTATCCTCCCGGGGCACAAGGACGCCCTCGCCGACCTTCAAGGTCAGCCCCATAAATTCCCAGCTGCCCAAAATGTATTGGAGGGGGCGGCGGGCAAGGCGCTCCTGCACCGCGGCAAGGAAAGCGGATTCCCGCTCCTTTTCCGGGGTTTCCCCGCCGTGCAGGGCAAGCCCGGTGCGGTTCAGACCCAAAAAGGCTTCCGCCAGCAGCAGGCTGTCCGTGCCGGGGTCTTCTATGCCGGCGTCCCCAAGCTGTTTTCGGGCGGCTAAATACAGCTCCCGGCAGGTCATTGGATCAGGTCCTCGCCGTTTTCCGGGATCACCGCTTCCATGGCGGTGATGGCGGCTTCTATCATCTTGTCGTCCGGCTCTTTTACGGTAATGCGCTGCATCCACAGCCCGGGCGCCACCAGGAAACGGATCGGGCTGTTTGGGTGGCGGGCGGAGTATTTCTGGATTTCATAACCGATATTTACAATGACGGGAATGCACAAAAGCTTTACCAGCGTGCGCACAACGGGATTGGAAAAGGGAATGAAAAAGCCCACGATAATGCTCAAAAGCAGCATGAGGATCAAAAAACTTGTGCCGCAGCGGGGGTGGAAGCGCCCCTGCTTTTTCACGTTTTCCACTGTCAGGGGCAGGTCGTTTTCATAGCAGAAAATAGTTTTGTGCTCCGCGCCGTGATACTGAAAGGTGCGCTTGATATCTGGCATGAGGGAGATCAGCAGGATATACCCCACAAAAATGCCAATGCGCAGAACGCCCTCAAAAATGGAGCGGAACCCTCCGATTTCGGCGGGCACGGCGGCTTCCAGCAGGTTAAAGAGCCAGGTGGGCAGGAAGAAGAACAGCAAAATCGCCAGCGCTACGCCCAGCACGGCGCCGACGCCCATGATGATCCCGGTCATTTTTTCGCCCAGATGGTCATTGAGCCACTTGTCAAGCCCGGTCAGCTCCTCCTCGCCGGTGTCCTCGGTGATCTTGTCGGCAGAGAGGGAAAGCGCCTTGTAGCCCATGCGGAAGGAATCTATCATGGCGAAAATCCCCCGAAGAAAGGGTTTCCCCAAAATGGGATATTTCTGGGTGATGCGGGTGTATTCGATATCCTCGGTGGAGATTTCCCCCGTTTCGCTGCAAAAGGCAGCCACCGTGCGGCGGGGACCCACCATCATAATGCCCTCCATCAGGGCCTGTCCGCCAATGGACGTGATTTTTTTACTCATGGTTCTGCTCGTTCCTTTCCTGAAGCAATTTTTGGATCTCCGGGGTGTCGACGCGCTCCGGGTGGGCTTCCAGCGTTTCGCAGGTAGGCAGGCTGATGGTGACGGTGGTGCCCACGCCCACCTGGCTTGTCACCTCCAGCGTGCCGCCGTGCATGGCGATGATCTCGTCCGCCACCGCCAGCCCAATGCCGGAGCCCCGGACCAGCTGATTGGCTTTATAGAATTTCTTCTTTACGTTGGGAAGGTGTTCCTCGGGAATGCCGCAGCCCGTATCGCGGATCGTTACACGGATACTGCCGTTTTCCTCCGCGGAGGACACGGTGATCTCTCCCCCGGCTTCCGTATATTTCAAGGCGTTGTCGATAATATTGACAAAGACCTGCCGCAGGCGGTTCACATCGCCGTAAACAGGGGACAGCACCGTGTTTTCTTCATAATTCAGCTGCTTTTGCTCTGTTCTGGCGCGCTCGGTGAACAGATAGACCGCCTCGTCCAGCTCCGCCAGGATATCAATGCGGGATACCAGCAGGCGCATTCGCCCGCTTTGCAGACGGGAGAAATCCAGCAGCTCCTCCACCAGCCCGGAAAGGCGTTCCGACTCGCGAATGATCACATTCACGCCCTTTTCGGTGGTTTTGGGCTCCGTGCCGCTTTGCAGCGTTTCCGCCCAGCCCTTGATGGCGGTCAGGGGGGTGCGCAGCTCGTGGGACACGGAGGAAATAAAGTCGTTTTTCATCTGCTCCGTGGCGGCAAGCTCTCCCGCCATGTCGTTGATGGAATCGCACAGGTCGCCCAGCTCGTCGTCCCGCGCCTTTGGGATACGCACGTCAAAATTGCCCCCGGCGATCTGCTTTGCCCCGGCGCTGACCTGCCGCACCGGGAGAAGGATGGAACGGATAAAATACATGCCGGACAGGCTGATGAGCAGCATGATAAAAATGCCCGCCGCCACCAGCGCCAGAACGGTCCTGCCGATCTGCTGGTCCGCTTTTTCCAGGGAAACCAGGTAACGGACGGAGCCAATCAGCCCCCCGCCGTCGTCCCGGATCACCCGGGTGATCGCCATGACCCGCTCGCCGGAATTGAGCTCTCCCACCCATTTGCCGGAATTTTCCGGGCTGAACAGGGCGGCTTCGTAATCCGGCATATCCTGAGACTGGTCGGGCTCAAAGCCCGTGGAGGTGGTGAACACGCTGCCGGTGCGGTTCAGCGCCATGATCTCCATTTCGTTTTTATCGCGGAACTGCTCGATGTAATCCCGGGCGACGGCGGTAAATTCCGATACGCTGCCATATCCCCCGCTGTCGGCGGAAAGCCAGTTCAGCAGCTCGTCCACACGCCCGGTCAACGCCTGCTCAATGCCGCTGTAGGTGGAGGTCTGCGCCGTGATGGACAGGGAAACGATGGAAATGGTGAGCACGGCAAACGCCACGCCTATGGTGTTCACGAACCACCGGCGGGAAATGCTTTTCCTTGTTTTTGTCACGGATCCCCCTCCTTTCGACGCGATTTTAGATGCTGGACGCTGGATTCTGGATACTGGATATTTAGAACAGGGGAACCGTTTTCCTTTCAGCTGGGAAATTTTTCATGAAAAATCAGTCCCGCGGTTACCGCCTTTGCCCTTCTTCTAATTACTAACAACTAACAGCTAACAACTAAACTTCCCAGCGGTACCCCAGCCCCCACACGGTGACGATATGGGCAGGGGCGGAGGGCTGCTCCTCCACCTTCATGCGCAGGCGGCGAATGTTCACGTCCACGATTTTTTCCTCGCCCACATAGCCACCGCCCCAAACGTGCTTCAAAATATCCCCCCGGGGCAGGGCGACGCCGGGATTGGAAAAGAAATACTCCATGATTTGAAATTCCACCTGCGTCAGCTCAATGGGCTTGTCGCCTTTTTTCAGGGAGCGGTTGCGCAGGTTCAGGGTAAAATCCCCGGACCGCAGCTCGTCCACCACATTGTTTTCCCGGTTCCTGGCGGCAAGCGCCACCCGGCGGTACACGGCGTCCACCCGCGCCACCAGCTCGGAGGGGGAGAAGGGCTTGGTCACGTAATCGTCCGCGCCCATCATCAGCCCGCTCACCTTGTCCATTTCCTGGGTGCGGGCGCTGAGCAGGATAATGCCGATGGAGCTGTTCTGCCGGCGCAGCTCCTTGCAGACAGCCAGCCCGTCGTAAGCGCCGGGCATCATGATATCCAGCACTGCCACGTCGAAATCTCCCTGGGCGCTCTGGTACAGCTCCAGCGCCTGCTCGCCGTTTTCCGCTTCCACGGTCTGGTAACCGGCGCGCTCCAGGTTGATGACTACAAATTCCCGAATGTTCTGTTCGTCTTCTACCACCAGTATTTTTTTCATGGAACAGTTCTCCTTTCAGTTAGGGGGAAATCACGAAAAGCTGGGACTTCAGCGCCTGAGGCGGCTTGCCGCTAGGATTCGCTGAGAAGCTTGAAATTTTCCTTGATCTGCGCAATGCTTTGCAGCATAACGCTGTCTCTGGTAAACACCTGAATGCCGTAAACGGAATCGCTCTGCGCGGCAAGCTGTTCATAGCCGCTGCTGGCGCCCCGGCTCTCCCAGGCGGAACGGGTAAACACCCGAATGGCGAACAGCGGCTGCCCCAGCAGGTAGCTGCCGTCTTCCTCCGACTGGATAATTTCCATATAGGTCACCGTGCGCCGGGCGGTGTCGTTGGTGGAGGCGATCTTTCCCGCCAGGGAAAGGGGAAGGCGGAACCAGTAGTTTTCCGTGGGATTCATCATGGTGCGCAGCACGGTGCGGTGCTGCTGGGAACCGGGCTGGAAGCGGCGCCAGTTCACCTGATAGCTGGTGGCGTCCGGCACGGTCTCCACGGGCAGCTCCGGCGGCGTGGATATGGTAGGTATCTCCAAAATGCCGTCGCCGTTTAAGTCCCTCGACAGAATGGGTGAGGACGAGGGGCGCAGGAACGGGTTATTGTATTCCTCGGTATTGACCCCCTCCGGGGCGTTTTGCAGGGAATCCTGGTCCCAGTAAAAAACCTGGGTGCTGATGCTGCCGTCCGCCTTCATGCCGTCCAGCACCACGCCGTAGAGGGAGGCGGTCAACTGTCCAAAGGTGGCGGACAGGTAGCTGGAAATGGAGTTGTCCGCGTCCACGCTGTAGATTTCCTCCATGCCGCCCCTGTTCCAGGCGAAAAGCCTTGCCCTGGCAGGGGTGGGCTCGTCCCCCTCCGCCTCGGCGGGAAGGAATTTATCCACGGTGAAGACCTCCTGCACGCCGTCGTTGTTGAAATCGGTGACAGCCATTTCCGCGTAAGCCCCCAGCGGGTATTCCGTAACGCTGCCGCTGAGCCCGCAGACATAGGCGTTGACCGCGGCGGTGCGCCCGGTGGTCCCGGCGGTGCTGCCCCAGCCGATGAGCACCAGGCTGCGCCCCGTTTGGGAAAGCTTGCCGAAGCAGACCCTGTCCACCTGCAGGGCGGTGTTCTGGAAGGTGGCAATGGATTCCCAGCCCGTTTCGGTTTTTACCAGGAACTGCACCTCCACGCCGCCGGGGTTGCTGTTGTCGGAGGAAGTAAAGCCCACGGCGTCCTTTACCCCGTCCCCGGTGAAATCGTGCATGATAACGGCGGAACGGTACTCGCCGTTTTGGGGATAGACGAAGGAGATATCCGGGCGGTCGCCCTGCAGCAGCTCCTGGATCGCCCGCTGGTCCTCATTGACCTTGGGAGGCGCCATAAGGTTTTTGGTATCAAAGGAGGAAAAGGAGCAGCCGGAGCAGCACAGCAGCAGGCAGACCGCGATCAGCCCGGTGGCAATACGTCGTTTCATGATCTCCCCTCCCAATGATTTAACTTTTTTACAGGTGCCGAAAGGCGTCTAACAACTAACAACTAATAACTAACGACTAGTATAGCACAAAAGAATGAAAAAGTCATGAACAATCTGGGAACCGGCGGCATTGACAAAATACGGGCGGGAAAGGTACAATGCAGAAAAGGAAAACCCCAGGAAAAGGAGAAGCCAGCCATGCCCAGATTTTTTGTGGAACAGGAGCCCGCAGGGGAATATTTCGTGGGCGGGGAAAACGGGCTGCACATGGTGCGGTCGCTGCGAATGCGCCCGGGAGAGACTGCGGTCCTCTGCGCCGGAACGGGAAAGGATTTCCTGTGCACCCTGCTGGAATGCCGGGAGGACGGCGCCCTGGTCCGGGTGGACAGGGTGGTTGACAGCCGGGGCGAGCCGAAAACCCGGGTGACGGTGTGCCAGTGCTTCCCCAAGGGGGACAAGCTGGAAACCGTGGTGCAGAAATCTGTGGAGCTGGGCGCGGTGGAGATCCTGCCGGTGGAAAGCGCCCGGTGCATCTCCCGCCCGGACGGAAAATCCATGGAAAAGAAACTGGCGCGGCTGCAAAAGGTGGCGCTGGAAGCCGCCCAGCAAAGCGGCAGGGGCAGGGTGCCGGAGGTTTTACCCCCGCTGCCCTTGCAAAAGGCGCTGGAGCTTGCCGCCGCCCGGGGAACGATTTTATTCTGCTATGAAAACGGCACAGCCAGCCTGAAGGAAGCGCTGCAAACGGCAGGGGACCGATTGTTTCTGTTTGTGGGACCTGAGGGCGGCTTTGCCCCGGAGGAAGCGGCGCTGGCGGAAAGCTGCGGCGCGAAGCTGCTCACGCTGGGCAGCCGCATTTTACGGACGGAAACAGCGCCTTTAGCGGCGCTTTCCGCGATTTTATATGAACGGGGGGAGTTTGAATTATGAGCAATGTGCTGATCACCGGGGCGTCCGGCGGGATCGGAAGAGCCGCGGCGCTGGCGTTTGCCAGGCAGGGCTGGGGCGTGGCGCTGCATTTTCACACCGGGGAAGCCGCTGCCAGGGAAACGGCAGAGCAGATCAAGCTGCTGGGCGGCGACGCGGAGATTTTTCCCGCAGACTTAAAGGACGAGCGGCAGGTGGAGGAGCTGTTCTGCCGGGCGGAGAAGCACTTCGGCTTTTTGGACACGGTGGTCAACAACGCCGGGGCGGACTGGAAGGGTCTGCTGCCCGACATGAGCCTGGGGGACTGGAACGGGCTGTTCGCCGTGAACTGTACCGGCGTTTTCCTGTGCTGCCGCAGGGCGCTGCCGCCCATGCTCCGGCAGCACAGGGGGAACATCATCAACGTGGCTTCCATCTGGGGTGAGGTGGGGGCTTCCTGCGAAGCAGCGTATTCCGCCTCAAAAGCGGCGGTGATCGGGCTGACCAGGGCGCTGGCGAAGGAGGTGGGCCCCTCTGGCGTTCGGGTGAACTGCGTTTCCCCTGGCGTGATAGACACTCCCATGAACGGAGACCTGTCAGCGGAGGATATGCAGGCGTTGGAGGAAGAAACGCCCTTAGGGCGGATCGGCACGCCGGAGGAGGTGGCGGACGCCATGCTGTTCCTTGCGGAAAACACCTTTGTCACCGGGCAGGTGCTGGGGGTCGGCGGTGGATTTGCATTATAATTTGCGGAAAAAAAGCCGGGCTTTGTCAGGTTTTGCCGAGGGGAGGGAAGGCTTCCCGCCATCGGTGGGAGGATTTGACAAATCCGGCTTTTTTCGGTACAATTAAAAAGTTAGATTCTCCCCGTTTTCTCTCGCAGAGATCGGGGAAAAGCAGAATGGAAAGGAGCAGGCAATGAGCTTTCGGATTTTAGGCACGGGCAGCTTTGTGCCGGAACGTATCGTGACCAACGACGACCTTTCTCAGATGGTGGAAACCTCTGACGAATGGATCACAAAACGGGTCGGTGTGAAGCAGCGCCATGTCTGCACCACGGAAACAGTGACGGAGCTGGGCGTGGAAGCCGCCCGCCGGGCGCTGGACAGCGCCGGGGTGCGCCCGGAGGAGCTGGATTTGATCATCGCGCCCACCATCAGCGCGGATACCATTTCCCCGGGGCTTGGCGGCATGGTGCAGAACCGTTTGGGCGCCCACTGCCCCGCCTTTGATATAAATGTTGCCTGCCCCGGCTTTTTATTCGGGCTGGACGTGGCGGCGGGCTTTTTTGCCAGAAAGGCGGTCAAAAAGGTGCTGGTGGTAAGCGCCGAGCGCATGAGCGGGCTGCTGGACTGGACGGACAGGAGCACCTGCTGCATTTTCGGCGACGGTGCGGGCGCGGCAGTGCTGGGCGAGGGAGACAATTATCTGGCGTCCGAGCTGCACACAAAGGGTGGGGACGACATCATCTCCATTCCCACCTGGTGGAATAATTCGCCGTTTTATGAACGGGAAATGCCCAAAAACAAGGTGAACATGCAGGGGCAGGAAACCTATAAATTTGCCGTGACCTCCATGGTGAACGATATCCGCTCCGTCATGGAAAAGGCGGGCGTTACCGGGGAGCAGGTCCAGGCGGTGATCCCCCATCAGGCAAATTACCGCATTATCAACGAAGCCCGGCGCAGGCTGCCGGAGATCGCCCCGGAGAAATTCTTTGTCAACATTGAAAAATACGGCAACACCTCCTCCGCCAGCGAGCCGATTTTGCTGGACGAAATCAACCGGGCAGGGCTTTTGCAGCCCGGGGATATTGTTGTCCTTTCTGCCTTTGGAGGCGGTTTATCCAGCGCAGCGTGCGTTGTCAAGTGGTAAGCTTTTCAAAACCCCAAAAAGTCGTCAGACTTTTTGGGGAGAGGAAGGCTCGGCTGAAAAGCGAAGATGGGCTGCAGACAGCAGCACTTCGAGCGGCAAAGCCGAAGCCTGACGAGGAGGGGGACTTTCCAGCGCGTCCTGCGTGATTCGATGGTAAAAACGATCTGATAAAAAGGAGCTTTTGATATGATAAAAACACCTCTTTGCGATTTGCTTGGAATCGAATACCCCATTTTCCAGGGCGGTATGGCGTGGATCTCCGATGGAAAGCTGGCGGCTGCCGTATCTAGCGGCGGCGGGCTGGGCATCATTTCCGCCATGAACGCTAGCGCCGAGCACCTGAAACAGGAGATCGACATTGCCAGAAGCCTGACGGATAAGCCTTTTGGCGTGAATATCATGCTCATGTCCCCCTTTGCCGACGAGGTGGCAAAGCTTGCCGCCGACGAGCACGTGGCGGTGGTGACTACCGGCGCGGGGAACCCTTCCCGCTATATGCCTATGTGGCTGGAAGCAGGGGTCAAGGTGGTCCCTGTGGTGGCTTCCGTGGGCATGGCAAAGCTGGTGACCAAGGCGGGCGCTTCCGCCGTGATCGCCGAGGGAGGAGAATCCGGCGGGCACGTGGGGGATTTGACCACTATGGTGCTGGTCCCCCAGGTGTGCGACGCCACCGACCTGCCGGTTTTAGCCGCAGGCGGCATCGGCGACGGTAGGGGGATCGCGGCGGCGTTCCAGCTGGGCGCCGTAGGCGTGCAGGTGGGAACCAGGTTCCTGGTCGCCCATGAGTGTGGCGTTCACCCCAATTACAAGAAAAAAGTGCTGAAAGCAAACGATATTTCCACCATGGTGACCGGCAAGCGGCTGGGGCACCCGGTGCGGCAGATCAAGAACCAGTTCTCGAAGGATTACCTCAAGGCGGAGTACAGCACCATGTCTGACGAGGAGCTGGAAAAGCTGGGCGGCGGTGCGCTGTACCGCGCCGCCGTGGAGGGCGACGAAAAGACGGGGGATTTCCTTGCCGGGCAGATTGCCGGCATGGTAAACCGGGAGCAGCCCGCCGCGGAGATCATCAAAGAGATGTTTACGGAAGCGGAAGAGGTGTTGAAGACCGCCGGGCGCTGGCTGAGCTGAGGAAGGAGCGATTCTGATGGAACCAATTATTTTTACCGTTTTTTGGGCAGCCGTCGGCATTGCGATCCTGTATTTTGTAGTCAGAGAGGCGGTAAAAGCCGGGATCAAGGACGCTTACGGCGACCTGAATGTCTATTTGAGAAACCTGGTCACTAACGCAATCAACGAAGCGAACCAGCCTGAGCAGAACATGGAAGCAGCGGAACAGCAGGAGCAGAAGGACGAGAAAAAGGCTTGACCGATAGGAAAAAAGTCTACAGCAAGTGGAGCAGTGATAGTTATGGGAAAAATTGCATTTGTTTTTTCAGGTCAAGGGAGAAACGAAAACGGGTTCCGTTTTCGTTCGCGAATTTCCCCGCTGGGGAAATTTCAGGAGGACGGTATAGCGCTTGACCGATAGAAAGAAAGTCTACAGCAAGTGGAGCAGTGATAGTTATGGGAAAAATTGCATTTGTTTTTTCAGGTCAAGGGAGAAACGAAAACGGGTTCCGTTTTCGTTCGCGAATTTCCCCGCTGGGGAAATTCCAGGAGGACAGTATAGCGCCTGACCGATAGGAAAAAAGTCTACAGCAAGTGGAGCAGTGATAGTTATGGGAAAAATTGCATTCGTATTCTCTGGACAAGGCTCGCAATATTCCGGCATGGGGAAATCGCTGTTTGAGACAAGCCCTGCCGCGCGGCAGGTGTTTGAAACAGCGGACAAGCTGCGCCCCGGCACGTCGGAGCAGTGCTTTTCCGGCACTGCGGAGGAGCTTTCCCTCACGAAAAATACCCAGCCCTGCCTGTACTGTGTGGATTTGGCGGCGGCACGGGCGCTGGAGGAAGCAGGTGTTCACGCCGATTTCGCGGCGGGCTTTTCCCTGGGAGAGGTAGCCGCGCTGACCTTTTCCGGCGCGTTCTCCGAGGAGGACGGCTTCTCCTTTGTCTGCCGGCGGGCAGCAGCCATGCAGGAAGCGGCAGAGCAGAGCCCCGGTGCTATGGCGGCGGTGCTGAAGCTGCCTAACGAGACAGTGGAGCAGCTTTGCAGAGAATTCTCCCATGTGTGGGCGGTGAACTACAACTGCCCCGGGCAGCTGGTGGTTGCCGGGGAGAAAGCGGAGCTGGAAGCCTTCTGCGCCAGTGTGGCGGAGAAAGGCGGCAGAGCGGTTCCGCTGGCAGTCAGCGGCGGGTTCCATTCCCCGCTGATGGCGGGCGCGGCGGAGCGGCTGCGCGGGGAGCTGGAAAACATATTCATGAAGCGCCCCCGGCTGCCGGTGTACGCCAATTTTACCGCCCAGCCCTATGGAGAAAACGCCAAGGAGCTGCTTTTAGAGCAGGTCAAGAACCCGGTGCGCTGGCAGGAGACCGTGGAAAACCTGGCGGCGCAGGGGGTGGACACCTTTATAGAATGCGGCGCGGGGAAAACCCTGTGCGGGCTTATCAAAAAGACGGTAAAGGACGCGACGGTCCTCCGTGTAGAAGACGTAGAAACTCTGCAGGCGGCTGTGAACGCTTTGCAGGGCTGAGAAAGGAAGGCTGTTTTATGAAACTGGAAGGAAAAATCGCATTGGTGACCGGGGGCTCTCAGGGCTTGGGCAAAGCCATTGCCCTGAAGCTGGCGGAAAACGGCGCGGATATTGCCGTGGTGTATGTAGGACCGGCGGAGCCTGCCGAGGAGACCTGCCGGGAGATCGAAGCGCTGGGGCGCAGGGTGAAAGCCTATGTGTGCGACGTGCGGGACGAAAAGGCTGTGGAAGAGACCGTGGAAGCGGTGAAAGCCGATTTGGGCAAGGTGGACATTCTGGTGAACAATGCCGGCGTCACCCGGGACGGTCTGATGGTGGGCATGAAGGACGACGACTACGATTTGGTGCTGGATATCAATCTGAAAGGCGCGTTCCACATGACCCGCGCCTGCTACCGGGATTTCATGCGGAAAAAGTACGGAAAAATTATCAATATCAGCTCTATTGCGGGTCTGGTGGGCAATGTGGGACAGGTCAATTATGCCGCTTCCAAGGCGGGTCTCATCGGCATGTCCAAGTCCATCGCCAAGGAGCTGGGCAGTCGGGGCGTGTGCTGCAACTGCATTGCCCCCGGCTTCATTGCCACGGATATGACAAAGGATATCAAGGAGGACAACCCCCTGCTGCAGCAGGTGCCCATGAAAAAAATGGGCACGCCGGAGGACGTTGCCAATGTGGCGCTGTTTTTGGCTTCCCCGGAATCGGACTACATCACCGGGGAGACGATCCGGGTAGACGGCGGGCTGGCGATTTGATTCATGATCGCTTCCCCCCCGCCGCAGGCGGGGGGGGGAAGCGAAAAGAAAAAGCCGCCGGGGAAACGATCCGGGTAGACGGTGGATTGGCGATCTAGATACTGGACGCTGGATACTGGAGAAGGTCAAGAGAAAAGAAAAGAAAAATGAAGAAATCAAAGCAAGACTGGAAATAGGGCGTGTTCTTAATCCAGCATCTAGCATCTAGCATCTAGAATCTGGAGAAAGACCAGAGTCAAGGACGGAAAGGTGACAGTTGGCACGAAAGGAGAATTTGAATGCGACGTGTAGTCATCACAGGCATGGGGGCGATCACCCCGGTGGGAAACAGCGTTCCCGAATTTTGGGAAAGCCTGAAAGCGGGAAAATGCGGGATCGGGGAAATCACCAAATTCGATACTACGGACTATAAGGTGAAGGTCGCGGCGGAGGTCAAAGGCTTTGACCCCCTGCAATACATGGAGAAGGCGGACGTGCGCAAGCACGACCTGTTCTGCCAGTACGCTCTGGCGGCTGCCGCCCAGGCGGTGGAGGAAAGCGGGATCAAGGGAACCCTGCCCCCGGAGCGCATCGGCACGTATTTCGGCTCCGGCATCGGCGGCATCAACACCTTTTCCGAGCAGCACCAGGCGCTGATGGAGAAGGGTCCCCACCGGGTGTCCCCATTTTTCATTCCGGCACTGATCGTGAACATGGCAGCAGGCTTGATTGCCATCAAGCACGATTTCCGGGGCGAAGCGCTGCCGGTGGTCACCGCCTGCGCCACGGGCAACAATGCCATCGGCGAAGCCTACCGCGCCATCAGGCACGGCTATCTGGACGCAGTGCTGGCAGGCGGCGCGGAAGCGGCGATTTTGCCGGTGGGCGTGGCTGGCTTTGCCAATATGAAAGCCCTTTCCACCACCGAAGACCCCCTGTCCGCCTGCGTGCCCTTTGACGCCCGGAGGAACGGCTTTGTCATGGGCGAGGGCGCGGGAGCGCTGGTCCTGGAGGAATATGAGCACGCAAAAGCCCGCGGTGCGAAAATCTACGCCGAGCTGTGCGGCTACGGCGTGACCTGCGACGCTTATCACATCACCGCCCCCCACCCGGAAGCCATCGGCGGCGCGGCGGCGCTGAAAATGGCATATGACGAGGCGGAGGGGGATAAAACCGACCCGGCGAACATCTATGTGAACGCCCACGGCACCAGCACGCCCCTGAACGATTCCAGCGAAACGCTGGCAATCAAAAAGGGGCTGGGCGAGGAAGCGGCGCGAAAGTGCATGGTCAGTTCCACCAAGTCCATGACGGGGCATATGCTGGGCGCTGCCGGGGCGGTGGAAGCCATCGTCTGCGCGCTGGCGGTGAAAAACGATATCGTTCCCCCCACCATCGGCTACAGCGAGCCGGACCCCGCCTGCGATCTGGACTACGTGCCCAATCAGGCGAGAGAAGCCACGGTAGAGCTGGCGCTGTCCGCGTCCCTGGGCTTCGGCGGGCACAACGCGTATCTGGCATTTCGGAAAATAGAGAACTGATTTGCGGGCTTGGGCGTTCGCCCCTTCAGCCCGATATCGAAAAGGAGGCTTTTTCCTTGGACATCAAGCACATTGAGGAACTTGCCCGCGTCATGCGGGAAAATGACCTGACTGCCCTGGAGGTGCAGGAGGGAGACGCGGCGATCAAGCTGGAGCGCAAGCAGGAGATCGCGGCGGCGCTGGCAGCCGCCATGCCTGCCCAGAGGGCAAGCTCTCCCTTTGCCCCAGCGGGAACCACCCCAATCGGGACGGAGCCTGCCCCGAAAGCGGAGGGGACCGTTGTGGCTTCCCCGACGGTGGGCGTGTTTTATGCCGCCGCTTCCCCCGACAGCAAGCCCTTTGTAGAGGTGGGGGACAAGGTGAAGAAGGGAGACATTCTGTGCATTATCGAAGCGATGAAGCTGATGAATGAGATCCCTGCCGAAATAGACGGCACGGTGGCGGAGGTCTGCGCCATAAACGGACAGGTGGTAGAATACGACCAGCCCCTGTTCCGCATTGTATAAAGGAGAAGCGCTATGAACAGGGAAGAGATCAAGAAGCTTCTGCCCCACCGGGAGCCCATGCTGCTGCTGGACGAGGTGGAGCTGATAGATGGCAAGGCCCATGGCAAGTGCCACATCAGGGGGGACGAATTCTTTTTGCAGGGGCATTTCCCGGGGAACCCCGTTGTGCCGGGGGTCATTCAGTGCGAGATGATGGCGCAGTCCGCCTGTGTGCTGCTCCTTGAGGACGCGGCAGGGAAAACGCCGCTGTTTACCGGGCTGGACAAGGTAAAGTTCCGGGGGCAGGTAAAGCCCGGGGATACTTTAGAGACGGAATGCGAGCTTCTCCGCCAGCGGGGACAGTTCTATTTCGCGAAGGGAACGGGCAGGGTGAACGGGAAGCTCTGCGTCAGCGCCGAATTTTCCTTTGCCCTTGTAGATTGAGAGCTTCTGATTTACTGTTTTTTCCCACCGCGGGCGGTAAGAAAGTTCCGAAATCCCAAAAACAGAATCGTCGAGATTCGATTTGAAAAAAGCTTTTTAGCCTTTGGACTGGAAGGAAAGGTTCTCCAGTCTTTGGAAAGGATGAAGTGGAGTGTTCACCAAAATTCTGATTGCCAACCGGGGCGAGATCGCCATTCGCATTATTCGCGCCTGTAAGGAAATGGGTATCTCCACCGTGGCGGTGTATTCCGAAGCGGACAGAGATTCCCTCCACGCCGCCATGGCGGATCAGGCGGTATGTATCGGCGGCGCCAGGGCGGAGGACAGCTATCTGAATATCCGGCGCATTCTCAGCGCGGCTTTGGCGACCGGGGCGCAGGCAATTCACCCGGGCTATGGGTTTTTGGCGGAAAACGCCGAATTTGCCGGTCAGTGCAGGCAGTATGGGCTCACGTTCATCGGACCGTCGGCGGAGGTCATTTCCCAGATGGGGGACAAGGATCGCGCCCGGCGGCTGATGCGGGAAAACGGCGTACCTGTCACGCCTGGAACGGACATTCTGCGGGATTGGCGCGAAGCCCGGGAAAAGGCGGAAGCCATCGGCTATCCCGTGCTCATCAAGGCAAGCTCCGGCGGCGGGGGCAAGGGGATCCGGCTGGTCAAGCGCCCGGAGGATATGGAAAAAGCGTATGAGACCGCCTCCAGCGAGGCGGAAAAAGCCTTTGGAGACGGCAGGGTCTATCTGGAAAAATATCTCGACCCTGTAAAACACATTGAAGTACAGCTGCTGGCGGACGAAGCCGGGCAGGTGGTTTGCCTGGGGGAGCGGGAATGCTCCATTCAGCGGAACAACCAGAAGCTCATTGAGGAGTCCCCCTCCCCGGGGGTATCGGAGGAGCTGCGGCAAAAGCTGACCGAAACCGCCGCGAAGGCGGCAAAGGCAGCGGGCTATGTCAATGCCGGCACGGTGGAATTTTTACTGGACAAAGAAAAGAACTTCTATTTTATGGAAATGAATACCCGGCTGCAGGTGGAGCACCCTGTTTCCGAGCTTGTCACGGGGATCGATATTGTAAAGTGGCAGATACGCATTGCGGCAGGCGTGCCGCTGGATTTCACCCAGGAGGACATCAAGGTGACCGGGGCTGCCATCGAGTGCAGGGTCAACGCGCTGGGGGCGGGAAAGGTGGAATTTCTCCACACGCCTGGCGGACCGTGGGTACGGTTCGACACCTTTTTGTATCAGGGCTATGAAATACCGCCCTACTACGATTCCATGCTGGGGAAAATGATCGTCTATTCCTCCACCAGGGAGGAAGCCATTCGTAAAATGCAGGCGGCGCTGTGCGAGCTGCTTGTGGACGGACCGAAAAACAACATTGAAGACCAGATCGCCATTATCCGGGACGAACGCTTCCGTAAGGGCGATTACTATACAGACTTTATCCGGCATTTTGAGTCTGGGAACTGACAGGGCTTTCCGGCGGAAAACCTGCATGAAAGGAGCGCTGTGCTATGAATTTGATGGGGTTGTTCCGTTCCCCCCAGAACGAGCTGGAAAAGGGCGGGACAGAAGCGGAGGACAACGGCATTCGCAACGCCTGTCCCCACTGCGGGGTGCTGCTGCCCCTTTCCGAGCAGCAGGAAAACATGAACGTGTGCACCGCCTGCGGCTATCATTTTCGGGTAGGTCCCAGAGAGCGCATTGCGTATCTTGCCGACGAGGAAAGCTTCCAGGAACTGTACGGAGAGCTGAAAAGCAAGGATATTTTGGGCTTTCCCGGCTATGACCAGAAGCTCAGGAACGCGAAGCTCGCTTCCCGGGAACGGGAGGGCGCGGTATGCGGCACGGCGGAGATAGAGGGGCAGCCCTGCGCCCTGTTTTTCATGGACCCCAATTTTATGATGGGCAGCATGGGCACCACGGTGGGGGAAAAAATCACCCGCCTGTTTGAATACGCCACCCTGAACAGCCTGCCCGTGGTGGGCTATACCGTGTCCGGCGGCGCAAGAATGCAGGAGGGGATACTTTCCCTGATGCAGATGGCGAAGACCAGCGCCGCGGTCAAGCGGCACAGCGAGGAAGGGAATTTCTATCTCACCGTCCTGACCGACCCCACCCTCGGCGGCGTCACCGCCAGCTTTGCCATGGAGGGCGATATCATCATGGCTGAACCGGGGGCGACCGTGGGCTTTGCCGGGGCGCGGGTCATTGAACAGACCATTCGGAAAAAGCTGCCCCAGGGCTTCCAGACGGCAGAATTTCTGCTGGAGCACGGGTTCGTGGACATGATCGTCCCCCGGTCGCGGCAGAAGGAGACCATTGGGAAGCTCCTGCGGCTTCATCAGAAAGGGGGCGGCAGCCTGTGAGCGCATATGACAAGGTCCTGCTTGCCAGGGCAAAGGGGCGCCCCACCGGGCTTTCCTATATCGAGCATATTTTTGACGATTTTATAGAGCTTCACGGCGACCGCCGCTATGCGGACGACCCTGCCATTGCGGGGGGCATCGCCACACTGGACGGCAGCCCGGTCACCGTTATCGCCATGGAAAAGGGCGGCGACATGAAAGACAAGGTGCGCCGGAACTTTGGCGCACCCAACCCGGAGGGCTACCGAAAGGCGCTGCGGCTGATGAAGCAGGCGGAAAAATTCCACCGCCCGGTGGTGTGTTTTGTAGACACCTCCGGCGCGTTCTGCGGGCTGGGCGCGGAAGAACGGGGACAGGGACAGGCGATCGCCGAAAACCTGATGGAAATGGCAAGCCTGAAAACGCCCGTCGTCTCCGTGCTCATCGGCGAGGGCGGCAGCGGCGGCGCGCTGGCGCTGGCGGTGGCGGACCGGGTGTGGATTCTGGAAAACGCCGTATATTCCGTCATTTCCCCGGAGGGCTGCGCAAGCATTCTCTGGAAGGACGCGAAAAAGGTAAGGGACGCGGCGGAATGCCTTCGCATCACAGCGCAGGACATGGAAGAGCTGGGCGTGGTGGAGCGTGTGTTCCCCGAGGAAAAGGAATTCGAGGAAACTTACGGGCAGCTGAAATCGGCGCTGCTGGAAACCCTGCCGGAGCTTTCCGCCCTTTCCCCGGAAACGCTGCTGCGGCAGCGGTACGACAGGTTCCGAAAGTTCTGAACACAGTCTAGGCGGCGAAAGCAAGATATCTCAGTCTGTCGATAAAGCCTCCAATGAACGAATACGGAGGGAAAGAGAGTTGTGAGAGAGAACCGTCAGGGGTGCTGGTGCCCGGTGGGCACCGTTTAGCACCGACCGAGCCGATAGGCGAGAAGCGCAAACCACCAGTTCTACTGGTGGTTTTGATTGAGCGGGACGAAAATACTTTTTCGGCACGCTCAGGCGGCGAAAGCAAGCCGCCTTTCACGTTATTGGGCGTTTCCCCGCGCAGGAACAGGGCTGCCCTGAAAAATTTTACGGAAGGGAAATGGCTATGGACGCAGGAAAGCGGAACAAGGCTTTGGAGCCGCAGTGCCCGGTGTACCGCAAATGCGGCGGGTGCCAGCTGCAGAACCTCAGCTATGACAGGCAGCTGCAATGGAAGCAGGACCGCTGCCAAAAGCTGCTGGGGCAGTTCGGGAAAATACAGCCCATTCTGGGCATGGAGCACCCCTACCACTACCGCAATAAGGTGCAGGCGGCGTTCGCCTGGGACAGACGGGGCGGCAGGATCATCTCCGGCGTGTACCAGTCCGGCACCCATTGGGTGGTCCCGGTGGATTCCTGCCTGACGGAGGACGAAAAGGCGGACGAGATCATCGTTTCCGTGCGGAAGCTGTTAAAAGCGTTCAAGCTCCGCCCCTATGACGAGGACACCGGCAGGGGGCTTTTGCGCCATGTGCTGGTAAAGCGCGGCTTTCAGACCGGGGAGATCATGGTGGTGCTGGTCACCGGCACGCCAATTTTCACGGCGAAAAAGCATTTTGTGGAGGAGCTTTTGAAGCTTCACCCAGACATCACCACCATCGTGCAGAACGTAAACGACACCCACACCTCGCTGGTGCTGGGAAAAAACGAAAAGGTGCTTTACGGCACAGGGTATATCACCGATGTCCTCTGCGGGTGCAAATTCCGCATTTCCCCGAAATCCTTTTATCAAATAAACCCCGTGCAGACGGAGAAGCTCTACGGGAAAGCCATGGAGCTTGCCCGGCTCAGCGGGAAGGAGCGGGTGCTGGACGCCTACTGCGGCATTGGGACCATCGGCATGGTGGCGGCAAAAAACGGCGCGAAAGCCGTACTGGGCGTGGAAGTGAACCGGGACGCCGTAAAGGACGCCATCGCCAACGCCAGGGAAAATAAAATGAAAAATATCACCTTTCTTTGTGAGGACGCCGGGGAATTTATGGAAAACGCCGCTGTGGAAGGGGAAGCCTTTGACACTGTGTTCCTGGACCCGCCCCGGGCAGGCGCCAGCCGGGAGTTTTTGCAGGCGCTCTGCTCCCTTGCCCCCCGCCGGGTGGTCTACATTTCCTGCAACCCGGAGACCCTTGCCCGGGACCTGCGCTTCCTCACCGCCAACCACTACCGGGTAGAGCAGCTCCAGCCCGTGGACATGTTCCCCCATACTCAGCATATCGAGTGCGTAGTGCTGCTACAACGAAGAACTATGTAGAAATACTTAATTTTAGACACTTTGCGAAGCATATCGTATTTGCACGCGAGGGAGGCAAAGTATAAAATGAGTTAAAACAATATCAACATTTTAACAATAATTAATATAAAACATCAATACACAAGAAATGAGAAATGGTAAAAGGTTTGAATACTGATAAAGATTGGAAGGTGTAAAATGAAAAATCCAGGGTTAAAAGCTAATGTGATTTCAATGTACAAAAGTTATTTTCAAAGAGAGGGATTTTTTAGACCTAAGATTGAGGAAGATTTGAAAATTCAAGGAAAATTAAAAGAACATACGGTTGATATTTATTTTGAATTTGTCCAGATGAATAATTTAGAGCGAGCAATAATTAAAATAGTAGAAGATACAGAAGTAACAGACAACGATATATGGGAATTCAGAAATGTTTTGAAAGATTTACATTTTTTTGCAAAAGGTATCCTATATTATAATGGTAATGCTTGCAGTAATGTGAAGAAAGCAGCTGAACAAGCAAACATAGATTTAAAGAAATTTGTTTTTTGTAGAGAAATTCAAAAATCTGTTATGCATTTTATTAACACCATGTTGCCTAATGAAGAGGTAATAGGTGATCCGTTTTGGGTAATTATGGAAATATCACAGGATAGTGGTGCAAATACGGGAAATTATGATATGGTTAATAATAGTATTTTACTATTTTTATCAAAAAAGCAGGCAAGTAGATATTGTAGTAAAAGGAAGAAAAATGCCAGAGTATTTGGGATTTCACAAAATCATCTTGAGGTTTTAGTTTCACTACAAGAACGAGGATTGTGCCCGGACTTTTCAATAGCTTTTCCTGAATTCGAGCAAATCTATAATGATAGTTTAATATATTATCAGATTTCAAAAGAAAAGTTTAAAAAATTCTATTTACGAGGAAATAATAATGCTTAATACATCAAAAGGGAAAAAATTTGAATCTATTGTTAAAGAAATTTGCAATGAGCTTGCTAAGAATGAACGAATAAACGCTAAAGTAGAGGAACGTGTTCCAATGATAGGAGATGATGGTGCAAGCCATGAAATAGATGTACTTTATTCGTTTGAGCATTTAGGTGTGAATTACAGAGTGGCAATCGAGTGTAAAAATTGGGAAAAACCAATAAATGTTGGGGAACTTAGAAATTTTTGTTATAAACTAGAGCATATAGGGAATATAAATGGAATTTTTATTTCAGCACAAAGTGAGTTTCAAGATGGTGCTGAAAAAGTTTCTAATTTTAATGGAATTAAATTAGTAAAGTACGATGAACTTCAGAAATTGCTAGATGGACACAACTATAAATATTTAATTCCTGATTATGAAATAATAGGAGACCCTTTTTGGATGTGTTTAAATTTGAATGGCAAGAACTTATTAGAACAAAATTCATTTGTTGAAGAGGGAATTTTCCTCTTTGAAAATAAATATTTTGCGGAACAATTCCAAGAGAATTGCTTATCAGTTTACCACCGTAATATAAAAATTGTGGGTGTTTCTCAATCACACTTGAAAAAAATAAAATCATTGAAGGAACAACATAAAGTTTCAGTGAAGTTATTTAATCAATTTACAAGTGATTTTAATAAAAAGCCATATCATTTTTGGGATTTGGATGTTAGGGATATTGAGATGTATATAAGGTGAGTTTTTGAAATTTTCAATTTTATATTCAGGATTCGTGTTTTATTATTGATTATATTAACATACTATATGGGTGTTTTGTGGACATCTTCGTAGTGTGAATTCATATCGAATGCGTGACAGGGCTGATGAGAACGGAATAACGAAAAGTGGCTGTACGTTGAGAAAAATTTTTTCAAGCGGAAAACCGTCTCATTGCACAACGAAAAAATTTGGGGTATGCTGGGGAAAAGGAGCGTGACAAAATGGCAAACGAAGAAAAGAAGGATTTTAACGCCATGCTGAAAGACAGCAAGGATATGCCGAAAATCCAGATCGTCACCGACAAGAAGACCATCGAAAAGTACGGCGGTGAAAAAATGTACTTTGCCCCACCCATGGACTATGACCGGGTGATGAAGCAGGTGCCAAAGGGAAAGCTGCTGACGGTGGGAATGATCCGGGAATACTTCGCCCGGCAGAACGGGGCTGATTTTACCGAGCCCATCACGGCGGGAGTGTTCGTCTCCATCGCGGCGTGGGCAAGCCATCAGCGGCAGGACGACCCTACCCCTTACTGGCGGACGCTGAAAGCGGGCGGGGAGCTGAACCCCAAATATCCCGGCGGCGTGGAAGCCCAAAAGGAAAAGCTGGAGGCGGAGGGGCACACCGTGCTGACCCGGGGCAGGACAAACCTGAAATACTATGTCAAGGAGTATGAAAAAAATCTTTGGGAAATTAGTTGTTAGTTGTTAGATTGTTAGGGAGCAGTTGTTAGTCGTCAGGCTTGACAGGCTCGACAGATTTTGCTAAAATATCCCATGGAATTTCCGGCGGGGGAGTAGCAGGCGTGAAATGCGCAGCAAGTCAACAACCTCGGTCATTTGACCTGGCTTGCTTTCATTTGCGAGACTCGTGTATGAGCTTTTGGGCGGTACACGCAGTCTGATTTCAGAAAAAGACCGGGTATGGCTCAGTGCCATACCCGGTTTTCCGCATTTTTCGGGAATACTGAAAAGAAAGCAAACAGGAAAGGAATGTAACACATGGAAATGGCACTTGCAATCGGTTTGTTTTTAGTTGGGCTGGTGCTGCTCATCAAGGGCGGCGACTGGTTCGTGGACGGCGCCACGGGGATCGCCCACCGCTTCCACGTGCCGGAGCTGCTCATCGGCGCCACGGTGGTGTCCATCGGCACCACGCTGCCGGAGGTGATGGTTTCCGCCACCTCGGCGGTCAGCGGGCACGGGGAGATCGCCTACGGCAACGCCATAGGCTCCATCATCTGCAACACGGCGCTGATCGCGGCGATCCTCATTGCCGTGCGCCCGGAAAAGGTGGACGGGAAAACCTTCCGCACGCCGGTCATCTTCTTTTTCTGCGCCGCCGCGCTGTACCTGATCGCCGCCTATGTGTTCGGCAATTTCAGCCGGGTCGTGGGCGCGCTGCTGCTGGCGCTGTTCGTGGTGTACATGGTCGTGATTATCTGTCAGGCAAAAAACATGCCGAAAACCATCACGACAGCTACCAGGGAGAAGGAGGAGCAGCAGGAAGAGTTCCCTCCCATGTGGAAGGATATCCTGCTGCTGGTGGTGGGCGCCGCGCTGATCGCGGTAGGCGCCAACCTGCTGGTGGACAACGGCACCAAGATCGCCCAGTGGCTGGGTGTGCCGGAATCCGTTATCGCCCTGACCTTTGTGGCGCTGGGGACCTCCCTGCCGGAGCTGGTGACCGCCATCACCTCTCTGGTCAAGGGGCACGGAGCCCTTTCCCTGGGAAATGTGGTGGGCGCGAATCTGTTCAATCTGGTGCTGGTCAGCGGTGTTTCCACGGTGCTTTCCCCCTTTACCGTACCCCAGAGCAAGATGATTGCCGGAATGAACGCTTCCCTGGTGGTGGATTTGCCCGTCATGCTGTTCGTAATGGCGTTCCTGACACTGCCCGCGTTGAAGCGGGGGAAGGTCACCCGCGGGCAGGGGATCACCCTGCTGGCGGTTTATGCCGCCTTCTGTATCTTCCAGTTTGTGAGCTGAAAAATCAATCAAGACATTTTGAAAAGTTGTCCTTTCGAGGGCAACTTTTTTGTTTTTCGGGGAAAAAGATAGGGGTATTTCGGGGGCGGCAATGCAAATTGAAAGGAGGAGGTTTTATGGACAGCAGCATTTTTGTGGCGGTCCTGTCGCTGGCAGGGACGCTGATCGGCTCGCTGGCAGGTATTCTTGCGGCGAACAAGCTCTCCAACTACCGCATCAGCCAGTTGGAGGAAAAGGTCAACAAGCACAATCAGGTGGTGGAACGCACCTATAAGCTGGAGGGTCAGATGACCGAGGTGCAGCACGATATCCGGGACATCAAAACAAAAATATGAGAAGTTTTGTTTCACGGAGCGAAACCACAAAATATTCCCAATATTCAAAGAAAGGAAGAGAACATATGACAAAAAAATGGTGGAAAGCGGCGGGTGTTCGGGCAGTCAAAACCGTAGCGCAGACCGCGGCGGCGACCATCGGCACCTGCGCGGTGCTGACGGAAGTAAACTGGGTCATGGTGGCAAGCGCTTCCGTGCTTGCCGGGATTCTTTCCCTGCTGACCAGTATCGCCGGGCTGCCCGAAATAAAAGCTTGAAAACTTCGTTTTCAAGCTTCCTGAAGTTTTGCTTCCCGGTTTGAAAAACCGTGATTCCGCAGAGCGGAACCGCAAAACATTTACCAAAAATTAAAAAGGTCAAGTTTTTTAAGCTTCTTCTTAAGGAGAGACGTATAATGGTGAAAATCAGAAAGCAGCTCTGCCCGGCGGACAGGTATTACCTGAAATGCCCCTATTCCCGGACGCCCAGCCGGATCGTGGTGCATAACACCGCAAACGATGCCCCGGCGGTCAATGAGATCACCTACATGGTGAACAATGACAATGAGGTCAGCTATCATTATGCCGTGGACGACAGGGAAGCGGTGCAGGGCTTGCCGCTGGACAGGAACGCCTGGGCTTCCGGGGACGGTCACGGCAAGGGGAACATGGAGGGCATTCACATTGAGATATGCTATTCCCTTTCCGGCGGGGAGCGGTTCGAGAAGGCAGAGAAAAACGCCGCCCAGCTCATTGCCCGCCTGCTGAAGCAGTACGGCTGGGGAATCGACCGGGTGACGAAGCACCAGGACTATGACGGCAAATACTGCCCCCACCGCACCCTTGACCTGGGCTGGCAGCGGTTCTTGGACATGGTAAAACAGGAAATGGAGGAAGAAACAGTGACTTACGAGCAATGGAAAGAGTATCAGCAGCGGTACGAGAAGGAACAGGCGGCAAAGCAGGTGAGCAAGTGGGCGGAACCCGCGATGGCATACTGCAAGGAAAACCACATCATGTCCGGGGACGGGGCGGGAAACTTCCGCCCCCAGTCCAATGTGACCCGGCAGGAGCTGGCGCAGGTCATGCTGAATTTGTGGGAAAGCCCGCAGCAGAGGTTGTAACAAAAGAGAAATCCCCGGTTCCTCCTGTTGAGAAGCCGGGGAGTTTCCTGTCCATTGGCGAATGATAGAACACCTGCGCCCATAAAACAGTGCACCTGTAACACAGTGGAAAAAGATTTCACGGCATTTCGTGCCGGGAAGTCTTTTTCCCGCCTATTAAGAGGAAAACAGTATACAGGATCACTACCAGAAGCTCTATGGAGCTGAAAAAAATGTGGCGCTGCAGGGTGAGGTCGGCAAGATTTGCAAAGGCGCTTGCCATATCAATGGCGGAATGGGTCAAAATGCAGGGCAGCAGGCTGCCGCCGTGGTAGAAAATCATCACAAACAGGAAGCCAATGGCGATTGCCAGCACCACCTGAATGATATTAGCCACAAGCTGCATGCCGCTGCCGTCTACCAAATGTAAAAAATGCCCCAGCCCAAAGGTCACGCTGGAAATGACAACAGCCTGTTTCAGGCTGCTTTTCCGAATTGCCTGAAATAAAAAGCCCCGAAAGATGATTTCCTCCAGAAAGCCTACACAGAGCATACTGCACAGGTAGCAAAGGGTATCGAGCGCGGGGAGGTTCACAGCGAAGCCGTTCCAGAAATTGCAGGTGGCAAGCACCAGCAGCGGCACATACCACAGAAAATTTCCTGCCGGGGCACAAGGCGCGCACAGCCCGTACTTTTTTGTCAAACCGTTTTTGCATACCCATATCAGCAGCACGGTACTCAACAGCAGATTGAGGATCGCATGGGCGCTGCTGTCGATCCCGATCAAATTGGACAGGGGATTCGCAAGGAACTCCGCCAGACAGTAGAGGAAGATCCACAGCAGGGCGAACCAAAGCTCGCTTTTTTCATACAGCTTTTTCATGATTTTCTCCTTTCCTTACTGGACTGCCAGCACAGCGCCACGGTAGACCTGTTCCAGCTGCGCGGAAATGAGGGCTTCGTCATACTGTAAGCCGTTGTTGGCAATCAGGCTGGCGTATCCGTGAACGAACAGAGACAGAGTGAGGAACACCTGCCGGGTCTGGTCGGCGTCCAGATCCATGGCTTCCTGCATGACAGCGAGAACCTCCTGCAGCTCCTTGGAATTTATCATTTCCACCACACTGTTTTCCACCGCGTAGCCGGACTGGAACAGCAGCCGGAACAGATGGGGTTCCTCCACGGCAAAACGAATATAATTCAACCCAATACTCGATAAAATATCAATGGTTGAATCCCGCTGCTCCAATAAATATTTGCTGTGGAAGCGGTCGGTTTCCTCGTAGACGGCTCGCTTCAGCTCTTCGATTCTTCGGAAATGGTACATGACGGGCTGGGTGGAGCAGCCCAGGCGTTCCGATACCGTCCGGGCGTTGACGGCGTCGATCCCCTGTTCCCTTGTCAGGGCAAAGGCGGCGGAAATAATCATATCCCGGCTGATTTTCGTCTTTGGTGGCACACTGATTCCCTCCTCTTTAATATAATTTACGTTATATAACACGAATTATATATTGTGCTGCGGCTCTTGTCAAGAAAAAATTTGGAAAGCAAAAGCCCTCCCGGCTTTCCAGAAAGATGCTGGAAAACCGGGGAGGGCTTTTGCTGTTTTCAGAAATTTCGGCGCGGGCGGCTCCTGGTCCCGAATCCGCGCCCCGCGGTTTCGTACGCATTACGCCCGTTCCGCGATGGAATAGATCAGCTTCTCCGTATCCTCCCAGCCCAGGCAGGGGTCGGTGATGGATTTGCCGTACACCCGGTCGCAGTCGATGGGCTGATTGCCCTCCACAAGGTAGCTTTCGATCATTACGCCCTTGATGAGCTTTTTCAGGGCGGGGTTATAGTTGCGGCTGTGGAGCACCTCGCTGACGATGCGGAGCTGCTCCTTATACTTTTTGTTGGAATTGGAATGGTTGGCGTCGATGATGGCGGCAGGGTTCTGCAGGTCGCGCTTTTCGTACAGCTCGCAAAGCCGGGCAAGCTCCTCATAGTGGTAATTGGGCACGCAGGTGCCGTATTTGTCCACGCCGCCCCGGAGAATGGAGTGGGAAAGGGGGTTGCCGGAGGTGGTCACGTCCCAGCCGCGGTACAAAAAGGTGTGGCTTGCCTGCGCCGCCTGTACGGAATTGAGCATGACGGACAGGTCCCCGCTGGTGGGGTTTTTCATGCCCACGGGGATATCCATGCCGCTGGCGACCAGCCGGTGCTGCTGGTTTTCCACCGACCGCGCCCCCACGGCTTCATAGGAGAGCACGTCGTCCAGATAGCTGCGGTTCTCCGGGTACAGCATTTCGTCCGCCGCGGTCAGCCCGCATTCCTCCATGACCCGAATGTGCATCTGCCGAATGGCGATAATTCCCTGGAGCATATCCGGCGCCTGATCGGGTGAAGGCTGGTGGAGCATTCCCTTGTAGCCCTCGCCGGTGGTGCGGGGCTTGTTGGTGTATACCCGGGGGATCAGCACCAGCTTTTCCCCCACCTGCTCGTTGACTCTTGCCAGGCGGTGGACGTATTCCAGCACAGCGTCCTGATTGTCGGCGGAGCAGGGTCCCACGATCACCAGAAATTTGTCGGACTTTCCCTCGAACACGGCGCGAATCTCCGCGTCCCGCCGGGCTTTCAGCTCCTGAACGGTGGGGGACAGGGGATATTGGGATTTTAAGTCTGCCGGAATGGGCAGCTCACGGTTCTGTTTCATGGACATGGTTTTTTATTTCCTTTCTTTAATAAAATGATCGTTGTCCGTCCTTACGCTTCTTTTTCATGGTTTGTTTGGAGCAGCCGGTCTATGCCCTCCTCGGTGTAGGACAGCAGCCGCCCGTACCGCCGGGCGATGTCCAGCCTTTTTTCAGGGGTGTAGGCGCCTGCTTCCTGCGCCTGAAGCTTCTCGCGCTTCAAATCGAGGTAGCGCTGCAAAACGGCTTCGTCCTGATAGAACAGCGCGTTGTATTTTCCCCGGTTCAGGGACAGGGGGAACAGGTCGGTAAGAAAGGGCTCGTCCTCCACGTAGAGCTTCACGTTGTATTTTTCGCAAAGCCGGTGAAATTCCGGCAGGAACGCGTCCCGCTCCGCCCTGCTTTCGCAGGGGTGGGAAAGCGCCAGCCCCTTTACCCCCGCCCGAACCATCTCGCAGAAGCAGTCCGCCGCGCCTAGCTGATAGGAAAAGCTGTCGATTTTTTTCATAGGTTCCTCCCTACACGATCTGGAACAGGTAAAACTTCAAATAGTCCGTCTCCGGCACGTTCCAGAGAACGGGGTGGTCGGGTCCCTGCTGCCGGGCTTCGATCAGCCGCAGCTCCACCCTGGCGTCCCGGGCGGCGCTTTGCAGCATTTTGCGGAAGCGGTCGTCAGTCATAAAGTGGGAGCAGGAGCAGGTGGCAAGATACCCGCCCCGGGGCAGCGCCTTCATGGCGCGGAAGTTGATCTCCTTATATCCCCGCTCCGCGTCCCCCACTGTTTTGCCGGATTTGGTAAAGGCGGGCGGGTCGAGAATGATATAGTCATAAGCGCCGTGGGGAAGATTGGGCAGCAGGTCGAACACATTGGCGGCTTCATACTCCACGATTTCGGATAAGCCGTTGCGCCGGGCGTTTTCCCTGGCGCATTCCAGGGCGCTTTCGGAAATGTCCACCGAATGGACGCGCTTTGCCCCGGCCTTGGCGCAGTTCAGCCCAAAGGAGCCGGTGTGGGTGAAGCAGTCCAGCACGGTTCTGCCTGCCGCAAGCCTTGCCGCCGCAGCCCGGTTGTACCGCTGGTCAAGAAAAAAGCCAGTTTTCTGCCCGTTTTCAAAATCCACCAGATAGCGGATACCGTTTTCCGTGATCTCCGTTTCCGTCTTTTCCGGGTGGGCTTTTCCCGGCAGCGGGAACCAGCCCTTGTTTTGGGAAAGCCCCTCCAGCTCCCGGATCTTTACATCGTTCCGCTCAAAAATGCCGGAGACCTTTTCCCCGTCCGCTTCCAGAATCTCCGCCAGCAGGGGGAACAGCAAGTTTTTTCGCTGCTCAATGCCCAGCGACAGGGTCTGGGTGACCAGGATATCGCCGAACTTGTCCACCGTCAGCCCAGGAAAGCGGTCGGCTTCCCCGAAGATCACCCGGCAGGAGGAAACGTCGCCGCCCAGGGCGGTTTTGCGGTAGTCCCAGGCGTATTGCAGCCGGCGGCGGAAAAATTCCGGGCTGAAATCATCGTTGGCGTTGCCGGAAATGATACGCACCCGGATTTTGGAGCGGCTGTTGAAAAAGCCCGTGCCCAAATATCTTCCCTTGGGGCTGAGCACATCGCACAGCCCGCCGTCCTCCGGCGCGCCGCGCTGCTCGACGATCTCATTGTCGAAGACCCAGGGGTGCCCCTCCTGCGCCCGTACCGCGCCCCGCTTGTCAATGACAAC
The DNA here is from genome assembly GCA_937958185.1 of uncultured Neglectibacter sp. Lineage (GTDB taxonomy): Bacteria > Bacillota > Clostridia > Oscillospirales > Acutalibacteraceae > Acutalibacter. The sequence goes on along the minus strand of CALFFN010000028.1, from coordinate 107,048 downwards.
CGCGGGATAGCTCCGCTCTGTTTTCATGTGCACCCACCTTTTTTCTCAAGTGACTTTTTTCTATCCATTCCGCGAATCTTAGAACGCTAAAACCAATAGAACAGTGTACCCACAACGCAGTGAAAAAAGACAGTTCTCCGAAGGAGAAGAAAGGCAAAGCCTTTCTTCCTGGAAAAGACTTCGGCTGCACCGCAGCCGATTTTCTAAATGAAAACCATCTTTTCTGATTTTTTAGTATGTCGTGAAGTCTTTTTTCCGCCCATATCTTTTACCCGAACACCTTTTCCCGGTTCTCCACCCGGAGGAACAGGGTCAGCACCATGGCGGCGGCGGTCAACCCGGCAAGCACCAGGTACAGCACGTGGATATTGGAGGAATCCAGAATGCTGCCGCCCACGTTCTGCATGACGATGGTTCCCAGGCTGGTCACGGAATTCACCACCGAGATGCCCGTGGTGGTCAGCTCCGGCGCAACCAGGTTCCGCACGATCTTCAAAATCAGCATCATAAACAGCGTTGCCGCCAGCGCCTTCAGCAAAATCATCACCGCGACCACTATGAGAGGGTCGCGGGTCAGCCCGTAGCACAGGAACTGTACCACGTTCATGCCGCAGGCGAGCAGCAGCAGCGTTTTGCCGGAAAAGCGGTCCATAAATTTATTGGAAAACAGAATGATGGGCAGCTCTACTAAAGTGCCCACCGCCAGCACGGTCCCCACCGCGCCGGTGGGCACGCCCAGCGTATCCAGCAGATAGGCGGCGTAATTGAAATTTACCCCGGAGCTGGCGTAGAACAGGAACGCGATCAGCAAAAACAGCAGGAACTGGGGGTTTTTCAAAAAAGAGGAAAGGGGCGGGCGCCGCTTTTCTTCCCTTTCCTGTTCAGGAGCGGCGGGCAGAATGGGGTCCTCCGCCCCGGCAAAGCCGATGGCAGCGATCACCGTGGACAGGAACACCAGCGCGAACAGGATGATGGGCGGGAAATGCTGAATGGCAAGCCCGGCCGCCTGCGCCCCAGCGGCATAGCCGATAGTCCCCCAGACGCGCAGCACGCCGTAACGGAATTTTGTGGCTGCCGCCAGCCGCTCGGAAATGGGCATGGCGGAATTCAGGCACGCCATAAGCAGTCCCTCCAGCAGGAACAGCGCCCAAACCTGCCTGCATTGGGAGAATATCAGCGCCATGGCGCCCATCGCCACCAGCAGGGCGCCGCTGATAAACCGGGATTTCCCGGTGCGGTCGCAGAGGTAGCCGGTAAAGGGCAGCATGGCAAAGGAAAAAATGCCGGAAGCGGAGACGATAAAGGACATCTCGCCGCCGGATTTTCCAATGTTTGTCAAGTAGACCGACAAAACGGAAACGAAAGAAGCCATGGCGAAATAGGAAAAGAAATAGATAAGCACATAGCTGAGATAGCTTCCTTTGAAACGGAAATTTTTCACTGGGTTCCTCCTGATTGGCGCGGCGCGCCGGAAATTTTTTCCTGAAGGGCAAAATATGACAGCTTTTGCAGAGCGTTTTTTTTAGGATAGAGACAAGGTTGTTTTTACAGCTGGCCTTGTTCCTTGAAAAAAGCAGTAAAGCGTTTTCGGACCTCTGCCTTTTTCGCATGGGAAATGGGAACGATGACCCCGGTGTCCATGGTGACGGCGTACTGCCCGAACTGGGTCACGTGCATGATGTTGATGAGGAAAGAGGCGTGGGTCCGCACGAACCGGGGGTCGTCCAGAAGCTGGGCGGTGGCTTCCCCAAAGGACATCCGCATGGTAGAGGTGGCGATCTGCCTGCCGGAATCCGTATGGATCAGCAGGCGGTGGTCGGAGTACTCCACATAGGCGATGTGCTCCGCCGCCAGCACATGGGTGCCGGAGGAGGTGCGGAAGGAGAACTGCAGGCTTTTCGGCTGGAATTTCTGGGCGAACCGCCGCAGGATAATTTCCGCAGCCCGGCGAATGTCCGGCGGGTCCAGCAGATAGGACATCACATCGGCGTCGTAAGCCTCCATTGCCCAGTCAGGGCCGGCGGCTACCACCATCACTTCTGTCCCCGCGTTCCTGCGGAGCCTGCGCACAAACGCCATCGCCTGTCTGGGATCGTCCCGGATATCCACGATGCACAGATCGGGGGGAGAACCCAGATTTTCGTACAGGCTGGTCTGCGCCATGGAAAACGGGCGGAACCGGCAGGAGTCCCTGGCATAGCCTTCCAGCTGCGCGGTCAGCCCCCTGGGGATTTCCGCCAGAAAAAAAGAATCATTGCTGTAAATTGAAATATCCAGCATAAAAAATTTTCTCCCATTCAAAAATCGAATCACGATCTTTCACTCAATTATACAGGAAACTTCACTTGAAATCTAGTGGTTAAGAAAGAACTTTGCGCAATTTATTACTTTTTGTAGCGGAATTAGGTGGGAATTTTGGGAAAAAGTGAAAAAAACTGTCAAAACAGTGTTCAGGCTTGAAAAAGCAGGAGAATATGCTACAATATAAGGGAAAATACAGCGTGTTGAATTTGGGTTTATTTTTCCAAAAAGCAGAACTGTATTTTTCGTGGTACTTGATTTTCTGAGGGAAATTACTGTTATTTAGCAGTATTACTATTTTTGGATGCAGTTTCTGCGTCCGGCTGAACGTTGTGAATTTGATGGAAACGATGTGATTTTCGTTATGGCAGAGGGCGCAAGAAGGGCTCAAAAAGGGAAGGGCGGGGCGCTGCAGACAGCGCTTAATGTGTTCGGCGCTGTTTTATGCGTGCTCTTTATTCCCATTATCATTTTGAACGTGGTGATGATCGTCCGTTCCTATACCGACCCGGACCATATTCCTTCCGTGTTCGGCATTTCCCCGGTCATTGTGCTTTCCGGCTCCATGTCGCCGGAATTTGAAGCGGGGGACATGATCTTTATTCAGAAAACCGATCCCAATACGCTGCAGGTAAATGATGTTATCTGCTTTTTGGAAGAAGAAACGGCTGTTACCCATAGAATTATGGAGGTGCAGCAGCAGGACGGCGAAACTTTGTATGTCACACAGGGCGACGCCAACAACATTGAGGACGCCACGCCTGTTTCCCCGGAGCAGGTACAGGGCAAGTATATGGGGATCCATTTGACAGGCGCAGGCAATTTCGCCATGTTCCTGCAGTCCACCCCCGGTATGTTCCTTTTTATCGGCGGTCCGATCCTGCTTTTCCTGTTGTGGGATATCCTGCGCCGGGCGCTTGCCGGGCGGCAGGCAAACCGGGAAAGGCAGAAGCTTCAAACGGAAACGTCCACAAAGCAGCAGGAAATGGAAGCCATGGAGCGGGAGCTGGAGCGGCTGCGCGCTCAGGTGAATGGGTCCGGCTCGTCTTCAGCTGTGGGCAGTGCTCCTGCGCAGCAGGACGTGTACGCGGAAGAAGACGAGGAAGAGGAGATACCCCCGATGTTTAAGGGGGAATGACCGCAGGGAGAACGCTGTAATTGCTGCCCTGGGTAAAAGACCTTTGTTTTCAGGATATAGCAGCGCTTGCATGGCGCTGTGAAGATATCAAAAATTTATAACACATGGAGGAACAGCAAATGAAAAAGAAAAGCATTGCAGCTCGTCTTGGCGTAGCTGCCATGGCGCTGACGCTGATCACCACCAGCCTGTCTTCCGGAACTTTGGCCAAGTATACGGAGAGCTTCGCGGGTACGACCACGATGACTGTCGCTAAGTGGAACGTTGGCGCAACAGTGACAATGGGGAGCGGCGCAAGTGCAACAACGCTGACGTCTACCCCGGTTCCGTTAGGGTCCCTGTATGACACCGCAACCAATAAGAAAGGTGTGTCAAATGGCAAGGTGGCTCCCGGCATGACCGGCGGCTTTGTGATCGATTTGACCACTGCAAAGGCGAATGTGCCCACGGAAGTTGATACCGAGTATGCAGTGTACATAGACGGCAACTCTTCTGACTTCCCCACGAATTTCAAAATGTATGAAGGCAGCAATGAGGCAAACAATGTTTTTTCAAAGACGAAAACTCCCGGTCTGGGCTACCTTCTGAAAAGCGATACGATAGCCGCGGGCGAAATGGATACTACCAAGAATGCTGTTAAGGTAAACGTCAACTGGAAATGGCCCTTTGAGGAAACCAGCGCTACTAACGCCGCCGATCTGGCTTTGGGCAAGGATCCCGGAACCGGCGCTACATTTACTGTTAGAGTAGTGTTCACTCAGGTCGAGCCGACCGCAGGCACCTGAGGAAATTAAGGCTGCTGCCGTAGCAGCAGGAAACAGGTTGCCGTTATGGCACAACCGATGGCAATAAGAGCCCTCGGCAGAGGACTTTAATGCCCTCTGCCGGGGGCTTCCTGTTTTGGAAAGGAGGAAAGGGATTTGGCGGAAAAAGGAAACGGAAAATACCCAAGGCATTTTCCCCTCTCAGCCATGGTGATGGTGCTTTTTGTCGCCTTGACCCTGACCTCCGGCATGGTGGGCTTCCTGCTGGGAAGAAACGCTTCCGGCTCCTCCGGGGAGCTGGTAGATACCATCGTGCTTTCCCCTGGGGAAGAATCCCTTCGGGGACAGGAAACGGTCCGTTATCTCAGCGGAAGATTGTGCCACAGCTCGGGCGACCCTGTTTCCGGGGCGACCGTGCTGCTGGTGGATACGGAAAACAGCGACGTTACGGACAGCCAGGGAAAGTTCTATTTCTCCGGGGTGCAAGCCGGAGACCACAGGCTGGAAGTGAAAAGCAGCAGCGGGGATACGGTCACGGAAATGGAGCTGACGCTGGACTTTTCCGGCAGCGTATCCGCCGATTTTTCGGGGGGAAGCACATCTTTCCAAATGCCCGAGGACGCCAGAATGCTGGAATTTACCCTGACTATGGGGGAGGACAGTGTGCTGGAGGTGGAGGCGGAAAGCGCTTACTTTGTGACAAGGGACGGGAAGATCGTAGATTTTGCCGGTTCTGCACTGAAGGTTTCTCCTCCTGCCCGGGCGGTGCTGCCCGAAGGGTCGCTGGTTTCCGCACAGGGCGATGTGCTGCTGCCCGCAAAGGGCGTGGTAGTCCCTGCCGAGGGCAGCCCGGTCCCCGTTTCTCCGGGAGAAGAGGCGATCTCCGGCGTGGTGGTGGAAAAGGACGGTTCTGTAAAAATTGAGGACGGTTCTACGCTTTCCCCAGACGGAGAGCTTACCCTTCCGGACGGGGAAACAGTCACTGTGGGAGACAACGTGATCCTGGTAGAAGACGGGGAAGCGGAAGAGGTCCCCCAGCTGCCCGAAGAATATGCTCCGCCGGCAAAAGTTCCTGTAAGCTCTCCGGCACAAAGCTCTTCGGGGCAAAGCCCGGCGGACGCACCTGATCGGGAACCTGAAAGCAGCCTGCCGCCGGAGTCCTCTGAAACGGAGACCTGGCAGGGGCTGGACGCGATAGATGCGGAGACAGGGATCTCCTGGAAGCAGCGGTCGGCAATTGATCTGTTCAAGCACCGAACGGATGCTTCCTCAGACCGCACCTCTACCGGCGGGACCCAGGTAGTTGCGCCGGGCTCCAAGGGCTATTATGAATTTCGCCTGGAAAACCCGGAAGATTTTGATATTGCGTACACCCTTTGTATGGAAGAGCATTCCTTCCACCTGCCCATTCGGTACTCCATGATAAATGAGGATACCAATTACAGCTATCTGTACCGGGAAAAGATTTCCTCTTCCGACCAGGCGCTGCAATCCAAACAGATCGTAATTCCGGCAAACAGCGTACAGCATTTTCGGATCGACTGGGAGTGGGAGTACGAGGACTGGTATGCGCAGGAGCGGGACAACGCGCTGGACCTGGCGGCGGGCAAGGCCGGCAGCACCAAAAACAGGACCTATCTGGTATCCATTACCCTGAACGCTTCTCAAATTATCAAGGAGTCGGAGATCAGCTATGAGGGAGATTTCCGCTATCCGGGCGTACACTGAGCGCCATGGGCTGGAGAAAGGAATCGCCATGAGAGTTATGATAAGGGTGCTGCGGGGAATATTGACAGCGCTGCTGTGCATAGTGCTGGTACTGAATCTCTGGCTGCTGGTGCAGCAAAGCGTGCTGCATTTGGAAGCGCCCCAGGTTTTCGGATATTCCCACTATATCGTTACCACCGGCAGCATGGAGCCCAGCCTTTCCCCGGGGGACCTGATCCTTGTCAAGGCACAGGACGAATATAAGCTGGGAGACGTGGTCACCTTCCACGACAGCCAGGGCGCCACGGTGACCCACCGCATTATGGGCACGGTGTCCGGGCAGTTTATCACCCAGGGCGACGCCAACAATACGGAAGACGGTGACCTGCTCTCCCCGGAAAAGATCGTGGGGAAGCTTCAGCTCGTTTTGCCGGGCGCCGGCAGCGTGATAGAATTTCTCCGTTCCCCCTTCGGTATCCTGACCCTGCTCGTGATCGGCGTATTGCTGATCAAGCTGCCGGATTGGATCGGGGCTGGAAAGAACAGGGGAAAGCGCTACAAAGAAGAATAAAAAACCATTCGGTTCGCCGGAACGGCGGGATAAAGGAAAGAAAGCCATGAAGAAGCCGGTGAAAATGAAACATTATAAAAAGACCTCCCGGCTGCCGGTGTATCTTTTACTGGCGGTAGTGGCAACTATGCTGGCAGCCACTGGGACGCTGGCAAAATATACTTCCCGGTTCAGTGGAACAGTTTCCATGCAGACCGCTGCCTTTGCGGGCGGCGGCAGTATGGACTTTGATTTGTCCCTGGAGAATATGTCTCCCGGCGAGACCCGCACCACGCGGTTCACCGTCCAGAATTATGAGGACGGGCGGGAATGCGACGTGGAAATGGAATATGAAATAAAGATCGACACGATGGGGAACCTGCCCCTGACCTTTTCCCTGCTGGGGCAGAAGGAAGCGGGGGACGGGGACAGCACGCTGGTGGGAGAGCTGAACGACCAGCTTCTTGCCACCGGCGGGAAGCTGCCCATTTCCGGTGGGGCAGAGGGGAAAAAGCGAAAGCATTCCTACGAGCTTTCCATTCGATGGCCTGCCACCGAGACGGACGGCGACTACAGCGAGGAGATCGACATGGTTACCGTCACAGTGACCACAAAACAGGTGCAGCCCACGGAGGAGGAACCGCAGCCCGCGGGCTCCAGTGGACCTTCCGGCGGGGAAAGCGCCGGATAGCGGAGCGGAAACGTGCTTTTAAGGGGGAACGCCCATGAAGAAGCAGAACAGGAAAAGGTTGGCGAACCGGGTGCTGGCGGCATTGTGCTTTGCAATGGCGCTGGCATTGCTGCTGTCTGCTTTTGGGGCTACGCTGGCAAAGTATGTTCGGCAGGATTCGGCAAACGGGGCAGCGGTCCCCGTGCCCTTTTATTTTACCAGCGACAAGCTCACAGAGGCTTCGCCCTACTATCATATCAGCGAGCCGACAGGCGATGACCCTGTAGAGATCACATTTTCCCTGTCCAATTTTGTGGACGAGCTGCGCTGCACGGAAGGAACGCTGCAATATTCCTACTGGGCGAGAAGCGCAGAGGGAAGCCCGATCGCGGGCGCGGAAGGCTCCGGCGAGCTTTCCGGCAGTTTTCAGACAAAGAATGTGACCGTTTCCCTGAAAAAGTCAGATTTTGGCGCGGACGGCGCCGTCACCATTACCGCCCAGTGTACCGCGCCCTATACCAGAAGCATCAGCGCCCGGTTCGGTTTTACAGCGGAAGATGTGCCGGTGCAATGGGAAGTTTCCGAGCAGGACGGCGCTGTGGTGCTGGAGCTTTTCGGTGGCAGCGGGCTTCCCGTGACGGTGACAGGTCCCGATACCCTGATCCCCGACCCGCTGAACGCGCTGCTGTCCGGCGCTTCTCCCGGCAGCGTGACCTTTACCGCCGAGCCGGGCGTCCGTTATGCCCTGACATTTTTGAAGAAAGATCAGCAAAGCAGCTATACTGCGGACGATTTTACCGTGACAGAGGGCTGAGAAGCCCTGTGACTTTGCAGAAAGGGGGGTCCGTTCCATGAAATTTTTCCGGCAATGGAAGAAAAAAGGCAGAGCGCTGCTGTGCGTACTGCTTTCCGCGGCGCTTGTCACCACCAGCCTTTCCGCCGGCGGTCTGACTGTTATTGCCCAAGGCGCGGAGCGTACCTTCGATATCGGCGTGAACCCGGAAAGCGTTACCGCCACCCTGACGGAAAACGGAGTGCTGACCATCAGCGGCTCCGGCGCGATCCGGGATTTCACCGCGGACACAGCGCCCTTTGCCGATTGTCAGGTGAAGTCCGTGAAGCTGGGCGCGGATCTGACTTCTATCGGCAGCTACACCTTCTATAACTGCGGGGAGCTTTCCGGCAGCCTGGTGCTGCCCAAGGGTTTACTGCGCATTGGCGACCGGGCATTTTCCGGCGGCAGCGCGGCGCTTGCCCCCAAGCCAGGCTCTGTGGAGAACGGCTTCACGGAAGCGAAGGTCACAAAAAAGCGGGAGACGGCTGTGGAGGACCCTTCTGCGGTGAGCCAGCCTGACCCGACCCCCGCCCCGGCGGCGGACGATCCCGCCAGCGGCAGTCAGGACGATGCTTCTTCCCTTGGGGATACCGCTCCCGGCGAGGAACAGAATGCCGTATCTTCTGCTGCGCAGGAGGTGGAAGCCCTGCAGGAGAATCAGCAGGAAGAAAAACAGGACAGCAAGCCGGACAGCGGGGAAGCCGAAGGAACACCTGCGCCGGAAAGCAAGCCGGAGGAAAATTCTTCCGGCGAGCAGAGCAGCGCCGTTTCTTCCACGGAGAGCGGCAATGAAACAAAATATGTGATCGAACGGATCACACAGCAGGAGATCGGGGAAGAAATTTTCTATCCCAGGACGGACGGACCAGCCTTTTTCTGCTCGGCGGAAAATGAAAGCTTCCGGGAAGCCATGCTGGCGGCGGGCTACCGGGAAGCGGGCACAATGCTTCCCGTGACGTTCCAGTGCGGCAAGGGCAGCTGCGCCGACGGCGATACGGTCACAAAGACCCTTCCCGTGCTGGACGGGAAGATCACCCTGCCGGCAGCGCCCGCGGAGTTTTCCGCCCCGGAGGGAGACGGGCTTTATACCTACTCCTTCTGCGGCTGGACGGAGACGAAGGACGCCCCCAATACCCTGCGGGAAGCGGGCTCCGCCTTTGCCGTGGGGGACAGGACAGACCTTTATTTCATCGCGAACTGGAACGGGTCGATGACCGCGAAAATTACCGTAAAGCAGGACGGCGACAGCAAAGTGTTTACCGTGCCTGCCCTGGAGGGGTACGAAATACTTTCCTACCGCTGGCAGACCTGTGTGCTGGCGGCAGGGGAAGCGCTGCCCTTAAAGCAGGATACTCTGGCGTGGAAGGATATTTCCGGGGAAACCTCTCAAAGCTATCGGTGGAAGATCGTGCCTACGGAGACAGGCAGATTGTTCCGCTGCGTGGCGACGGTGCAGAAGCAGCAGAATTTCCTGCAGGCGCTGTTCAGCGCCGACGATCAGGAGGAAGCCGCATTTGACGCGGTGGAAGCGATCCCGATGGCTGCTGCCGATGACGGCGGAACCGCTTCCCCGGGAGCACAGATCGTTCGCGGCAGAAGGTTTTCCGCCGGGTTCTCCGGGGATAACCCTACCATTATGACGACGGGTTCGGTGACAGCTCACATCGTTTCCAAATATACGCCCTCCGGCTCTATCTTCGGTTCTACCAGAAGATATCTGCGTCTGTACCAGAAAGCGGAGGACGGCACGCTGAGCCAGAAAGCATTTTCCTCAGGCACAAAAATCGTTTTGGGGGATATGTCAAATGGCGGCTGTACTTATTACAGCCACACCTCTACCGCTCTGGAGCAACTAACAGGTATTCCTCTCACCAGCTTTGAGTCCCTGACAGGTTCCGGCAGCTATGTTCTTCCCTCTGACAGCACCACGGAGGTGGTGGAAAACCTGATTTTTGTGGTGGATTTTCTGGGAAGCACGGAAATGACCACCGGGGAATACTGCCTGGGGATGGTCAGCGGTTTGTTCGGGTCTTCAAACGACGGTGCTCACGCATCCTTTACCGTGGCGGCGGAGGAAAGCTGCAGCCTGGGGCTGGAGCGGACAGAAACAGATGAATTTACATGGGGTTGTACCTTGACCCCTCAGATCCCTGCGCATAACAGCCGATATGCGGCGGGGGCGTTTATCCACCTGTGGGCTACCAGTCCCGACGGAACGCGCTCCTACCGTTTCCCGGAGGAGCTTGTAGTGTCCGGGGACTGCGAAAACGTTATGGCGGAGGAGGACGGCTCGCTGACCTTTACCATTCCTGCAAGCGGTTCGTCCTCTGTGTTCCTGAATTTCTCCAGCGTACCCGAGCTGGTGTTCCTTGATGGTGAATACCAGCTGCATGCTTCGCTGACGCCCCGGGCGGGGCTTCAGATGATTGGACGGCAGGGAACTGCCGACGCGGAAGCCGCTGTGGGGGTGTCCCTCTATCGCGGCAAGGAAGAGCAGCAGCGCTCGGTAGGTGTGGCGCCGGGCGGGGAGACCCAGCGGCTGGTAGACGCCTCCGAGGAAGCGGTGGACATGGTGTTCCTGCTGGAATACCGCGGCATTCGGCAGGGAGATACCCTGCAATACGAGGTGCTGCAAAAGACCGGCAAAAGCCCTGACAACAGCAGCTATTCTTCCGCTTCCGGCGATTGGAGCTTTTCTCCCGCTCCGGGATTTACTCCCACCGGAGACGGCGCCACCCTGCACCTGACAGTTCCCAAGGGGCAGGAGCGGGGGACCTACCGCCTGCTGGTGCGCATTGTGGACGCTTCCGGCGCTTCCGTCGCAGAGCAGCCATATAACTTTATTGTGAAGTGAGCCGCTGTTCCCCAATGTCCTGGCGGATGACCCCTTTCCCTTTGGGAAAAGCACCGGGTTTTTCTCCAGGCAGCAGGCACGCTCTGCGCATATCAGAAACAGAAAATGAGGAAAAGCTGATGTGGGAAAAGCCATACTCAGCTTTTTTCATTTCCCCAAAAAGGTTTACTTTACCCGGACAATTTGATAAAATAGACTGCAAAGAGAATGCTTTTGGAAAAACTCTGCCATACGGCAGGAGCAGGAGAGAATATGGATAGAAGCAAGATCAGGAATTTCAGCATCGTGGCGCACATCGACCACGGCAAAAGCACGCTGGCGGACCGCATTTTGGAAAAGACCAAAGCCGTCCCGCTGCGGGAAATGGAAAACCAGCTGCTGGATAATATGGATTTGGAGCGGGAGCGGGGGATCACCATCAAAGCCCACGCCGTCACCCTGGTGTACACCGCAAAGGACGGGGAGGACTACATTTTCAATTTGATCGACACCCCCGGTCACGTGGACTTTAACTACGAGGTATCCCGTTCGCTGGCTGCCTGTGAGGGCGCGATCCTGGTGGTGGACGCGTCCCAGGGCATCGAAGCCCAGACTTTGGCGAACACCTATCTGGCGGTGGACGCCGGGCTGGAAATTCTGCCCGTGGTGAATAAGATCGACCTGCCCAGCGCGGACCCGGACAGGGTCTGCCATGAAATCGAAAACGTCATCGGCGTGCCCGCCATGGATGCGCCCCGTATCTCCGCCAAAACCGGGCAAAACGTGGAGGACGTGCTGGAGAGGATCGTCACCGATATCCCCGCGCCCTCCGGGGACGAGACCGCCCCCCTGCAGGCGCTGATTTTTGATTCCTATTACGATTCCTACCGGGGGGTCATTGTGTACGTCCGGGTGAAGGACGGCACGGTGAAGCCCGGGGACACCATTCGCATGATGGCGACCGGCGGGGAATTTACCGTGGTGGAATGCGGCTTCATGCGGGCGACCGCCTTGGAGCCGGCAGACGCGCTGTGCGCCGGGGAGGTGGGCTATATCGCCGCCTCCATCAAGGACGTGCGCCAGGCGCGGGTGGGCGATACGGTCACGCTGGCGGAGCGCCCGGCGGCGGAGCCGCTGGAGGGCTACCGCGCTGTGCAGCCCATGGTGTTCTGCGGCATTTACCCGGCGGACGGCGCCCATTATACCGACCTGCGGGACGCGCTGGAAAAGCTGCGCCTGAACGACGCTTCCCTGTCCTTCGAGCCGGAGACCTCCGCGGCGCTGGGCTTTGGTTTCCGCTGCGGATTCCTGGGGCTTTTGCACATGGAGATCATTCAGGAGCGGTTGGAACGGGAATATAATCTGGACCTCATCACCACTGCCCCCAGCGTGGTGTACAGGATCAGGAAGACCAACGGCGAGGAAATTTCCATTGACAACCCCACCAATTATCCCGACCCCGCCGCCATTCAAAGCGCGGAAGAGCCCATCACCAACGCCCATATTTACTCCCCGGCGGACTATGTGGGGAACATTATGGAGCTGTGCCAGGAGCGCCGTGGCGTGTTCAAGGATATGAAATATCTGGACACCGACCGGGTGGATATCCACTATGAGCTGCCCCTGAACGAAATCATTTACGATTTTTTTGACGCGCTGAAATCCCGCACCCGGGGCTATGCGTCCTTCGACTATGAGCTGATGGGCTATCGCCCCAGCGAGCTGGTAAAGCTGGACATCATGCTCAACGGCGAGGTGGTGGACGCCCTTTCCTTTATTCTCCACGCGGAAAAGGCATACCCCAGAGCCAGGAAGATGACGGAAAAGCTGAAGGAGAAGATACCCCGGCAGCTGTTCGAGGTGCCCATTCAGGCGTGCGTGGGCGGGAAGATCATTGCCCGGGAAACGGTGAAAGCCATGCGCAAGGACGTGCTTGCCAAATGCTATGGCGGCGACATCACCCGAAAGAAGAAGCTGCTGGAAAAGCAGAAAGAGGGCAAAAAGCGTATGCGCCAGCTGGGCACGGTGGAGGTCCCCCAGGAAGCCTTCATGGCAGTGCTGAAATTAGATGAGTAATGAGAAATTAGGAATGAGCAATGAGCAATTAGTTGTTAGATAGTGTGAAAGCCTCCTCTGAAAGGAAAAGCCTCCCCTGTAGAGGGGAAGTAGTCTGCTATGCAGCCTACGGGACCGCTGAACAGCGGTGGAGAGGTTCTATGCGAAGGTGCCAGCGGGTAGTTGTTAGTAGTTAGTTGTTAGAAAAAGCAATCCCCGGTCAACTGACCGGGGATTGCTTTTATAATCAAAGAGTATCCTTTTCACGGGAAGCGAATGTGAAAAACTTACTGCTTTTCGGGATTTGCGGTGGGTACGCTTGCCGGGCCGGACTCTTCCTTCCGAATTTTGTATTCCGTCAGAAGAGAAGTTTTGCGCGTGTTATCATAGATCCCCGCCAAAGCGCCAACCAAAATGGAGGCAAAATGATAAGTAAAATATTCGATCAGAGCATAAAAGCCATATTGAATGGCTTGCAGGAGAAAAGCTCCCAAAAACGCTCCCACTGCGTCAATAAATGTTTTATCATACATATCTGCAGTTACAGAAGCGCCTAGACAGCCCTCAACAATAGAAGCAATGAGCCCATAAATCAGGATAACAATAAATACCCTTTTTCCCCATTTTCCTATACCCTCAGACCATGCCCACAGCTCGGACGAAATACGGTCTTCTTTCACGCAGTCTTCTATGGACATGGATTTGGGCGATTTATTATCTAATAGACCCATAATCAATTCCTCCTCATTTTTTGTAGTTTCTTTTGCTTTCTGTGATTTGCTGTTTTTGGGTTAATTCGCGTAGCGGTACAGGAAAGTGACGATCTGTCCGCGGGCGCAGCGGGCGTCCGGGCTGAACTTCCCATTGCCCGTGCCGCCGGTGATCTCATTTGCCACCGCCCATTTCACTGCGGTTTCATAATATTCCCCGGCTTTTACATCGCTGAACGCGCTGCCGGAAGTTTCAGGGGAACCTTCTTTCCGCCACAGGAAAGTGACGATCTGCGCCCGGCTGCACACGGTCTCCGGGCTGAACTTCCCGTTGCCCGTGCCACCTGTAATGTTTTGCTCCACCGCCCACTGGACGGCTTTTTCATAGTACGATCCCGCCTTTACGTCCTTAAAGCCAGCGGCGGTGCCCGTGGGTTTCGGCTCCCCGGCGGCGCGCCACAGGAACGTGACTGCCTGCGCCCGGGTGCAGCTTTGATTGGGGCTGAAATGGGTCTTGTCCGTGCCGGTTGTGATGCCGTTGTCTACAGCCCAATTCACCGCATCATAATAGTAGGCGCTTTGAGGAACATCGGCAAAACCTTTGCCCGAAAGCCACCAGTCCCACTTCAAAGCAGGGTTCGGTTCTATACTGCCCAGGATCGCGGGAATATCTTTTCTCATCTTCATGTATGCTACAGCCGCCGCTGAAGTATCATGGTCAGCATAAGGAGAGCGGGAGGGCTTCGTACATACAAGCGTATAACCTGGTCTTCCTGGGTAGAGCGTAACCTTTCCCAATACTTCGGACCAGCTGCCGCCAAGGTTACAAAGTTCAAGGGTGAAAAGCTCAGCCTGATTAGAATCTCTGAAAGTCCAGTTAAAGTAATAAAGTTTAGAGGAAGGATCACTGGAATAGCTTACTGACACGTCTGTCCAGCGTTCGGGAAATTGCATCGTTAGAATTACATCTCCCATGCCGGTACGCAGCTCGTAGGAAATGGTATGATCGTCGTCTGTATCGCCGTCCTCCGTATAGAAAACGGGTGCGCCAAGCAAGGCGGAGTTTCCATCTGCAAAGACGATTTTTCCCCATCTCTCCTTATCTCCGTTTATATAATAGACCTTTTTTAGATTTGTCCCGGAAAACGCCCAAGTCCCTACGGTTTGAAGACTTAATGGGAGCCAAACGTCGGTCAGGTCGTAACAGCCCCAAAAAGCAGTCGCCCCAATGCTGGTTACTCCTTCGGGAATCACGATGCTGGTCAGCTTGGAACATTTTTCAAAAGTAGAAGGCTCAATGCTCTTTACCCCTTCGGGAATCACGACGCTGGTCAGGTGGTAACAGTTCGAAAAAGCAGAATCTCTAATGCTGGTGACGCCCTTTGGAATAGAATAGGCTCCAGATTTTCCAAGGGGACAAGACAGAAGCCGTGTTTTTTCCTTGTTAAACAATACGCCGTCCTGAGAGCTAAACTCCGGGTTATTCGTGTCCACATTGATTTCCGTCAGGTTGGGACTGCGCAAAAGTTCTTTACCTATTTTCGTTACGCTGTCCGGAAGGCTGATGCTGGTTAAATTTTGGGAACCGACTGTGATGGAGACAACCTCCACGCCATGAATTTCAGCAGGAATTTTCAGTGTTGTGACGCTGGAATCAATGTGCGTTACTTCTCCATTGGATACATCAAAGGAAATGCTTCCGCCCGAAACCGGGTAGGAAACGATTGCCGCACTTGCCGCCATGGGCAGACACCCTGCCAGCAAGCACAGCGCCAATAACAAGCTTAAAATCTTCTTCATTTCTCTGAACTCCTTTCAAGGTTTGTCAAAAAGTGTACTTTTTGACATAAGTCCCCAAAAGGCAAACTCAAAGCAGGGCGGGGCAGTTTTTTGGAAAAAAGGGAAAATTTTCCTTGACATTTCCTGCCTGTTCCTGTAACATTTGTATACAGAGAAAATGCTGTCAAAAAGTACACTTTTTGACAGTGTTTTTTTATATTCTCCCGTTCCCGTGGATCAGGCGGTATTCCCGCAGGCGGCGATAAAAGGTGGATTCGCTCATGCCGCAGCGGCGGATCGCTTCCCGGAAAGGAAGCTGCTTCCGCTCCCACGCCGCGACGATCTTTCCAAAATCGGCGGGCGAGGACTTTTCAGGTCTGCCGAATCTTATCCCCCGTTCCTTTGCCGCCGCAATGCCCTCCGCCTGGCGCTGGCGGATATTGACCCGCTCGTTTTCCGCCACAAAGGAAAGCACCTGCAGCACAACGTCGCTCAAAAAGGTGCCCAGCAGGTCCTTTCCCCGCCGGGTGTCCAGCAGGGGCATATCCAGCACGCAGATATCCACCAGCTTTTCCTTGGTCAGGACCCGCCACTGGTTCTGGATTTCCTCGTAATTGCGCCCTAAACGGTCGATGCTCTTGATGTACACAAGGTCGCCGGGGCGCAGGCGCTTCAACAGGCGCCGGTACTGCGGGCGCTGGAAATCCTTGCCGGAGCGCTTGTCTACGTAGATGTTTTTTTCAGGCACAGCCTTTTCCTGCATCGCGATGAGCTGGCGGTCTTCATTCTGGTCCGTGCTGGAAACCCGTACATAGCCGTAAATTTCTATCATGTTTTCTCCTTGGGAATGGCAGATTTTTCATGGCGAAAGAAAAGACCGTCCCGCGGGGCAGCGGAACGGAGCTTTTTGCAGGACGGGCGCGCCGCCCTCTCCTGTTTCATTTTAGCAAAGGAACATAAGTTCGTCAATATTTTCCTCTCCGCGCCCGGCTGGGGAAGCTGCACTTTTGGGAAAGCTGCACTTTTGGGAAAGTTGCACTTTCGGGAAAGTTGCACTTTCCTCCGCTCTTTGCTACAATGAACGAGCGAGCAATATCTAACGACTAATAACTAACAACTAACAACCAACGGGGGTGCTTTTTTGCCCGGTATCTATCTCCACGTTCCGTTCTGCGACGGGAAATGCCCGTACTGCGACTTTTATTCGCTGCGGGGAAATGAAAAACAGATGGACGATTACGTTTCCGCCATGATACGGGAAATCAGAGCCTGCCCCGCAGCGCGGGAAAAGCTATTGGCGGGAACCGTGTACTTCGGCGGCGGGACCCCCAGCCTGCTGGGCGCGGAGCGGCTTTCCACCCTGCTGGACGCGGTGCGGGAAAGCTTTGACCTGGCGGAGGGAGCGGAGGTCACGTTAGAAGCCAACCCCAATTCTGTGGGCAGGGAATTTTTCCGGGCGGTGCGGAAAGCCGGGTTCAATCGGCTTTCCATGGGAATGCAGTCCGGCAATGAGGACGAGCTGCAATTCCTGGGGAGAAAGCACTCCCGGGAAGATGTAAAATCTGCGGTTTCGGCTGCCCGAGCCGCCCGGTTTGAAAATATCTCTTTGGATTTAATGCTGGGGCTGCCGGGGGGAAGCGGGGAAAAGCTCCGGCGATCCATCGACTTTGCCGCCGGGATGGGGGCGGAGCATATTTCCGCCTATATCCTGAAGATCGAGCCGGGCACGCCCTTTGCGGCGCGCGGCATCGACCTGCCGGAGGACGACGCTGCCGCCGACCAGTACCTGTTTTGCGTGGGGGAGCTGGAACGGCGCGGCTACGCCCAGTATGAGATCAGCAATTTCGCAAAGCCCGGGCGGGAGAGCCGCCACAACCTGGTCTACTGGCACGGCGAGGAATACCTCGGCTTTGGTCCCGGCGCCCACTCCTTTTTTGGCGGCAGACGGTTTTTCTACCCCAGAGACCTGGAGGGCTTCCTCCGGGGAATTTCCCCCACCGACGACGGCGCCGGCGGCGGGTTTTCGGAATACGCCATGCTGAACCTGCGGCTGGCGGCGGGAATTTCCCTGACGCAGTGCCGGGAAAAGTTCGGCGCGGCGGGCGAAGAATTTTTTCTCCGTCTGCTGCAAAACGCAAAAAAATGCCCGCCCGCGTTACTGCGGGCGGACAGGGAAAGGCTGGCGTTTACGCCGGAGGGATTTCTCGTTTCCAACGCTCTGCTGCTCCATCTATTAGAAGATTTTTAAGTCGCGTGTGAAAGTTTTCATTTGCCTGGGATCGGCGGCTCACGTTGTGAAAAGTATTTTGAAAACAAAAACGCTGTTCTGAGCCACGGGAAAAGCTTCTGCGTCAGCTTCCCGAAAACAGCTCCGGGTGCATTCGGCTGTAGTGGAAAATGTACTGCTGGGCAAGCCCGGCGTTTTCCCCGAAATCCTCCGGTGCGTACCCCGGTAGAAGCTCCGACATCGCCCGTTTCATCCAAACGTCCATGGGGAAGCATTCCGTTTTGTGGAACCCGTACAGCAGGGTGCATTCCGCCACCTTGGGACCCACCCCCAGGATCTTTTGCAGCTCGCTTCTGCCGGTTTCCGCCGGGGAGCGGGCTATTTTTTGTAGGTCTATTTCTCCATCAGCCACTTTTTTGGCGGCGTCGATGAGATATTTTGCCCGAAAGCCCGCCCGGAGCGGGGAAAGGTCCTCCACCGTACAGGCGGCAAGCTTTTCCGGCGCGGGAAAGGTGAACCGCCCGGAATCGGCGATGGGCTTGCCTAACAAATGGCACAGCCGGGAAACGATCCCCTGTATCCGGGGAATATTGTTGTTTTGGGAAATGAGGAAGGAGCAGAGGGCTTCCCAGGGCTCCTGCCGCAGAATGCAAATGCCCGGGGCAAAAGAAGCCGCCTGCCGCAGCACCGGGCTGAGGGCGGAAAGCTCCGCCCGCTTTTTCCCGTAATCCGCGTCCAGGTCAAAGTAGGTTTTCCAAAAAGAATCGAAATCCTGCTGGGAGCAGAAAAACAGGAGCTCCTGTTCATTTTGCGGATTTCTTTGCAGACGGAGCAGCTTTCCGCCTGCTACGCCCTCCCAGCAGAGGGAGCCGTCTTCCAATGGCACTTCCTTCCAGCGGAACGCCTGTCCGCAGGTCAGGGTCTGGGCAGGGTCGAACGCGGCGGGCACACAGACGGGGGTCATCTGTTTTTCTCGTCGGCTTTCTGCCGCACGTCCGGCTCCCGGGAAACGAGCCATGTGATCGCCCGCTCGATGGCGTCCTTGGAATTGCCCCAATCGCTGCCGGCGCTGCGGTAATCGAACATTCGGCAGAAATGGGTCACGTCCCCGGCAAGCTCCTTGAGATACCCCCTGGACAGCCGGGTGGTTTCCGATTCAAAGGCGGCGAAGTCTTTTTTGGGCAGCAGCTTTTGGGCAGCCTCCAGCACCATGCCGGTATGGGACATACAAATATAAGGCTGGTCATGGTACAGCTGCCGGAACTCGGCGTCACCCTGCCAGAGCTTTACGGCGTTGCGCACCAGATGCTTCATATTGGTTTCGATGTTTTCACAGATAAAGCAGTGCTCCTGCCGGGAATGCACCGCAGCCACCGCTTTTTTCAGGGGCTGACCGCCCTCGGGGAAAATATCCTTTTCTGTTTCCGCCAGCAGGCTTTCCAGGATCAGCGCCACGGAAAGGCGGCTGCCGCGCTCCAGTATCTGGTTGAAATGCTCCCTGCAAAAGCCCAGACGGTTGGTCTCTATGCGTACGTCCGGCTCCATCATGGCAGCGCCGGTGATGTAGGTTGCCATTCTGTCCTCCAGCATATCCCGCATCTGGCAGAAGGGACAGCCTTTTTTTGGCAAAAATACATCGTTTATCGGAATGGAACAAATGTCTTCTCTCATGAGCACCCTCCTTGGAATGATAATACACGAATGCATAAAAATTCATTTTTCCCCAGGAGAAAAATAGGGAGCGTCAATAGGCAGTTTCGCAAAAATCCCCCTGTTTTTCTCGTGTTTTGTTTCAGTATACCATAAAATGAAAGAAAAAGGTAGACTTTCTTCGGAGGAAAAGGTTTTGAGAAACCCGAAAGGGGACTGCATAAAGAAATTCAGTAAATAGTCAGTAAAAGCCGACTGTCCGAAAAAAGGTATTGACACAAGATAGCAGATACATGCGTCTGCTATCCACAGTATATCGTGGAAAAAGCGGAACTCAAAAAATTGCCCAAAAAATGGGGAAAGGAACCGAAAAAAACTTCCCGTTAACATAAGTTTTCCAAGGAAAAATCAGGTGTGGAAATCAGAACCCGCTTGAAACGAGGGGTTATTAACATTTTCCACAGGGTTTTCCACATCCTGGATTTCCAGATAAATTTCTTTTATGTAAACGACTGGAAAAGCGGAAAATACAAAGAGTAAAAAAGAATTTTCATGCAAAAAAGAAAATAAAATGAATTTTTAATCATTCCTCTGTCGGAAAAAACCGCAGAAAAAAGAACCCTGTCGGAATCTCTCTGCATTTTTATTTGAGATTTTCGGAAAGATGTGCTATAATACCCTGAGATATTTACCATTGAGACAGGAGACGCCTTCCACCGTCGCAGCAGGCAGAGGGAAAGGCTGCAATTGGGCGGAGTGATCCCGTACTGATGCAGGAGATTTCCGATTGCCCACCGCAGGTGAAAAGTTGGATAAAAGGGTAAGTAGCGGTCGGGCGGCGCAGTTCTACATTGTACTAAGAGGGTTCCCGAATGCCCGCCGCAGGTGACGTGAAACAGAAGTGAAAGCCGTGGTCGGGTCGAACAGGTTCCTCTTGTACCAAGAGGGTGCTCGATTGCTCACCGCAGGTGGAGAGTTTGGATTAATAGAGAAAAGTAGTGGTCGGGTCGAACAGGTTCCTTTTGTATAAAGAGGGTTCCCGATTGCCCACCGCAGGTGTGAAGGGTGTATCAAGTGGACAAGCAGAGAGAAAAAAAGGAACAGAATGCTCCTGCCCGGGGAGAGGATATCATTGCCGGGCGCAACGCCGTCAGCGAAGCGCTGAAATCCGGCAGAGCCATCGACAGCCTGTACGTCCAGCGGGGCGAGAAAAGCGGCGCGCTGCTTTCTCTGGTCGCCCGGGCAAAGGATGCGGGCATTCCTGTGAAGGAAGCCGATCCCCGGAAGCTGGAGCATCTCTGCGGCGGCGCGGTGCACCAGGGCGTGGTGGCAGTGGCGGCAGTGCGGGAATTTGCCGATCTGGAGGATATTTTTCAGCTTGCCCGGCAGCGGGGCGAACCGCCTTTCCTGATTATTTGCGACGAGCTGGAGGACCCCCACAATCTGGGGGCGGTGATCCGCACGGCGGAATGCGCCGGGGCGCATGGGGTGGTTATCCCCAAGCGCCGCAGCGTAGGGCTCACCTATGCGGTGGGAAAATCCTCCGCCGGCGCGGTGGAATACCTGCCCGTTGCCAGAGTGCAGAACCTTGCTGCTCTGCTGGAGGAGCTGAAAGCCCGGGGCGTGTGGGTCTATGCCGCCGATATGGACGGCTCTCCCTGGTGCGAAACTGATTTCACCGGACCTGTGGCGCTGGTCATCGGCTCGGAGGGGCACGGCGTGGGCAGGCTTATCAAAGAAAAATCGGACTTCGTGGTGTCCATACCCATGAAGGGCCATATCAATTCGCTGAACGCTTCCGTGGCTGCCGGCATCCTCTGCTACGAGGTGTGCAGGCAGAGGAGCGGGCTTTACGCGGCTAACCCGATAAGGAGGGATTCCTGACCTTATGGCTGAGAAAAAGGAATTTACGTTGGAAGACATTTTGGCAGAGCAGCGCGATCTGCGGGAGGGCGACCCGGCCCCCGCCGTGGAACAGCCGGAGGAGACCGCCCCGGAGAGTGAGCCTTCTGCCGAAAATGCGCCCCGTTCCCCTGTTTCAGAGGACACGGCGGACCTGAACGCCTTTGCCACCGGCAATATCCAGATCGTGCCGGAAATGCGGGCTTCCGCCGCCCCGGAGGAACCGCGGGAGGAAAAGAGGAGCAAGGCGGACAAAAAGGCGGAAAAAGCGGAAAAGAAAAAGAAGAAGCGCGGGCTGTTCGGCAGAAAGCAGAAGGTGCCGGATTTCGACGAGGGCGAGGACATGTACTACGGTCTTCAGCTCAAGCCCATTGACGAGTACCGCAAGGGCTTTGACCCTGCCACCGGGGAATTTACCCTGGGCGAGGACAGCTACAAGGCGCTGTTTGACGACTCGAAAAAAGCCATTGACGACGAGGTGGAGCAGAACTTCCAGCGCCTGCAGAAGGAGCGCCGCCGCCGGGTGGCGGAGGCGGTGCAGACCGCCGGCGTGGACGAGCAGGAGATCGCCGAGGAATTTGGCGTGGTCGCCCCCATGCCGGTGACGGCGTTCGCCGCCGACCCCTACGCCAGACAGCACGGCATTGAGGTGGAGGGAGCCGATCCCTCTCAGGAGGAACTGCCGGGCATTCAGAAAGCCATGCTGGAAACTGTCAGCGACCAGACCATGGAGATCAAGCTGAATGTGCTGAACGATACCATCGAGCTGCAGCGGGTGAAGGATATGCCCGCCGTCAGCGAAGAATCTGTCAATAAGATACTGGAATCCATCGAGCAGGAGGAAGCGGTACAGGAGGAGCCTGTGCAGGAGGGGACCATCTCCGAGGTGGAGCTGGCGGAGAACGCGGACCTTGCCCAGATGCCGGAGGTGCCCACCGCCCCGGAATATCTGGAAAAGACAAAGGAGATTCCTGTGCAGGCGGCTGTGGAAGACGCCGCCCTCCCTGCCGGGCAGGGAGAAAAATCCCTGGAACAGGAAACCGTCATCACCGGCAGACCTTTGGGGGAAATCCCCCAGATCGCCAGCATTTACGAATACCGTTCCAGAAGCATTCCCACCCATGTCATCAATGTGGACGTGCTGCAAAGCGCGCTGCTTTCCGAATCCGAGGGCTTGCAGCAGGCGGCTGAGGAAGAGGAGGTCAAACATACCCCGCGCCGCAGGGTGCGGAACAAGAAGCTGGAGGAGCCCCGGGAAGAGCCGGAGGAGGTCGCGGACACCGGGGAATCCATCGACGATTATACGGGACCCGAGGACGCCAAATCCATTTCCCACGAGCTGCGCAGCGATATGCGCGAGCTGACCATGCGCATGATGATCACCGGTATCTGCACCGGGCTGCTGGCGCTGGTGAACCTTATTTTCGGCGGGGGAGCCTCCGCGGACGGCGGCTCGATGACCATTGTGTACGTGATCCTGACCGTGGTATTTCTGATCGTTTCCATCGGCGTGTGCTACCGTACCGTTGCCAATGGATTAAAGGCGCTGTTCTCCTTTAACGCCAACTCCGACAGCGCGGCGGCGGTGGCGGCAGTGGCGGTCTCCATACAGACAGTCGCCTCTATTTTCTTCCGTTCGGAGCTGGCGGACGGCAGGCTGCATCTGTACGCCGTGATCCTTTCCGCCATCCTGTTCGTGAACGCGGCGGGCAAGCTCACCATGATCCGCCGGATCCACAGCAACTTCCGCTTTGTCACCTCCAAGGAGCAGAAGTACGCCGTGCGGACCTTTGACGACTACAACACCTCCCTGAAAATGACCAAGGACAGCGTAGCGGAAAAGCCGCTGATCGCCTATCAGTGCAAGGCGGGTTTCCTGAAGCGCTTTTTGGAGCTTTCCTATAATCCCGACCCGTCGGAGTCCGCTTCTCAGCTGCTGGCGCCCATCGGGCTGGTGTCCTCTCTGGTGCTCTGTATCGCCTGCCTGCTGATCACCCGCAGCGTTCCCACCGCCCTCAGCACCTTGGCGGCGGCGTCCTGTGCCTGTGTGGCGGCTGCCAATATGCTGTCTGTGAACCTGCCCATCAGCCGCCTGTGCAAAACTGCCCGCCGGGCAGGCGCCATGGTGGTGGGCTATGAGGCGGTAGAACAGCTGGGCAATGTCAACGCCGTGCTGGTGGACGCGGAGGATATCTTCCCCCGGGGCACTGTGGTGCTGGGCGGCATCAAAACCTTCGGCAACCGCGCCGGGGCGGAAAGCGCCATTATGGCGGCTTCCGCCCTGATGAAGGAGATCGGCGGTCCCCTGTCCGGCGTGTTCGACCAGGTCATCAGCGAAAATGAAGACGCCCTGCCTGAGGTGGAGAGCTTCTCCTATGAGGAGGGCGGCGGCATTATCGGACGGGTGGACGGGCAGAAGATCTACATTGGCGACCGTTCCCTGCTGATCAATCACAGGATCGAAGTACCTGCCAGGGAAGAAGAGACCCAATATGTGTCCGGCAACAAGGTCATTGTGTACATCGCGGTGGATACGGCGGTGGCTGCCATGCTGGTGCTGACCTATTCCGCGGACCGCCGCAAGAAAAATGAGCTGCAGCGGCTGGAAAACAGCGGGATCAGCGTGCTGGTCCGCACTACCGACCCCAACGTCACCCCCCAGATGGTGTCCCGGCTGTTCGGCATTGACGCCGCGTCCGTGGGCATTCTGGACGGCGAGCTGGGGGATACCTCCAAAAAGCTGTTGGACGAAACCATCGGGCGCGCGGACGCTGTGGTCGCCACTAAGGGCAGACCGGAATCCATGATGAGCGTGATCGCCGCCTGCGTAGAGGAAAAGCGCACCGCCGGTCTGGTGGTGGCGATCCAGAATACCGCCGTGGTGCTGGGCTTCGTGCTGGTGGCGTTCATGGCCTGCTTTGGCGGCATTCGCCAGCTTTCCTCCTTTGTTCTGTTTGCCTTTGAGCTGTTCTGGCTGCTGGTGATCATGGTGATCCCCAAGCTGCGGAAATAGTTTTTCCAATAGAATAGAGCAGGATCAAAAAGCGGTTCCCCTGGGGGAGCCGCTTTTCTGCTTTCGATGGAGTTGATGGCGTAGGGCAGCGGTCACGGTGCTTTTCCAAAGGAAAGGGTCTTTCCCGAAAACAGCCTTCGGCGGGAGGAAAAAACGAAAACTAGTTGATTAGAAGAAATACCGGGTACATTTTTATGCAAAATGCTCAAAAACAGAAAAAATTTTTTTGAAAAATCATATATTTTCTGTGATTTCCCATTGTGTTTTCCCGTATACTGCTATATAATATATCCAAAGTTGCGGTCAAAATCGGGCGTATGTCGTGCTAAATGCCAAATACGGGGTTTGTGAGGACCGTATCCCGGCGGCATACGGTGCGGATCAAGGCTGTGAAACCAGCCCCAAGGGGCATGGAAGGAGAATACAGATGAACCAATATCAGGCGAAGAATATCATCAATTTGGCGGTGGCTGGGCACAGCGGCGCGGGCAAGACCTCTCTGGCGGAGGCGATGCTGTATCTGAGCGGCGCTTCCGACCGGCGCGGTAAGGTGGGCGAGGGCAATACAGTCTGCGACTATGACCCCGAGGAGATCCGCCGGAAGGCTTCCATTTCCGCTGCGGTGGCTCCGCTGGAATGGAAAAACAAGAAGATCAACCTGCTGGACGCGCCCGGTCTGTTCGATTTTGAGGGCGGGCTTTGCGAGACCATGCGCGCCGCCGACACGGTGCTGATCGTCATTTCCGGCAAGGACGGCATTTCCGTAGGTACGGAAAAGGCGTTTGCCGCCGCCGAGAAGCGGCATTTGGCAAAGATCTTCTTTGTCAACGGTCTCTGCGATGAAAGCGCCCGGTTCTACCGTGTGTTTGAAGATTTGAAGGCGCAGTTCGGTCCTTCCGTGTGCCCCGTGGTAGTGCCCTATATTCAAGGGGACCAGGCGAACATCTACATAAACCTGCTGGAGTACAAGGCGTATGACTATTCCGGCGGCAAGCCGGTGGCAGTTCCCATGCCGGACATGGGGGACCGTCTGGAGGGCTTGCGGACGGCTATCTATGAAGCCGTGGCGGAAACGGACGACGCGCTGTTTGAAAAATATTTTGCCGGCGAAGAATTTACGCCGGAGGAGGTCATCGTAGGCGTCAGCAAGGGCGTAAAGGCTGGCACCATCACCCCCGTATTCTGCGGGGACGCCATGCTGATGCGCGGCATGGAGCAGTTCCTGGACGGCGTGGCATGGCTCGCCCCCTCTGCGGAGGAAAAGGCTGCGGAAATCGGTGTGGACGTGGACGGCAACCCTGTGGAGCTGCCTGTCAATGAGGACGCTGCCGCCGTGGCGCTGGTGTTCAAGACCGTTGCCGACCCCTTTATCGGCAAGCTTTCCTATTTGAAGGTGATCTCCGGCAAGATATCCACTGAGACCCAGCTTGTCAATATGCGCACGGGCAATGCCGAGCGCGTGGGCAAAACGGTAATGATGGTGGGCAAAAAGCAGGAGGACGTCAAGTACATCGGCGCGGGCGATATCGGCGCGGTGCCCAAATTTGCCGCGGTGAATACCGGCGACACCCTGTGCGCTCCCACCCGCAAAGTGACGCTGGAGGGTGTGGAATATCCCACCCCCGCCCTGACCATGGCGATCGTCCCGAAGAACAAGGGCGAAGAGGATAAGGTCGCCCAGGGCATGCTGAGGCTTTCCGAGGAAGACCCCACCCTGCAGTTCTCCAACAACGTGGAGACCCACGAGCTGGTGATCGGCGGTCTGGGCGAGCAGCACCTTGACGTGGCGATTTCCAAGCTGAAGACAAAATTCGGCGTGGAGGTCACCCTGAAAACACCCAAGGTGCCCTACCGCGAGACGATCCGCAAGATGGTACAGGTGCAGGGGCGCCACAAGAAGCAGACAGGCGGTCACGGGCAGTTCGGCGATGTGTGGATCGAGTTCTCCCCCTGCGACAGCGAGGGTCTGGAATTCGGCGAGCGCGTTGTGGGCGGCTCCGTCCCCAAGGGATTCTTCCCCGCGGTGGAAAAGGGCTTGCGGGAATGCATTTTGAAGGGACCGCTGGCAGGTTACCCTGTGGTTGGATTGTCCGCCGTGCTGTATGACGGCTCCTACCACCCGGTGGATTCCTCCGAAATGGCGTTCAAGACTGCCGCGTCCATTGCCTATCGCGACGGTATGCCCAAGGCAAACCCTGTGCTGCTGGAGCCCATTGGTCACCTCCGCGCCACCGTGCCGGACGGCAACATGGGCGATGTGATGGGTGAAGTGAACAAGCGCCGCGGGCGCGTACTGGGCATGGAGCCTGCGGGATCGGGCAGACAGACCGTGGAAGCGGAAGTCCCCATGGCGGAAATGCACGATTTCTGCACCTTCCTGCGTCAGTGCACCCAGGGCAGGGGCAGTTTCACCTTTGAGTTTGAACGGTACGAGGAAGCCCCCGGCAACGTGTCGCAGAAGGTCATTGAAGCGGCAAAAGCCGAAAGCGGCGAATAATTCCGAAAAGGCAGGCGGGGTCGTCCATGGAATCGGCGGCCCCGCCTTTTTACAAAAATCTCAAAAGAAAATAACGAAGGAGAGAAAACAGTATGGCAAAAATGAGGATCGAGCTGTTTCTGAACAGCCTGCAGCGGCACACGTATTTTGAGCTGGCTCTGCCCAACGACGCCCCCAACGAAAGCGGGCGCCCCCTGACCACCATTTTCCATCTGCACGGCTACACCGGCAAGGCGGAAAACTGGGTCTCTGAGGAGCTGATGAAAAAATACAATATTGCCGTGGTCAGCCCCACGGCGGAAAACAGCTTTTACCTGGACGGGCGCTCCACCGGGCACGCCTATGCCACCATGGTGGGGGAGGAGCTGGTGGATTATGTCCGCCGGACCTTCGGCATTGCCCAGAAGCCGGAAAACACCTATATCATGGGCATTTCCATGGGCGGCTTTGGCGCGGTGCGCACCGCCCTTGCCTACCCCCATGTGTTTGGCAAGGTCGCGGGGCTGTCCTCGGCGCTGATCGTCCACGATATTGCCCACATGAAAGAGGGGGAAAGCAACCCCATGGCGAATTACGCCTATTATTCCGAATGCTTTGGCGATCTGGAAACGGTGGAGGAAAGCCGCAACAACCCGGAAACGCTGGTCAAGGAGCTGAAAGCCGCCGGGAAGAAACTGCCGGAAATCTATCTGTGCTGCGGCTCGGAGGATTTCCTGGTCGAGCCCAACCGCCAGTTCCATCAGTTCCTGACAGAGCAGGGCGTCGCCCATGAATATCACGAAAGCCCGGGCGTCCACGACGACAAATTCTGGGCGGAATACGCCCCGAAGGCGGTGGAGTGGTTCTTTAGTCGTTAGTTGTTAGGAGTTAGTTGTTAGAGAAGGGCGCGCTTCCTTTCTACTGTTCCGAACTGCCGCAGGGGCGCAAATCAGGAACGAAAGCTCTGGTCGGGCGAAGCAGGTCGTTAGTCGTTAGTTGTTAGACAGGGAATTTAAGCAAGAGTGGAGGAAACAACATGGAAGTTACGATTGCAAGGGATTGCAAAGCATATCCCCACAAAAAGCATTGGCAGTTCTGCGTGGGCAGCGGTCACGCTGCTCTGGCGCTGCGCACCGATTACACCCGGCAGCTGAAATTTATCCACGAGGAATTGGGTATCGAGCGGGTGCGCTTTCACGGGATATTCAACGATGATATGAACACGCTCCACACCCTGGCGGACCTGATGCCGTTCCCCGGGGCGGAGCAGTTCACCGAGCAGAGCTTCCGCGCCTGCGGCGTGGCATATGACAACGTGCTGGCTGCGGGCATGAAGCCCTTTGTCGAGCTGGGCTTTATGCCCGGTAAGCTGGCAGCCCGGGACGACCGGGGAATGTTCTTTTACAAGCCCGTGATCTCTCCTCCGGCGGATTACGGCGCGTGGGCAGAGTACATCAAAGCGTTCCTGCGGTTCCTGATCCACCGCTATGGCGGGGAAGAGGTGCGGACATGGTATTTTGAGGTCTGGAACGAGCCGGACCTGCCCGTATTTTTCTCCGGCACCAGGGACGAATATTTTAAGCTTTACGAGGTGACCGCCCGCGCTGTCAAGGAAGTGGACGAAAAAATCAAGGTGGGCGGACCTGCCACCAGCGGCAGCAAGTGGGTGCGCTCCTTTGTGGAGTTCTGCGAAAAAAACCACGTACCTGTGGATTTCGTCACGACTCACCAATATGCCGGAGACCCGCTGGGCGGCGTGGAGGATCAGGGGGATATGGAAGGCGGCGGGCAGCCGGAATTTCATTTTGAAATGCCGGACCTCAGCGCCGTGCAGGAGAAAAGCTTCCTCGGCGGTCAACGGGCGATCATGCCCGACCAGTCCGAAGCCCGGGATATCCCCAACGACGTCTTTTTCCGCAATTCCGCCGTGGTACAGGAGCAGGCAAAGGGTCTGCCGGTGTACTACACCGAGTGGAATGAAAACGCCGGGTTCTCCTCCTATACCAACGATACCAGAAAGGTGGCGGCTTACGATGTGAAAGCCGCATTGGACACGGCGGACGCTGTGACAGGCTCCAGCATCTGGTGCTTCAGCGATATTTTTGAAGAGCTGCACCCTTTCCCCCAGCCGTTCCACGGCGGGTTCGGCATGCTGACACAGGACGGCGTGCCGAAGCCGGTATTTTACGGCATGAAGCTGCTGGCGGAAGCCGGGGACCAGCGCCTTGACCTGGGCGGGGACGCCACAAAGGGGGAGATCGGCATTGCCGCCTTCCGCAAGGGAGAAACCACGCAGGTGCTGCTGTTCCGCCAGAAAATGAAGAATCTGGATTTGCCCAAGGAGCCCGTTACCCTCCGGGTGGAATGCGAAAAAAAGCCCCGCGGGGTCACGGTGTCCAGAATCGACGAGGAGCACTGCAACCCGCTGAAGCTCTGGGAGGAAATGGGGCAGCCGCAGGATATGAACCCCCAGGAGGTGGAAGCGCTGAAAGCTGCCACCTCCATGAAAAAGGAACCCTGGGACTTCACATGGGACAACGGCGAGGCAGTTGTCTCCGCCGCCCTGGGCGTCAACGATATCTATTTTGTAGAGATACAGACGTAAGGCTGAGCAACAAAAAGGGAACCAGCAAAAAGCAGGGCAGCGAGTGCTGCCCTGCTTTTTTGTCTCTGAAAAATCATTTCACGATCTGGTACACACACACGGTATGGAGAACGCTGCCGGCGAGGACAAACAGGTGGAACACCGAATGGATATAGGGGATTTTTTTGCCCACGCCGTAGAGGATCGCGCCGAAGGTGTAGCACAGCCCTCCGGCAAGCAGGCACCAGAAGCCCACGGAGGAAAGGTGCGCCATGACGGGCTTCATGGCGATCACCACTACCCAGCCCATGGCAAGGTAGCACACCATGGAAACGATCTTGAACCGCTCCACGCTGACGGCGTTCAGCACCACGCCCAGCACCGCCGCGCCCCAGACCACGCCAAACAGCGACCAGCCCCACGCGCCGCCCAAACATACCAGGGTGATGGGGGTGTAAGTCCCGGCGATGAGCAGGAAGATGGTGCAGTGGTCCAGGGAACGGAACACCACCTTCGCCCGGTTCAGCCCCAGAGCGTGATAGATGGTGGACACGGTGTAGAGCAAGATCATGGTGGCGCCGTAAATGGAAACGGAGACCACACGCTTCGGCGTTTTTTCGCAGAAAACAAGGAGCAGCACCAGCGCCGCCACAGCGAACAGCGCCGATACCCCATGGGAAACGGCGGAAAAAATTTCCTCCCCCAGGGTATATTTCGGCAGCCCTAAAAACCGGCGTTTTTCCAGCCGACGTTCCTTTTTTTCGTTAGACATGGAAAGCCCCCTCCAGATATTGGAATTTTTCCAGCAGGAAAAATATTACCTTAATTTTTTCGATAAATACAGTATCAAATCATCGTCATTACGGCACATTGCATTTGGCTCACAAATCTTATCGCCGTACCATACGCCGGTGCCGTCGGGAATATAACCCCGCATAACATACATTCGCTGCGCGTTTCCGTAGCCGCAGTGCAGCCCCACGCCCAGAGAAACCACATCAGAATATGCAGAGGCGATTTGCTCAGCCACGTCCATAAGCTTACTGCCGATCCCTTTTCTGCGATATTTTACCAGCACGCCAAAATCTACGATTTCAGGACAGCCCTGATTTGCAAACGCGCCCACATCAGGGCTTGGATAGACATGGACATACCCTGCCGGATTGCCGAGGTACTCTGCGACCAGCGCAATACATTTTCCTTCTGCCTGATGCTGTAACCTCATTTCGTACTTTTCGATTGTCTGCTGCCAGCCCTGGGCTGTTTCCTCATCGGAAATGATTTTTGCATCGCGCTGCTCCATATCGCGGATCAGCAACTCTTCATATACCATAGGCGCAGAATGCGCCCACTGTTTGGAGAAGCCCGGTACTTTTGCAGAGCAAAAGGGAACCGCATTACGGTTCAGGGGTTCTCCGTGATGATCGCTTGCGATCATTATACCATAGGCGCAGAATGCGCCCACTGCTTGGAGAAGCCCGGTACTTTTGCAGAGCAAAAGGGAACCGCATTGCGGTTCAGGGGTTCTCCGTGATGATCGCTTGCGATCATTGTACCATAGGCGCAGAATGCGCCCACTGCTTGGAGAAGCCCGGTACTTTTGCAGAGCAAAAGGGAAGCGCATTGCGGTTCAGGGGTTCTCCGTGATGATCGCTCTGCGATCATTATACCATAAGAACCTCTGTCAAGGGGGATTTTGCCCAAGTAAAATCTCACAGCAAACTGGAATCTGTCAAGCTGTGAAGTATTTCATTTCCATCAATGCCTGCTTCCGTACGGTTTGATTTTCTGCTATCGTCACATAAAATTGATTTTCACGAAATGAGGAATACCGCAGCAGAAGGTTCTGGCTATAAAGGGTTTCAAATTTGCGAATGTCTTCGTACTTTTTGCAATAGGCATGATTTTCGTATGTTTTATATAGATATGGCGCCGTTGTATATAATTTGAATGTCACTCTGTTATCCAGGGCGCTGAGCATCATCGGCATGGTGCCGCAGTAACCGGATTCTACCACTACGATTTTCTTTTCTTTCACGGAAGAAAGAAGACGGGAAAGCAGGTCTTTCAGTTTTCCGTGCTGTTCCAGTACCGCCAGCATTTGCTCTTTGCAGTAGGAGTGGTAATCATCGAAAGAAATATGACCATATTCAAGAGCTTCGTAAATCGGCAGCCGGATAGCGTCATCTATATCTTCCACACCCGATATATCCCTCAAAAAGCTGCGGCTGATGATCCACGCATACAGGTGTTTTCTGCCCCTGCTTTGATAGTACAAATATGGCAAAAGCGAATCTCTGAACAGGAAGATGTACGCGGTTTCCTCCTCATGGCCTATCCAGTCGCAGTAATCCCGAATGCCCGCTAAAAATTCGTTTTTGGAGCAAATTTCCTGAAAAGCCGCCTCTTTTTGTATCTTCTCCATCACCGACACGAGCTCGTATTCCGTGCCGCCGTACGTTGTTTCCGGCAGTCTGCTTTGATCGACCTGAAACGGTTCCCCACCGGCGCTCTTTATTACCCTGTGCAGCCGAGAAAGACAGGAATACTTGCTTTCCAGATAATCATTCAGCTCCAGGTATCCTTCGTCCGCAAGGTCATCAAGAATCTTCAGTAACTGCTTAGCTTCATAAACATCAGCTGAAGAAAGCGGTCTGCTTTCAAGCCGTTGCACCGCTTTCATGTAATATTTTTCATGGAACGAAAGAAAGCCCATATAATTTCACAGCTCCCGGTTTGTCAAATTGATACGAACAGGGGATACCATCAATCCGAACGATGCTCTATCCCTTCTGTCACAAATGGACCGCCGACTATGGAATGTATTCGTTGGTGGAACCACCTTTTATCCATTACATCTCACGAGAACCTCTTCGGGAAAGCCGGGGATTTCCGCTTGCTTCTGTTTTTTCAGTATACTTCAGCCGGGGGAAAAAGGCAAGCCGGAGGGAAAGCCCAGTTGTAAAAATTCTATGAAGATTTTACAAAAAATCCTGTTGACTTTTGACCGATGACATGATAGCATAAAAATACCGTCGTTACCATGCCGGGGAGAAACCGTGAACTCTTGCCCGGCGCAGGAGAGTGCAGAGCTGCACCCTCTGTTTTGGCTTGCTTTTTGCCTAGTGGGGGGACGGCAGGCTTTCGGGGAGAGCCTGCCGCCGCCTTTTTTGTATCCGGGAAAATTTAGTTGGGGGGATTTTCCCATATGCCCACAGGAAGAAAAGCGGGGACAAAAGGAACTATTGGAACATAGAGAAGAGGAATGAAAGCGTTATCCTATGAAAAAGAATCAGACTGAAACAAAGAAAAAGTCCAGCATTCTGCGGTTTTTCCCCTTTACCAAGGGATTCCGGGGAAATTTCGTGCTGGCGCTGCTGATGATCGTGATCTCTGTCGTCGCCAACTATATGACCCCGCAGGTCATTCGTGTGACGGTGGACTCGGTCATCAACGACAATCCCTTTAACCTGCCCGGCTTTCTGGTAAACTTTATCAACGCCATCGGCGGGCGGGAAATGCTGCGGACGCATATCGTGATCTGCGCGGCGGCGTCTCTGCTGTTTGCCGCCATCGGCGGCTTGTCCAACTATGCCTACCGCATGAATCTTGCCAAGGGCTGCGAGGGCACGGTGGCGCGCATTCGCAACAGGCTTTTTGACCACATTCAGCGGCTGCCCTACGCCTGGCACAATTCCCACCAGACCGGCGAGATCATTCAGCGCTGCACCAACGACCTGGACCTGGTCCGCAACTTTGTGAACGACCAGCTCATGGGCTGTATCCGCGTGCTGCTGCTGATGGCGGTGTCCATGGTGCTGATGTTCTCCATGAACGCCCAGCTTTCCCTGGTGGTGCTGTGCTTTATCCCCCTGTCCGTAGGGCTTTCCCTGGTATTCTTCGTGATACAGGGCAAGCGGTTCCAGAAAGCGGACGAGACAGAGGGCGAGCTTACCGCCATGGTGCAGGAAAACCTCACCGGCGTCCGGGTGGTGCGGGCGTTCGGCAGGGAGCGGTTCGAGATCGACCGCTTCAACAAAAAGAACCGGGAATATACCGATTACTGGGCAAAGCTCGGCAATATCATGGGCATCAACTGGGGTCTGGGCGATTTCCTTGCCGGGCTCCAGGTGCTGGTGGTGCTGGTCGCCGGTGTGTTTTTCGTGGAAAGCGGCAGCCTGACCGAGGGCGAGTACCTTGCCTTTACCGCCTACAACGCCATGCTGGTCTGGCCCACCAGGAGCCTTGGGCGCCTGCTGGGAGAGCTTTCCAAGACCTCCATCAGCTCCACCCGCCTGTTCGACATTCTGGACGCGGAGGAGGAGCAGGACGCCCCCGACGCCCAGGAGCCGGAGATCAGGGGCAATATTGTGTTCGACCATGTGAATTTCCACTATCCCGACAGCTCCGCCGGGGTGCTGGAGGACGTTTCCTTTACCATCAAGGCGGGAAGCACCTTTGGCATTTTGGGCGCGACAGGCAGCGGAAAGTCCACCCTGATGTACCTGCTGGACCGGCTGTACGACCTGCCGGAGGGCGACGGCACCATCACCGTGGACGGTGTGGATATCCGAAAGATCAAGCGTTCCCACCTGCGGAAAAATATCGGCATCGTGCTGCAGGAGCCTTTCCTGTTCTCCAAGACCTTCCGGGAGAGCATTGCGGACGGCGCCAACCGGCAGGATATTGAGACGGTACGGCATTACGCCCGCATGGCAGTCATTGACGACGCCATCGAGAATTTCGCCCAGGGCTACGAAACGCCTATCGGCGAGCGGGGCGTTACCATTTCCGGCGGGCAGAAGCAGCGCGTTGCCATTGCCCGTATGCTTATGCAGGACACGCCCATCAAGGTGTTTGACGACTCCCTTTCCGCCGTGGATATGGAAACGGACGCGAAAATACGCCAGTCCATCAGGGAAAACGTCCATGGCACCACGATTTTGATCGCCCACCGTATCACCACCCTGATGAACGCCGACCAGATCATCGTGCTGGATAAGGGGCGTGTTTCCCAGATGGGGACCCATCAGGAACTGATCCGGCAGGACGGCATTTACAAGCGCATTTTTGATATGCAGAAAGGCAACACCGAAGACGGTGTTGCCTCCTGAAGAACCCTCTGAGCAGAAGAAAGCCTGCGGTTTTCTTCCTGAAATGCTTCTCTTTTGCTCCGCAAAAGCACCGGGCTTCTTCGCCTAATCGGAAATGGCAGCACCGAGGACGAAGCTGCTTCCTGAAATCAGTTATTCGTTATTAGTTGTTAGAGATTTGTTGGAGGAACTATGGAAAACACGACACAGGAAAAAAAGGGTTCAGGCTTTTCCCTGAAGATATGGGCGAAAATACTTCCCTTTTTGAAGCCTTATAGAAAGAAACTGGTGCTGTTAGGCACAGCGATGGTAGTTTCGGCTGCCATTGATATTTGTTATACCCTGATGACCGGCTACGCGGTGGACAATTTCATTACGCCCCGCAGCCACGAGGGGCTTCTGCCCTTTGCGCTGCTGTACCTGCTGCTGGTGCTGATCGTCACCTGCTCCACCATGCTCATGGGGCGCAACGGCATTGGGGTAGAGGTCAGATTGAACCGGGATATGCGGGAAAAGCTGTTCACCCACTTGCAGACCCTGAGCTTTTCCTATTATAACCAGACCCCGGTGGGAACCATCATGGCGCGGGTCATGAGCGATACCAGCCGGATCAGCGACGCCCTGGCATGGAGCATTGTAGACGTGTTTTACAGCACGATCTATGTTCTGGGCTGCATGGGGGTCATGCTGGTCCTGAACTGGAAGCTGGCGCTGCTGGTCATTGTGGTGGTGCCCTTTATCGTACTGCTGACTCTGTACTTCCAGAAACGCATTCTGGCGGTGAACCGGCAGGCGAGAAAGATCAACGCCGAGATCACCCGGCACTACAACGAGGGTATCTCCGGCGCGAAGACCTCGAAAACGCTGGTGATCGAGGATAAAAACACGGAAAAGTTCCAGGAAGTTACCGGGCGCATGAAGAGCACCACCATTCGCTCCGTTATGCTCAGCGCCGTGTATGTTCCGCTGATCGGTCTGCTGACCGCACTGGCGGTGAGCTTTGTCATCACCGGCGGCGGCACCATGGTGCTGGGGGACCTTATCACCATCGGCGAGCTGACCATCTTTGTCAACTACGCCCTGATGATCGCCGAGCCGGTGCAGAACCTGGCGGGAACCATCTCCAACTTCATTTCCACCCAGGCGAACATCGAGCGCGTGACCGCTTTGATGGAGCTGCAGCCGGAGATCACGGACAGCCCGGAGGTCATTGAAAAGTACGGGACTTCCCTTGACCCCAAGCGGGAAAACTGGGAACCCCTTGAGGGCAGCATCGTTTTTGACGATGTGACCTTCCGCTACCCCGACGGCACGGAAAACGTGCTGGAGCACTTTGATCTGGAAGTGCCCGCGGGAACCACTGTGGCAATTGTGGGCGAGACGGGGGCGGGAAAATCCACCCTGGTCAACCTGGCGTGCCGGTTCTTTGAGCCCACCGGCGGGCGTATCCTGATCGACGGCAGGGACTACAGGGAGCGCAGTATGCTGTGGCTGCACAGCAACATCGGCTATGTGCTGCAAACGCCCCACCTGTTCTCCGGCTCCGTCAAGGAAAATATCCGCTACGGCAAGCTGGACGCCACCGACGAGGAGATCATCGCCGCGGCAAAGCTGGTAAACGCCCACGACTTTATCATGCACATGGACCACGGCTATGACAGCGACGTGGGCGAGGGCGGCGGACAGCTTTCCACCGGCGAAAAGCAGCTGGTGTCCTTTGCCCGCGCCGTGCTTGCAAACCCGAAGATATTCGTTTTGGACGAAGCCACCGCCTCCATCGACACGGAAACGGAAGCGCTGATCCAGGAAGCCATTTCCACCCTGCTGACCGGGCGCACGTCCTTCCTCATTGCCCACCGGCTGTCCACCATTCGGAAAGCGGACATGATCCTGGTGGTGCGCGGCGGCAAGATTATCGAGCGCGGTACCCATGCCGAGCTGATGCAGCAGAACGGCTACTACGCCGACCTGTACAATAAGCAGTTCGAGACAGAAAGCGCGGAGACCGTGTTCCGTTCTTAAACAAAAAAGCGCCGAACCGCGGTTTTGGAAAGTGTTCGTTCCATAGATTTTATGTAGTATCTTCTCCCCCGCCGCAGGCGGAGGAGAAGATACACTTTAGTTTAGTGGAATCGGCACTTCCCGATTTTATAGCCCTGCGGTTCGGCATTTTCTTTCCCAAAGGAGAAATTTTTATGAAAACGATAGAGCTTGCCGCATATCAGGGAGAGGAGGAGCAGGCAGTCTCTCTGATCCGGGGATTTTGGAAAGCCCACAACCAGTACGATATGCCGCCGGAGGAAGCGCGGGAGGATTTAGCCGCGTGGACGGCACAGGGGCACAGGCTCTATTTTATCCGCCGGGACGGAGACACGGTAGGGTTCCTGCACCTTGGCAGCCGGGGCGGGGAAATCGACTGGCTGGAGGATCTGTTCGTCCTGCCCGCCTGCCAGAAGCAGGGAATCGGCAGGGAAGCCATACGGCTGGCGGAGGAGCTTGTAAAACAATACTCCCAAAGTATGTACATCGAAGCCGCCGCCCGGAACGAGGGGGCGATCCGCCTGTACCGAAAGCTGGGCTACAACTGCCTGAACACCATCACGGTCCGCAAGGACTTCCCCGGCTATGAATACGATGTGGTGCGGGAAGAGTCAATTTATGGAGAATCCTTTGAAATCAGGAGGAGCAAGGGATAAACCCCAAAACATTTGAAAGCCAAGCTGCGCTTCACGTAAAAAGTTCTTGTCTGCCCGCGGAGCGCAGCCGTAAAAGATACTTTTGCCCTTGCACTTATCCAGAATCCAGCATCTAGTATCCAGCATCTAAATTCATATCTTTGCCGCCCTGTGCTTATATATGTAAGACAGGGCGGTGTTTTTTATGGGAAAAGGCAGAGGAAAGGGTTTTCTGTATGCGTCCTTCAAAATAAACTGGAAGCTGCTTGCGGCTTCCGTGCTGGGCGCAGCGGCGGTTTTCGCGGTGCTTTTCACCGTGAGCGCCGCCACCGTGGAGCAGGGGGTGGAGATCCCCGTGGTGATGTACCATTCGGTGCTGAAGGACAGAGCCTATCACGGGAAATACGTGATCTCCCCAGACGAGCTGGAAAGCGACATGAAATATCTGAACGACCACGGCTACACCACGATCCTGCCCCGGGACCTGATCGCCTATACCAAAGGGGGCGAACTGCCGGAAAAGCCGATCATGCTCACCTTTGACGATGGCTACTACAACAATTATCTCTATGCCTTCCAGCTGGCAAAGCAGCACCAATGCAAATTTGTCATTTCCCCCATCGGGTACTTTTCGGAGTTTTATACCGAAAGCGGGGAAAAGAACGGCTATTATACCCACTGCACCTGGGAGCAGCTGAAGGAAATGGCGGATTCCGGGCTGGTAGAGGTGGAGAACCACAGCTATGACCTGCATAAAAGCAGCAAAAGCCCTGTGGGTGTGAAAAAAATGTCCGGGGAGACGGAGCAGCAGTACCGGGAGCGGCTGACTGCGGATTTGGAAAAAGCCCAAGCTGCCATCGAGGAAGCTGTGGGCACAGCGCCCCAGACCTTTGTATACCCCTTTGGCGCGGTGAGCGCCACCACGCCGGAAATCGTGAAAGAGCTGGGCTTTTCCTGCACCCTGACCTGCGAGGAAAGGACGGGAAAGGTCACCCGGGACCCGGAATCCCTGTACGGTTTGGGGCGGTTCCTGCGCCCGTCCGGGGTGAGCTCAAAGGAGTTTTTCACCAAACGTATGAAGCTGCCGGAATGATTGGAAAAAATCGGCACATATTGTTTGGTGGAACAGTCAAACGGTGTGAGAAAGGAGCCAATACCATGAAACGGGTGATTTTCAATTTGCCAGCCCAGCCGGGGGCGGAATATCCCAACGGCGGCACGGAGGGGTACTGGATCGGGAAAATCGCGGACCGCGCCATACAGCTTCTTTCCGCCGGGGGAGAGGTAGAAGCGGCGCGGGTTTCCCCGGAAGATCCCCGGCAGCCCGGATCCCCGGGGGAATGCAGCCTGTATATCAGCCTGCGCTCGCAAACGGCTCCGCCGGAAGCAGCCGGGCAGCGGAAAGGGCTGGACGTATGCTATGCGGAGCACAGCGCCGACGGCAAGCTGGCGGCGGAAAAATTTGCCGCCCGGCTGAAGGAAACCTACCCCCAGCCGGAGCTTGCGGGGCCCCGCCCTGTGGCGGAAGCCGAAACCACCCCCATGAAGGACGTTCCCGTGCTGCTCATCAAGCTTGCCTACCACGACAACCCCCAGGACGAGGCGTGGCTGACCAACGGCACGGAGGAGATCGCCGAAAAACTGCTCCAGGCAATTCAGGAGGTCTTAGAAGTCCCCGTGGAGCGCCCCGAGGCTGACCATGCTTGAAGCATTGCGGGACGCCCTGTGGGGCTGGCACGTGCTGCTGCTGATTTTGGCGGCTGGAATCTATTTTTCCGTTTCAGGAGGATTTTTCCAGCTGCGCCATGTGGGAAGATGGCTGAAAGCGGCGGTGGGCGGCGGAGAGGAAGGAAAAAAAGAGGGGGAGATCACCCGGTTCCAGGCGCTGACGGCAGCCCTTGCCGGGTCTATCGGCACAGGAAATATCGTGGGGGTGGCGGCTGCCATCACCGTGGGCGGACCAGGCGCGCTTTTCTGGATGTGGGTCTCCTCCCTGTTCGGCATGATGACTGTGTTTGGGGAGAACCTTCTTGCGGCGAAGCACAAAAACGCCCCCGGCGCGCTGGGATACATCGAATCGGTACAAAAATGGGGAAAACCCCTGGCGGCTCTGTATGCCGCCGGGTGCTGCCTTTCCTCCTTCGGCATGGGAAACATGACCCAGACCAACGCCTGCGCGGCGTCGCTGGAAAGCTTTGGGCTGCCCGCGGCTGCCACCGGGCTGGCGCTGGGTGCCCTTGTCTTTTTCGTGGCGCGGGGCGGGTTGAGCTTCGCGGTGAAGATCACGGAGCGCCTGGTTCCCGCCATGACGCTGCTGTTTTTTGGCGCTTCCCTCGGGGTGCTGTGGGTGTTCCGGGAGAACCTGCCCGGCGCGGTCCAGAGCATTTTCGCGGAGGCGTTCACGCTCAGAGCCGGGGCGGGCGGTACGGCGGGGGCGCTGCTGGCGCTGAAAACCGGTGTGTCCCGGGGAGTGTTCACCAACGAAGCGGGTCTGGGCAGCTCCGCCTTTGCCTATGACAAGGTGGAGCGCCGCACCCCGGTAGAGCTGGGCTGCATGGGGATTTTCCAGGTATTTGTGGATACCATTGTCATGTGTACGGTAACGGGGCTTTGCATTTTATGCTGCCGCTCTCCCATGCTGGAAGGGGCAAAGCTCACCTTTTTTGCCTACGAATCCGCTTTGGGACAGCCGGGCAGTTGGGCGGTTTCCCTCTGCACGGCGCTGTTTGCCGCGGCGACGGTGATCTCCTGGTGCTGCTACGGGAGGGAGGGGCTGTTCTACCTGACCCACGGGAAGGGCAGAACAGCGTTTGCCCTCGTGTCGGCGCTGGCGGCGTTTTTGGGCTGTATCCTGCCTCTGAAAGCCGTGTTCCAGCTGGGGGACGCCTTTAACGGCTTGATGGCAGTCCCCAATATTCTGGCGCTGTTCTGGTGCAGGAACGAGATAAAAGAAGAATTGCGCGGCAGCGAAAACCGGGAGAGGAAAAAACGGTTTTCACAAAATTTTCAAAAAACCTAGCATTTTCCCGGCTTCCATGATATAATGACTACGGAAGATCATTTGCAGCCGGCGCTTTCAGCGCCTATGGTAAAACAGATTTACCGAACGAAATAATCCCGCGGGCAAACGGAAACGGCTGCCCGGAAAGGCATGGTTTTTATGAAACTGATTCTTGCAATCGTAAGCAATGACGACAGCGGCGCCGTGTCCTCTGCGCTGACCAGGGAAGGCTATTCCGTGACGAAGCTCGCCACCACCGGCGGCTTTCTGATGGCGGGCAACACCACCTTCATTTCCGGCGTGGACGACGAAAAGGTGGACGACGTGATCGGGCTGATTTCCAAGTACAGCAGCCGCCGTACCCAGATCGTTCCCAGCACCTCCACCATGGACGTGGGCATGTATTCCTCCTTCCCGGTGGAAGTCACCGTGGGCGGCTCCACCATCTTTGTGCTGAACGTGGATCGTTTTGAGAAGGTCTGATGAATTTTTCCGGCTTTTTAGGAAATGACGAGGTGAAGGCGGCGCTGTCCGCTGCTTTCGCCCAGCATCGCTTTCCCCATGCCGTCGTGCTGCAGGGGGAGGCGGGCTGCGGCAAGCGAACTATGGCAAAGCTGATCGCAAAAGCGCTGGTGTGCAGAAACCGGGAGGCAGCCCCCTGCGGGGAATGCCCCTCCTGTATCCGCGCCGTTGCCGGTTCGCATCCCGATATCCGGGTGGAAGAAGGGAGCGGGGCGACCCGCTCCCTTAGCGTTGATACCATAAAGGCAGTCACTGCCGACGCTTACCGTATGCCGGAGGAAGCGGACGTGAGCGTGTATATCCTGCTGATGGGCGCGCGCACCTCCGAAGCCGCCCAGAATAAGCTCCTGAAGGTGATCGAGGAGCCGCCGGAAGGGGCGGTGTTCCTTTTGGTGTGCGAGTCGGCGGAGCAGCTGCTGCCCACCATTCGTTCCCGGGTGCAGAGCTTTACCCTGAAGCCACCCCCGCCGGAGGAAGCCGCCGCCTATGTGGAGCGGGCTGCCGGCGTGGACAGCACCGCCGCCAGACGGCTGGCGGAGCTTTGCGGCGGGAATATCGGCAGAATGCTGGAGGAAGCCCAGGGGGGTGCCTCCGCCCAGGCGGCGGAAATCGCCGCCGCCATGGCTGCGGGAGTGATGGACAAAAGCGGAGACGCGCTGCTGAAAGCCGCCGCGCCGCTGCAAAAGGACAGAAAGCTCTGCGGGGAAGTGCTGGGGAGATTGTCGGTGATTTTCCGGGACGCCTGCGTGCTGCGCATGGGCGGGACAAGCCTGCTGGGCAGCGCCCACAGGGAAGCGGACCTGTTGTCCGGCTTGCCGAAGAACCGGCTGTGCAGGCTGCCGGAGATCCCGGAGGAATTTCGGAAAAAGCTGGAACGAAACGCCAACATGAGCCTGCTGATCTGCTGTCTCTGTTCCCAGCTGCGGGAAGCGGCAGGAAAATAAAGGAAGCTACCATAGACGGCGGCGCCAGACCGCCGGGAAAAAGGAGAGTTTGTATGGCAGAGGTCGTCGGAGTACGGTTTCGAGATACAGGGAAAATTTATTATTTTGACCCCGGTCAGGAAAAGCTGGCCTGCGGGGAAAAGGTCGTCGTGGAAACCTCCCGCGGCGTGGAATGCGGCGAGATCGCCATGAAGAATCAGGAAGTGAGCGACAGCTCCATCGTGCAGCCTTTGCGGAAGCTGATCCGCAAGGCGAACAAGGACGACCTGCGCCGGGTAGAGGAGAACCGCCGGAAAGAAAAAGAGGCGTTTCGCATCTGCGAGGGGAAAATTGCCGAACGCGGGCTGGAAATGAAGCTGGTAGAGGTGGAATACACCTTCGACAACAGCAAGATACTGTTTTATTTCACTGCCGACGGTCGTGTGGATTTCCGGGAGCTGGTGAAAGACCTGGCAGGGCAGTTCCGCACCAGGATCGAGCTGCGGCAGATCGGCGTGCGGGACGAGGCGAAAATGCTGGGCGGTATCGGCGTGTGTGGGAGACCCTTCTGCTGCGGGTCGTTTTTAGGCAGCTTCCAGCCTGTGTCCATCAAAATGGCAAAGGAGCAGGGGCTTTCCCTGAACCCCGTGAAGATTTCCGGCGCCTGCGGGCGCCTGATGTGCTGCCTGAAATATGAGCAGGAAGCCTATCAGGACCTGCTGCGCACCACCCCCAAGGTAAACGCTTTAGTTTCCACCCCGGACGGCAAGGGCGTGGTCATCGACCAGAACCTGCTGACCAGAAAGCTCACCGTCCGGCTGGACAAGGACCCCGACGCCGCCCCAAAGGTCTATCAGGTGGACGAGGTGAAGGTCCTGCGGGACGGAAAGATCAAGGTGGACAAAAAAGAAGCGGAGCAGCTGAAGAATCTGGAATAAAGCAGTTGTCAGCAGTTAGAAAAAAGCTCCCTCAGGGAGCTTTTTTCTATGGGAAATTTTGTTGTAAGAAGTGGAAAACCGCGGGAAAGGGAAACTGCCGCGCCAAGGGTACGGAGGGAAATATGACAAACAGGGAAATTCTGAAATGCATTGACAACGGGGCGGATCGTTATGCCGGCTCTTTTGGGAATGCCTGGCATATTCGTAAAAAGGCGACTGACAGGAAAAGAAATGTCTTGATTTTTAGTAGAAATGTGCTAGAATAAGGGTGTAAAAATCTTTGGAGGTGTTACCCCATGCCTTATGTTATCAGCGATGAATGCATTGCCTGCGGCGCCTGCGCCGGTGAGTGCCCCGTTGGAGCTATCTCCGAGGGCGATGGCAAGTACGTGATCGACCCCGATACCTGTGTGAGCTGCGGCGCCTGCGCCGGAGTATGCCCGGTAGGCGCTCCTCAGGAGGGCTGATCGGCTTTCGGGTTATTGATTCGGAAAAGCGGAATCCGGGGAGAAGCGCGTCTTATCTCCGGGTTCTTCTTTTTTCTGATTTTTTGGAAAGCGTGGGACGCCCTGTGATGAGAACGGAACTGCAGCCGGAAGCTAAATGGGAGCCCTTGGGAAAGGGCTTCCGCGTGCTGACCACAAAGGAGCATGGGTTTAACACCGACACCCTGCTGCTCGCGGATTTTTCCCTGCCCCGCCCCCGGGAGCGCTGCGCCGATCTCGGCACGGGCTGCGGGACGATCCCCCTGCTGTGGTGCGCCCGGGCAGCCCCGGAAGCTGTGCTGGCAGTGGAACTGCAGGGTGCCGCGGCGCGGCTTGCGGAGCAGTCCGTTCTGGAAAACGGTCTGTCGGGAAAAATCCAGGTGGTGCAGGGCGACGTGAGGGATTTCCGGGAGCTTCTGCCCCACCAGGGCTTTCATCTGATCGCTTGCAACCCGCCCTATTATCCCCTGTGCAGTGGGGAAGCCGGGGAGGGAGCGAGGAAAACCGCCCGGCACGAGGAAAGACTTTCCCTGC
Source organism: uncultured Neglectibacter sp. (assembly GCA_937958185.1). Classification (GTDB taxonomy): domain Bacteria; phylum Bacillota; class Clostridia; order Oscillospirales; family Acutalibacteraceae; genus Acutalibacter. The sequence goes on along the minus strand of CALFFN010000028.1, from coordinate 63,683 downwards.
TGCAACTGGCGGACGCAGCCCGGTACGCGCTGCGGTTCGGCGGGCGGCTGTGCGTCTGCCTGCCGGGGGAACGGCTGGCGGAAGCGGTGGAGGTGTCCCGCCAGCACGGGCTGGAGCCCAAGCGGCTGCGGCTGGTGCAGTCAGCGCCGGGAAAAAGACCTTACTTATTTTTGCTGGAATGCCGCCGGGGCGGAAGACCCGGCGTAGATATAGAACCAACGCTGCTGATTTCGGACGGCAGCGGGAATTTTACGGAAGAAATGCTGAAAATCTACGGGGAATACGGAAAAGCCCCGGAAAGGGAAGAACGCCGGTGAAGCTGGAAAAAGGCGCGTTGTATGTGGTGGGAACGCCCATCGGGAATCTGGAGGACTTTTCCCCCAGAGGAGTGGAAACGCTGAGGGGGGCGGATTTCATTGCCGCCGAGGACACCAGGGTGACCATGAAGCTCTTAAATCGTTTTGACATCAAAAAGCCCCTGATGAGCTATTTTGAGCACAATAAAATACAGCATGGGGAGCTTATTTTGCAGCGCCTGCGGGCGGGGGAGACCTGCGCGCTGGTGTCGGACGCGGGAATGCCTGCCATTTCCGACCCGGGGGAAACGCTGGTTGCCGCCTGCGCGGTGGAACATATCCCGGTGTATGTGGTGCCCGGACCCACGGCGGTGATCTCCGCGCTGGCGGTCAGCGGGCTGCCCACCGGGCGGTTCACTTTCGAGGGCTTTTTGAGCATGAATAAGCGCAGCCGCCGGGAGCATCTCCTTTCTGTGGAGCACGAGACCCGCACCATGGTCTTTTACGAAGCCCCCCACAAGCTACGGAAGACCCTCGCCGATCTGGAAAAGCTGTTCGGCGGGGACAGGAAGCTTGCCGTTGTCCGGGAGCTGACAAAACTCCACGAGGAGGTCTGGCGCACGGATCTGCGCACCGCCGCCGCCCATTATCGGGAGCATGAGCCAAAGGGAGAATATGTGCTGGTGGTCGCAGGGGCGCAAGCCTCTGCCGAGCCGCAGGAGGAATACACGGTGGAGGACGCTGCCGGGCTTGCCCGGGAAAAGATGGAGCAGGGGCTTTCCGCCGCCGACGCGGCAAAGGAAGCAGCCCGGCTCACCGGGCTGCGCAAGGGCGATATCTATCGGATTTTAAGTGAAAAATAACGCGGGCACAGCACCGCTTTATAGCAGAGGATCGGGAAAAAGGAAACAGGGAGGAATTTTTATGAAAAAGTTGCTTGCATCTTTTCTGGCGGCAGGGCTTCTTTTGCTGGGGCTTTCCGCCTGTGCGCTGCTGATGCCGGCGCCAGGCTCGTCAAAAGCGCCGGAAAGCTCGGGAAGCGCCGGAACGGTCAGCGCTTTGGAGCTGACGCTGGAATTTTCCTATGGAACGCGTACAGGAACTTACACGGGGGAAATGAAGGACGGTCTTCCCCACGGACAGGGGACGTTTACTTCTCAGAACGCAGAAGGCGGAGCCTGGACCTATACCGGGGAATGGGATATGGGGCACTGGAACGGTCATGGCAGATCGGAATGGGAAGACGGGACCTATTACGAAGGCGAGTACCGTGACGATGTGTACCAGGGGGAAGGCGTACTGGGGAACGAAACCGACCGCTGGGAGGGGACGTTCCAAAACGGCGGTATCCTGGAAGGAAAGTATTTCTATAAAGATGTGCTGCTGTTTGAGGGAAAATTTGACCCTGCCGCCAACAGCCCGGTAAACGGGCGGCTGTACAGCACGGACGGCAGCGTTTACGAGGGTGAGATCGACCCGGAAACAGGAGAGCCTGACGGTCAGGGAAAAATTTTGGAAGCGGACGGGACCGTGCGCTTTGAGGGGACGTTCGTGCAGGGGAAAGCGGAGGTCAGGGTAACCGCCGTACCCTATGCGGAAACAGTGGCCGAGGGTGAAATGACCCGGACAGAGCTTGCGGATATGTATGCCCACACCGACGGGACCGGCACGGACTATACCGGCAGAAAAGCGACGATCACCGGCGTTGTCACCGCCGGGTTCACCACCACGGAGGGCGAGGTGCGCTTTGAGCTCTGCCAGAATATCGGGGAACGGAAAAATCCCACGCTGGTCGCGGCAAAGGAGATCCCCCTTCAGGTGGGGGACATTGTGAAAGTCAGCGGAACGCTGACAAATCAAGCCATAGAGCCTATTTTGGAAGCGGATACCCTGGAGGTGGTCTCCCTGGAGGAAGGGGACGACCCGCCGCTGTTCCGAAGCGAAGAGCCGGTTTCTCAAACCATGGGGAATTTGAAGGTCACTGTGGAAAAGGTGGAATTCTGCGAAAAGCGGTTTTTGGTGTTCCTGTCTGTGGAAAATCTGGGAGAAGGGGAGGTTTACCTTGGACGCGATGGAGACGTGGTGCAGGGGCAGACCCAGTATGAAAGCAAATACGATCCACTGTATCTTGACTATCCCCAGCTTCAAACCTCTATCCTGCCCGGCGTAAAAACCTCCGGCGTGATCCCCTTCCCCGCCATAGAAGCCGAAAACTGCCGTTTTTATTTTCAGGACGCTGTGTTTGAGATCGAAGTAAAAAAATAACGAAAGAAGAAAAACATGGGAAAAGGAAATTATCTGGTCGAAGTGCCGCCGGAAAAGGCGAACGCCTTAGAGCCTGCTTTTCAGGCTTTGGGGCTGGAACAGAGCCGGGTGAAAAATATTCGGCAGTTCCATGAGGACGGCGGCGGAGCGGACAGGGCATATTCCGTTTACCGCATGGAATATGATGGGCGTGAAGCCGTGCTGAAACGAAGCGCCCCGGCGGAAGCGGAGCTGTACCGCGCCTATCTGGAGCAGGGGGATTTTCCCGTCCCCACGCTGTACCGCGCGGCGCAGAAAGGGAAAAGCTGCTGGCTGCTGCTGGAATATGTTCCAGGAAACGATCTGCGGGAATTTACCCCGGAGCTGGCTTCGCTGGCGGCGGAAAGCCTTTCGGCGCTCCACAACGCGTACTGGCGGGGGGAGCCTGAAAGCGGCGGAGAAAACAGCGGGGAGCGGTTTGAACGGTATTGGGCAAGGATCACCCGCCGGGCACAGTGCCTCGCCGCGCACCCGGCGCTGGGGGAAGCGTATCAAATTTTTCTGGAGCGGCAGAAAACCTGCCCGCTGACCCTGTGCAACGGGGATTTCCTGCAATATAACGCGCTGTTTGACGGGAAGAGAGTGGTGCTGATCGACTGGGCGTTCGGCGGCGAAATGCCCTATTCGCTGGACCTTGCCCGGCTCATCGCCCATGGCAGTGAAAATCGGGAAGCCTTTCCCTATTACATGACCGACAGCCTGCGCAGGGAGTTTTTACAGGCGTATTACCGGCGCATGAAGCAGCCCCTGGACTACCGGGAGTTTTTGTGGGACGTGACGCTTGCGGCGCTGAATGAATTTGTAGAATTTCTGGAAGAGGATTTTCTGGCAAACGCCGCCGACCCGGACCCGTTCTATCTCCGCAGGGTGGAAGAGACCGCGGCGCTGATCCTTCGGGGCAGACAGGCTTTTCACGGAAGCAATGCGTAACATTCAAATACAGAAAGGACGGAAGCGATATGCTGAGAAAGACAAAGATCATCTGCACACTGGGACCTGCCACGGACGACGAGGGCGTTTTGCGCCGTCTCATGCTGGGGGGTATGAACGCCGCCCGGTTCAATTTCTCCCACTGCACCCACGAGGACGCGGCAAAAAAGCTGGAGGTCGTCACCCGCCTGCGGGAGGAGCTGGGGCTGCCCATCGCCACGATCCTGGACACCAAGGGTCCCGAAATACGGGTGAAAAGCTTTCAGAACGGTCCCATTGAGCTGAAAAAGGGAGATACCTTTACCCTGACCACCCGGGAGGTGGCAGGCGATGAAAAAATCGTTTCCATCACCTATCAGGATTTGCCCAAGGACTTGCAGCCCGGCGCAAGGGTGCTGATCGACGACGGTCTGGTGGAAATGAAGGTGCGCAACGTCTCCGATACGGATATTGTCTGCGAAGTGAAAAACGGCGGCGTGGTATCCAACAACAAGGGCATCAATGTCCCTGGCACCAAGCTTTCCATGCCCTTTATCAGCGAACGCGACCGCTCAGACATCATTTTCGGCATCGAAAACGGCTTTGATTTTATCGCCGCGTCCTTTACCCGTTCCGCCGCGGATATTCTGGAAATCCGCAAGATACTGGAGGAATACCACTGCCATACCATCAATATCATTGCCAAGATCGAAAATATGGAGGGCGTGGACAATATCGATGAAATTCTCCGCGTGACGGACGGCATCATGGTCGCCCGGGGCGACATGGGCGTGGAAATTCCCTTTGAGGACGTGCCCGTGCTGCAAAAGCAGCTGATCCAAAAGTCCTACCACGCCGGGAAGCAGGTGGTCACCGCCACCCAAATGCTGGATTCCATGATGAAGAACCCCCGCCCCACCCGGGCGGAAGCCACCGACGTGGCAAACGCCATTTATGACGGCACCAGCTGTATCATGCTGTCCGGCGAGACCGCCGCGGGGAAATACCCGGTGGAAGCGCTGGAAACCATGGTGCGCATTGCGGAAAAGGCGGAGCAGAGCATCAACTATATCCAGCGCTTCAATTCCCGGGACAATTCCGACATCGCCTTTGACGTGACAAACGCCATTTCCCACGCCACCTGCACCACCGCCCACGACCTGGGGGCGAAAGCCATCATCACCGTCACAAAATCCGGCGGCACGGCGCGGCAGCTTTCCAAGTTCCGCCCGCTGTATCCCATTGTGGGCTGTACCATCGAGGAGCACGTCAGCCGCCAGCTGAACCTTTCCTGGGGCGTTTCCCCCCTGGTCATTGCCGAGGAAAAGGACACCGACGCCCTCTTTGACCATGCCGTAGACGCCGCAGAGCGGGCAGGGCTGGTGAAAAGCGGCGACTTGGTGGTCATCACCGCCGGAATGCCCCTGGGCGTGTCCGGCACCACCAACATGATGAAGGTCCACGTGGTGGGGCACGTGCTGCTCACCGGGCAGGGCGTGACGGAGAAATCGGTTTCCGCCCGGCTGTGCGTGGTGAAAAAGCCGGAGGATTTGAAAAATTTCCGGGACGGGGACATTCTGGTCGTTGCCGAAACGGACAATTCCATGGTGGACTACCTTCGCCGTTCGTCGGGGATCATCACCGAGCAGAAGGGGCAGAACACCCACGCCGCCATTGCCGGGCTTGCCATGGATAAGCCGGTCATTACCGGGGCGGAATACGCCACCGAGATTTTGAAAAACGGCGCTGTGGTCACCCTGGACGCCAATACCGGGCGCGTCAGCGCGTGCTGAGGTAGTTTTTTAGCTGGAAAGAAGTTTTGGAAGGTGAGCTGTATGAAAAAAGGAAAATACTTGCTAAGCTTGCTGTTGGTTTGTTGTTTGCTGATAGGATGTATGCCTATGGCAGCCGGGGCGGAGGAAGCTGCTGATCCTGAATCTGTTTCGGGAACCTGCGGGGAAAATGTTACCTGGAGCTACGATACGGAAACAGCGACCCTCACCGTCTCCGGCACAGGAGAGATGGAGGATTATGGGAAAAACGCTCCGCCCTATGCCCATTGGCGCGAGTTCGCAAAAACAATCACAGTTGCTCCGGGCGTTACCTCCATCGGGTCTGGCGCGTTCGCGGGGTTCGACGTTTGTACCGATGTGAATATTCCCAGCAGTGTGAAAAAAATCGGCGAAATTTCGTTTTTCTGGTGTTATAAGCTGCCATCGGTATCGATCTCCGATGGAGTGGAATATATTGGCGGCAGTGCGTTTAAAATGTGTGAGCGCCTGACCTCTGTGGAAATGGGCGACAGCGTTGCTGAGATCGGTGGCAGCGCGTTTGAGCTTTGTTATCGCTTAGCTTCCGTGAAGCTCTCAAAAGGCTTGAAGAAAATTGGTATGTCGGCATTTGCCACTACTGCTTTGACTTCTGTGGATATCCCGGCTGGGGTCAAGGAATTATCCGGGTTCAACAGCTGCGATAATCTGACTACCGTAATTATCCCGGAAGGAGTTACCTCGCTGGGACTGGCTGCGTTTTGCGACTGCCAAAGTCTGTATGCCATAGAGGTGCCCAAAAGCGTCAAGCAGATCGATGTTACCTCTTTCCAAGACAGCGAGTGGCTTACGGTTTACGGAGAAAAGGGGAGCTATGTGGAGACCTTTGCGAAAGAAAATAATATTCGTTTCGCTGTAGGGAAGATTCCCAGTTCCAGCAGCGTTCTCTCACGGTTCAACGATGTTTTCGCCGGTGAGTATTATGCCGACGCCGTGATATGGGCGTCCCTGCGTAGTATCACCGCGGGTACAGACGATACCCATTTCAGCCCCAATACCTCCTGCACCCGCGCTCAGGCCGTTACCTTCCTGTGGCGGGCGGCAGGCAGACCGGATACTATGGGAGAAGGCAGCATATTCAGCGATGTAAAGAGCGAAGAGTATTACGAAAAGGCTGTGCGCTGGGCGGTGGAAAACAATATCACCGGCGGCACGGGCGATGGGAAGTTCAGCCCGGATGCGGTTTGTACCAGAGCGCAGATTGTCACCTTCCTGTGGCGGGCTGCCAGAGAACCTAAGCCTGCGGGCACCGCCGCTGGCTTCAAGGACGTAAAGGCAGGGTCATACTATGAAAAAGCCGTCCAGTGGGCGGTGGAGCAGGACATTACGGGCGGCACGGGCAACGGGAAATTCAGCCCGGAGACTGCGTGCAGCCGGGCACAGATCGTCACTTTCCTGTACCGTTACGCAAATTAAAAAACAGCAAAAGCAGGAGCGCCCCAGCCGACCCGGCTGGGGCGCTCTTTTCTAACAACTAAAAACTAACCACTAACAACTATCCGCCATCAGGTCTTCTCCTGAAAATCCTTCAAGCGGGCTTCGTATGCGTCCTGCATTTCCTGCGGGAACGCCAGCCCCGCCGGATCGGCGCCCATGCAGGAAAGGAGATAGCGAGTGAAGTCCGGGTTCAGCAGCAGCAGGGGACCCAGCAGGTACGTGCCGAAGAAATTGTGGCTGTGAATGCCCTCAAAGCTGCATTTGGGGTTCAGCCCCACGCCCTTTTTCACCGGGAACAGCCCGGGCAGGTCGCCCTCGGGGTACGCCAGCGTGAACTGGGACTTGAAGCCCATGACGGGCTTGTCCTGGAAGCTGCCCCAAAAGGTGCTGTTGTGCCGGTGCATCATGTCCCGCTTGGCGTAAAACGGGAAAAGCTTCAGGCAGTCGATGCGCCGCCCCTCGTCCGTTTCGATGTAGCTGCCCAGAATTTCCAGCGCGTTCCCGGTAAAGAAAAACACCGTGCCGTTTTCGATCAGCTCCCGGATCTTTTCTTTGTGGGGGAGAAATTTCGCAATGACCTTCTCCTGGGTGCGCTCGGTCATGGGTCCCAGATAGACAAGATCCATCGGCCGGGAGAGAAAAAGCGGCTCCGCGTCGAAGGGCGTTTCCACAAATTCCGCGTCGGGCAGGCACTTTTTCAGGTAGCGCATATTGCTCATGTCCCCAAACAGGTTGCAAAATTCGGGAAAAAGGATTTCAAGCTTCATGCTGTTTTTCCTCCTGTGACCGGGCGCCGGCGCCCAAAATTTCCTTGACCTGCTCCTTTACCCGGTTTGCCAGCCCGATGGTGTACACATCGTAGAGGATAAACACGGCGTCCATGTCGGTGACGTCCAGCAGGGAAGCCGCCTTTTCGTTGTCCCGGAGGTGGGCGATTTTTTCTTTCGGAATGTCCGCCAGCAGCAGCCGCAGCACCACGTCCCAGTGCCGCGCCCCGGCGGCGATGATCTGCACGATATTTTCGTCGTGTAAAAATTCAAAGTCTGTGTCGTAGAGCCACGCGGTGTTTTCCACGGAATGGGCGGCGTCGAAATAGTCATCCAAAAACAGAATGACCGCCTTTTTGCAGGCAGACCCCGTTTCCGTCCTGCCATAGTCCCGGATATTTTCAAAGGCGCGGGAGCAGGCGATGGGGTTCTGCCCCTTTGCCAGATGGAGAATGACCTTTTTGCCGTTTACCTCTTCCTCGCTGTACCGGGTGGCGCTGATGGAAAGCTTGTCCATGGAAGCGGATATCTGCTCCGGGCTCAGTCCAAATTCTGACAGCAGCGCAATGGCGGAAAGGGAATTGTACACGTTGATGGTGCTTTCGTTGGGCAGGGGGTAGGTGCGCTCCCCCGCGCCGGAAAGGACGGCCATCTTGTGGGCTTCCGTGTCCATGGAAGTCAGGCGGTACTGGGCTTCCGGCGAATGGAAGCCGCAGGCGGGGCAGTGAGCCCTGCCGATATGGTGGTAGCGGACAAAATCCCATTCCAGCTTCCTGCCGCACCGGGGACAGGTGGTGATGTCCCGCACGATGTTGTGGCACTCCGCATGGTCGGAGGGCAGGCGGTCGATACTGAAATAGACCCGGGGGTTTTCCGGCTTCAGCCCAGCGCACAGCAGGTCGTCGGCGTTCAGCACCAGCCGGGTGCTGTCGGGGATATACCCGTTCAAAATATCGGTAATGAATTCCATGTGGGCGTTCCGCTTGAAGGAATCCCGGAAAATGTTGGTGCAGAGCAAAAGGTCGGGCTTCAAGTAGGGCAGTATTTTCGGGGAACTGCGCTCGTCCAGCTCGAAGATGGCAAGGTCTTTTTTGGGCTTGCCGAAAAAGGTGGAGTTGGCAATGAGGGAGGACGCCACCCCGGTGTTCACGTTGGTGCCGGAGCGGTTGCACACAAAATCGTAGCCCTGATCCGCCAGCACGTCCTCCACCATGTTTGCCACAGTGGTTTTGCCGTTTGTCCCCGTGATGCCCACCACGGTTTTCGGGCGGGGCATTCGCCCCAGAAAATCGGGGCAGAGAATGATTGCCCAGGAGCCGGGCATGGACGTGCCCTTTCTGCCGATCAGCTTTAATACCAGCGCCGTTCCCTTGGCAAAGAACAGCGCGAAATAGAACCGCAGGTTTCGTTTCATGGGAGGATCCTTTCGGGAAATAGTTGTTAGTTTTGAGTAGGTAGTTGTTAGAGAAGGGCGTTTGAAGGACAATGAGGAATGAGCAATGAGCAATGAGAAATTAAGGAGAAGGGCAATAGGGCGTAAATTGGAATTTACCGTCTTTTCACTGCTCATTTCTCATTGCACCGAACGATAAGTCGGCGCTTTCCCAAAAATCCGGCGTCTGTCCCTTAGTATAACAATATATTGTCTGATTTTCAAGTCCGACCTCTTGACCTTTTAGCATTTTTGCACTACAATGAAGTTATCAATACATTTCAGTTTGGAGGAATTTTCTATGAAAACTTTGCCCGTTGCAGTACAGGTCTATTCCGTTCGTGACGACGCGGAGAAGGATTTCCGCGGCACGATGAAAAAAATCAAGGAGATCGGTTACGACGGCGTAGAGCTAGCCGGTCTGTACGGAAAAGAGCCCAGCGAGATCAAAGCTGCCATTGAGGAAGCCGGTCTTGTCGCCGTTTCCGCCCATGTCCCCTTCCAGGAGCTGGTAGCGGACATGGAGGGCACCATTCAGAAGTATGTGGAGATCGGCGTGAAGTTCATCGCGATCCCCTACCTGATGGAGGAAGACCGCCCCGGCACGCCCAAGTTCGAGGGCAATGTGAAGCTGTTCGAGGAGATCGCCAGGGCGTGCAAGGCGCACGGCATTCAGACCCTGTACCATAACCATGATTTTGAGTTTGCCAAAATGCCCGACGGCAGATACGCCCTGGATTACATCTATGACACCATTCCCGCCGACCTGCTCCAGACCGAGCTTGACACCTGCTGGGTCAACGTGGCGGGGGAGGACCCTGCCGCCTATGTCCGCAAGTATACGAACCGCGCCCCGGTGGTCCATTTGAAGGACTTCCACAAGGAGGGCAAGCCTGCCAATATGTACCAGCTCATCGGCACCGATGTGGAGGAGCAGGAGAGCCACGGCACCTTTGAGTTCCGTCCCGTGGGCTACGGCGATCAGAACTTCCCCAGCATTCTGGAGGCTTCCATTGACGCAAATGCCCAGTGGGTCGTGGTGGAGCAGGACCAGTCCATCGGGCGCACCCCCATGGAGGCGATCACCCTGAGCCGCCAGTACCTGAAGGAGCAGGGCTGGTAAGTTAGTCATTAGTTTTTAGTTGTTAGTTATTAGATAAGGTCATGAAAAGCAGGCTTTCTGAAAAGGAAGCCTGCTTTTTTAGGTTTACCCCCAAAAAGAGAAATTTAAGTGAAATAATCTTGACAATAAAATTGAAATATAGTAAAATAAATGTAGAAAAAGCGAGAACTGAAATTATTGCGATTATATATGACAAGTTTCAGAAAATCAATGGAAATCGAGGGGAGACCAATGCAGAGCGAAAACCTGAAAAGAAAATAGACGTGAATAATAATTACTATAGTTTTGAAAAGCTTAGGAGGTCTGAAATGAAACGAGTAATTTCTTTTTTCTGTGCAATTGTTCTGTTGCTGCAATGTACAGGTTTTTCCGTACTGGCAAAAGAAAGGGTCAAGCCATATATGCCGGAGGAGGACAATCTTTTAGGGACGGAAATGGAATCCCGTTCAGTAACAGAACCTGTCCTTTATTCCTATAATTTAACTTGGAACATCGAAAGCATCAACTATTATGTAGATAGCAGCGCCTCCGTTTTTACCACGCAAATTGCCAATGCAGCACACAATTGGGTTTATACAGGATATGGGTACAATCGGCTGTATCCCTTTACGGAAACGACCAATATAAAGCTGAGTGCTGCCGATTTTCATGGGTATAATAATTATCTTGACGGAAAAAATGGAGAAACAATTTTCTGGAACAGATATAGCTTTGGCGGTGCCCAATATGAAGTGAATCCAAACGAGTACGATTGGCTGTTTTGTGATGTGAACCTGAACAGATATTTTATGGACAATATGACAAGTGACAATAAAAAAGGCGTCATTGCTCATGAAATGGGTCATGTGTTTGGAATCGGGCACAACAACTTAAATTCCTACAGCATTATGTGTCAGGAAAATTGGGGCAGAGCGGTGAGCACGGTGCAGAAAGTGGATGCGGATGCTTTTATAAAAAAGCACCCCAATTGAATTTAAGAGAGGTGAATGAAGTATGAAAAAGAAAAATAAAGTTTTAATCGCGCTGGCATTGACGTTGACTCTTTGCATCACTGTGGCGGTATCGGCATGGTTTCTATTTCCGAAAGGAACCAACCACACCTTTACGATTGAAAATGATTATAACACGACTAAGCCGGAGGAACTTTATGAAAACGCTCCGATTGTGCTCATAGGCACTTATCTGGGAAATGAAAAAACGATTGCTTTGAAGGACAGGAGCGGACTTCCTTTGACGATCGGGAGAATGCAAATTGAAACGGTTCTGAAAGGAACCGTGGAGGAGGAAACGCTTCCCGTGGGTTTTTATGGCGGAACCATTTCTCTACAGGAACATGCGGCTGCCAGAGACCCGGAATCCTTAGAAAAGCAGGGGATTACGGACACTATTTTGAGAATGCGGGGGCGAAGGGACACGATCACACTGAAATTTGATACGGAGGTTGACGCTCGGGAGGGGCAAAGATATCTCCTGTTTACCGGGACAAGACCGGAAGATGAATATTACACCGTAATGGCGGACGCTTACGGAATGCGCCCGCTGGACGAGGAGAACCGCGCCCTGAACCCCGATTCCAAGCAGTACGAAAAGCTGGACTTCCTGCCGTAAAAAGCAAAAAAGCAGGCTTCCTTTTCAGGAAGCCTGCTTTTTTGTTTTTTCTAACAACTAATCTCTAACAACTAACGACTTATGCTCCTGTACCGCCTTGTACGCCGGGCGGATAATTTTGCCGCCGCCTACCAGCTCCTCAATGCGGTGGGCCGCCCAGCCGGAAATACGGGAAATGGCAAAAATGGGGGTGTACAGCTCCATGGGCAGGTCCAGCATGCTGTAGATGAAGCCGCTGTAAAAGTCCACGTTGGCGGAAACGCCCTTGTAGATTTTCCGCTCCTCAGTGATCAGCTTCACCGCCAGCCGCTCCACGTTGGAGTACAGCCGGAATTCATCGGTGCGCCCCTTTTCCTGGGACAGCCCCTCCACGAACCGCGCCATGATCTTTGCCCTGGGGTCGGAAATGGAATACACCGCGTGCCCCATGCCGTAAATGAGCCCCGCCCTGTCAAAGGCTTCCTTATGCAGCAGCTTTTTCAAATAGGCGGAAATTTCCTCGTCGTCGTTCCAGTCCCTGACCTGCGCCTTGATGTCCTCAAACATTTTCACCACCTTGATGTTGGCGCCGCCGTGCTTGGGACCCTTCAGCGAGCCCAGCGCCGCCGCGATGGCGGAGTAGGTGTCCGTGCCGGAGGAGGTGACCACATGGGTGGTAAAGGTGGAGTTGTTGCCGCCGCCGTGATCCGCGTGGAGAATGAGGGCGATGTCCAGCACCTTTGCCTCCAGCTCGGTGTATTTGCAGTCCGGGCGGAGAATGCGCAGAATGTTTTCCGCGGTGGACAGGGCGGGGTCGGGCTGGTGAATGAACAGGCTCTGCCCGTCGTGATAATGGCGGTACGCCTGATACCCGTAAACGGACAGGAGAGGGAACAGTGCAATGAGCTGAATGCACTGGCGCAGCACGTTGGGAATGGAAATATCTTCCGCGTCTTCGTCATAAGAATAAAGGGTGAGCACGCTGCGGGCAAGGGTGTTCATCATGTCCCCGCTGGGGGCCTTCATGATGATGTCCCGTACAAAGCTGGTGGGCAGCGTGCGGTAAAACGCCAGCAGTTCGCAAAATTCCCGAAGCTCCTCGGCGTTGGGCAGGTCGCCGAACAGCAGCAGGTACGCAATGCGCTCGTAGCCGAAATTGTCTCCCTTGGGCTGAATGCGCACCAGGTCCTCCACATTATAGCCCCGGTAGTACAGCTCGCCCTCGCAGGGAACGCTTTTGCCGTCCACCGTTTTGCTGGAAACGATCTCGGAAATATTGGTCAGCCCCGTCAGGACGCCCTTGCCGTTTAAGTCCCGCAGGCCGCGTTTGACGTCGTATTGGGTGTAAAGCTCGGGGGCGATCTGGCTGCTCTGTACGCACAGGTCGGCAAGCCTGCGCACCTCCGGCTTGATCTCGGAATAAATCGACATGAAAAAGCTCCTTTCTGCATGGAATCCTGTGTCTTTTAGGAAAGGTAAGAGATGAAAAAGAAAAAATATATTGTTACAGTATAAGAAATATTCAGGAGCACTGCAAGAGATAAATTGTGAATTTTTTGCGGCGGTCTCAAAATTTTGGAAAGGAACTCGGTTTGCATGAAAAAGCGTAGCTGGTATCGGGTAGTAAAAAACGGCGCGGCATGGCTCTGCCTGGCGGTATGCCTGTGCTGTGCGGGAGAGTCCCTGCGCAGCTGGGCGGCGGAGGACGGCACGGAAGCCCTGCTGTTCGCGGCGGGAATGAAAGCGGAAAGCGGCGGGGAAAAACAGCCGAAGCAGGAGGAAAAGCCGGGCATTTCCAGCTTGGAAAACAGCTTTTTGACTACGGGAGAGGAGCTTTCCCTTGCCGACGACGGCGTCGTCCCCTTTCTGGACGATGTGCTCCCCGGCGCCGCCGCCACGCCGGACCCGGAACGGGTCAGCGCCCCGGTGGAGGAGATCACGCTGGACGGCGGCACACAGATAGACAATTTTTTTGTCCGGGACAGCACGGAATCCGGCACAGACTTAAACGCAGAGCTGCAGGAGCGCCCTGCCGTACAGTTAAAGGGCGACGGCAGCGTGGAAATCCTCATTTACCACACCCACACCTCGGAAGCCTATTCCCGGCAGTACACGGGATTTTACTATACGGATATGGACACCCGCACCCAGAACCGGGACATGAGCGTGGTAGCGGCTGGGGAAGCGCTGAAGGCGGAGCTGGAAGCCCGGGGCTACGGCGTGGTGCACGACACCACCGTAAACGATACGCTGTTTAACGGCTCCTATTCCCGTTCCTGGGAGGTCATCCAAAACAATCTGGCGGAGTATCCCGGCATTCAGGTGACCATAGACCTGCACCGGGATTCCATGACCACCCAGGAGGGGCTGAAATATAAGCCCACCGCCGTGATAAACGGCAGGAAGGCGGCGCAGATCATGCTGCTTGCCGGGTGCAACGCAAACGGCGACTGGGACGATTTCCCCAACTGGCGGGATAACCTGCACCTGATCCTCCGGGTGCAGCAAAAGGCGGCGGAGCTGTACCCGGAGCTTGCCCGCCCGCTGGACTTTTCCACCAGCAAATACAACACCAACGCCACCACCGGCTCCATGCTGGTGGAGGTGGGTACGGAGGTGAACACCGTTTCCGAAGCCAAATATTCCGGCAAGCTGCTGGGGGAGGTCCTGGCGGAGACCTTTGACGGGTTGAAGGAATAAAAAAATTTTTTCTATGAAAATGAGAACGGCAGGAACGGCAAAACCGTCCCTGCCGTCAGTCTGTCGATAAAATCTCCAATTTACGAATACGGAGGGAAAGAGAGTTGTGAGAGAGAACCGTCAGGGTTCTCTTTCACTTTTTAATCATAACATATTGAAAAAATCAAAGATTTTTCCAATATGTTTGAGCGGGGCGAAATGTTTTTTCGGCACGCTCAAGGCAGGAACGGTAAAACCGTCCCTGCCTTTTTTTGCCGGAGTAAATTTCCGAAAAACCGGGCATTCTATCCATAGTATCTTACTTAGAAAAGGGGAATGCCGAATGGAACGGAAAAAAAGACAGCCGTTTTTACTTTCCTTGGGGCTTTCCCTGTTTTTGCTGTTGACCGCAGCGGGGATCGTGACGGTGGATTATCAGGGGCGAAGGCTGAGCTTCGGCGACAATGACATGCCATTTCAGAAAATAGAGGTCGGAAACGGCAAAACGGAGCTGCAGATCAAGCTCCTGGGGGTGGAAAAACGGGTCGATATCACAGAAATCGACAATTTTTTTGATTTTCTTCTGGATTTTAGTTGTATTCCCCATAGCTAGTTGTTATAATATACTCGGTATACCATATAAAGTGGGGAGGTGACTGCGTGAAGCTTCGGGACACACGCTTTTGGGCGGTGTTTATTGCCATAGCCTTTGTGCTGCTCTGGTGCATCAGCATCGGGGTGACCTATGCCGCGCCCACACAGGAGCCGCTGCCGGAGCCCATAGAGGCGGTTACCGCCCCGGGAGTGCACATGATCGGCGTGATGGGCTGGGGACTGGTGGGTCTTGGCTTTGCCGGCGTGGCGCTGGCGGTGCTGATAAACAGCAGCCGCCCTAAACGAAAAAGGCGCACCGTGCGGGCAGTCAGCTCTCCGCGCAGCCCCTACAAGGTCATGCACTCGGTCTACACCCCTGCCCCCACCCGCCGTTACCAGCGGAACATAGAGAGGCGCTACTGACAAAACAGGTTTGTGAAAAAAGCCGGAACCCAGCGTTCCGGCTGTTCTATTTTATGTTTTCTTTATTCCTTGGAAATTTTTTCTCTGCAGCCCTCTCTGAGCGACAGAAAAGGTTTCGACTTTTTCTTTCAAATAGCTGCTTTTTTGTCTTGCTTTGGGTGTTTTTCCTCTCATTTTTTCATTTTTTTAAGATTTTTTCAAAAAATTTTTTTGATTTTTTGCCGGATTTTCTGCGAAAATCCCCAGATATGGTAGAGCAGGCAGGCGCTGCCACTAATTTCAAATGAAATTTACATTTTAATTCTAAAAAGGAAAAATAACCTTTGTGAAATGGGGTAAAATCTACAAGGCAATAAAAGAATTATGTAAATTTCAAGGCGCGGTCCCGGTCGGGATCGACAGCTTTGCGTTCCGGGTCACAGTGCCCGTTGACGGAAGCGGGAGCTTCCCACATAGGGAGGAAAAACAAATGAAACGAAAATTTTGGCGGCGGCTCAGTTCTTTTTTCCTGGCGCTTTGTCTGCTGGTTGCCGTTCCCGGCAACGCCATCGCCCGTACTCTGGACGAGGTGGAGGCGGAGCAGACCAAGCTGGACGAAGAGGCAAAGGCGTTGGAGGATAAGCTGGAGGAGCTTCGCAATGACGAAGCCCAGAAGCGCGCTTATCAGGAAACGCTGCAGCAGAAGATCGACGTGGTGCAGGGGCAGGTGGATTCCGCCCGCAAGGACATTGACGAGCTGAACGCCCGTATCAGCGAGCTGACCCTGAAGCTGCAAAAATCCCAGCAGGAGATACAGGACACCATCGACCGTTTCAAGGAGCGGCTTGCGGCGCTGTACAAGGCGGGCAATGTCAGCACCCTGGAAATTTTATTGAATTCCAGCAGCTTCAGCGATTTTACCATGCGCAGCGAGCTGGTAAAGGTAATGTCCGCCCGCGACCAGAAGATGATGGATATTATCGAAGACTACATAGAGGAAACAGAGGGCGAACGCGAGGAATGTGAAGCGAGCAAGGCAAAGGTCGCCGAGCTGAAAAAGAAGCTGGACGCCCAGCAGAAAGAGCTGACCTCCCTGTATGAGGAAAACGCCGCGGCGCTTGCCGCGGTGCAGGACGCTGAAAACGCTGCGCAGGACCAGCTGGATAAGAACACGGCGGAGCGGGAAGCCAACGACAGGGAAATGGAAGAGCTGATCGCCAAGCAGAAGGAGCTGGAAGAACAGCGCCGCCAGGAGGCAGCTAACGGCGGCGGCGAATGGATGGGTTCCGATGTTTCTTATCCTACCGGCGGCGGTGGCGTAGAGGGCTTTAACCCCATTTGGCCCCTGCCGGGCGTTACCTATGTTTCCTGCTATTACGGCGGCTATGCCGGGCACCGGGGCATGGACATTGCCGGCGATTACGGCACGCCTGTGGTGGCGGCGGAATCCGGCACGGTCATTGCGGCGAACGATTACGATTCCTGGGGCGAATCCTGGGGGTATTACGTGCTGATCTACCACAACAGCACCTTTACCACCCGCTATGCCCATTTGAGCGGCTTGACCGTTTCCAAGGGGCAGTTTGTGGAGCAGGGCACTGTGGTGGGCTATGAGGGCGCTACCGGCAACGTGACTGGACCCCACCTGCATTTTGAGGTGTATGAAAACGGCTCCCGTGTAAACCCCATGAACTACCTGTGATTTGGTTTTTTAGAAAATAGGGAAGGCAGAGGAGATTCTCCTCTGCTTTTTTTCTGCCTGTTCCGTGTTACTTCTTCCTTTCCCCGCGTATCTAATGGATAGAGAAGGGGGTGGGAAGATGGATCACAGAGAGCAGCGGATCGGCAGAAGGAAACGGCTGCGCCGGAGACGGCGGATCATGGCGGCGCTGCTGGCGACGGCGATAGTGCTGCTGGCGCTGTCCGTCCTGGCTCTGCGGGCATTTGGAATGTTCCGAAAAGCTCCGCAGAGCGGAAAGGCAGGACGTCCTGCCTTTGTCTCTTCCTGTGGAAGAGACAAAAAACTCATTCTGGACGCGCCCTTCCTTGACCAGCGGGAAAAGTACCCTACCGGGTGCGAAAGCTGTACCGCCGTGATGGCGCTGCAATACTTTGACGTGGATATTACGGTGGAGGAATTTATCGACGGTTACCTTCCCATGGGCAACGCGCCCCATATTGGGGAAGACGGCGTTTTGGAGGGCTGCGACCCCCGAAAAGAATTTCCCGGCGACCCCCGCACGGAGGAGGGCTGGGGCTGCTATGCCCCGGTGATCCAGACAGCGCTGACTTCCTTTTTGAAGGACCGCCCCGAAACAGCCCTTGCGGTGGAAGCCCCGGGGCAGGACAGCCTGCGGGAGCTGTGCACGGAATATGTGAGCAAGGGGCTCCCGGTCCTGGTATGGGCGACTATCGACATGGCGCCGCCGGAGCAAAGCACCCTGTTTTTGATAGAGGGAACAGGAGAGGAGTTTCAGTGGGTCTACCCCATGCACTGCCTGCTTCTGGTGGGCTGGGATAGCGCGGGCTACTATTTTAACGACCCCTCTGCCGGGGAAAAGCAGTTCTATCCCAAAGAAGCGGCGGAATCTGCTTATGAAGCGCTGGGCAGGCAGGCGCTGGCGCTGGTGCCGCTGGACTAAACGATCATGCCATACGAAAAAAGCATCGGCTTCCGGCTCGTGCGACCGGGGACTGATGCTTTTTATTTCTATTTGGGGTTTTCCTGTACCCCGGAAGCTATTTCGGGGCGTTCCGATTCGGCAAAACCGAAAGAACATAGGAAATGGCATTATATTCACAGTGGGCGAGGATACAGCAGAACAGCGAGCCGGTGTACAGGTACAGAAGCCCCAGCGCCAGCCCGCAAAGAAACGCGGAAAGGGTCTGCACCATGTTGAAATGGAGCAGCGCGAACAGGGCGGCGGACAGCAGCAGCGCCCCTGCCGCGCCCATGGTGCTTTGCAGCCCGCACAGCACAAAGCCCCGCATCAGGGCTTCCTCCACAACGGGCGCCAGTACGCAAACATGGAGAAACGAGGGAATGGGAGACGACGCCAGCGTGTCCAGGGATTTCTGGTATCCGGCTTCGCTGCCGGGAAAACGCTTTTCAAAGAACGGGTCCAGCAGCCTGTCCAGCAGGGCATAAAAGAAGCCCCCGCAGCCCAGAGCAAGCAACAGGCTGCCGGCGGTGATGTTCCGAAAAACCTCCGCGGGCAGATGGGTCGCGCGGTACAGCAGAAAAAGATATCCGGCGGAAAGCGCCGCCATGACAAGGAGGTTCACCCACCTGGACAGCCTGCCTGGCAGCCTGCGCCACAACGCCACGTCCAGCCCGGTGTACAGCAGCATGACGCCGAAATAGGAAACCGTCCACAGCAATGCCGACAGGACGGAAATATGACCGGGCACAACGCTTCCCCCTTTCCGGCGGCTTCCATAAAGCAGAGGAGGGAAAATCAACGGTTCTCCGCGATTTGTGTTTTTTCCTCTTCCTGCCGCCGCAGCAGCTCCAGCTTGGCGTCCTGAAAATTTTTCGCGATCACCACGGCGGAAAGCAGCACCGCCCCCAGCCCAAAGGACCAGTGTGCGGTACGGAACGCGGAGAGAAGCGAAAAAGCGGAAAACAGCCCAAAGGTCACCACGGTCCGGCGCTCGTGGGGGCGAATGACCAGCGCCACGGAAAAGAAGATGTACAGCGCCGCCAGCAAAAATACAAGATAGCTTGTGGGCAGCAGCCCCAGCAGCGCCCCAAAGGTAGCGGCGATGGCTTTTCCCCCCTGCCCGTGGTACAGCGGGGCAAGGGCGTGTCCCAGCGCCGGGGCGCAGAGGACCAGCGCGAACCACAGCCGGGAGGGGTCAGTGAGCCGCATGGCAAAAAATACGGGCAAAAACCCCTTGCCCAAATCGCACAGCAGGCAGAGGATGCCCACGGGTACCCCGGCATATTTGAAAGCATTCACCGTGCCGGGATTGTGGTCGGCGCTTTTTTCCATCACGTTGACGCCCTTCAAAAGCTTCGGCAGGTGGTAGCTGAACAGGATACCGCCGCTGCAAAAGCCGATGAGGGCAAATAAAAAATACCGTGCTATTTCCTTGTAATAGATAAGATTTTCCATACAGAACCTTTCCTTTTTTCGACAGAACCGGCGCTATTCCCGCGCCTGCAGGAACGAGGCCAGCGCTCCTGCAGCGTCGCCGGGGATCGTTTCCCGCTGGCGGCGGCGCATTTCCTCCCGCAGCGTTTCGTCCGCCGCAAGCCGGACGGCGGCCTTTGCCGCGTCCTTTGGGTCTTCCGCAAACAGGGACAGCCGGCGGGCGGAGAAAAAGCGGGCGTTTTTCGTTTCACAGCCGGGAATGGGGCGGGTGTGCACCAGGGGGACGTTTTTCACGGCAGCCTCCGTGCTGGTCAGCCCGCCGGGCTTGGACAGCAGCACGTCGCAGGCGTCCATGTACAGGGGGACCTCCTTGGTAAAGGACACGGTGCGCACCCGGCGCTCCTGGGCGAAATCCGTGTCGATCTTTGCCTTCAGCGGCTCGTTGTTCCCGGTCAGGATCACGATGCGGGCGCCCACGGGGCACGCCAGAAGCAGGTCAAGCGTAAAGGAGGAAATGTCACCGAACCCCATGCTGCCCGTCATCACCAGAAACACGGGAACATCCTCCGGCAGGTCCAGCTTTTTCCGGGCTTCCCGCTGTTCCATGCGGGCAAGGTACCGCCCGGAGACCGGCAGCCCGGTGGGGATCAGCTTTTCCCTGGGAATGCCTTTCCCGGCAAATTCCGGGATCAGGTCTTCATGGGGAAGAAAGTATCCGTCCAGCTCAGTTTCCTCCCAAAAGGGGATACAGGTATAATCCGTGGCAATGCCGTAGCAGGGAACGCTCAGCTCCTCCCGCCGCTTGAGATAGGTCAGGGTCTCGGCGGGAAACAGGTGGGGCGTGACCAGGGCGGTAAAGCCGTGCTCCTCGATATAAGCCTTCAGGGGGGCGGCGTACCGGGTGTTTGCGTAGTAGACCGGGGACTTCCGTTTTGGGGAGCTGATCGCCCCGCCCAGCTTATAAAGCCCGCCGAACAGGGACGGCGCTTTTCTGGCGATCCCGATATATGCCCCGCTGATGGTGCGGGAGGCGTGCCCCCGGGCAAAGGAGAGGGCGTCCTTCATTTCGCAGGGGATCTCCCGGCGCTCCAACTCCTCCTTAACTGCCAGCCCGGCGGAATTGTGCCCCTGCCCGGTGTTGCAGGAGAGGATCAAAACCTTCATCTGTGGAATCCTTTCACCATGTTTTTTCTAAAGGGAACCTCCAAAAGGCCTGGGGCACGGAAACAAAAAAGCTTTGCCGCCGCGCGGAAAAGGTCTTTGGGGATTTTATGAAGTCCAGTTTAACACAAAAAGACCTGAAAAGGAAGCCTTTCCGGGGTTTTTTCGACAATTTGCCCCACTTATTCCAGATAGAAGCTGCAGCAGAGCTCGCCGTGGTTCAGGAACACTTCCCGGGTGCGGGCGTCGGCATAGATTTCCAGGGAAGAGACCTCCTGCTCCGGGCGCTCCAGAAGCACCCGGCGGCCGTTGGTGACAGTTACCTTGCCTGCCCGGCGCTCTACGCAGCCGTCCTGCGCAGTGAGAAAGGGCTTTGCCTCCGCCACGGGAGCCATGAAGAGCTTTCCGTCTTGGAGGGAAAGCTCTCTGGCGAGAGAAAGCGCCCCTGCCCGGACGGCGTTTTCCGGCACAGTGCGGTTCCAGTTGAACAGCCAGCCGATGACAAGACGGCGGTTCTTGTTGTCCAAAAAGGATTGGGCGGCGTAAAAATCCGTGCCCGTTTCCGGCTGCTGGAAGCTTTCCGGGGTAAAGCGCTCGCCGTCAAAATCGCCGACGACAAACTGCACGGAGCGGGTCTCGTCCATGCGGGAAAACAGCAGCACCCACTTGTCGCCCAGGGGGAACAGGTCAGGGCATTCCGGCACGGGACCGTACTCCCGGCTTTGGAAAATGGGGTTCATATACTGCCAGTGCAGCAAATCGTCGGAACGGAACAGCAGGACGCTGGCAAGCCCGTCCACTCCTGCCCCGCAGACCATGCGGTATTCTTTTCCGTAAGGGAAAATTTTTGGGTCCCGGAAGTCCCGGTTATTTAAGTCCAGCGGGCTGTGGGCGATCACCGGGTTTTCCGGCAGCTTCACAAAGCGGAGCCCGTCCTCGCTGACCGCCATGGACTGGGTCTGTCCCCACTCCTTGGAAACGGAGGTGTACATGAGATAGAGCGTTCCGTCCCGCTCCAGGGCAGAGCCGGAAAAGCACCCGCCGCCGTTTTCATAGGGCATATCGGGATACAGGGCGATGGGCAGCTCCTTCCAGTGGATCAGGTCATCGCTGACCGCGTGCCCCCAGTGCATGGGTCCCCATTTTGGGGCGTGGGGATAATGCTGGAAAAAGGCGTGGTACTGCCCTTTGAAAAAGCACAGCCCGTTGGGGTCGTTGATCCAGCCGGCTTCCGGCTCAAAATGTTTTGTCAGGCGGGGAATTTCTGCCATGTGCACCGCTCCTTTTTGGAAAAAATGGAATGACGAAAAAAATACTATTGCACAGTGCTTCTGTGCAATAGTATACGAAAATCCAGGTCGGAAGTCAATGAAAAGAGGAGATCACAGCCGCAGGGGAGCGCCGCCGAAAAACTCCGCTTCCCGTTCCTCATGGGTGACTATGATCACGGTTTTCCCCTTTGTGTGCGCCTGGAACAGCTCCATTACGCTGCGCTTTGTGTCGTCGTCCAGCCCTGTAAAGGGCTCGTCCGCCAGCAGCAGGTCATAGTCCGCGGTCAGCGCGCGGAGGATCGCCACCCGGCGCCGCATGCCGCCGGACAGCTCCCGCACCGGCTGGTGCAGGCTGTCCCCCAGGCCCGCGTCCCGCAGAAGCTGTTCCGCCTGGGAGCGGGACAGGGCAGGGGCGGTGAGCCGCAGGTTTGCCGGGGCGCTGATTGCGTCACACAGGCGGTTTTCCTGAAATACGGCGCTTTTCCTGGGCGGAACACCCAAAATTTCCCCGCTGTCCGGCGCTTCTAGCCCCAACAGGAGCCGAAGAAGGGTGGTTTTCCCGCAGCCGGACGCCCCCATGACGCAGGTGGTTTTTCCGGCGGGAAATGCGTAAGAAAAGTCCCGGAGCACCTGCTTTTCCCCATAGGCTTTCCAGATATTTTTCAGCTCGATCATAACAGCCTTCTCCCTATAGCCTTTCCAGCCGGGACATTCCCTTGCCCAGCAGGAACAAAAACAATCGCTCAAACAGCAGGCTGACAAGGACGATCACCAGCGTCCAGGCGAACAGATCCGGGGTTTCCAGATAGACCTTTGCCTCGTACAGCCGTTCCCCGATGGAGCCGTCCGGCAGCCCGATGACCTCCGCGGCAATGCCGGCTTTCCAGCACAGCCCCAGCCCGGCGGCGCAGGCGGAGCGGAAAAAGGGCAGGATCTGGGGCAGGTACAAATACCGCACCCTCCGGGAAAGAGGGACCTGGAACACATTTGCCATTTCGGTGAGTTTTTCGTCCATGCTTTCCGCGCCTGTCAGCACATTGGCGTAGACTACAGGCAGCACCATCAGAAAGGAGATCACCACGGAAAGGTTCCTTGACGGCACCCACAGCAGCACCAAAATGATAAAGGACGCCACCGGGATAGATTTTACCGCCCGCATGGGCGGGGCGGCAAGGGCGCGCACCAGAGAGAACCGGGCGGCAAGCGCCGCCAGCGCGGTGCCGAACACCGCCGCCAGCAGAAAGCCCAGCGTAATGCGGAGAAAGGAAAAGCCCACGGCGCTCCAGAAGCCCAGGGTGGGCAGCAGCTCAAAGAGCCGCAGGATCACCGTTACCGGGGACACCAGCAGGATACTCTGGTTCAGCCCCATGGCGGCAAGCTGCCAGAGGAGGAGCCAGAATGCCGCCGCCAGAATATGGGACAGCCTGCTGCGGTCAGGGGAGGTAGTAGAAGTCGTCACCGGGCATTGCGCCTCCGATCGCTTTGGGGTTCTGCTCAAACAGTATCTGGAGGTAAGCGGAAAGCTTTTCCCGCATTTCCTCCCCGGCAAGGAAAGTGATGTTGCACTGGGGCAGAGCCTGCTTTGCCACAGCCTCCGGCACGATGTCGTATTTCCCGACCAGCGCGGCGGCGCCGTCAATATCGGTGGTGACGTATTTCACGGAAGCTTCGTATTTTGAGAGGAAATCCGCCACCTGCTCCGGGTTCTCCTCGACATACTCCGCCCGCGCCACCACCACGCCGGTAATCAGGGTGGCGGCAGTGTTTGCGGTGGAGGAAAGGTTTTCCCATTCTTTGGTCAGGTCCAGCGCCACGCGGATATTTTCATTTTTCATCTGCGCCGTGGTGACAAAGGGCTGGGGCAGCATGGCAATGGCGTTTTCCTCCGCCGCCAGCGCCGCCACGCATTCGGAATGCTCCGATTTCCATTCGATGGTCACGTCGGTTTCCGGGTCAATGCCGTTTTGGGACAGCATATAGGTGAGGGCGTATTCCGGGGTGGAGCCTTTCCCGCTGGAATAGACGGTCTTTCCCCGCAGGTCCTCCACAGAATGCACCGTGTCCCCGCTTTCCACCAGATACAGCACGCCCAGGGTGTTCACCGCCAGCACCCTGATCTTTCCCTCCGTGTTGTTGTACAGCACGGAAGCAAGGTTGGCAGGCACGGCGGCAATGTCCAGCGTCCCCTGCACCAGCCGGGGGGTGAGCTCGTCGGCGGAAGCCGCGATCTCAAAGTGGAACTGCGGGGCGTCGCCGGCAGCTTCCTGTTCCATCAGCTGCACCATGCCCATGGCGGTGGGACCTTTCAAAGCGGCGACCTCGGCAGGCTCCGATGCGGCTTGGGACGCCTCGCTTTCCGGCATGGAAGACGCCGGGGCAGAGCTGGGAGCTTCAGAAGACGATGAAGCGGAGCCTGCGGGGGTGGAGCCGGGCGCGCTGTTCCCACAGGCGGACAGGGTCAGGCACAGCATCAGCACCAATGTAAGGGCGATCAGTTTTTTCATAAAAATCTCTCCTTTTAAGTTGTTCTTCGCCGTCATTGCAGCAGGCGGAAGAAATTTTTTCGATATTCCAGCAGCCCCTCCGCTTTCATGCGGGAAAGCTCCCGGGACAGGGCGGTGCGTTCCACATTCAGGTAGCCCGCCATGGCTTCCCTGTCCAGCGGAATGAAGAATTCCCGGCTGCCCCGCGCCTTTGCCATATGGCGCAGGTACACCAGGATCTTTTCCCGCACGCCCCGGCGGACAAGGCAGTCGATCCTGTCGTTCAGCGACAGGGATTTTTCCGCCATGCAGGCAAGCAGGTTTTCGGTCAGCCGCCGGTGCTCCGGGCAGTTTTTCCCGCAGGGGAAAATCAGCGCGTCGGCAGGGAAAAAGAGGACGGCAAGGGGCGTTTTCGCCTGCACGGACACCGGGCTTTTCCTCTCCCGGCTCCCGGCGACCAGAATGCCCACAAAGCTGCCGCTTTCCAGCGAGGTGAGCAGCAGCGGCGCACCCTGCCCGTCGGTTCTCAGGGATACCGCGTGCCCGGAAAGCACCAGCCCCACATCGTTTACGGTATCGCCCTCCCGCAGCAGGAATTCCCCCTGGGAAAATGCCGCCCGCCGGGCGGGAAGGCAATGGAGCATTTCTGTCAGCTTTTCCGGGGAAATGCCCGCAAATAAGCCGGAGCGTTCCACTATAAGCTTTTCCTCCGCCGTCAGGTCCACAGAGCCACCTCTTTTGCAAATTACGTTGCCGTGGCAACATTTCAGAGAGAGTATACCATATCCCTCAAAAAATTGCAAGAAGAAACTGACCCGGTAAAAACCGGGTCAGTTGAAACAGGGGAAGGTTTTTCCCTGAGCGGAACGATCGTTTTTCATGCTACGGGCGAGAGGGGCAGGCTTTCCTTTGGCAGTCACCGTTTTCAGGGCAAGCCCGCGCTTTCGGAAAAATTTTCCCACTCCGTTTTTACGGGGAACCCCGCCGCTGTGGAAAACTTTTCCAAAAAGTATTTTCGCTTTTCCCGATAGGCGGCAGTATCCTTGGGGTAATAAATGGTCAGCGGGTGTTTCCCGTCATTCGGGTCTACGATCATGGACTGGTCTGAGCGGATATCCACAAAAAAGAACGTGTCGTCCTGAAAATAGAAGGTGAGGTTCGCGTTCCACCCCAGGGAAGCTCCGGGGATAAAATAATCGTCGTAACGGAAGTCCTTGAGAAATGCCATAAATTCTTCTGTCAGCTTTTTGTCCACAAAAGCGCGGGTGACCGCAGCGTCTCCGTTAGGGCAATAATCGACCCGGACGGGAATGTCCTCGCGGATTTTCAGCCTGTCCCCGTTTATCAGCCGGTCGCCGAAGAAAATGCCGCAGAGGATCAGCGCCAGTGCCAGAGCCACAGAACAGCAAATCAACAGTTTCATTTTTCGTTTCATGTGTTCTCCTTTCAGGGTCAGTCGTTTTTCTCTCCGTAAACGATTTCGGCGAAACGTTCGATCCGTTCCCGGAATTTTTCGGAATTTTTTTCCATGTAGGTGGGCGAGTCGGTTGATTCTTTCAGGGAGTTGAAACACCGAACCCTGTCAGGAAAAATCCAGAAGTCTTCCTGATGGTGCCGGTAGGTAATTTTCATAGAGCATAATACGTCGTTGAATCGCGCCCCATCTTTTGCGGTGCCGATTTCCGCATATCGAAACTCCTTCAACAGTGAAAGAGCTTCCTTAATGATTTCCTGATCTTCTGGGTCGCTGTTGTCCAGAAAAAGACGTCTGTCCTCTAGCTCCATGTCCGAATAACCCGGCAGGTCAAGACTGATGTCAACCAAAACTTTCCGAACACTTTCCCGGGATAGCGGCAGCCGCTTGCCGTTGATGAGAATATCCAGCCCCCAGCCGCTGGCGGCAAGCACCGCAGCCAAAATAAGGGCAAGGAAAATGCGGGAGATATGGTTCTTCTTCATTTTATTGCCTTCCTTTCCGAAGTTAGCTGCCAAAGAGAGCTTCTTCAAGCCGTGCGGCTGCTTCCAGATACTTTTCAGTGTCCTGCGCAACATAGGCATGGTAGGTGATGATAGCTTCTGCGGTTGGTCGAATAAGGATGGCGTCAGGGTAGAAATAGAAAATTTCCTGATGATGTTGATAAGTAACAGTGATGTCAAACAGGGTATCGCCATAGGCCCGGTTCATCTCTTCCTCCAAAATACCGTACCGAAAGCTGTTCAAAAAAGAAAGTGTTTCCTCAATTTTGTTTTTATCTTCCGCAAGCTCCCAGCGAAATTTTTTGTGGGTAGGAGGAGGAAACCTGTATACCTCTATGGAGCGAACGCTTTCCCGGGACAGCGGCAGCCGCTTGCCGTTGATGAGGATATCGAGAGAAAAGCCACCGGCGGCAAGCACCGCAGCCAAAACGAGGGCAAGGAAAATGTGGAAGATACGGTTCTTTTTCATGGTTATTCCCTCTTATTTAAGCGAAACAGTAAAGCACTGACTGCCGGGTGAAACAGCGTCAATTTCAATATAACGACCTATTCTGTTTCTGCCATCGCCGACTTTTACAAACGCGCGATAGACCTTATCGTTACAAATTCGGGTATAGGCGTAGCCCACGAGAGCGTGGCTGCCATACGGGTGTTTGGAATCGTTTTTTAGAAGCCCGACCATTATCAATTTATCAGGAGAGCTAAATGCTTTTTTTACCTCTTGATAATTCAATTGATACATGTCCGTTGTCGTGGAAACAGTATTTATGTAATACTTGTAGAATGCATCTTGGAGAAATTTTGGAGCTTTTTCGGGGGGAACTCCACCAAAATTCTTAAAAAAATCACCTTCTGGGACATAATAGCCATAATTTGCGCTCATTACTTTACTATAAATGGAAGTATAACTATCTTGCAGAATGCTTTTGTCGTTATATTTTCTTCCATACATTCTTATCATATTTGTGATGGCAGTAGGGCAACAGTTCGGTTCGTTTTTGGCGAAATCTGACATAATCGCAAAGTTGAAATTGGCACTGTCGCTGTCAACAATATTGTACCAATGGTTTGCCCAGTTTACATTGTAGAATGTTCCGCCGTAAACTTTATTTGCATATATAAAAGGGTCAATGATATAACCACCGGGCCAATTTGGAGTATTGATACGCCGTTTGCCGTCATTTGAAGTGATTTCCGCAATGGCTTCGGCGGTTTCCGCATTGACGTATTTCTCGTCCCGGCGTTCTTCCAGAGTATTGACCAGCTCGTTCCGGGGCACCTCCTCGCCAATCGCGGATACAAGAGTATCGCTGCCGTTATCCGCCAGATAGTCCAGCGCGCCGAGATAGACGATTTTCCGGGTGCTTCTTTGCTTTTCCATTTCCGCGTAATAGGGTTCTTCCGTATCGGACCATTCCAAAATAGGGGAGGACACGTCGGCGTGGGCGGCAACCACCACATAGCCAATGGTAAATTCAATGCAGTATGCATTATAGGTTTCCCCGTCCTCCGCATACAGCGGAGTGGTAGATACCACTTCTGTGTCTTCATTCCAAGCGGTATATTCTTCCTTTTTCATGTCCTCCAAAAACAGGCGCCCTATTTCCGTGGCGACCTCTTCCGGCAGGAAATAAATGTCCTCCGCCATGGAATTTTTACCAACTTCACCGTGGTTTTCCTCTGCACTGACAGGCAAAGCAGTGGAAGAGAGCAACAGTACGGCGGACAGGACGAGCCCAACGATTCTTTTCAGCTTTCTTTTGAACATGATAGTTTCTCCTTTCCAGAAACTGGATTTGCCTATTATACAATCGAACAGGAAAAAACACTCACCGATTTTCAAAATTTTTTTGAAAAATTTTCCGGCGTCAGCTTCCCCAATGGGAAAAAACGGAGACGGGTCTGGTCAAAACCGAAAAAATATAGTATACTGAATGCCGGAGACGGGGTCCCGGAAGATTTGGTTCCGATAGCCCCTGTCTAACAACTAATAACTAACAACTAACATCTGGAAAGGGGCGCGCCATGAGCAGGGACGCATTTACCGGGGGAGTAGAGCCCGGTGGGCTTTGGACGCAGAACGATATCCGCATTTTGCTGTGCTATATCCTCGCCAGCGTGGACGCACCGCTGTCCGGGGAGAGCATTTCCCAGATCATACAGGGCAAGGCGCTGGCAAATTATTTCGAGGTTGGCGACGCGCTGGCGGCGCTGCTGCGGCAGGGGAACATCGCGCAGGACGAAAACGGGCTGTACACCGTGACCGCTTCCGGCAGGGAAATTGCCGGGAGCCTTGACGCGACGCTGCCCCTTTCCGTGCGGGACAAGGCGCTGGAAGCCGCCATGCGGCTGATGGCGGAGGCAAAGGCTCGCCGGGAGAACCGGGTGGAGATCGCGGAGACGGAGAAAGGGTACCAGATCACCTGCCACATTTCCGGCGGCGAGATGGAACTGATGAGCGTTTCCCTCTATGCGCCGGACTGGAACGGGGCAAAGCTCATCGAGCGGAATTTTTATCAAAACCCGGAGGCGGTCTACCGGCTGCTGCTTTCCTCCCTCACCGGGGACGAGACTTATGCCCGCGCCTATTTTGCAGAACGGGAATAAGCTTAAGACCTCTGCTTGCGCAGGGGGAAATCTTTTGAAGAAACAAGCGCCGCGCAAGCGGCGTTTTTATGTGCTGGAAAGCATATCAGGAAATGAAAAACTTTTCTTTCCGAAAAGGCTTGTTCTCCTCTCACCGCTGTGCTAGAATGTTGCCGTACTCATTTTGGATTCGGAGGTCGCTTTATGCCTGTCTTTTTTGACGAAACGAAAAAAATCTTCAAGCTGGACACCAAAAGCTCCACCTATGCCTTTCTGGTGTATGACGAGGGCTTTTTGGTCCACCTGTACTATGGGGCAAAGCTGCCCGACAACAATTTGAAACACCTGATGTACCGCGGCTGGTTCGATTCCCTCAGCCCCTATGCGGACAAGGTGGACGACCCCCTGTTTTCCGCGGATATCAACCCCATGGAGTACCCGGGGAACGGCGCGGGGGACTTCCGCATTTCCGCCTGTACCGTTCGGGGCGGGGACGGCAACACCGTGACCGACCTGCGGTACGTTTCCCACAAGATCACGAAAGGAAAGCCCCCGTTGCCCGGTCTGCCCGCAACCTTCGCGAAAGAGGACGAAGCGGAAACGCTGGAAGTGGAAACGGTGGACGCGGTGACGGGCGTCAAGGTGTTCCTGCTGTACACCGTGTTTGAGGATTACGGCGTCATGACCCGCAGCGTCCGGGTGGAAAACAGTGGCGACAAGGCTGTGGAGCTGGAGCAGGTCTACAGCGCCTGCCTGGAGCTGCCTACCATGGATATGGACATGATCCATGTGTACGGCAAATGGGCAAAGGAAAACACGACCGAGCGCCAGCCCCTGCACCACGGGATACAGTCCATTCACTCCAAGCGCGGCATGACGGGACCCAACCACAATCCCTTTGCGGCTCTGGTGGACAGGACCGCCACCGAGGAAACGGGAGACGCTTACGGCTTGAATCTCATCTACAGCGGCAATTTTGCCATAGACATCGAGGTGGACACCCGGGGCTGCCCCCGCGTGCTGGCGGGCATCAACCCCGAGGACTTCCGCTGGCGGCTGGAGCCGGGAGAGACCTTCACCACGCCGGAAGCGGTGCTGGTCTATTCCGAAAACGGCGTCGGCGGCATGAGCCGCACCTTCCACCACTTCTATCTGGACCATTTGATGCGCAGCGAGTGGACAAAAAAGAAGCGCCCCCTGCTTATCAACAGCTGGGAAGCGGCGTATTTCGATTTTGACGGCGACAAGCTGGTGGAGTTTGCCAGGGAAGCCAAAGAGCTGGGCATTGATATGCTGGTGATGGACGACGGCTGGTTCGGCAACCGCTTTGACGACCACCGGGCGCTGGGCGACTGGCAGGTCAACGAAGAAAAGCTGGGCGGCACGCTGGGGCAGCTGGTGGACAGGGTAAACGCTCTGGGTGTGAAGTTCGGCATTTGGTACGAGCCGGAGATGATAAACCCGGATAGCGACCTGTACCGTGCCCACCCGGATTGGGCGGTCTGTGCCCCCGGCAGGGGAAAATCCATTTCCCGGCACCAGTGTGTGCTGGACATGACCCGTGCGGACGTGAGGGACTACATCTTCCAGCAGATGGCAGACGTGATCTCCAAGGCAAACATCGCCTATATCAAGTGGGACTGCAACCGCAATATCACTGAAGCCGCCAGCCTGCAGCTCCCGCCGGAGCGGCAGGGGGAATTCTTCCACCGCTATGTGCTGGGCGTGTACGACCTGATGGACCGGGTCACCACCGCCTTCCCCCACATTCTGCTGGAAAACTGTTCCTCCGGCGGCGGCAGGTTTGACGCCGGCATGATGTACTATTCCCCTCAGATCTGGGCAAGCGACAACACCGACGCCATCGAGCGGCTGACTATTCAGTTCGGCGCGTCCCTGTGCTATCCCATCGCCGCCATTGGCGCCCACGTGTCCGCCAATCCGAGGACGGATATCGTCACCCGGGGCAACGTCGCCATGTGCGGCACCTTTGGCTATGAGCTGGACCCCCGGAAGCTGACGGCGGAGGAAAAGGAGATCGTCAAGCGGCAGGTGCAGGACTATCACAAGTATTACGAGCTCATCCGTTTTGGCGATTTTTACAGGATCACCGCCCCCACGGAAAACGCCTTTGTCTGCGACTGGGAGTTTGTCAGCCAGGATAAGAACGAGGTGCTGTTCACCCGGGTGGTCATGCGCCAGCCGGAGAACCTGTACCAGCGCCAGTGCCTGCGGGGGCTGGACCCCGACAAGCTCTATACCGATGAGGAGACCGGCGAAACCTATTCCGGCGCGCTGCTCATGCACGGCGGCTTGAATCTCAGCGCTGTTTCCGGGCGCTGGCTCCGGGACGGCGAAAGCCTGACGAAGCATTTTGTAGTGAAGTGAGAGAAAAAACAGCCGCTTCCGCGGGAATTTGAGGTTGACAGCCCGAAATTTCCCTGTTATAATAGATAAGCTGTTCTCCCAGGCGTGAGAACAGCCCCATGACTCATTAGCTCAGTTGGCAGAGCACTTGACTTTTAATCAAGGTGTCCGGGGTTCGAATCCCCGATGGGTCACCACGTCGCGGCGAATCCTTGTGGTTCGCCGCATTTTTTGCGCAAAATTCGGCTTCACCGTTCGGATTGCCGCTCCTTTCCGAAAAAAGTCTCGCTTGCTACGCCTGTTCGCTTGTAAACGCGCTCACGACGGCTCCACTGCGCTACCAACTTTTTTCGGGTAAGGGCATTTTTTGTCCAAGGGGATTCGGACCCGTGAGGGGCGCTGATCTCCGGTGGAGATCGTTTAGCGCCGACCGAGCCGACAGGCGAGAAGAGCGTGCGCCAGTGGCGCACAAGCTGCGAACCGACCGAGCCGACAGGCGAGAAGAGCGCGTCCCGGTGGAACGCAAGCTTAATTATTGGCTGAATTTTTGCCCGGTTTCTATCCTTTCACTCCGCAAAAAGCCCCTGCTTCTGGAAAAGAAACAGGGGGCTTTTTTCTGGTTAAAGCGCTTCAAGCCAGCGGGGTTTCAAAAAATTCTTCTAAAAATACAGCGGCAGCCTATCAACGAAAAGTCACTCGGCATAGACCTTTGCCAGCCCGCCTTCGCTGGTTTCCCGGTATTTGCTGAACAAATCCCTGCCGGTTTCATACATGGTTTTTATCACCATATCAAAGCTGATCTTCCGGGTGTAGGTCAGGAAATTTGCCAGGCTCAGGGCATTGATCGCCCGCATGGCGGCGACGGCGTTGCGCTCAATGCAGGGGATCTGCACCAGACCGCCGATGGGGTCGCAGGTCAAGCCCAGATGGTGCTCCATCGCCACCTCCGCGGCGTATTCGATTTGATCCAGCTCCATGCCGAACAGCTCCGCCAGCCCGGCGGACGCCATGGAGCAGGCGCTGCCGATCTCCGCCTGGCAGCCGCATTCCGCGCCGGAAATGGAAGCGTTCGTCTTGATGATATTGCCGACGATCCCGGCGGCAGCCAGCGCGTGGATCATTTCCGTGTCGGAAAAGCCGTGGCGCTCCTGCTCGTAGAGGAGCACCGCAGGAAGCACCCCGCAGGCGCCGCAGGTGGGGGCGGTGACGATGGTGCCGCCGCCGGCGTTTTCCTCGCTGACCGCAAAGGCATAGGCGCAGACCACCCGGTTCTCCCGGGTTTCGGCGCTTTCGTCGATATGGCGCTGGCGGAACAGATATTTTGCTTTCCGCTGGACGTTCAGCCCGCCCCGGAGAACGCCCTCGGTGTCAAGCCCGCGGGAAACGGCGCTTTTCATATGCTCCCATACATCGGCAAGATAGTCCCACAGCTCCGCGCCCTCGTTTTCCTCGGCAAATTCCCAAAGCCGCTTTCCCGTCCGCTGGCAGTAGTCCTTGATTTCCGCAAATGTGCTCAGCTGATATACGTCTTGCGCCGCCACGGCGGTCTGCCCTTCGATCTCTATTTTGCCGCCGCCCACGCTGTATACCCGCCACTTGCCAATGCCTGTGCCGTTCTGGAAGGCTTCCAGCTCCATGGTGTTGGGGTGCTTCAGGTCGGTGGCGTCCGTGTTGAAGATCACCCCGGCGTACAGGGGGGCAAAGGCGTCCTTGATGGCAACGTCTGTCAAATGCCCCCGCCCGGTCTTCGCCAGGGAGCCGAACAGCGTTGCCTGAAAGCTGTCCGCCTGGGGGAACGCTTTCTGAAACAGCGCCGCCGCGTGGGACGGTCCCATGGTGTGGGAGCTGGACGGTCCCCTGCCGATTCGATAAAGCTCTTTTAAGGATTCCATAAACCCCGTTCCTCTCTTTGAACGGCTTTCGGGAGACCCGGAAGCCCGTTTTTCCTTCTGCATGTATTGTGGCACATTTCGGGGAAAAAAACAACCTTTTCCTGAGGTTTGCGTGCGGGCAGCGAACCGCGGGAGAATTAGCGGGCAGTTCTCAAAAAATTGACATTCGCTGCCGAATTAGATATACTGCCATTGTGAAACCCAGCCACCACGATCGTAAGATACGGTGGAGGTTAAAAAGACGGTTGCCTGACCCCCGCGAGAGCGGAAAGGAAGGCGTGTATAGAGCCCTCGCGGGAGAAATTCCAAGGAGGTGATATACATAACACTTCAAGAAGTTTTCTGGATCGTGTCTATCGGTTGGATCCTTATTCAGGTGCTGGACAAGTTCCGTAACAAAAAGAAGTGAGCCGTCTGCCGCAAACAGATGGCTCACCGATGGTTTGAGGGGTAAACCCTCAACTTAGTGTGATATATGTACTGTGGCAACCGTTTGGGTTTCCGCCACGGGGAGGTGCTTGTTACCAGCAGGCATCTCCTTGTGTTTTTATTATAGCCCCTTTTAGGGGCGTTGTCAAATGATTTTATTAGGATAAAGCTCCCCCTTTTCCTTGTCAAGGGGGAGTTTTATCGTTTCCTGTCGGATTTCAGGGAGGTTTAGAAGTCTTCCAAAAATCTAATCTGCCGTTTTTCTGTTAGAAAGCTTTCCGTTTCTGGTTGCATGTATTGTGGCACATTTCGGGAAAAACAACCTTTGCGTTGGGAATGGGGGTTGCAAAAGAAAGGAGACTTTTCTTATCCGTTCTGTTCCAGATGCTCCCGCACCCGCGGTCTGTCGGGACACAGCCCGGCAACCGGCGCGAAAAAGGTCTCCATGGGAACATCGTAAAGCTGGCAGAGCGAATACAGGATGAACACGCTGGGCACCGAGCACCCCGTTTCGTAGCAGGAAATAGGTGGAGCGCGAGATGTGCAGGAAGTCCGCCACCGTCTCCTGCTTCATACCCACATTGAGCCGCAGCGTCCGCAGGGAATCGAGAAGCAGCGCTTGGAGCTCTTTTTGGCTGAGAGTTTGCTGGAAAAATTGCTTTTGCATAGCGAACACTCCAAATATTTCAATACGAGTGTATATCTCATATTGTGTTTGATGAATGGAAAAATAACCTGTACGATACCAATAGGATAAAGCCTGATAGGGTACAGGAAGGGTGAAATGGCTGATGATGAATTTGCGGACCTTGCGAAACGAGAAAGGTTTTACGATAGAGAAAATGGCAGAGTTCCTCGGCTTGAACCCCTCCACCTACGGTCAGTATGAAAACGGCGTTCGAGAGCCGAATTTTTCTACCTTGAAAGACCTTTCCGACAAGCTGAACGTGACGGTGGATTACCTGATCGGTCATACCAATCTGCGGGAGCCGCTTCCGGCAATAGATGACGAGCTGTATTTTGAAATCAAGCGGATCAAAAACACCAAAGTGAAGAAAGCTGTTTTGACTTTGCTGAAAGAAATGGAAGAAACCGATGCGCCCGCTTCTGTGGTGAAGCCCTATTAAGCTTCCAAGCTAAACGGTGTCTGCCGCTTTTCCGGGCTTTGGCGTCGTTTCACCACGTTGACGATAAACCTCACATAAAATATAAAGCTCCCCTTTTTGCTTGTCAAGGGGGAGTTTTTGTCGTTTCCTGTCGGATTTGGGGGAAATTTGTAAGTTTTCAGAAAATCTGCCGCTTTTTTGTGAGGAAGCTTTCCGCTTCTGAAAGAAGCGCGCCCGGAAGCCGTCCACTATAGGAGCACTAATTCCGTGACAAAGACGGTTGCGCAGCAGAGCACCGCCACGGGAAGCAGCCCGGCTCCTTTCCACGCGGCAAACAGACCCACCGCCAGGCTCAAAATGCCCGCGACAGGGCTTTGGGTGGCGTTGATAATGGCGGGAACGGTCATCACCGCCAGGGTCACATAGGGCACATAATAGAGAAAGGATTGCAAAAACACGCTGCGAATGGGCTTGCGGATCAGGGTCATGGGCAGGGCGCGAATGACATAGCTCACCCCTGCCATCACCAGAATGTAGGCGTAAATTTTCATTTTTATGGTCACTTTCCTTTTTTGTCCTGTGGAATATCCCGTGTGTTATGGCTTGGAGGGCGAAGCGTCCTCCATGGTGTTCTCCTGCGGGTGGGGGAACAGCAGCGCCGCCCCGGAAGCGATGACGACGGTCAGCAGAATGGTGCGGGTCCCCTCGGAAAGCAGGGAGACCCACGGCAGCACGCTGCACCCGTAGCTTGCGGCAAAGCAAATGAGGATCAGCCCGGCAATGACCCGGCTTTTGCGGGCAGGGGGAACGATCACCGCCAGGAACATTCCGAACAGCGCCACGCTCAGCGCGCTGACGACCCGCTGGGGCATGACGTCCCCGGCAAAGCACCCCAGCGCCGTGCCCGCCGCCCAGCTGGGGGAAGCGACCGTGATCGCCCCGTACATGTACCACGGGCTCAAATATCCCGGGCGGGCAATGGTGATGGCGAACAGCTCGTCCGTAATGAAGAAGGACATGAAAAAGCGGTGAATGGGGTTCCCCTGGGGGTCCATGCGCTGGCTCATGGCGGTGGACATCAGCAGATAGCGGGCATTGGCAATGCAGATCATCAGCGCCATTTCCACTAGCGCGGCATGGGCGGCGATCACCGTGAACCCGGCATATTCCCCGGCGGAGGCATTGCACAAAAGGCTGGTCAAAAAGCTTTGAAAGGGGGAAAGCCCCGCATTTTTTGCCGCAATGCCCAGTGCAAAGGAAACGGCGAAATACCCCGCCCCGATGGGGATACCGCTTTTCAGCCCCTGCCGGAAAGCGGCGGCATTTTTCTCTTTTTCGTTCATAGGCGCACACCTCAAAATAACATCGTGTGACATTATACACCTAAATTTTTCAAACGTAAAGGCACAGAAAAGGGACGTTTGACAGAAAAGGCCAAACGTCCCTTTGAGCTTTGAAACAGCAGGCGCGAATCTATCCCAGCAGCGGCAGATTGTCCCAATCGCCCACCAGCGGGCTGTTCAGCACCCGGAGCCTGCGGCTTGTTTCCCACAGGTTTTTCAGCGCGGCAAAGTTTTTGTCAGGCTCCAGCAGCAGCTTCGCCAGCCCGTCCAGTTCTTGAAAGTCCGCTTCTGTCAGCGCATCGAATTTCCCGTCCGCATAGCAGGGCTGGAACTCGTAGGAAATCTCGTCGTTCATCAGGGCGTGGAAATCATAGAACAGGTAGCGGATCACAGCCTTTAAGGAGCAGGTGCCCAGCCCGTCGGCGTAAAGATAGCGGCTGCCGTCTTCTTTTCCGTTGCGGATACTGAGCCACGCGGCGGCTGCCCAGTCAAAGGCGCTTTCCGCCATGTCGTACTGGTCGATCCCCATGGCGGCTTCGTCATAGAACCCGTCGGCGTCAATGGTGACCCAGCGGTCCTCTTTGTCGCTCCAAAGCTGGTTGATCCAGTGGTCCATGCTGGCGCCGGGACGGAAATAGGGGGCAAAGCCCGCCCGGCTGCGGCAGGGAACGCCCTTTGCCTTGTAAATGGCGCTGACCAGAACGGAAACATACCGGCAGGTGAGGATCAGCTTGTGCTCCACCGCCCTGTCCGGCACAAAGCCCCGGCTGTCCAGCCGGAACAGCTCCGCCGTCATGGCAGGGGCGGTGAGGAAGATATCGTCCTCGCAGCGGTGGCGGTACCACGGGTAACGGTTCATGTCGCCGTATCGCAGGTCGGCGTTTGCGCCCCCATTGCCCTCCCGCAGGGTGACCCGGTGGACGATCTGGTGGGAGATCAGGTTCCCCAGCGCCCGCGGGTCGTCGGGCAGGCTTTGAAAGTATTCCCCATAAGCTCCGGCACAGGTGTAGGAACCTGTGCTCAAATAGTGGTCTCGCAGGGCTTGTTCCAACATAGTTTCTCCGTCCTTTCCTTGTGATGGGAACAGTTTATCATACCCGCAAAAATTTTTCCTGTCAATTTCCCCTCTGTTTTGTCCGCAGCCGGCGAAAGGACCGGGCTTTCTCCACGTTGCGCCATGGCAAAAAACGCTTGCTACTTCCAGGGGTTCATAGTACAATGGGGGCAGGACCGCATTATGAGAGGAGCTTTCCTATGAACCCGTTGACCCCGCGCTTTCCCCATCTGCTGCATGGAGGGGACTATAACCCCGACCAGTGGCTTGACCGCCCGGATATTCTGGAAAAAGATATCGAGCTGATGAAAAAAGCCCATATCAATTGCGTTTCCGTGGGTATTTTCGCTTGGGCAAAA
Source organism: uncultured Neglectibacter sp. (assembly GCA_937958185.1). Classification (GTDB taxonomy): domain Bacteria; phylum Bacillota; class Clostridia; order Oscillospirales; family Acutalibacteraceae; genus Acutalibacter. The sequence continues at coordinate 26,199 of CALFFN010000028.1, read as the reverse complement.
CTGGAGCCCAAAGAGGGAGAATACCACTTCGACTGGCTGGAAAAAATCATTGACAATTTGTACCAAAACGGAATTTATACCGTGCTGGCGACCCCCTCCGGGGCGAAGCCCGTTTGGATGAGCGAAAAGTACCCGGAGATCCGCCGGGTGTCCCGGGAGCTCAAGCGGGACGAGACAGGCGGGCGGCACAACCACTGCTACACCTCGCCGGTCTACCGGGAAAAGGTAAAGGCGCTGGACACGGCGCTGGCAAAGCGCTTTGCCCCCCACCCCGGCGTGATCCTGTGGCACCTGTCCAATGAATACGGCGGCAGCTGCTACTGCCCGCTGTGCCAGGCGGCGTTCCGGGAATGGCTGAAGAAAAAGTACGGCACGCTGGACAACCTGAACCACCAGTGGTGGACGGATTTCTGGAGCCACACCTACACCGACTGGGAGCAGATACACGCCCCCGTCCCCAATGGGGAAACGGGCACCCACGGGCTGAACCTGGACTGGAAACGGTTCACCACCGATCAGGTTATCGAATTTATGAAGCTGGAGCGGGACGCGGTAAAGGCGGCGGACGCCAGCCTGCCCGTCACCACCAATTTCATGTATTATTTTGACGATTATAATTATGGGAAATTCCGGGACGAGCTGGACGTGATCTCCTGGGACAGCTACCCCTGGTGGAAAGCCGGGGACAACAGCGAGGTGGCAGCGCAGGTGGCGCTGTGGCACGATTTCATGCGCTCCCTGAAGTGCCAGCCCTTCCTGCTGATGGAGTCCACCCCCAGCATGACCAACTGGACGCCGGTCTCCCGGCTGAAGCGCCCGGGAATGCACCTTGCCGCCAGTATGCAGGCGGTGGCGCACGGCTCCAATTCCGTGCAGTATTTCCAGTTCCGCAAAAGCCGGGGCTCTACGGAAAAATTCCACGGCGCGGTGGTGGACCACTACGGCGGGTCCGACACCAGAGTGTTCCGCGATGTGACGGAAGTGGGCGAGCGGCTGGAACAGCTCGACAGCGTTTCCCGCAGCACGGTAAAGGCGCAGGTGGCGCTGGTGTACGACACGGAAAACGGCTGGGCGCTCAAAGGCGCGGCAGGTCCCAGAAACTGCGGCATTCACTATGTGGAAACCGTGCAGCAGCAGTATAAGGCGCTGTGGGAACAGGGCATTGCCGTGGACGTCGTTGACGAGGAAGCCGACCTTTCCGGCTACAGGCTGGTCATCGCCCCCATGCTCTACCTGCTGCGGGAGGGCTTTGAAGAAAAGCTGAAGACCTTCACCGAAAACGGCGGCACGCTGGTGGGGACGTACCTGACCGGGCTTGTCAATGAAAACGACCTCTGCTATCTGGGCGGCTGGCCCGGCGGCGGGCTGATGGACGTGTTCGGCGTGTGGAACGAATCCACCGACGGCTTGTGGGACGGGGAGAAAAACACCCTGCTTTCCGGCGGGAAGGCGTATGGCGTTTCCGAGCTTTGCGCCCTGATCCATGCAAAGGGCGCCGAGGTACTGGGCGTTTACGGGGAGGATTTCTACAGGGGCGAGCCTGCCCTGACAGTAAATTCCTTTGGAAAAGGCAGGGCGTATTATATCGCCGCCCGGACGGACGAAGCATTCTGCCACGATTTTTACCACCGGCTGGCGGAAGAGCTGCAGCTGAAAAAAGCGCTGGACGCAGACCCGCCCCAGGGCGTGGAAGCCTGCCTGAGAGAGGACGGGGAGCTTTCCTATCTGTTCCTGCAAAATTTCTCCGGCGGGGAAAGGACCGTTTCCCTGCCTGCGGGATTTTCCACTGTTCCCGATGGAGAGGAAAAAGCCCGGATGACCCTGCCCGGCTACGGCTCTGTGGTATTGCGGGGACACACAAAATAAGGTGTGTTCTGCCCAAAAAAATTGTAGGGGCTGTGCAAAATAAAAATTCTCGGGAATTTTTCGCCGTTTCTTGTAGAATTGTTCGCCGGATTGTGTTAAAATCCTGAATAGAAGCGGTTCGTGACAATCAAATATCTGTGGATGGAGAAAGGACGGTCAAAAAACATGGAACAAGCGGCGCAGTTTTCTTTCAGCCCTGCCAATCGCATCGCCCCTCTGGGGATCGTTTCCCTGGAGGGCGCGGAAGAGCTTTCTACCAAGATCGAAGCCCATTTGCTCAGATGGGCAAAGGAAGCCGGGCTGGAAATCGACACCTTCCGCATCAAATCCAGCTGCCCCAGATTTTCTTCCGGCGACGGCAAGGGGATCATCACCGACACCGTGCGGGGCTATGACCTGTTTTTCATTGTAGACGTTGGCAACTACAGCTGCGTGTACAACTATTTCGGCAAAGAGAACCACATGTCCCCCGACGACCATTTTCAGGACCTGAAGCGCCTGATCCAGGCCGCCAGCGGCAAAGCGCACCGCATCAACGTGATCATGCCCCTGCTGTACGGCGGCAGGCAGCACCGCAGAAGCTACCGGGAATCTCTGGACTGTGCCGTGGCAATGCAGGAGCTGCGCGCCATGGGCGTAGAAAACGTTGTGACCTTTGACGCCCACGACCCCCGGGTGCAGAACGCCGTGCCCCTGATGGGCTTTGACAATCTGATGCCCAGCTACCAGGTGCTGAAAACCATGTTCCGCAATTTCCCCGATCTGTCCACAGACAGAAATGATTTTATGATTGTCAGCCCCGACGAGGGTGCTTTGAGCCGGAACATGTATTACGCCTCCGTGCTGGGCGTGGAAATGGGAATGTTCTACAAGCGCCGGGATTATTCCCGGGTGGTGGACGGGCGCAACCCCATCGTTGCCCATGAATATCTGGGCTCCGACGTGGAGGGCAAGGACGTGTTCATCGCCGACGATATCATTTCCTCCGGCGAATCCATGCTGGACATTGCCTACAACCTGAAGGAGCGGAAGGCAAAGCGCATTTTTGCCTATGCTACTTACGCGATTTTTACCAACGGGCTTGCCACCTTTGACAAGGCGTACCGGGAGGGCGTGGTCGACGGCGTGTTCGGCTCCAACCTGACCTACCGTACGGAAGAATTGAAGAACCGTCCCTGGTTCTACGAGGTGGACGTGTCCAAGTATATTGCGTATTTTATTTCCGCCTTGAACCATGATATTTCTGTCAGCTCCCTGATCGACCCCCACCAGAAGATCGACGCCCTGCTGGAGCGCCGCAGGGAGGAGCGCAGCAAGTATAAAGGACAGCAGCTCAGCTTTGAGAAATAATCACATTGTCGGGGCTGCAGCATAAAATATAGCAGAGAAGCAAATGCATTGAAGGAAAGAAGTACCCCCAGGCACCGGGCAGCAGAGAGAAAAGGGCGAGCAGTGAGCAGCGCTGCCGGCTGGAACCCTTTTCGGCAGCGGCGGGGGAGAAATGCATTCCGGAGCAGGCAGGGGGAAATCCCTGCCCGGCGGGAGCCGTTACCGTCCTGTTGAGAACCAAGCGAAGTGGAACCGCGGCCAAAATCGCCTTCGCAGACGGAGCGTTTCGTCTGCGGGGGCTTTTTATTTACTCTTTAGAGATAAATTGGAGTTTAGCACACATGAAATGAGCAATGAGAAATGAGCAACGAGCAATTATTCACTCCTGATAGGAAAACCGCAGGCTATCTGCCTTTTATCAGGGGCAGGCGGGGGGGCGCTGGTCTCCGGTGGAGACCGTTCAGCGCTGACCGAGCCAAAGGCGAGACCGAAGCCCCCCCGCTGAAGAAAGAAAAAATCGCACACGGCAGCATGATCGAAAAGGCAGGGACCTAAATGTGCGAAAGCAGAGGCTTTGGAAAACGGTTTTCCGATAACCGCTAAACTATTATCGCCCTTGTTCTTATCCAGCATCCAGCATCCAGTATCCAGAATCTAAAAAATCTAATATCTCACGGCTCGAATTCGGAAGGAGTGATCCTATTGTTTCAGAAATTGCGGGAAGACCTGGACGCCGTCATGGAGCGCGATCCTGCCGCCCGATCCCGGTTAGAGGTGTACTTCCTTTATTCCGGCTTTAAGGCTGTGCGGGCGCACCGCCGGGCAAACTGGTTCTACCGGCACAATATGAAATTTCTTGCCCGGTTCATTTCCCAGCGTTCCCGGAAGAAAACGGGCATTGAAATACACCCTGCCGCGAAGATCGGCAAGGGGCTGTTTATCGACCACGGCATGGGGGTGGTCATCGGCGAGACCACGGAGATCGGCGACAACTGCACCCTGTACCAGAACGTGACCCTGGGCGGCACAGGCAAGGACCATGGAAAGCGGCACCCCACCCTGGGCAATAACGTGCTCATCGGCGCTGGGGCAAAGGTGCTGGGACCTTTCACTGTGGGCGACAACGCCCGGGTGGCAGCCGGCGCCGTGGTGCTGGACGCCGTGCCGCCGGACGCCACCGCCGTGGGCGTGCCTGCCAGAGTGGTGAAGATCGGCGGGAAAAAGGTGGAATGCGCCAGCACCCAGCTGGATCAGATCCACGTGGCGGACCCTGTTTCCATGGAGCTTTGCAATCTGCGGGGTCAGCTGGAACGAATGCAGGAGCAGTTAAATCAGCTGGAAACCAGACAGGACAATTCAGAAGCCGAAACAAAATAACGGAGGGAAAATTATGGAACTTACCAATACGCTGACCATGAAAAAGGAAGCCTTTACGCCCCACGAGCCGGGCAGGGTGAAAATGTACACCTGCGGACCCACGGTCTATTCCTTTGCCCATATCGGCAACCTGCGCTCCTACCTGATGGAGGACGTGCTGGAAAAAGCCCTGCGGTACGAGGGGTATCAGGTGGACCGGGTCATGAATATTACCGACGTGGGGCACCTGTCCAGCGACGGGGACACCGGCGAGGACAAAATGCTCAGCGGAGCCCGGCGGGAGCACAAAACCGTGCTGGAGATCGCCAAATTCTATACGGACGCGTTCAAGGCGGACTGCGAAAAACTGAATATCCGCTGGCCGGATACCGTGGTGCCTGCCACCAGCCGGGTGGACGATTTTATCGAGATGGTCTCCGTCCTGCTGGAAAAGGGCTACGCCTATCAGGCGGGAGGAAATGTGTACTTTGACACCTCCAGGCTTCAGAATTACTATGTGTTCGGCAACCAGAACGGCGAGGATCTGGCGGTAGGCGTGCGGGACAGCGTGGACGCCGACGAGAACAAGCGGAACAAAACCGATTTTGTGCTGTGGTTCACCAAGTCCAAATTCGAGGATCAGGAGCTGAAATGGGAAAGCCCCTGGGGATACGGCTATCCCGGCTGGCACATCGAATGCTCCGCCATCAGCGTAAAGGAGCTGGGGGAGTATCTGGACATTCACTGCGGCGGCATTGACAACGCCTTTCCCCACCATACCAACGAGATCGCCCAAAGCGAAGCCTATCTGGGGCACCCCTGGTGCAAATACTGGTTCCATGTGCTGCACCTGAACGATACCAGCGGGAAGATCAGCAAATCCAAGGGAGCCAAGCTGACGGTCTCCCTGCTGGAAGAAAAAGGGTACGACCCCCTTGCCTACCGCTTTTTCTGCCTGCAGTCCCATTATCGCAAGCCCCTGACCTTCTCCTTTGAAAGCCTGGATAACGCCGCTCAGGCGTACCAGAAGCTCATCAGCCGGATCGCGGCGCTTTCCCCGGAGGGAGAGCCGGACCGGGAAGCGGCAAAGCCCTTCCAGGAGAAATTTTCCCAGGCGCTGGGCAACGATCTGAACACCTCTCTGGGGATCACCGTGCTGTACGATATGCTGAAAGCGAATATTTCCGACGCCACCAAACGCTATCTGGCAGAGGATTTCGACAGGGTGCTGTCCCTAAATCTGCTGGAAGCGGCAAAGAGGCAGGGAAAGCCCGCCGACGACGGGCTTTCCAAGACCCAGCGGGAAGAGATCGAAGACCTGATCCAGAAGCGTGCGGAAGCCCGGAAGAACAAGGACTGGGCAGCCGCCGACGCAATCCGCGACGAGCTTGCCGCCCGCCATGTGGTGATGAAGGATACGCCGGACGGCGTGGAGTGGCATATCAGTTGTTAGTCATTAGGAGTTAGTTGTTAGTTATTGGGAATGAGTGATTGGAAAAGCGCCGTCAAAAGACGGCGCTTTTTATGTTGGGGTGTTTTTTGATTTTGCTTCAAAGTCCAGCAAGGTCTGTATGGTTTTCTTCCCCCGTTCGTCCAAAGCGATGTACTGCTTCAAAAAACGGTAGTCGGCGGGGGTAAATTCTGCGGGCAGTTTTCGTACCTTGGAGCGCCCAAACAGATAATCCAGGCTCACGTCGAAATAATCTGCTAAAATCAACAGGCTTTCATAGTTCAGCTGGCGTTTCCCGGTTTCATACAGGCTGTAGGCGGAGCTGGTGATATTCAGCAGGTCAGCCATTTCCTGCTGGGTCTTTCCCATCTGAAGGCGCAGTTCCCGAAGCCTTTCCCGCATTTTTTCACCCCCTGGGTTTTCTAAGGGTAGTATACCGTGCAAAGGCAAAAAATTCATGAAATCAAACTAAATGTCGATATAATTTTACATTTTTTCGAAAAATCGCTTGACTTATCAACAAAACGTTACTATACTTAGCTATAGATTGACATTTTGTCAGAAGATGGGATTATGGAAAAAAAGAAATTATACTGTGTCAAATTTGTTGTGGATACTGTCCACACAGAAACAGAAATACAGGCATACAGCCGCACAGATGTAAAAAATCTACTGGGAAAGTTGTACTGCAATTGCCGAATTTCACAACTGGAAATTAAAGAAATTAAGAAAGGAAGGTAACAGTGATGCGCAAGACAAACGGTGGTCTTATGGAACGCATAAAGGATTTAAGGGGTTTAATATTGGTGGGAATCGGGATAGTAGTATTTCTTATTGGAATGAATTGCGGTATTGCACCGCTTACGGTTGTTGGCGTTGTATCGTTTTTCATCGGTATGACAATTTTGGAGCAGGAGAAAGCTGCCAGGTATGCAGCAGCAAGCTCGGAAGAGCGAGCGGAAATGGATAGACAGGAATCAGAAAGAAGAAAAGAAGAAGCGGAGCGTCAGAGAGTGTATGAAGAAGAACAGATTAGACAGCAAGCACGAGAAGATTGGCATAATACCCACTACTTTTGAGAGCTTTTTAAATCTCCGTTGACAACCCCCAAAAAAGGGAATAGAATAAAGAAAATTGACAGAAAAGGGGAGTTTTCATGAATATCAGTGGAGAAAGAGAATATGAGCTGCTGAAGAAAATCGGCTTTACCCGGGTCGCCGGGTCTGCGGAGGAGCTGAAAGCGGCGGAAATTCTGAAGGCGGAATGCGAAGCCATCGGCGTGCCCGCTGTGATCGAGCCGTTCCAGATCGAAGACGCGGACATCGAGACCGCGACCTTTGAAATTCTGGAGCCGTTCCATCAGGAATATCAGGTGACGGGCTACAAATGCGCCCAGAACACCCCGGAGGGCGGGCTGACCGCCGATTTCCTGTACATTGAAAACGGGCTGGACGCAAACCTCCTGGACGCCGCCGGGAAGATCGTTCTGGTCAACGGCTACCTGCGGGTGCCGCTGTTCCGCAAGCTGATGAAAGCCGGCGTGGCGGGCATCGTCACCATGGAGGGCGAGCTGCGGGACAAGGTGGAGGAGACCGACCTTTCCACCCGCGCCCTGCGGAAGACCCTGCGCTCCTTCGGCAATGTGCCCATGGTGAACCTGCGGGTCACGGACGCCATGGACATGGTGCGCAGAGGGGCAACAAAAGCTAGGCTCACCTTGAAAAACACCGTGGTGGAGCGCACCTCCCACAATGTGATCGCCACCCTGACAGGCACGGAGCACCCGGAGGAAATTATTTCCTTTGGCTCCCACTACGATTCCGTACCCTTCTCCACCGGCGTGTACGACAACGGCGCCGGGTCGGTCATCAACATGGAAATGCTGCGGTACTTCAAGGAGAATCCCCCTAGCCGCACGGTGAAGTTCATGTGGTACGGCTCGGAGGAGATCGGTCTGGAGGGCAGCAAGGCGTTTGTCCGCGACCACAAGGACGAGCTGGACAAGCACATTCTGATGATCAACATCGACGTGGGCGGCCCCGTGCTGGGCGTGGAAGAACTGGGCGTTACCGCGGAAGAAAGCCTGATGCACTATGCCGACTACCTGATGAAGATCGCCGGGCTTCCCGTGCAGGTGAAGCAGACCATTTATTCCAGCGACTCCATTCCCTTTGCGGACAACGGCATTCCGGCGGTGAATTTCGGGCGGGCAGGCGCCCACGGCGCCGCCTATATCCACAACCGCTTTGACACTCTGGATTTCCTCCGCCCCGAAGCGCTGGCGCAGACCTCTGCCGGCGTGCTGGAATTCAGCAGGGCGGTCATCAACGCCAAGGCGTTCCCCGTGGAGAAAAAGCTGCCCCAGAACATCATCGACGATGTGGACAAGTACCTCTACAAAAAGGAACTGGCAGAGGCGGAAGAAGAAGCCAAAAAAGCCTGACCCAAGGGGGATGCCTTTTCTGGAAAATCCCTGCATATTCCCTCCGTCTGCGGCGGGAGGAATATGTGCTGTTAGCTTAGAAGAAAGAATGGACACGCTTTGACCTGAGAAAAAGCTTGACTTTTTCCGTTTCGGCGCATATAATGACCGTAGTTTGTAAGAAAGCCTGGTGAAAAGATGAAACTGTAAGCTGTGAAAAACAGAATGGGAGCCTTTCAGGCAAAACCGCCTGAGGTCTTTTCTGCTGTCGATTTCCGGCTTACCGCGCTTTTCTCCTCTCCCTGTTGCAGAGGGTCTTTCTGTGCGTATAAGGTCCGTTTTCGGCAGCGCTGCCGGAAACGGACTTTTTGTTTGCAGAGGAGGTATGCGTATGCTGCAACTGGAGCATTTGAACTTATCCATGAAAAAAGACCTGCGGGACCTGCTGCGGGATCTCACCTTTACCCTGAACCCCGGGGACAAGGCTGCCGTTATCGGCGAGGAGGGCAACGGGAAATCCACCCTCCTAAAGCTTATTTACGACGAAACGCTGGTGGAGGGATATGCGGAATGGAGCGGGACTATCCGAAAAAGCGGACTGATCCTTGCCTACCTGCCCCAGGAACTGACCCCGGAGGAAAAGGAAAAAACCGCCTATGAATTTTGCTGTCAGGAGTCCGCTTTTCTGGACAGCTCTCCCAAGGAGCTGGCGGACGCCGCGGCGGCGCTGGGCTTTCCCCAGGAATTATTCTATTCCGACCGCAGGCTCGCCACTTTCTCCGGCGGCGAAAAGGTAAAGCTGCAAATGGCGCTGCTCACCCTGCGCCGCCCGGACTGCTACCTGCTGGACGAACCCTCCAACGATCTGGACATCGACACGCTGGAATGGCTGGAAAGCTTTATCCGGGACTGCCCCCAGCCAATTTTGTATATTTCCCATGACGAAACGCTACTGGAAAACACCGCCAACGTCATCGTCCACATGGAGCAGCTGCGCCGGAAGACCCTGCCCCGGTGGACGGTGGCAAAAATGGGCTACCGCAGATATGTGGACGAACGGCTGCAAAAATTTGCCCATCAGGAGCAGGTCGCCCGGAAAGAGCGGGAGGAGGACAGAAAGCAGACGGAACGCTGGCGGCAGATCTACCAGCGGGTGGACCATGAGCTGAATACCATCTCCCGGGGCAATCCCAGCGGCGGGCGGCTGCTGAAAAAGAAGATGAAGTCCGTCAAGTCCATGGAGCACCGCTTAGAGCGGGAACGGCAGGACATGACGGAGCTTCCCGACACGGAGGACGCCATTCTGGTGGGCTTTTCCGAGGACATTTCCTTTCCGGCAGGGAAACCTGTGCTGGACCTTTCGCTGGAACGGCTCTGTGCGCCGGGCGGGGAAGGAAGGGCGCTGTCCCAAAACCTGCGGCTGTCCGTCCGCGGGGCGGAACACCTGTGCATTATCGGGAAAAACGGCGCGGGCAAAACCACCCTGCTGCGGAAAATAGCCCAGGAGCTGCTGCCCCGAAAGGACCTGCGCGCCGCCTATATGCCCCAGGATTATGCCGAGACCATCGACCAGACCCGGACCCCGGTGGAGTTTCTGGCGAAATCGGCGGAAAAAGCGGAGCTGACCAAGGTAAAGACTTATCTTGGCAGCATGAAATATACGGCGGAGGAATGCGGTCACAGTATCGCGGAGCTTTCCGGCGGGCAAAAGGCAAAGCTGTTTTTCCTGAAAATGATCTTGGACGGCAGCAATGTGCTGATATTGGACGAACCCACCCGGAACTTCAGCCCCCTGTCAGGTCCGGTGATCCGACAGATCCTGCGGGAATTTGGCGGCTGTATTCTCAGCGTGTCCCACGACAGGAAATATATCGAGGAAGTCTGCGATGTGCTGTACGAGCTGGATTCCTCCGGCTTGCAGCGCCGGGAGAAGGCTTGAGGAGCCGGGCGGGAGAAAATTAAAACATTTGTTCGCAAAATTTGCCAAAACCCATTGCTTTTCCCGAAAACTTCCGATATAATAGGGAAAGAAGACGGGGCATGCGATCGACCCTTTCGGAAAACAGGAGGATACTGGAATGGCAGAAAAGAATAAAGCGCCGGTCAGCACCAAGGCGGACGGCGGCAAGCCTGAAGATAAGGCAAAAGCGCTGGAAACGGCGCTGGCACAAATCAAAAAGCAGTTCGGCGAGGGCGCGGTCATGCGGCTGGGGCAGGATTCTGCCCTGAATGTGGAAAGCATTCCCACAGGGTCGCTGTCCCTGGACATGGCGCTGGGCATCGGCGGGCTCCCCAGAGGGCGCATCATCGAAGTGTACGGGCCGGAATCCTCCGGCAAAACCACCCTGGCGCTGCACTGCATTGCCGAGGGTCAGAAAATGGGCGGCAACGCCGCATTTATCGACGTGGAGCACGCCCTTGACCCGGTGTATGCCGGAAACCTGGGCGTGGACGTGGAAAGCCTGCTGGTGTCCCAGCCGGATACCGGCGAACAGGCGTTGGAGATCACGGAAGCGCTGGTGCGCTCCAATGCCATCGACGTGATCGTGGTGGACTCCGTGGCGGCGCTGGTGCCCCGGGCGGAGATCGAGGGCGACATGGGCGACACCCATGTAGGCTTGCAGGCAAGATTGATGAGCCAGGCGCTGAGAAAGCTGGCGGGCGCCATCTCCAAGTCCAACTGCGTGGCGATCTTCATCAACCAGCTCCGGGAAAAGGTGGGCGTTGTCTACGGTAACCCGGAAGTCACCCCCGGCGGGCGGGCGCTGAAGTTCTATTCCTCCGTCCGTTTGGAAGTGCGCAAGGGCGAGGTGCTGAAAAACGGCACGGATATGATTGGCGCGCGCACCAAGGTAAAAGTGGTCAAAAACAAAATTGCCCCGCCGTTCCGCACGGCGGAGTTTGATGTGATGTACGGCACCGGCATTTCCCGGACAGGCGAGCTGCTGGATATCGCCGCCAGCCTGGATATCATTCAGAAGAGCGGCTCCTGGTTCTCCTACAATGGAGAGCGCATCGGGCAGGGACGGGACAACTCCAAGGAGTTCCTGGCGACCCACCCGGACGTTGCCGCCGAAGTGGAAAAGCTGGTGCGGGAGAATGTGGATAAGCTGTATGAAAAGCCCGGGAAGTCCGGCGGCGCCAAGGCGGCAGCCACCCCGGTAGAGCTGCCGGAAGCAGCCCCCGCCGAAAAGGAAGCCCCCGCGCCGGTGAGCAAGGCGGCAGCCAAGCAGAGCATTGACATCACGGTGGACGACGACTGATGGAGCTGACAGCGGCAGAGCCCCGGCGGAAAAGCCTGACCCAGCTCTATCTGGACGGGGAAGCCGCCGTAAAAATAGACACGGAAATTTTTGTCCGTTCCGGCTTGAAGCCTGGGGACCAGTTGACCGATGAGGAGCTGCACCAGCTTCTGCAGGCGTCCGACGCCCGCCGGGCAAAGGAAAAGGCGCTGTACCTGCTGGAGCACCGCAGCCACTCCAAAAAAGAGCTGACGGACAAGATCGCCCGGACAGCAGCCTCCCGGGAAGCCGCCCAGGCCGCCGCCGACCGCATGGAGGAGCTGGGGCTGTTAAACGATGAAGCCTACGCCAGAGATTTGGCGAAAGAGCTGTTTACCCGGCGGCGGTTCGGCAAGGGGCGGGTCCGGCAGGAGCTGCGGCTCAAGGGAATCAGTAGCGAACTGATCGACGAGCTGCTCCTGGAATATGACGATGAAGACATGGCTCTGGAAAATATCCAGGCTGTGCTGGACAGGAAGTACGCCGGCTGGGAGGAGGACGAAAAGGTCCGCCGCCGCGCCTTTGCTGCCCTCCAGCGCCTTGGCTATTCTTACGAGCTGATCCGCCGGGTATTCTCGGACGGGAAAAACGGCTCCCGGTTTGAAGAGCCGTAGCTTTGCTTTGCAAAGCCGTATTTTTTCCAGTCTCTCAGGTATGCCGCTAAAGCGCTGGAATTTTTACAAAATTTGCTGAAATAGAGAAAGCCGCCTGTTTGGGTATCCCCCGGAACAGGCGGCTTTTTTGTTTTTCAATCACGCGGAGTTTTCCCCGGGGAAATCGCCGCGATTTTTTATACAGATTGCAGGGAAAGTACGCCATCGACGATCACGCAGTAATCCCCGGCTTTCAGGGCGCTGACCAGTTCTTTCCCGGTAGCTGCCCGGTGCTTCAGGGCGACGCCCGCTTTGCCGATGGAGCCGCCGCCCGCCCGGTGTTCGTCGCCGCCGGAGGTGGTCAGCAAGCCGTGCCGCCTGGCGTAAACAGCGGCTTCGTCATTTTCCGCCGGCTTGTTGTAGAAATTGTAGATTTCTACCGCGTCCAGATATTCCGGCTGGGGCTGCACGGTCATGTCGATGTAGCTCCTGTCCCGAAATGGGTGCGCCATGGACAGGAAGCCGCCCGCCTCATGCACCAGCCGGGCGTATTCGGAAAGGGGAAGCTTGTCAATGTCCGGGTGGGCGAGCAAAAAAGGCAGGTCGATCCCATAGGTGAGCACCTCCTTGCCGGAGCCGTAATAGTGCTCCAGCCCGAACAGCACGTCGAAATCCTTGCCCGCCGCCCATGCTTTGGCGGCTTCATAAGCGCCGTAATATTCCCGCATTTTTTCTTCCCAGGGAAGGGAACGGTCCACCGCCGTGTTGCCCCGGAGAAAGTGGTCGGTGACCACTATGCCGGCGTAGCCCGCGTTGTAGTATGCCCTTGCCATTTCTTCCGGCCCGCTGACGGCGCAGGCGCTGCACCGGGAATTGTGGCAGTGCATTTCATAGCGATAAGGATACGCTTCCTCCAGCCCGTTTGAATGCTTCATGCTATGCTTACCCCTTTTTTCGGTTTCTAAAAATTGTGCCGCGAAAGCCCCTGAATCAACTTTCCTGACCGCTCTGCTTTTCCGCCACAATATTATTTGCCCAAATGCCCGAATGTATCATTGCCGCGCCGATGATGACCTTGATAAAGTCCGCGCACTGGACGCAGAAGAACACGCCCACCACGGAAAGGCTGGTGAAGGTGCAGGTCAGGTAGGCGATGGGCAGGCACACCACCCAGGTGAACACACAGTCGAACAGGAAGGTGATGAAGGTCCTGCCGCCGGAGCGAATGGTGAAATAACACCCGTTGATATAGGACATCAGCGGCATGAAGCAGCCAATGACCATCAAAAGCCTGGTGGCGGTTTCCCGCACGACAGGCTCGGTGTTGTAGATCTGGGGGATCACAGGGGCTGTGGCAATGACGATAATGCCCACCGCCAAATTGACGGCGACCGTCAGGAAAAGCATTTTCCGAACGGAATCCTTTGCGCCCTCAATGTCGTTTGCCCCCAGCATCTGCCCGGACATGATGCCGATGGCGTTGCCGGAAGCCATGACCAGAATGGAAAACAGGTTGTAGATGGTGGCTTCAATGTTGCAGGCGGCCACGGCGGTAAGCCCTCTGGTGGCGTAGCAGACCTGGATCGCAGCCATGCCCATGGACCACAGCAGCTCGTTTAAGAGCAGGGGCGTGCCGGTAACGGCAATACGCTTCACAAGGGGCAGGGGCACCCGGAAGCTGCGGAAAGCCCCCTCCAGAAAGGGGTATTTTTTCTTGTGCCGATAAGTCCTGGCAATGAGGTAGACCGCTTCCAGGTACCGGGCGATCACCGTTGCCAGGGCGGCGCCCACCACGCCCAATTTGGGGAAGCCGAAGCTGCCGAAGATCAGCAGATAGTTGAGCACCAGGTTCACCAGAATGGCAATGACGCTGGCGATCATGGGGGAAACGGTCTCGCCGGAATCCCGCAGGACGCTGGAAAAGCACTGCACCGCCACAAAGGGCAGCAGCCCCCACAGCATGACGTTCATGTATTCCTTGGCATAGTTCAGCGTGGCGGCGATATCCGCGGCGCTGGAAGCCCCCTCGTTCAGATACAGCCCAAACAGCTGCTCGCCGAACAGCAGGAACACGCCGATCCCCAGCACCAGCACTCCGAAAGCAAAGAGGATACGGAAGCGGAAGGAATCCCGCAGACCCTTGTGGTCTCCCTTTCCGAAAAACTGCGCGCCGAAAATGGAAGCGCCGGAAAGCCCGCCGAAAATGGTCAGGTTAAAGATGAATACGATCTGGTTGACAATGGCAACGCCGGACATGGGCGCTGTGCCCAGCCGCCCCACCATCACGTTGTCCAGCAGGTTCACGAACTGGGTAATGCCCTGCTGGGCGATCATGGGCAGGATCAACTGCATGACCCGGGCGTAAAAGGCTTTGTCTCCTATGTATTTTTTACGAGGCTGTGACATGAAAAACAGGTTCCTCCTCCAGGCTTCGGGCGCTGTAAAAGCCCGAAACAGTAAATATGCGCAATAGGCTTTTCAGGAATTTTTGAAAAAATCGCCGGACAGCGGCTCTTCCAGGGGCGTAAGATCCCGGATAAGCTCTTCAAAATCGGAAATGCAGCGGTCCGCTAAGGCGGCGATCCCCGCAGGGGTCTCCTCCTCCACGCCGCCGTCCATGGAAATGCCGTCCGCTACGGCAACAGTGGTGAACCCGGCGTCCCTTGCCGTGCGCAGGGCGTACGCGGAATCCTCAAAAACAACGCATTCCTCCGGCAGCGCGCCAAATTCCGACCCGCAGCGGAGAAAAATATCGGGAAATTTTTTGCCTTTCCCCACCTTGGTGCAGGTGGTGAAAAAATCAATATAGGGTGAAATGCCCGCCCGGTCAAACGCCGCCCAGATGCCTTTCTCCTCTGAAGCGGTGGCAATGGCAATTTTGATCCCGTTTTCCCGCAGCAGCCGGACAAACTCCACCGCGTGGGGCTTGGGCGGCACCCGGTCGCGATAGCCCCGGTAAGCCCAGTCCGCCAGCTCCGCCACTACCTGTTCCGTGCTGCCGGGCACCCCCAGGGAGCGGTACAGGTCGGCGCACTGTTCGATGCTCAGCCGGTTCAGTTCCCGGTGCAGCCCCGCCGGGGCGATCACCCCTTTGGACGCCGCATATTCATAGGTGATCTCCTGCCACATGGGCATGGAGTCCAGCAGCGTACCGTCTACATCAAAAATGGCGCAAAGAATGCGAGACAAGCTTTTCCCCCCTCTGTCCGTAGACCGTGCAAACAAAACTAAGTATATCATGGAAAACGGGGGATTTCAACGGCAACGGCAGGTGTTTCACAAAAGCGGCGCATAGAGCATAATAAAGACCCCGCCGCATATTCTGCGGCGGGGAAAGCTCCTGTTTCAAAAATTCACTCAGGAAAGGTTGGAGGAATTGCTGCTGTTCGACGCGGAGGGATCCAGATTGGAGGGGTCGCTGTCTACCCGGCTGGCGTCGTCGTCTCTGGAAAACAGGTCGCTGTTTTCCCCGGAAACGGTATCGTCCCGGCTGGAGGTATGGGAGCCGGTGGAATTGTTGCCCGAAGAATCGTTTCGGTCAGACTCCATCCTGCTTCCGGCACTGCTCAGGTTTTCCCCGGCGTTGGAAATGGCGCTTCCTACCTTGGAGGCAGCGTTGCTTACGGTACTGCCTGCCCCGTTGCCGCTGCAGCCTGTCAGCAGGAGAGCCAGCGCGGCGCACAGCAGAAGCGGGAGAATTTTACTTTTATACATTTGAAAAAAGCTCCTTTCTTTGTGGGACATTTTTGGCTTTCGCTGTCCTTTAGCCTGTCCTGCTTTGCGGGGAAAATACCAGAAAATCATGATTTGAAAAAATTTTTTCAAAATGATAAAATATTCGTAAGAAAGCTGTAAGGTTGTGAGAGTATGCTGATAGCTACCGTGACATTGAACCCCGCGCTGGACTGTTACCTGACCCCGGAGCAGCTGGAGCTGGGCGCCATCAACCATTATGGGGACTGCCTGTTTTACCCCGGCGGCAAGGGCGTGAATATTTCTCTGCTGCTGTCCTCCCTGGGGCTGGAAACGGTCGCCATGGGGATCGGGGCGGGCTTTTCCGGCAAGGAGCTTGTCCGATTGGCAGAACAGGCGGGCTGCAAAACGGATTTCCTTCTCCTGCCTGAGGGCAATACCCGCTTCAATGTAAAAATACGCACCCCGGACGGAGTGGAAACAGACCTGAACGGTGCGGGCACGGCGGTGCCGCCGGAAGCGGTGGAGCGGCTGATGGAAAAGCTGGATATCCTGCAGCCCGGCGACGCCTTGGTGCTGGCGGGCAGCCTGCCGGCTTCCCTGCCGAAAAACACCTACGGAAGGCTGCTGCAAAAAGCGGCGGGAAAAGAACTGCTCACCGTGGTGGACACCACCGGGGAAGCGCTTCGGGCGGTCCTGCCATATAAGCCCTTCCTGATAAAGCCAAATCTGGAAGAGCTGGGCGGGCTGTTCGGCGTCACGCTCACCGACACGGCTGCCGCGGCGGAATGCGCCGCCGAGCTGCAAAAGCTGGGGGCGCGGAACGTGGCGGTCTCCATGGGGAGCAAGGGGGCGCTGCTGCTGTGCGAGGACGGCAGGCGGCTGTTCTGCCGGGCGGCGAGAGGGGAAGCCGTTTCCACCGTTGGGGCAGGGGATTCCATGGTGGCAGGCTTTTTGTACGGCTGGCAGCTCCACGGCACGCTGGAGGGCGCTTTGCGCTGGGGCGTGTGCGCCGGATCCGCCACGGCGTTTACACAGGGGCTCGCCTCCGGCGATGAGGTCCGGCGGCTGTACCCTCAGGCGGGAAACGTCCACCCCATTTGAAGGCATGGTGAAAAACCAGCTGTTACCGGGAGATTTCAGTTGACACTGGGACTGTTTCCACGTACAATAGTAAGGGTATATGATTTTTGCCGCCGGCGTTGATATTTTGAGGGAAAGCCATGCTTTTTGAGCCTTCGGGAAAAGGAAGCTTCAGCAGGCTGGACCCGCAAAGCATTTCGCCCTGCAAAGAGAGGAAAATGGTCATCACAATGAAACATACTGGTACAAACCCCTTGGAGGAAGAGTTCCGTTCTTCCCAAATATATAAAACGCTGCAGGAGACCGGCATTCCCGTGGCGGATAAGATCGCCCAGGGGCTGGGGAAAGCCGCCGACGGCATCAACAGCGCGCTGGAGGGGATATCCCCTTCGGTAAAGCGGGCAACAAACCGGGTTCAGCAGGCAGCCCAGCAGCCCGTGCCTCCCGGCGCCCGGCAGAACCCGGGATATGCCCGCCCTGCCGGGCAGCCTGCGCAGACAGGCGGGGCGCAGCCCAACGGGCAGTATTCCTATTCTTACCGCTACAATGGCGGCACACAGCCCAACGGGCAGACAAACTCCCAGCCCAACCGCCAGCCTGTGCGGAACACCCACCCCGGGCAAAAGCCGGCAGGGGTCAATCCCGCCCCCGCGCCTCAAATGCCCCAGATGAAGCTGGTGCGTAAGGGAAGCCCGGCAAAATTCTACATCACCGGGGCGGCGGCGCTCTTTTATGCTGCCAATTTCCCTCTCTATGAGGTTTCCCATTTTATCGTGTTCGCGCTGGTGCTGGTCGGGGTGTTCCTGCTGTCCGGCAGGCTGTTCCGGGGCAAGAAGGAATTTGTTCCCATCGAGCCGGAAAAGCCCAAGGTCAAGGAGGAGCCGAAAAAAGAGGAAAAGCCCTCTCAAACGGGGAACCCCGAGGTGGATAAGATCATCGACGAGGGCAACCGCTATTTGAAGAAGCTCCGCGCCGCCAACGACGCCATTCCCGAGGAGACCCTCTCAGAGGATATCGCCCGTATGGAAAAGGCTTCTGCCGATATTTTCCGCTTCGTTGCCGACCACCCGGAGAAAGCCCCCCAGATACGGAAATTCATGAATTACTACCTGCCCACCACGCTGAAGCTCCTGAACAGCTACCAGCGGCTTTCCGCCCAGTCGGTGCGGGGGGAGAACATCACCTCTACCATGTTCAATATCGCGGGCATGATGCACACGGTAGCCGCCGCTTTTGAAAAGCAGCTGGACGCGCTCTTTACCGATGAAGCGATGGACGTTTCCGCCGATATTTCCGTGTTTGAAACGCTCTTGAAGCAGGAGGGCTTTGTGGACGAAAAAGAAAAAAGGAAGTCCGGCGGCGAGAAGTAGGAGGCTCTGCCGGACTGATCGCAGGAACCGCTTTGCGGCACAGGTTTTCCAAAAGGGAACCGCCGAGCTGGATACAGAAGAAGTAAGGAAAAACCACACTGGAAAGGATGCTGTCCCATGGATAACGGAATCAAATTGACACTGGAAGCCGAAGAGCCCCAAGCCCCTACCCTGACCCTCGACCCCGAAGCCCAGGCGCAGGAGACCCCCGCCGCCGAGCCCGTGGTGCTGGACGAATCCAGCCTGACCCCGGAGGAGCAGAAGGCGGTGAACGAGTTCGCGGAGAAGATCGACCTGACCAACAGCACGCTGGTGCTGCAATACGGCTCCGCCGCCCAGAAGAAGATCGCGTCCTTCTCCGACACGGCGCTGGACAAGGTGCGCACCAAGGACCTGGGCGAGATCGGCGAGGAGATTTCCAGTCTGGTGGTAGAGCTCAAGGGCTTTGACATTGATGAGGAAGAGAAGAAGGGCATTTTTGGCTGGTTCAAAAATACCGGCAATAAGATCACGGCGATGAAGGCAAAGTATGATTCCGCCGAGGTCAATGTGGATAAGATCGCCGCGGCGCTGGAAAGCCATCAGGTGCAGCTGATGAAAGACGTGGTCATGCTGGATAAGCTCTACGAAATGAACCTGAATTACCACAAGGAGCTGTCCATGTACATCATCGCCGGCAAAAAGAAGCTCCAGCAGGAGCGGGCGACCAGGCTGGTGGAAATGCAGAATAAGGCGAAACAGAGCGGCTTGGCGGAGGACGCCCAGGCGGCGAACGATTTTGCCCAGCTTTGCGATAATTTTGAAAAGAAGCTTCACGACCTGGAGCTGACCCGCATGGTCAGCGTGCAGATGTCCCCCCAGATCCGTCTGGTACAGAACAACGACAAGCTGATGACGGAAAAGATACAGTCCACGCTGGTGAACACCATTCCCCTGTGGAAGAGCCAGATGGTGCTGGCGCTGGGCGTGGCGCACTCCGCACAGGCTGTAAAAGCCCAGCGTGAGGTTTCCGACATGACAAACGAGCTGCTGCGCAAGAACGCGGAGAAGCTGAAGATGAGCACCATCGAAACCGCCAGGGAATCCGAGCGCGGCGTGGTGGATATGGAGACCCTGCGCATCACCAACCAGTCCCTGATCCAGACACTGGACGAGGTGGTGAAGATACAGGACGAGGGCAGGGCAAAGCGCCGTGCCGCCGAGCAGGAGATCGGCAAGCTGGAAGGCGAGCTGAAGCAGAAGCTGCTGGATATTCACCAGTAAAGTTGTTAGCTTTTAGTTGTTAGACCGGCGAGCCGCCGGGGGCAAAACGGGGAGAAAGCCTGTGTTGTTTTTTGGTTTTCCACCCGACCGGTGGTGAGTGGTAAATTGTTGAACCGCTGCCTCAAAAGCCTCCCCTGACAGGCGGGACGGTGTCGCAACGTTAGCTGTGACGGAGGGTCAGTCGTTAGAAAAAGGCAGGGCGTGTAAGTGCGGGAACGTGGTGTTTCCCGCACTGCATTGTCTAGCTGTAAGTTTCGCCGTCAGATAGGGCTGGGCGCCGTATCTGCGCGGCACGACCCATGGAAAGGGCTTTTATGAAGAAGAAAAATGTAATTGGAGCCATTGTGATGGCTGGGCTGCTGGTCGTTTCCGTACCGCTGGGGGTGAACCGTTCCTTTGACCGCCTGCGGGAGGACGCCATGGACAGCTATTATTATGACGGCACAGGCTATGCCATTTACCAGGGCATCGATATGCGGGAGGACGCCGCCAACAATCTGTTGACGGTCGCCAGGCGCTATGTGGAAAAGAACCCTGGGCTGGACCCCTACATCGGCGATTTGGAGTACCGGGTCAAATATCTGGAAAACCTCTATGATTTCCAGGGCTTCGAGCAGGAGGTAGAGGCAAACCGCCTGCTGGGAGAAGCGGCGCAGGCGCTGTACGAGCAGCTGGAAACGGTGGAGCTTTCCGAAAAGGACGAAAAATATCCCCGGCAGCTGATTGCGGAGATTGAATCTGAGCAGGACAAGATAGAGCGCAGCAGCTACAATGACAGCGCCAGGGAATTTAACGAAAAGCTGGCGCAGTCCCCCACCAAGCCCCTGACAAAGCTGATGGGGATTTCCCCTATGGGCGTGTTTGGCGGAGAGAAATAGGCAGCTTCCATTTTGCGATAGAGGGAAGAATGCTATGAAACGAAAAACGAAGAGCGTTTTGTGTGCTCTGGCGATGGCAGTGGTGATCCTGCTTTCCATTTTTCTGGGTGGGGTCCGTTCCTTGAAGCGTCAGAGAACGGATATTTTAGACAATCATTATTTTCATGACGAAAGTGGGTTCGCCGTTACGCAGGGATTGAACAGGGAACTCAAAAATGTCCGGGATATGGTCGCTCTTGCGCAGAACTATGCAACATACGTGCCGTGGATTCAGAATTATATCGATTCTCTGGACTATCAGGCGGATTTTTGTGAAAATTCCTGCAGGTCCGGCACGCCGGAGGAAGCGGCGGCCTATCACCAGCTGTGCCTTGCGGCAGAGACGCTTTATGGGCAGTTATGGCAGATCGAGCTGAAAGAAACAGACCTCAGCTATCCTCAATGGCAGGAGGAATGGGAAACAGACCAGGCATTTTTCGGCTCCTATCTTGAACTGATAAATTCCACGCAGAGCAATCTGAAACGCAGCAGCTACAACGAGAACGCCAGGCAATTTAACGAGCTGCTGGATCGCTTTCCCGGAAGCGTGCTGAAAAGGCTTTTCCGAATCGAAAAACTGGGTGTTTTCAGTCAGGCGGAGGAAACGGGAGACGGGTATCGGAACGCCGACGGGAAGTACCAAAATATGCAGGCGTATGTGGAGTCTCCGTATAGCCGCGCGGCAGAGAAAGGCTTGAATGAGGAACTGGCGGAAAGCCAGGTACAGTTGAAAATATTGGCAGAGGGAAATATTTTGATCTACGCCTATACCCATGAAACGCTGAAGGCTGATGAAATGAGCGTTCGCGAGCTGGATGAGATCATTGCGAGCGATGAAAATGTGGACACGGAAAAAAATTTCATCGGCTTTGCCGAATTCCTTGCTTTCTCTGTGGAGGGGGCGGACGGGGTCGTGCGCATTCAGGAGCTTGACAAAGACGGAGAGGAAATTTTTTCCAAAGATTTTAAGGCGCAGGAATAAAAACGTATTTCCTGAAAGGAGTACTTTATGAAACGGGGGATTGCCGCAGCAGGTCTGCTTTTTGTGCTTCTGGCATCGGTTCTGCCTATCCCCGCGCTGGCAGCGGTACCGAATCGACCTGAAAATCAGTATGTGCTGGACAAAGCTGGCGTTCTTTCCTTCTCGGACACAGAGCGGGAGATTATTTCTGAAAATCAAAAACTGTTCCGAGAAACCGGGGCAGAGATCGTTGTTGTTGCCGTAGATTTTATGGACGGAAAGGCAGCGGACGATTACGCGTATGATCTGTTTAACGATTGGGGCATTGGCTCGAAAGAACGCAACAACGGTCTGCTGCTGGTGTTTGCGGTAGGGCAGAACAAGTGCTACGCCTTACCGGGGTCCGGGATCGATGGGTATTTTACCGGCGCAAAGCTGGAAGCCATGCTGGAAGATTATTTTTACGATGACTATGACGCGGGGAGATACGATTCCGCCGTACAAAAATTTTTCAGGGCTACATTAGCTGAATTAAAGAATTACTCCTACAATGACAAATACAACCAGGGCTTTGTATGGGACGAAACCGATGTGGGAAAAGGCAGAGCAGCTTCTAACATTTCGGTAGGGCAAATCGTTTATCAAATTATTTTGGCAGGCGGTGCGCTGGCTATTCTAGTTATAATCTTGCGGGCAATTTGGAAAGCTGCCGACAGGGATTGGGAAACCATAAAACAATGGGTGAAAACAGCAGTAAAGTGGACATTCAAAATACTCTTTCTAGTGCTTGGAATACGATTTTTTGCACAGGCAAGCGCTGTTAGTGAAGACGGTCCTTTTCTGACAATTCTCAGTATTCTACTGCTGCTTTTTTGCATTTGGGCTGCGCGCCTTGGGCGGGGCTCTCGGGGACAGGGTGATTCTATCACGGGTTCTGCAAGCCACCCCGTTTCCCACTCCAATATAGCAAGTATTCCTCACCATGAGGACAGTGAAACTTCCTCGTCTACCAGTTTTGAGAGCAGCTCGTATCACTCTAGCAGCTCTTCTAGCTCTTCTTCCTACCGTTCTAGCAGTTCTTTTTCTCACAGCGGTGGAAGCACTTCGCATGGCGGAGGAAGCTCCGGCGGATTTCACCGTGGTGGAAGCGCTTCGCGGAGCAGTGGCTTTTCTTCCGGCGGTCGTTCCCGGGGCGGCGGAGCGGGGCGGAGATAAGGCAGTGCCCCAAAGAGAGAACCTGACTATAAGCGGCTGAAAGAGCGCTTTGTAATTAAGAAAAAGGAGCTATGCTGATGAAAAGAAAGTATTTGGTTCGGCTTTTCGCGAAATGCCTTATTTTTGCGGTGATCGCCGTCTCCCTTTCTGTTCCCGCGCTGGCGGCGGTGCCAGACCGCCCCTCGAACCTGTATGTGCTGGACGAGGCGAATGTGATCTCCGCTGAGACGGAGCGGGAGATCATTCGGAAAAACGAAGACCTGTTTGACCGCACCGGGGCGGAGATCGTCATTGTTGCCGTGGATTTTCTGGGCGGCGAAGCCATCGACGATTATGTGTACGACCTGTTCAACGACTGGGGGATCGGCTCCTCCGAGCGGAACAACGGCATTCTGCTGGTGCTGGCGATCGGCGAGGACAATTACTACGCCCAGGCAGGGCAGGGCATCGACACCTATTTTGACAGCCAGATGCAGGGCTTGCTGGACGACTATTTGGAGCCGGATTTCGCCGTGGGCAATTATGACGCCGGGGTGAAAAAGTTCTTTGACGCGGTCCTTGCCGAGCTGAATCGGTATGATTATAACGACCAATACGAGGAAACCGCTGACGGGGAGCATTATGAATACAGCTCCGGCATGGGAAGCATGGCGTTTTCCTTTTTCTGGAAGGTGTTCCGCTTTATCCTCATTGTGTTTGTGGTGATTCTTGTGATCGCGCTGATTTCCCGCGGCTCTCACCGCGGCGGCGGAGGAGGAACCGGCGGAGGCGGCGGTGGATTCTGGCGCGGCATGATGCTTGGCAGCATGATGTCCAACCGCCGGAGGCGGCGGTCCTGGTACGCACCTCCGCCCCCACCCCCGCCCCCCGGCGGAGGTTTTGGCGGACCTGGTCCCTTTGCGCCGGGAAGACCTCCCAGACGTCCCTCCGGCGGGTTCGGCGGATTTGGCGGCTTTGGGGGAGGTTCTTCTCATCGTGGCGGCTTTTCCCATGGCGGCGGGCACTCCTCCGGCGGATTCTCCCGCGGGGGCGGCTCCCGCGGCGGCGGCGCAGGACGAAGATAAGGCAGTGTTTGTCTACCTCTCATTGCTTTTGCAGCCTTTTTGATTCAGAAAGGCGATCACGGGATTTATGCCTTTCTGTCAGGAGGTCACATGAAAAAATTCTTTTTATTCGATTTGGACGGCACGGTGACGGACACCGGCGAGGGGATCATGAAAAGCGCCCAGTTTGCGCTGGACTGCTTTGGCTTTCCCAATGAGCCGGAGGAAAAGCTCCGGCGGTTTGTGGGTCCGCCGCTGGACTACTCCTTCCGGGAGTTTTACGGCTTGTCGGAACGGCAGGCGTGGGAAGCGGTGGAAAAATACCGGGAGCGCTACCGGGAAAAGGGCGTGTTTGAAAGCCCACTGTATCCCGGCATGAAAGAGCTGCTGCAGCGCCTTTCCCAGAGGGCGGAGGTGTGCCTTGCCACGTCGAAGCCTCTGCAGTTTGCCAGGCAGATCATAGAGCTGCGGGGCGTGGCGGAGCTTTTTACCGTGACCGTGGGCGCCAATATGGACGGCACCATGACCGACAAGGCGCAGGTGATTGGCGAGGTGCTCCGGCAGCTGGGAGACCCGCCAAAGTTGGAAGCGGTGATGATCGGCGACCGCCGGCAGGATATTCTGGGGGCAAAGGCTCAGGGCGTGGACAGTATCGGCGTTTCCTACGGCTATGCCGAAGCCGGCGAGCTGGAAGCGGCGGGGGCGACACATATCGTCCCCACGGTAGAAGCGCTGGAGGAGCTTTGCCGCAAATTGACGGAAGAATAAAAGAACCGGGCGGGAAAATCCCTGCCCGGTTTTTTTAAGGCTCTTGAGAGCCGTTGTCAGTCCTGCCAGCCCTTGCACACATCGACCCAGGACGCGAAGCCGGAATACCGCTCCAATTCCTCAATGGTCAATTCGATGGCGCTGTTGCTGCTGCCGCAGGCTGGGAAAACCGTTTGGAAGCGCTTCAGGGAGCAGTCCAGATAGACGGTCACGCCCGGGTTGACCGCAAAGGGGCACACGCCGCCCACCCCGTGACCGACCAGCGCTTCCAGCTCGTCCGGGGTGAGCATTTTTGCCTTTGTGCCGAATTGGGCTTTATATTTTGCGTTGTCGATTTTGGTATCGCCGGCGGCGACGATGAGGATCGTGCCCTCCCCTGCCAGGAAAGAAAGGGTCTTTGCGATCCGGCAGGGCTCGCAGCTCAGCGCCTGTGCCGCCAGCTCCACGGTGGCGCTGGACACGTCAAATTCCCGGATACGGTCTGCCATGCCGAATTGGGAAAAATAGTCTCTTACTTTTTCGATCGCCATACTGTCCCCCTAAGCTTGCTGCCACAGCAGCATATTGTTTTCAATCGCGCAGGTCAGCCTGCCCGTGTTTTTCAGCCACGTCAGGTAGGAGCGCAGGGTGCTGCCCAGAAGGGCGTGCTGCTGAAAGGTCATGGTCAGGGAAAAATCCCGGAACACCTGGGTCAGCAGCGCTTCCGAGGTGATGGGCGTCTTGCAGAGGGAAACCACGCGGTCGCCGATTTCCAGAACCTTTTCCCGGTTCAGGCGGACCAGCTCGCCGCAATCTGCCGTCGGCTCAGCGTGAGAGGGGATAAAGAGGGCGGCGGAAAGCCGCTCCGCTTCGTCCAGGGTGTGAAGAAATTTTTCCACATCGTAAAGGTAGGAAATGCCGTACTTTTCCAGCGTGGCAGGGCTGCTGACGCAGTCCGCCAGGAACACCACGTTGTCCGGCGTGCGGAAGCCCACCATGGAAAAGGAATGCCCCGGCAGGGGAAGGATCTCGATTTCTTTCGGGAAAGCGCCGTCGGAAAAATCCGTGACTTCGCTGTCCTGCGCCAATAAGAATTTGTGCCGCAGCTCCGCCGGGGGGAGCCCGCCGTAGAGCAGGGAGGGCTCTAAAATCGGGTGGCGGATAAAATCAGCTTCTAGGCCGCCGGAAAAAATCTTGCACCCGGTCTGCTCCTGCAAATAGCGGTTGCCGCCGATATGGTCGGCGTGGGAATGGGTGTTCAAAATGCCCAGCAGCGTCCAGCTGTTCTGCTCCAGAATGCGCTTGACTTTCTTTCCGGCGTCCTTGTCGCTGCCGCTGTCGATGAGGTACACGCCGTTATTTTCCATAAGCACCACGCCGATCTTGGCAGGGCAGTCGATGTAATAGGTCCGCCGGGCAACGGGAATCAGTTCATACATTTGCAGAGGTCCTTTCAGAGTTTAGCGGTTAATTGTTGGTTATGTAAGGAAGCGCACACTGTCCTGCGGTCGGCGCAGGAAGCTGCGTTTTTCCCAGAGAGCAGACACGATTAAAAATAAGCTGTCGAATAGCTGCAAAGATGCGGTCGGCGTAGAAAGCCTCGCTTTTCT
>CALFFN010000027.1 GCA_937958185.1 uncultured Neglectibacter sp. | reverse complement strand
CCGCATGGGACAAAACTTCCCTAGCCTCCATCTTTTTGACCACAACTATCGCGCCAGCAGTCGCAACTTGTACAACAATGATTTTTACCTGGGTCAAAAACGGCAAGCCGGACGTTTCCATGTGCCTGAATGCTTCTCTTGCCGGGCTGGTGGGCGTCACCGCGGGCTGTGACGCGTTTGACGCCATCGGAGCCACAGTCGTGGGCATTGTTTCCGGCATTCTGGTGGTCGTCGTGGTAGAAGTCCTGGACCTGAAGTGCCACGTGGACGATCCTGTGGGCGCTGTGGGCGTTCACATGGCAAACGGCGCCTGGGGCACGCTGGCGGTAGGGCTGCTGGCAAACCCGGACGCGCCCGCAGGGCTGAACGGTCTGTTCTATACCGGCGATTTCAGGCAGCTTGGGCTGCAAGCCCTGGGCTTTGTGGCGGTTGCCGTTTATGCGGTGCTTGCCATGATCCTCACCTTCAAGATCATTGAGAAGACAAACGGACTGCGCGCCGACCCGGAGGACGAACTCAAGGGCCTGGACATTTCCGAACACGGTCTGCCCAGCGCCTATGCGGACTTTGCCCCCGCTGTGGAAAAGTATGGCGCTCTTGCCCCCGGAGAGGAGATCGTCGCCGTGACCGGCGTTACTCCTGTGGCGGAAGCGATCCCGGTAAAGCGGGAGCCGTCCTTCGCGCCTGAGGGGAGCAAGTTCACCAAGGTGGAGATCATTTTCAAGGAAGAGCGGCTGTATGCGCTGAAGGAAGCTATGACAAAGCTGGGCATTACCGGCATGACTGTTTCCCATGTGATGGGCTGCGGCGTGCAGAAGGGAAGACCTGAATACTACCGCGGCGTTGCGGTGGAAACAAACCTGCTGCCCAAGGTGCAGGTGGATATCGTGGTCAGCTCCGTCCCGGTGCGGGACGTGATCGAAACCGCCAAAAAGGTGCTTTACACCGGGCACATCGGCGACGGAAAGATTTTCGTCTACGATGTGGAGAATGTGGTAAAGGTGCGTACCGGCGAGGAGGGCTTCGCAGCCCTTCAGGACGTGGAATAAAAATCATAAGCTCTGGCTGCCGGAAGCGCCTTCGCTGGCTCTTCCGGCAAAGCCGTCATTTTGCGGAGGAACGATCCATGAGAAAGCTCAACGAGGAATGCGGCGTGTTTGGGGCGTACGCTCCCGAAAGCTCCGACCTGGGGGCGCTGACCTATTACGGTCTGATGGCTCTCCAGCACCGGGGGCAGGAAAGCGCCGGGATCGTGGTCAACGACCACGGGGTGTTCAGCGCGCACCGGGAAACAGGTCTGGTCAGCGAGATTTTCTCCCCCGACCGTTTGCGGGAGCTGGGAGAGGGAAACATCGCCGTGGGGCATGTGCGGTACGCCACCACCGGGGCGGATCAGAAGCGCAACGTCCAGCCCCTGCTGATAAACCACCACAAGGGGCGCATGGCGCTGTGCCATAACGGGAACCTGGTCAACGCCTTTGAGCTGCGCAAGGAGCTTGAGGAGCGCGGCTCGGTGTTCCACACCACCACGGATTCCGAGGTGATCGCCTATCTCATCGTCCAGGAGCGGCTGGGCTGCGGGAGCATTGAAGAAGCGGTGAGCCGGACGATGGACAGGATCGAGGGGGCGTATTCCCTGGTGATCTCCTCCTCCCGGAAGCTCATTGCCGCCCGGGACCCTCACGGCTTCCGCCCCCTCTGCATGGGCAGGCGGGAGGACGGCGCTATCGTATTCGCTTCCGAGACCTGCGCCCTGGACGCAGCCGGGGCGGCTTTTGTCCGGGATATCCTGCCCGGCGAGGTTGCCACGGTGGAAAACGGCAGGCTGCGCAGCGACCAGAGCCACTGCGGAAAATGCCCCAAGACGCTCTGCTCCTTTGAATACATTTATTTTTCCAGACCCGATTCCGTTGTAGACGGCGTGAGCGTCGCGCTGGCAAGGCAGAAGGCGGGGGCGCTGCTGGCAAGGGAGCACCCGGTGGAGGTCGACCTGGTCGTGGGCGTGCCGGATTCCGGCTTGGACGCCGCCGTCGGCTATGCCCGCGAGTCCGGCATTCCCTATGCCCTTGGCTTTACAAAAAATAAATATGTGGGGCGCACGTTTATCGCCCCGGACCAGAAATTGCGGGAATCCGGCGTGGACTTGAAGCTCAATCCCATTCGCTCCGTCGTCGATGGAAAGCGGATCGTGCTCATCGACGACAGCATCGTGCGGGGAACCACCAGCCGCCGCATTATTTCCCAGCTTCGGAAAGCCGGGGCAAGGGAGATACACATGCGGGTGTGCGCGCCGCCCTTTGTGGCGCCGTGCTGGTACGGGACGGATATCGACAGCCCGGAAAACCTCATCGCGAACCGCCACACAACGGAGGAGATCGGCAAGCTCCTCGGCGCGGACAGCCTGGGATATCTCAGCCTAAGCAGCGTCCGGCAGTTTTCGCCGGAGGGGCTGTGCGCTGCCTGCTTTGGCGGCGGTTACCCCACGGCGGTGCCGAGCCACGGGGAAAAGGAACGGTTTGAAGGGAAGATATTTGGGTAACCAAAAGGAGGATATTTATGTGCTCTATCATCGGGCTCACTGAGCGAGGCTCTCTAACGGAGCAGTGGAAGGTCTGCTTTGCCCGCACCCGTTCCAGAGGACCTGATATGGAACGGGTGGAGGAAGTGGGGAAGGGCTGCCTTGGCTTTCAGCGCCTTGCCATCATGGGGCTGGAGGAAAGCGGTATGCAGCCCTTTCATCTGGCGAAGACAGCCGTGGTCTGCAATGGGGAGCTTTACGGCTTCCGCCCCAAAAAGAAAATGCTGGAGCAAGCCGGCTACCGCTTCCAAAGCGGCTCAGACTGCGAAATTCTCCTGCCCCTTTACCGGGAATACGGCGTGAAGATGTTTTCCATGCTGGACGCGGAATTTGCGCTGATTTTATACGACGGCGAGAAAGAGGACTGGATCGCCGCCCGGGACCCCATCGGGATACGCCCGCTCTATTACGGAAAGCTTGAAAACGGCGGCATGGCGTTTGCAAGCGAGCCCAAAAGCCTGCTGGGGCTGGTCTCAAAGATACACCCCTTTCCGCCCGGCTGCTATTATGCGGACGGCGCCTTTACCCGGTATGCCGACCCCGCCGTCCCTGCGGAAACCATAAATGGGGATATTGATACCATCTGCGCCGGGATCCGGGAGCGGCTCATCTCAGGGGTGGAAAAGCGGCTGGACGCCGACGCCCCCCTGGGCTTCCTGCTTTCCGGCGGGCTGGATTCCAGCCTTGTCTGCGGCATTGCTTCCCGGCTTTTGCAGAAGCCGATCCGCACCTTTGCCATCGGCATGGAGAAGGACGCCATCGACCTGAAATACGCCCGGCAGGCGGCGGAGTTTATGGGCGCGGAGCACACGGAGGTCTATATGACCCGGCAGGACGTGCTCAGTAACCTGAAAACCGTGATCTCCCTGCTGGGGACGTGGGACATCACCACCATTCGAGCCAGCATGGGAATGTACCTGTGCTGCAAGGCGATCCATGAGCAGACGGACGTGCGGGTGCTGCTTACAGGGGAGATCAGCGATGAGCTGTTCGGCTATAAATATACCGATTTTGCCCCCTCGCCGGAAGCCTTCCAGCAGGAATCCCAGAAGCGTGTCAGGGAGCTGCACCAGTATGACGTGCTCCGGGCGGACCGCTGCATTTCCGTGAACTCCCTGGAAGCCAGGGTGCCCTTCGGCGATCTGGAATTTGTGCGGTACGTGATGAGCATAGACCCCGCCCTGAAAATGAACACCTATGGTATGGGAAAATATCTGCTGCGGAAGGCCTTTGAAAACGAGAACCTTCTGCCGAAAGAAATTCTCTGGCGGCAGAAAGCGGCGTTCTCCGACGCGGTGGGGCATTCCATGGTAGATGACCTCAAGGAATTGGCGGAGGAACGGTACACTGACGCCGAATTTGAGGAAAGGCGAAAAAAGTACACCCATGGGCAGCCCTTTACCAAGGAAAGCCTGCTGTACCGGGAGATTTTTGAGGAGGTCTATCCGGGGCAGGGAGAGATGATAAGCGATTTCTGGATGCCCAACCGGGACTGGGAGGGCTGCAATGTCACAGACCCCTCCGCCCGGGTGCTCTCCAATTACGGCGAAAGCGGAAATTGACCCATGAAAAAGTAAAAAAGCACGGGACCACACATGGTGCGACCCGTGCTCTTTTCTTTCTATTTGTCCAAACCGGTCAGGGAAGCGGCAAAGGACAGCCTTTCCTTACAGACTAAAGCTCAGCCCAGCAGGAGATTGGATTCCGCCTCGTCGTAATATTGTGCCTGGGCGTCCCAAAGGGCGCGGTAGTGGCTGTTTTCCGCGTTCAACAGGTCGTCGTGGCTGCCGATCTGCACCAGCTCGCCTTTCTGGAAGACGGCAATGCGGTCGCAGAAGCGGCAGGAGGAAAGCCGGTGGGAAATGCACACGGAGGTCTTGTTCCCGGCAATTTGGGAAAATTTGCGGTAGACCTCAAATTCTGAAACCGGGTCCAGCGCGGCGGTGGGTTCGTCCAGCACCAGGAACGGGGCATTTTTGTACAACGCCCGGGCAATGGCGATCTTCTGGGCTTCCCCGCCGGAGACCTCCACACCCTCCTCGTCGAAATCCTTGTTGAGATAGGTGTGCAGACCATGGGGCATTTTCAAAAACCGCTCCTCCAGCCCGGCTTCCTTCAGGCTGTCCCGCACCCGCTGCTCGTCATATTCCATGCTGGCTGCCACGCTCTGTCCCAGCTCAAAGGAAAAGAGGTGGAAGTCCTGAAATACCACGGAGAACAGGTCCAGATATTCCTGATAGTTATATTTCTGTATGTCGATGCCGTTTAGGGTGATAGTTCCCTCCGTGGGGTCGTACAGCCGGCAGAGCAGCTTTATCATGGTGGTTTTCCCGCTGCCGTTCCTGCCCACCACCGCCAGCCGTTCGCCGATCTTCAGCTTCAGGTTCAGGTGGCGCAGCGCCCAGGTATCCGTGCCGGGATATTGAAAGGAAACGTCGTGGAACTCGATGAGATAATCGCCGTCGTCCCGTTTTTCCGTGGGCAGGGTGCCGTTGTACTTTTCATTGTGGATATCCAGGAACTCAAACAGCCGCCGCAGGTGCAGGTTGTTGGCAAACAGCTCGGACACGCTGTGGAACAGCTTCTGGCAGCCGGTGGCGAAACGGTTCACCGCGCCCACATAGGTGACCACCCCGCCAATGCCGATCAGCCCCAGATACGCCTTGGAAGCGACCACCACGTAGACAAACAGCCCCATTACATAGGGCATGGCGGCGGAAACAGCTTCTACAGAGCCTGATTTCACGGCGACCCCCGAAAAAAAGCGGTGCATAGAGGTTCCCGCGTCCTCCATTTCCTCCCGGAGCAGCCCCGCTTCCCCGTAAAGGCGCACGTCCTTTCCCAGCTTGTGGTCGGTGGGGAGCGTCCAGTAAAAATAGCTGAACAGGCGGTTGGTCAGCGTCATGTTTTCTCCCATGCTTTCTACGGTTCTGGCTTCTATTTTGGAGCAGATAAAAAACACCGCAAGGCAGAGTAGCAGCAGGAAAGCCAGAAGTGCCGTGCCCCAGTGGGAAGCGAACACCTCCGCTGCCCCGGTGGGCGCTTTGACCGTAATGGTAAACAGCCCCATTGCCAGCGCGATAGAGGATACCGCTCCCACAAAGCCTTCCACCAGCTCATTCGTGGTGTAAATCAGCCGGAGCAGTCCGTTGCCCGACCAGTTGTGCATCTGTTTGATCTGGTCCAGTTTTTCGTGGACCCGCACGTCCTCCACGTGCTCGTAATCCATGGAAAGCATTTTCCGGGCAAAGGTCATGTAGGCGTCTGTCCAGGAGGTGGCGGAAGCCGCTTCCCCTTTTCGAGTCAGGAAGCTTTTCAAAAGCAGCAGGACCAGGTTGACGCTGACTGTCAGCGCCGCCAGCACCAACAGGCGGCGGCTGTCCCTTGCCCCGGTCAGTTCGTCGATGATCTGCCCGGAAAAATACAGGGTAATTAAAGGGGAAAGGGCGGTCAGGGCGTACTGCCCCGCTTGAAGCAGCAGCTCCTTTCCCTTGCCGATTTGAAAAACCAGCCGGTAGCCCCGCAGCAGCAGGGCGCATTCGTCCCGGAATTTATGCCAAAGCCGTTTCATTTGCTTCCCCTCCCTGTCCTATAGTTGCGTTCTTTTTGTAATAAGCGCTTTGCAGCTCATAAAGCTCGTAATATTTGCCGTGCCGGGAAAGCAGCTCCTCGTGGGTGCCCTCCTCTTCAATATTGCCGTTTTCCAGGAACAGGACCCGGTCGCAGAAGCGGGTGCTGGACAGCCGGTGGGAAATGTAGAGCGAGGTCTTTCCTGCTGTCAGGTCGCCGTATTTTTCATATAGCTCTGCCTCGGCGATGGGGTCCAGGGCGGCGGTGGGTTCGTCCAGCAGGATAATGGGCGCGTCCTTATACAGCGCCCGGGCAAGCATCAGCTTCTGCGCCTCGCCGCCGGAAAGGTCCACCCCGTCGTGCCAGATGTATTTCATCAGCTTGGTTCCCATTCCCCGGGGGAAGCTTTCCACCTTTTCCCACAGCCCGGAAAGCTTCAGGCAGCGTTCCACCTTTTCCATATCCGGGCTTTTGTCCATGGAAACGTTTCTTGCCACAGAGTACGCCCGCACGTCAGATTCCTGGAATACCGCGGAAAACAGAGTGTAGTATTCCTCCCGGTCAAATTCCGTGATGGGAATGCCGTTCAGCAAAATCTGTCCCTCTGTGGGGTCGTACAGCCCGCAGAGAAGCTTCACCAGCGTGGATTTTCCCGCGCCGTTTAGTCCCACCAGCGCCGTTTTTTCCCCGGACCGCAGGACCAAATTCATTTGGCGAATGGTGTCCTGCTTTGCGCCGGGATAGCGGAAGGATACGTTTTGCAGGGTAAGCTCCCACTCATCGGCTTGGGGCAGGGGTCTGCCGCCCTCCCGCCGGAAGGTGTCGGGATAATCGAGATATGCCCGGTAATCCGCCGTTTCCAGATGCACCCGGTGCAGAATGGAAAATTCCGTGAGACAGGCGAGGAACTGGCTGGAAAAATTGCCCACCGCCGAAAAATACAGCACAAAGGCGGCGGGGTCTATTTCCCCCTTGACCGCGCCCCACAGCAGCAGCCCGTAAGCCGCGCCCTCCCGCAGGAAGCCCAGCAGGCAGTCGGCGGCGTCTGCCAGAAAGGCGGCTTTTCCCGCTTTTTCCGCCCAATGGAGCCGCAGCCTTTGAAAGCTGTCGTACAGGTCGGAAAGCCAGCTTGCCATGCCGAACAGCCGCACGTCCTTGGCAAAGCGGTAGTTTCCCGCTTCCTCATGGATATAGCCCATTTTTCGGTCAAAGGGCGCCCAGTTGTCCCGGTTTTTGAACTCCCACTGGTTTGCCGCCCGCCGGGAAAGAAAGCCCAGGGAGGTCAGCGCCGCCACGCCGAGGACAGCCAGAGGGCTGTATGCCCACAGCACCGCGCCGAAGAACAGCAGCCCAATGAACCCAACCAGCAGCCTGCGCATGACGCGGTAACCCTCTTCCGACCCGGCGCTGTTGTTATAGAGATAATTTCCTGTTTTCGCCCGAAGGTCAAGGAACGCCTGTACCTCTTCGTTGGGATAATCGGTGGTGATTTGCTTCAGGCATACCATCTGGTTCATCTTCATGCGGGGGAAGGTCAGATAGGCAAAATCCGTAAACCGGGTAAGCCCTGTGCACCCCGCCCCGCAGAGCAGAAGCCCCAGGGACCAGCCGGCGATCTCCCCAAACAGCGCTGCAAAGCTTGCCCCGCCCTGCAGCAGGGCAATGACCCGGCTGGGCAGGATCATGGCGATGGCGGGCATTCCCAGCTCCAGTAAAATATAGACCGGATACCAGAAAAACAGCATGGGGGTGGTTTTCCACGCCATTTTCAGCAGAAAGCCTACATCGCTTGCCATGGAATAGGCTGGCTTTTTTGTTTGTTTCGGTTCTTTCACAGCGATTCACTCCTTTCACCGCAGAATGATTGCGGGACAATCATTTCGGTGGGCACCTTCAGCGCTTATCTATAATATAATCCCCTTTCCGCCAGAAAAGGGGATTTTTGCACGAATGGTATTCTCTGAAGCACCAATGGTATATAGAATACGATAAGAAGTTGCACAATTTTTCAAATTATGCTATATTCAATTTGGAAGTCTGCTGAAATGACAGGCGGTCTGGCTACACCTCTGAAAGGAGGTGAGGCATTATGCCGATTACATTGACGATTCACGTTTTTGGTTTTACCATAACCGTCAAGGTAAATAGCAAAAACCGCCACTCTGGCAAGTGACGGTTTTTTAGAAGATATTAAACTGCACTGAGCCAGACCGTCTATCGGCAGGCTTCTACTATGATTATATTCGATTTAAGAAAAATGTCAAGCCTTTTGATTGGCAGTATTTGCTTAGATACTAAATGCCGGATACCAGAAAAGGACTTAAAGGAAAAGACAGAAAATCAAAATAGAAAAATTCTGCTGGTTGCTGTGGACTTTTTTGCCCTTATTCAGCATCTAGTATCCAGAATCCAGCATCTAGAGCGGCAGCATCACTTCCGTGGCAAAGACGTTTTCCTCCTGCTGGCGGTTGACATAGCCGCCGGAAAGCTTGGCGGCGCGGTCGATCTGGGAAAGCCCGAAGCCGTGGCGGGCGTGGGCGTCCCTGCCCGGCTTTGCGGAAAGGAATTTCCCGTTTTCCTGTTTGGCCTTGCCGGGGGCGGAGTTCGTCACGGAAATGTAGAGCTGCCCCTTCATGGGGGAGATGTACAGGCGGAGGAACCCGCTTTTGGGGTCCGGGAGCCGCAGGCACGCTTCCATGGCGTTGTCCAGGAGATTGCCGAGGATCGTGCACAGGCGCACGTCCGGGATACTGCTTTCCCTGGGCACGGTCGCCTTGGCGCTGATATTCAGCCCCTTGGAGCCTGCCAGCGAAAGCTTGCTGTTGATAATGGCGTCCGCCATGACGTTCCCGGTGCGGATCACCTCGTCCACCTGTTCAAAGGAGCCGCTGAGGGTCTGCAAATAGCGGTCCAGTTCGCCATACTGCTTCAAGTCCAGATACGCCCGCATGGTCTGGGCGTGATTGCGCAGGTCGTGGCGCATTCCCCGAATTTGCTGATAAAGGTTTTCCACCTCGCCGACCTGCCGGGACAGCAGATCGGACTGGAACCGCTCCACCTGCCGCTGTGTCCTGCGCAGGGTCAAGAAGCGGGTCAGAAGCACGGCGGCAGTCAGCAGCGCCGCCGCGCAGACGGTCAAAACAATGAGGAGCCAAGGCTTCATAGAAAATCCCCCTCCCTAAGCGTCATTCTTGTAAAAGCGCACAAACGCGGCGTTGACCTCCGCAAACAGCCTGCGGCTGATGGGCACTGCCGCGCCGCTGTCCAGAATGAGCTGCTCCTTTTGCAGCCTCTGCACATGGCGCAGCCCCACCACGTAAGAGCGGTGGCACTGCACAAATTCTCCCGGCGCAAGGGCGCCCAGCAGCTCTCGGAACCCGCTTTTTACCTCTGTCGTCGTCCCGTCTGCCGTGGTGAGCAGCACCCGGTGCCCGGCTGCTTCCAGCACGGCGATCTCTTTCTGGCTGAAGCGGGCTTCTTCGCCGTCAACGGTGGTCAAAAGCAGGACGCTTTCCCGCGCGCTGCGCTCCATAGCGCGGTCCAGGCAGGAGAACAGCTTTTCCCGGGCAACGGGCTTTCTCAGGTAATGGAGCGCTTCCACCTCGTAGCCCTCCTCCACATAGTCCGGCACCCCGGTGATGAACAGAATGGGCAGCCTGTCTCCCGCCGCCCGCAGCTGCCGCGCCAGCTCCATGCCGCTGATCCCGGTCATCTGGATATCCAGCAGCAGCGCGTCCCAGCGCTTTTCTTCCTCCCACCCGAACAGAAAGGCTTCCCCGCTGGGGAACAGATGTATTTCCACAGGCTCGCCCCGCAGCGCGCTCCACTCCTTCACATATCCCCGCAGCAGCTCCGATTGCTCCTGCTCGTCGTCACAAATGGCGATCCGTCGCATGAGAAGCCCCCTTTCCGCAATTTTCTTTATGATAGCAAAAACGCCCCGGCTTTGCAACCGAAACGCCGGGAATGTGCTTCAAAAGGCAAACCGCCCGATAGGGAGAAGCCTCCGTACCGGGCGGTTTTGTATTGCTTGCGCGAATTAAAAATCAAAGGAAAAATCCTGATGATTTTGAAACCCGTCCTCGTAAATGCTGGTAAGATATTGTGAGGAACGGTTTTCCGTGCTTTTCAGTTTTTCGTACGGCTCGTCGTTCCACAGTTCCTCCGTAACGTGCCCGGCAAAATATGCCAGGTTCACTTCGGCAAAAAACCTGCCCAGCTCGTCGGCTTCTCCGCCTTCCTCCGCCAGGGAACAGCAATGCTGCCAGTGGTAGTCGTGAGCATACTGGGTATAGGGGGTTTCCACCTGTACGGCATGGTAGGAGGCCGACCTGCCGGAAAAGGTGAGCCGACCGTACTGCAGGGGGTACATGAGGAGGGACGAGGTGGCAATATCCCGCAGCCCGGCTTCGCTTTTCGAGGTGTGCTGAATGTGCATATGCCCGCTGAGATTGCAGAGCACGCCATATTTCTCATAAAGCTCCTGCAACGCGGAGCTGTTGGCGATTACATAGCCGAAGCCGAACAGCTTACTGTGGGCGATCAGGTTCTGGTGGCTCACCGCCAGCACCCGGCAGCCGTCCCGCTTTGCCGCTTTTAACTGCTTTTCCACCCAGAGCAGTGTCTCTTCCGCCGCGATACCGGCGGAGCCCGCTGTGTTCACGTCTACCAGCAGCACCCGCAGCTCCGGGGTCAGCTGGAACACATAGCTCAAAGAAGCGCTGTCCCGGCTGAGGGCGGCGTTATAGCCGAAATCGCTGTAAATTTCCGCAAATTCGCCGCTGTCGATGCTGTCCACCAGGGTGTAGCTGTCCCCCTGAAAGCTGGCGGCGTTTTGGTTTCGCAGATCGTGGTTCCCGGGAAGGACCAGCACGGGGATCTCTGCGTCCCGAAGGGGTTTCAGCTTTTCCGCCAGGGCTTCATGGCTCTGCCGGGCGCCGTTGAAGGTCAGGTCGCCGGAAAGGATCAGCACGTCGGGGGCTTCCTCCAGCACCTGCTCCAGAAAGGCGTCGGTGATCTCCTCGCAGTATTCCATGGTCTTGCCGTCGCCATGCTCCAGCACCTTTTGAAAATACTCCCCATGGTCGGTAAGCCCGGGGGCAATGTAATGTAGATCGGAAGCCACCGCGATATTGGCGTTGACCGGCGGGGCTGGCTTCTCCCGGAACACCGCGAAAAGCGCCGCAAAGACCATAAGGCACAGCGCCGCGCAGATGGCGATTATCACTTTCCTTTTTCTGCTCACGAAATATCCCCCTGTTTTGCCGTTACAGCTCCAGCAGCGTGATCACGTGCCGAGGGCAGGCTTCCACGCATTTGCCGCAGCCGGTGCATTTTGCCGGGTCCACCTGCGCCAGGTTATTCTGAACGGAAATTGCGCCGTATTCGCAGGTCTTTTCGCATTTTTTGCAGCCGATACAGCCGATCTTGCACACCTGCATGGTGTTCCTGCCCGTATCGCAGTTGGAGCAGCGAACCACCGCCTGTTTTTTCAGCGGGACAAAGCTTATCATGCCCTTGGGGCAGGCTTCCACACATTTGGAGCAGCCCCTGCATTTTTGGGGGTCGATTTTCGCCACGCCGTTGCACACGGTGACAGCGCTGTATTCGCAGGCATTGACGCAGTCCCCCATGCCCATGCAGCCGTAGTGGCAGCTGGTGACGCCGCCCGCCAGAAAGGTGGAAGCGGAGCAGCTTCTGATGCCGTCGTAGACCATCTTGTCCGTGGTATTGTCATAGCTGCCCATGCAGCGCACCAACGCGGTTTTATATTCCACCTGCACGTCCCCGGCGCCCAAAAGCTCGGCGCACTGCTTTGCCACCGCTTCGCCGCCGGGAGAGCACAGCCCGGGCTTTGCTTCCCCCTTGGACATGGCGGCGGCATAGCCGGAGCAGCCGGAAAAGCCGCAGGCGCCGCAGTTCGCGCCGGGCAGCAGCTCTTCCAGCGCTTCGGCGGTTTCGTCCTTGGGCACAGCCATCACAATGGACGCCACCGCCAGCACCACGCCGGCAAGCAGGCCGATCATGCCGACGATCAGAATGGGAGTGATAAAATTCATAGGGTACTCTCCTTTTCTAAAACAGACCTAAGAGAAGCTTCCGCAAAAAGCGCATTGTTCTCTATCGTGTTCCTCTTACAGCGTTTGGGAAGCTTTACAGCAGCCTGTCTACCAGACCGTTGAAGCCCAGGAAGGACACCGCCACCAGAGACGCCGCCACCAGTGTGATGGGCAGCCCCTGAAAGCATTCGGGAATGTCGCAGTCCTCCAGCCGCTCCCGGACCCCGGCGAACAGCACCATCGCCACCAGGAAGCCTATCCCGGAGCCGAAAGCGTTGACAAGGGACTGCACATATCCAAAGGAGGGGTCGGCGGCGCCTTTTTCCAGCACCAGCATGGTAACGCCCAGCACGGCGCAGTTGGTGGTGATAAGGGGCAGGTAAATGCCCAGGGAATTGTACAGCGGCGGCATGTACTTCCGCAGCACCGTTTCCAGCAGCTGCACCAGCGCCGCAATGACCAGAATGAACACGATGGTCTGCAAATACCCCAGGTCATTGGGCACCAGCAGATAGGTGTACAGCGGCCAGGTCACCGCCGTGGAAATCACCATCACCACGGTGACGGCGCAGCTCATGCCCACGGCGGTATTCAGCTTTTTGGACACCCCCAAAAAGGGGCATATCCCCAGAAATTTATTGAGCACATAGTTTTCTGTAAGAATGGCGGCTAGGAAAATAGCGACCAGGCTTTTGATGGTTTGACCGTCCATTATTTTACCGCCTCCTTTTCACAGGGTTCATTTTTATCCTTCATCGAGCAAGAAGCGGCTAATGGGCAGCCGCCACAGCCCACGCTTTCCGGGGCTTTGCCGTTCTTGGAAAGCTTCCCTGCCAACGCTACCAGCATACCGAACACGAAAAATCCGCCGGGAGGGAGCAGGAAGATGATGATGGGCTCCATGAAGCCGGAGAGAACGGGCAGCCCGAATACCGTGCCCGCGCCCAGCAGCTCCCGAATGATCCCCATGCACAGCATGGCGGCGGTGAAGCCCACCCCCATGCCCAGCCCGTCCAGAACAGAGGGCAGCATTCTGTTTTTACTGGCGAACATCTCCGCCCTGCCCAGAATGATACAGTTTACCACAATGAGGGGCAGGTACACGCCCAGCGCTGTGTCCAGCGCGGGGGAAAAAGCTTTGATAAAAAGCTGCACCACCGTGACAAAGCCCGCGATAATGGTGATAAAGGCGGGAATGCGCACCTTATTGGGGATCACATTGCGCAGAAGGGAGATCACGGCGTTGGAGCACACCAGCACAAAGGTGGTGGCAAGCCCCATGCCGATGGCGTTCCCGGCGGCGGTGGTCACCGCCAGAGTAGCGCAGCAGCCCAGCACCAGCCGCAGGACGGGGTTCTCCCTGATAATGCCCTTGGAAAATTCCTTCCACAGGCTCTTTTTTTCGCCCATCAGTTATTCCCCCCCTCGGAAGCATAGGTGTTCTGATAGCTTTCGATCGCCTGATTCACAGCGTCAGTTACGGCGCCGCTGGTCATGGAAGCGCCGGTGATGGCTTCCACCTGCCCGGCGGCGGGGGTCTGGTACTTTACCAGCTCCAGCCCATGGGGCGGTGCGTCCTGCAGGAACTGGGCGCGAAAGTCCTCCTTTTCGGCGTTTGCGCCCAGCCCCGGGGTCTCTTCGTGGCTCAAAATGACCACCCCGGTGATCTTTCCCTCCGTGTTGATGCCCGTCATCACGCTGACGTCCCCGCCGTAGCCCTTGGCGGAGGCTTCAAACACGTAGCCGATGGCAGCGCCGCCCTCCGAAGCTGATCCAATATAGTGCGAGCCGTCCGGGGCTTCTTCAAAATAGCTTGCTCCCGGCAGCACCAGCGCCCGGGACTCTCCGGCTTTTTTTTCCGCCTGTTCGGCAATTTTTTCTTTCGTCAGCAGGTTGGTGCCCGCCAGCGCCGCCGCCACGATCACGCAGATCAGGGTCAGCACGGCGGTGGGCAGCAGCACTTCCTTTATGCGGCTTTTCACGGCGTACCACCTGCCTTTCCTTCCTTTTTTGGCTTCCCGACCCCAAAGGGCTTGGGTCTGCATGCCCGCTCAATGAGGGGGGTGAGAATATTCATCAAAACGATGGAGTAGGAAACGCCCTCGGGCAGGGAGCCAAACTCCCGAATGAGCATGGTGAGTATTCCGCAGCCAATGGCAAAAACCAGCCGTCCCTTGAAATACAGCGGGCTGGTGGTGTAATCCGTCGCCATGAAGAACGCGCCCAGCATCAGCCCGCCGGAAAGCAGATCGACCAGCGGGTTCCTGCCAAGCAGGGCGGAAAGCGCCGCCGCGGTGGCAAGATAGGTGACGGGGATCACAGGGCTGATGACCCTGCGAATTATCAGATACAGCCCGCCAAGCAGGATCGCCAGCGCGCAGGTCTCTCCCAGACAGCCTCCGTGAGCGCCTAAAAACAGCTGCAGGTAGGTCGGCGCGCCCTCTCCGCCGTTCTGCCAGAAGGAGACCAGCGGTGTGGCGGTGGTGGTGAGTTCAGCAGGGGAGGAATAGTCAAACGCCGCCGTCCAGTGTGTCATGCGGGCGGGAAAGGAATTCATCAGAATAATGCGGGCGGTAAGGGCAGGGTTCACAAAGTTCTGCCCGATGCCGCCGAACATCTGCTTCACCACCACAATGGCGACCACGCTGCCGAATACGGCGATCAGCGGGGAAATGGAGACAGGCAGGTTCAGCGCCAGCAGAATGCCCGTTACCACGCAGGAAAGGTCCCCCACGGTCTGGGGGCGCTTCATCACCCGCCGGGAAAGGTACTCGCTTAAAATACAGCTTGCCACGCAGGTGAGGATCAGCACCATCGCCCGGAAGCCGAAGATCACCACTGAGGCGATCATGGCAGGGGCAAGCCCGATGATCACGTCCAGCATGATGTTCTGGGTAGTTCTTTTCCCGTGAAAATGAGGGGAGGAGGAAACGATCAGCTTTTCCATTACTTTTTGCCTCCTGACTTTCTGAGATAGCTTTTCCCCAGCCGGATCGCCTGTACCAGCCGTCTCCCGGCGGGGCAGACGAAGGCGCAGCTGCCGCATTCCATACAGGTCATGATATCCAGCTCCTGCAGGGCGGGAAGGTCTTTCTTGAGCGCTGCCTTTTCCAGCTTGGTGGGCGCAAGCTTCATGGGGCAGGCTGCCACGCATTTGCCGCAGCGAATGCAGTCGGTAGGCTCCTGCAAGGCGGCTTCCCGCTCATCGAATGCCAGAATGGCGTTATTCTGCTTCAAAACAGGCAGCTCGTCGGAGGTGATGGCAATGCCCATCATGGGACCGCCCATCAAAAGCTTTTTCGGTTCGGCTTTGTAGCCGCCGCAGAACGCGATAATGTCCCGGATAGGCGTGCCGATGGGCACGATGACATTCTGGGGGCTCCGCACCGCCGAGCCGTCAATGGTCACCCGCTTTTTCGTCAGGGGCATTCCCGTGCGCATATAGCTTGCCAAAAAGGAGATGGAAGCAATGTTCATCACAAGGCAGCCCACGTCCGCCGGCAGCTTGCCGGGAGGGATCTGCCGCCCGGTGCAGGCGCGCACCAGCACCTTTTCCGCGCCCTGGGGGTACCGGCTGCGAAGCGGGAACACCCGCACCTCGTCCAGCGGGTCCATTTCCTGATTGTCCGCGATCTCCTTTAATTTTTCGATCACATCGGGCTTGTTGTCCTCCACGGCGATGAACACCCTGTGGACGCCCAGGATTTCCTTGACCTTGTAAATGCCGTCCAGCACATTTTTTCCGTTTTCCAGCGCTTCCCGGTGATCCGAGGTGACATAGGGTTCACATTCCGCCGCGTTGACGATCAAGGTGTCCAGCGCCTTGTCCTCCGGCACGTTCAGCTTGCCGTGGGCGGGGAACCCTGCGCCGCCCAGCCCTACCAGCCCGGCGGAGCGGGCGGCACGCACCAGCTCTTCCCGGTTATGTATGGCGGCAGGGGGGTAAATGCCGGGATCCGGCTCCATTTTGCCGTCGGAATCAATGACGACCGCGGCGGTCATCTGCCCGCCGGTCAGCATGATCTCCGTGACGTCCGCCACCGTGCCGGAAACGGAGGCGTGGACAGGGGCGGAAAGGTACGCGTCGCTGTCGCCGACCACCTGCCCCAGGTACACATGATCGCCCTTCTGCACCACGGGGGTGCAGGGCGCGCCAATATGCTGCTGCATGGGCAGGATCACCTGCGCCGGGGGCGGCAGCACGGCAGAGGGGGTTTCCCACGTATTCTTGCAGTGGGGGACATGGGCGCCGCCATGGGTATGGTAAGGGCGTTTTGGAAAGTCCAAAGCCATTGATTCAACCAGCCTTTCTGTGAGGTGCGTATATTATTCTATTGTATCGGAAAAAGCCTGTTCTTGCAACCGATATTTTTTGCTTTTTTGCAATCTTTTTCATTTCTCCCTGCAAAATGACAAAAAATCCCTCCAAAGGCAAATTGCCCTTGGAGGGAAACACGCGAGAACAAGGATCAGCGGCGCAGCTTTAACGGCGCCCGCCGCATCAACAGCCAGACAAACACACCCAGAATGGAGAAGAGGATCAGCCCTGTTACGGAAAGGTTCCACGGGGAGCTGAACACCAAACGCCCCAGGGAGACGGCAAAATTCAAGAGCATCCGGGAGATCGCCCAATCCGGGTGGGCATAGAAAAGCTCCGACAAAAGGGGAAGCCCTATCATGAATCCCGCGCCCAAGCTCACGCCGAGAATAATTTTCCCCAGCTTGTTCAGCCGATAGAACAGCGCGCCGGTGAAAGAGCCGATGCCGCAGAAGCCCAGCAGCAGAAAGAAGCTGAATATCACGGACGCCAGGGCGGTCACCACAGGGGGCAGCCCTGCCACATCGCCGGCAAACGTGGTTTCCAGCAGGGAGAGGGACTCGATGTGAGCGAAGGGCAGCAATCCCAGCAAACGCAGCAGCAGGGTCACGGCTTCGTCCAGCACCGCCATGCAGAGGCACATCGCCGCCGCGGCGGGAAGCTGCCCCAGAAACTGGCTGCGGCGGGACACGCCGTTCTGGATACACATGGCGAAGCCCTCCCGGAAGTGGGATATCATGGTGACCGTCACCGCAAGGCAGGAAATGG
Source organism: uncultured Neglectibacter sp. (assembly GCA_937958185.1). Taxonomy (GTDB): domain Bacteria; phylum Bacillota; class Clostridia; order Oscillospirales; family Acutalibacteraceae; genus Acutalibacter. The sequence continues at coordinate 95,892 of CALFFN010000027.1, read as the reverse complement.
CGGTGACCCCGTTGGTGGTCAGGGCAGGTCCATCCCCGGCTTTTCCGATGTAAATAAATGGCACGCTGAGCAGGATCGCGAAGAGTTCTACGGCGATAATGACGGGATAATAGCATTGCAGCTCTTTTTTGTAAATGCCGAAATGATAGCGGAACGTAGAAAAAATTTGCATGAAAATTCCCTCCTTTTTAGGAATTGGTCAGCAGAATGAAAAGCTTTTGCAGGTCTATCCCGGAAAATTCCAGCTCCGGCGCGGCGGCTGATTTCTCCGGCTTGCCCTCCACACAGGCGGAGCGCAGCCCGCCGATGACCTCTACGTCCAGCACATTTCTGCCCTTTATGTAAGCTTCCACTGCGGCGGCGCTGCCGGAAACCGTATAATAGCCGGCGGTCAAATCGTCTTTCGAGCAGGAATTCAGCACCTGACCGTCCTTCAGGATCACCACGTCTTCGATGAAGCGGGCGGCTTCCTCGATCAGATGGGTGGAGATCACGGCGGTGAAGGGCTTCTCCGCGTACTTTGCCAGCAGCAGCTTGTAAAACAGTTCCCGGTGGTTGGCGTCCAGCCCCAGCACGGGTTCGTCCAGCAGCACGTAGGGCACGTTCACGGAAAGCGCCAGCACCAGCTTGAAAATGGAAAGGTACCCGGTGGAAAGCCCCTTTACCTTGGACTTCAGGTTCAGCTGGAAGCTGTCCGCCAGGTGTTTGGCAAACTCCTCGTCAAAGGCGGGATAGAAATTTTTTGTCCAGCGGAAGGCTTCCCGCACCCGCATGGCTTCCGGATAGCAGGTCTTCTCGCTCATAAGATAGAGCTTTGCCTGCGCGGCGTCGTTTTCCATGGCGGGAGCGCCGTCCACGGAAATACTGCCGGAATCGGGAAATTCCCGGTTGGAGATCACGTTCAGCAGGGTGGATTTCCCCGCGCCGTTGCGCCCCAGAAGCCCGCACAGCTTCTGGTCGCCAAAGGTGAGGGTGGCGCCCGATAATGCCCGCACCTCGCCGAAGCTTTTGGAAACCTGGTTTACCGCAATGCTCATTTTATTTCCTCCTTTTCGGCTTGATAGCCTTGTTGAATGATGCTGCAAAGCTCCTCTGCGGAAAGCCCCAGTCTCCGGGCTTCCGCCACCAGAGCGGACACATAGGTGGGAATAAAGCTTTCCCTGCGTTTTTCCCGCACGCGCTGCCGCGCGCCCTTTGACACGAACATTCCCACGCCCCGCTTTTTGTAAAGGATATTTTCCTCGACCAACAGGTTGATCCCCTTCAGCGCCGTAGCAGGATTGATGGTGTAGCGCAGGGAAAAATCTGTAATGGAGGGGATCTGGCTTTCCTCCGGGAACGCCCCGGTAAGAATGCCGTCCTCGATCCCCTCGGAGATCTGCTGGAAAATTGGCTTTTCCGAATTGAAATCCAGATTCATGGCCTCAACTCCGTTCTAGTTAGTTAGTCAAGTAACTAAGCAATTAGCAGGATACCAGAACCACCGCCCGTTGTCAAGTGTTTTTGAAAAAATTTTTTAGGGGAGGGGGGAGCTTTGACAGGAAAAAGCCCAAAAAACGAAGCGGAAATCCTCTTATCTGTACTAACCGCTTTGTTTTCCACATAGAAATGAAACACGTTAGGAAGCAAGGGGTGTTCTTATGGCGAACAATGTAATAGACGACAGGGCGACAAGGCTGGGGGAATTTATCGTAGAAAACAACGCCACCGTCCGCCGGGCGGCAAAGCAGTTTGGGGTAAGCAAAAGTACGGTACATACAGCAGTAACGATTCAAAACGATTCTTATGGGTGGTAAGATAAGAAAGGAAAACCCGGGCGGCGCTCTACGAGGAGCGCCGCCCGGCTTGCTATTTTCAACTTTACCGTATATAATAAGAGCAAAGAGAAAAGGGGGGATTCCCTGTGATGTATCCATTTTTAACGCTGGACGACGGCACCGAAATCGTCCACTCTGAAATGCGCCCGGACAAAACGGTCAAGGTCTATCTGGAAAAGCCTGATGAAAAGGACTGCTTCCATCATGCTGTGTGTATCCTCCCCGGCTATGAGTGGCAGGATATCACCGGGTTTTCTGAAAAAGAAATTGCCCGTTATCGGGAGGTCATTCAATCTACAGCTCATTTGATTCTGCAATTCGCCCAGGATGGAGGCTTTGACAGTGCCGCAGGTTTTTAAGATCGGCTCTTACTGGGTCTACTTCTGGGCAAATGAGAACGACCCGCTGGAACCGATTCATGTTCATGTCTCAGAGGGCGCACCTTCTGAAAATGCCACAAAGATTTGGATCACAGCGGCTGGAAAATGCTTCCTGTGTCATAACCATTCTCAAATTCCGGAGCGGACGCTTCGGAATATGATGAGGATCATCGAAGCACGCAGCGCTGAAGTGATTGAAAAATGGCAGAGCTATTTTGGCTCTGTTACTTATTATTGCTGATAATTGCACAGTTAGGAGCTAAATAAATAACCCGGGCAGCGCTTGCGATAGAGTGTTGTCCGGGTTCTGTTTTTACTGTTATGCTTGACTTGGTGAGTTTGCCAAAACTCTTTTTATATATTTTATACCCTATAAGGTATAGCCCAGAGATGGCCGCATAAAAATATACCTTATAGGGTATAATAATGTTAGAATTTGCTTGACAGCATACCCGTTAGGGTGTAAAATATGAGCGAATACAATGTGTGGAGGCAATAGGATCATGAATAAAATAGCTGAGTTTATCAAAGAAAACAGAAGAGCAGTCGGCCTCACCCAAGAAGAGTTTGCAGTGCGTTCCGGTCTTGGGCTTCGCTTTATCCGAGAGCTGGAGCAAGGCAAAGAAACTGTCAGAATGGATAAAGTCAATGTCGCTCTTTCCATGTTTGATATGGAAGCTGTGCCGGGCAGAAAGGGTGAGAAATAATGGATGCTTTTCGAGTAGCCTATGTTTATAAAGGAAATGCGCATTCGCAAGTAAAAACCTCCTTTGGTACAATGACAGCATCAAAGGGGCTTATTTATATGGAGAAATCACTACACGAGCAAATGAGCGGCACCTGCACCATACAGGGAGATTATATTCTGCCGGATCTGCACTTACGCGAAGAAGATTTCCGTCCCATCGGCGTGTGGGGGCGAATGAGTGCCGGTGGCACTCAAGCTATGAGCTGACCGAACCGGCAGGAGAGACCGACAACGGCTGCGGTACTTAAAGCAGCATCATAGGGTGCTATATTATAACCTGCTTACCTCTGGCTAGCTCCATGACCGCCTTGTCGATACGGAGGAATACGCACAGTAACTATTTCTTCGGTTGGTGGAGCAATACACTCACCAAGAGGGGCTGACAGAGCAATTCAGGGCAGATGCGCCAATGGAGTGGGTACAGAGGACGAACAATATCCAGGCGAGAGTACGAGAAGTTGTTCATTCGGAGGTGATCTGCGCATAATGGCTTTCTGCGGTAGTTTCCTTGGCAGGGCCTTTGCTTAAGCTCGTATGCTTTCCTATGCGGCGTTCTTCTTCGGTTAGACCGGGAATAAAAGTGTCGATGTTGAACACTTGCCAACAATGCACAGAGCCTCCGTCGATGCCCATTTGGGTATCGGCTGAGGCTCTTTTCTATATCTGAACTGGTATTTCGTTTGTAATTAGAGGCAAGCCATCATTTGAAAGGCGACAGCAAAACCCTTTAACGATTAAACCACGAGCAACACACTCATTTAACCGTTCAACAATTTCAGTGCCTTGAACCAGGTTGATCTCTTTGATATAAGGGTTAAGTGACACTATGATAAAATACCCTTTGTACCCAGCATCAAGAAGCTCGGATATCGTTTTTAGCTGCGTGAATGTGCGTTCGGAATAAACTGTCGGGAAAAATGCTGTTTCGCCTGTTGCAATAACGCTTTTCACCTCGATTATGGTTTTGGAGCATGGAATATAAAAATCCGCTTTATAACCATTAACATCCCTTTCTTTCCGATAATCCTTCCGTTTTCCTAAGAAGGAAAATTTGCGTTTCAGGAAACTACTGTCGATTGCTTTATTTGCCCAAGAGGTGTTTAGAATTATATAGCTTCGCTTGTGTTTAACGCCTATTACTGAGAATTTTGTTCTGCCCTTCGTCCTCTTGTTTTTAAGCAAAAGGACACTTTTGCCTTTTAGGTCAAGAAAATTATCTAATCGACAGGATGATGCAATGTAGCAGACTTCCTCTGTACCATCAGTTTTGACAGTACAGAGGAATCTATTTTTGCTTTCGCTTATGAATTCTCCAATTTTGAGTTTGGAAGGGTGTGTAGTAGCTATAGAATCATTCATTGAGCCGTTTTATTCCTTCAATGATTTCATCCAGTTCGTCAATAGATATAAAATAACCTTGCGCTCTTTCGGTCTCCGCGCCATTCTTATAAATCATGTCGCCATGCTTCTGCAAATATTGTGCGCCACCTTCCTCTAAGATCATTCGAGAAGAGTTTGCGTCATTTACGCGCAGTGCAAGTCTACCGCTAAGTTGAGATTTAATATTGGACGGAACAAGGGTTGCTGCTGGACGCTGCGTACACAGCACCAAATGAATACCTCTTTTACGCCCAATTTGCGCAATTCGTTTTACCGGTATGAAGAATGCCTCTTTCTCCTTCTTTGTCTCAAGTTGATCTGCCAGATCAGCAAACTCGTCGATAACAACGACCATCGGTGCAAGCTTCGGGGTGCATTTTTGATTATATTGTGAAATGTTAGCAACTCTTGCATCAGTCAATATTTTCTCTCGACGCTCAAATTCTGTGAACACTACACTTTTAATGAGTTCTGTTGCTTCCTCAGCATCAGAGATTACCTTGCCTCCAACCAAATGCGGAATTCCCTCAAAATGGACAAAGTCTTCCAATCCGGAGGATGACAAAACGATTTGCAGATCATCTGCTGTCGGATGCGTTTTTAGCAGAGATGCCAGCATGGTAAATAGGAATACTGTTTTGCCAGAACCGGTACTGCCGCCCACAAGAAGGTGAGGCAACTCAGAGATATCCTTGATAATGTCCTTTCCTTCTGGTGTTCTTCCAAGAGGAAAGTACAGCTTTTCGGGAGAATCGACAACTGGAAGCTTTTTAATAACCTCTGTGAAGGATACCATTTCACGGCTTAATCTTGGCACATCAAGAATGAGTTTATCGGAATTTTGAATCTGTTGAATCAACACGCCAGATCGCTTCATTTCTCTTGAAATATCTTCAAGGTGATTGTTTAACGCAGCCAAACCTTGACCACGAGCAAGCTTAAAATAGATTCTGATAACGTTCGGCCCTACAACAGCCTGATTTGCAGCACAGCATTCCTTGAGTTGTATGTGATAATCTCTACACGATTTTTTGAAGTCAGATACCAACTGTTCAATTTCTTCAAGCGGAATAGAACTTTTAGGAGGAACTCCGCCTGTGTTCTCTGCCACTGTGGTATCTTCTCCAATATCTTGGCTCTCTGCGGATTTTCCAGAAGTCTCATTGGTAGAAGAGGGGGTATCATCATTTGTTCGGAATGCTCCTTGAGTGTTGTCGGAGTTGTCAAGCATATCTGCAGTCTGCTCTTCTTCCTCGGTTGTTTTCGCCTCTGTTTCATCGAAATCAACTGATGTCCAAGCCGGAATAATGCCTTCGCAATTACCCAACACCTGTTCCTGAATCTCCTTCGATGTTAGTTCGACAAAGCGAATAGGACAATCATCGAACTTTGGATTTATGCAGTCTACTGGCTTCTTTGCACCAGTTTCACTTAACTTGACATGGACAAGCACTCCGGAAATATCAATTTTGATGTTTCGCTCTCTGGAGGGTGCAAAAGCTTTTTTAAAGATTTTACTCCATTCTTTTTGCCATTCAGAATCATGAATGTCGCGAAAGCATTCAGAAACAATTTGATATTTAAGGATTTCGCGTCTCGCAGAAACAAACATGTTTAAGGCATCTGTTTCGACAAGTCCAAAGATCTCTTGGAGCATTCTAACGACGGCAGAAACCTGATCGGCTGCATGTCCAGCAAGGTGCTTCTCACTAGTCTTTTCATCAACAGTTATGATTGCATCAGGGGACTCGTCTCTTGTTTTAACCTCTATCGGCTGTACATGAAGTGTCTGCTTTTCTTCGTTATAATACAAACCAATCAGGTCAGCTCTATCATTCGGGTAGTGGCTGTCGTTAAGCCATTGACGCGCATCTGGCGTGTCGAGAGAGGCAACAAGAGAATTCTTGTGCAGTTTGGAGTACCATGTAGCTGCAAAGACTGTTCCGATAAGCCCTTTTTTTCGATTATCGATAGCCTGCGTATCCGCACCATAACGAGGGATGCTGATAAGTCCTTCGGACGAAATATGTCCAAATTGTGACAAAATGTCGATGAGGGTTTCCTTCTTCGGATGAAGGTTGTACTGTCTCAGTAAGGATTGATACTGGCTGATAATGCGCGAATTACGAGAGCTCCAAATGCTAACCATTCTTTTTCCGTATTGCTTTTCTCCGATAGGGATTGTATCAATCGGAAGATAATTACTCGTTGTTCTATCCGCAGCAATCAACCACTGCGTATTGCTATCTCGAATAGTTGACAGAACGGCACTAATATCAGCCTCTGGATTATATGTCGGACGAGGACTTCTATCATTCGAGACAATATCGGCAAAGCGTAGCATTTTGTGATAATCGCCAATCATTCCAGACTCCATGTTTGAAGACGGGAAGATTTCGCCGCGCTGAGTAATCTCGTCAAAGTCATAATCATAAGTGACTACCAGTGGGCTAATATAGAGGTTCTTTGTTGTAGGACCATATTCAATCGAATAAGAGGACTGGTCGAAATAGAAAGCAAGATGCACAGGGCGGTCATCCAGAACGCGTTTAATCTCTGCAGAGGATGCAAGGTTCTGAATGCTAATCGCAATCTTGCCTGATTTGATATATTCGCCAACCTCATAATCAGAAATCATGTAGTCGAGTTTTGTCAACTCACTATTTCCGTTTTGTGATCTTGTTAGGTATGCGTCGTATACAATTCGGCTGCAAATTCCTTTCTCGATGCTCTCTTTGAATGCCTTGAGAATGCTCGGCATATCGGGAGCATCAACAGTACAAATGCGTACCTCTTTGCTGGTATATGGAGCAAACGCTACCCAGCGAGAAAGGACTTCCGGTATAGACTGAGTTCCATCATACCCTAAGTATCTGTTGGTTTTGTTTTCGTATGTTGGAAGCATCTCAATACTTCCAGAGCAAGGAAGCTCGGCACTAATGCTATTTGTGATAGACTTATCAACAACAATAAAATTGAGCATCTGAGGCAGATTGGAAATTGCCTTCGTCAAATCGTTGGCATCCTCTTCGCCCATCATATCCCTATGGTTTTTGAGTTCTTTGAAAACCTCATAATAACGCCACAGGAACAGAGGATGGGTCGGAAGAAGGAGCCCTTTCCACTCTGTCGGTGTTTTCACATACAAGACATCTAACAGAAGAAGAGACCTTGCGATGAATACTGTTCCCTTAGGGCTAATTTCGTGCATGGCGATCTCGTTTCTGCAATATACACGAAGCAGATTAGTCCATGCAGTCATATAATCGTCAAGAGCTATTCCAAGCCTTTCATTTATACCAAAAGACAGGATAGGATGGTACATTACCAAATCGAGCTTGCTTACCAAAAAGTTTCTTGCCTCGGAAAGCTTTTCAAGAATAGGAGTAAAGGCTTCTACATTCTCTAATTTCTTAGCTGCAAATTGTTTGTCAAATCTACGAATAAACTCAAAGAGTGATGATCCATCGAAGCTGGTTTTGGAATCACCCTGCATTGGAACAAAGGGAATAAACGACTCATAATCTGATGACATTGCATCACGAAGAACACCTTCCTCGGTAAACATTACGCCTCCCCAAGCATCCTGATTACAAGCAGTTCCTATAATCCGTCTAAACTGAGAGCTGTGATTGTCAAGAACAATCGGACGATTTTCAAAGACACCCCCGATGGTTGGGAAACTGTCTTTATTTTCTTCGCTGCTTTCGTCGTACCTTTTTTCAAGTTCATCGAAGAAATCCCGCAAGGTTTCCAAATCCTCATCCGTAGGATCAACGATGATATCCGCAATGAGTTTATCGATTTCCTTAGTCTTCAAGGGCTGGATGGAAATAGGTTCCTTGCCACCGTTGTTAGGATCGTTTTGACCACTCGTGTCTTTCTTTTTCTTTGATTTGGGAGCAACAAACAGTTGCTGCACAATATCGTAGGACAACTGCTTCAAGGTGTCCTTTCTGCCATATTTGAAGTATTCCTGCAGATGTCGATATGCAGTTTGCAGTTCGGTGTTGTTTTCTTTGCTGCTTCGAGTCAACGCACTGCTGATTTTTTTTCGTGATTCGTCGCTCAACTGCCCGATGATAATAATCAGTTCCCTATTGCGAGATAGTCTTTCCTCCGGCTTAATATTAGTGTTTAAGATGTCGTAGTCACAAAGCAAACCCAAATGCCACATATTCATAGGAATTGCATTATTCGCATCAGGGCACAGACAAACTGCCTCTATAAACTCATAAAAAATATCGAACGAATAGTACGATGATGTTTCTTTGAGCGCATTCCAAAACTTTTCACAAGGAGTATTCTGCGACTCAGCAATGCGTTCTTCTATGAGCTGTAGCGACAAATCTCTTGTTGTTACTTCGTCAAACTCAGCAAGTGAATGTAGTTTATCACTGTCGCTCTTAACGAAGACGATGATTTTTCCTGCAAGAGCAGGTTTACTACGCCATCGGACAGCATCCTCAATCATGTGAGATACTGCAATCATATCAGTTTCGTGGACTTCGTAAATATTGTAGCCGACTGCTGAAACATAATACTTGGTTTCATTATTTCGAGATAGCGTTTCAACGGCAGCGACAGGATCTATTTCAGTAATTCCACGAACGATCACACCAACCTTGGCGTTGCCAAGCTTTGCGCTCAAGACATTGACAAGTATTTCTTGTTTTGTTTTCATTTAGAAACACCTCCCAGTCTGATTTGTAATATACCATCAGCCATAATATCTGCAAAGTTAATGGCTTCAAGAGTTTTTGAGAAATGGTTAAAGTTACTGCGGAGGGCATCCGTGTCCGCAGAAATTATACTCCCGGTAGCCTGAATCTTTTCCATGTCTGTTTCATCGCCACCGATAACAATACCAAATCTTTTCCAGAGTCTCTCCTTTAACTCTGCGGCAACTAAAGTCTCATCTGGTTCTACGCAGGAACGCATAATCATTTCCAACATATCCTGAGAAACAACAAATCGTTTGTTCACATGGAGATTGGTAGGAGGGTAAAGCAACCCGGCGTGTGTGCCTATTTGCCGGAGATACACAACCGGATGTGAGGATGCTTCAAGTGCAAGCATGTCGTAAATGGTTGTTCCAAACACAAGCAGCGCATCTTCTTCGGGAAGATCTCTTGCATCTGTCTTTGCTAAGTCCCACATTCTTGCTAGTTCGACTTTTCCAGCTTTAGTTTTGCCTTTTTCGTCAAGCATAGGTGCATCCATTACCAGCAGATCGTTTTTGGTTATACTGTCTTTTTTCAAGCCCTGTGCATATCCCCAAGCATAGAATCTCGAAATCGCTCTATGAATCTGAGTATAAGACATTACTGAAGCGCGTGCAACACTGCTGGAAGCTTCACTAGAAAAGTCCAGTAGGAAGGGGCGTTTGCTTCCTCCGCAGTAGAAGGATTCCAAGGACGCCAAATATCGAATAAGAATATAAATGCAGAAGAAATTGAATATGCGAAGCTGCGTTAGTTGGTTAGGATGACTGCGTAAGTGCTTGCACAAGCAGTTTCCAGCAGCAGCAAGTCCTTGTGTGAAATCATCGAATGCTGCATTGGGTGCGCTGAGTATGGCAACCTCATCAAGATGATCAGATGTTATGGCTTTAGTGTCAGTTTCTGCGACAGGCTCGAAAAGTATGCTGATGGGGTCATTCCCGTTGTCCAAAATATCCTTAATGTGATTGCAAAGCTCTGGGCAGTATTTGTTGACCAAACTGCCAACAAATTCTCCTGCATCTTCATATAGTGCCGGACTTGTAATAAAGTATTTGGAGCCTGCACTATATGAAACCATGCCATCATCTGTTCCAGAGAACACGCCATTATCTGCAGCAAGGAGTTTTTGAAGTAGATTTCTAAAAGAGACCAAATCATCATCTCGAATACCGTCATCAAGGGCATCAGATTCATGCAACATTTCCTTGACCTTTTCGAGAGTGTTGTTTTTTGGTGTCTTTCCCTTAGCATCACTTACATAGGAAAGGCGTTTGATGTTCTGCGTATTAACGCTTTCACCATAGATGATACGAGAAGCACCACTATATATATGAACAGGCTTGACGCTTGAGCCATTCGGTCTAAAGCCTACAAAGCTTTCGTCTACTTGCTCTCTCATCCTTTTCAAGTAAATGATATCCATGATCTCCCTCCTTATCTATGATTTTTCCTTATCGCGATACTGGAATAGCGGTTGCTTTCACGGTCAATCGAAACAACAATCTCCCTTTTCCCTTGAACATCAAACAGGGAGAGATTTACATCGTCTTCATTTTCTAAATCGTTTTCGCTTTGGAGTTGTTCGACAAATCGCCAAACCTTCTTCACTGTGTCGGATTCCATAAGCAACACCGGAACGCCGCGCTCACCCTCAAGTAGAAGATTGTACATATCAAAATCGATTTTCAAGAACACCTCAGATATGCCTTTTTTCTCGAGGCGTACATAATTCTGTACCATTTTGATACCATTCTCCATGACAGAATTAAGTTTTGGGCGACCAATGCGGAAATCTGAACGTTTCATTTTGCCGGTGGAAATAAGTATCTTGCGAGGTGCATTGTTATATCGGTGACTTGTCCAAATCTCTAATTCGGAATTGTTTGAGGATGTTCCGAAAAACGCATTTAGCTTTTGAATAAGGTCCTTAATAATAGCCTTATCCTCCATGCATAAGAAACGCTGGAATTTGATAACAGCATCATCACTGATATCTAACAACACATTTCCGCAGGAATTAAAGAAATAAAACTGCCTTTTTCGCAGAGCAAACAGTTCAGTGTTGTTGGGATTCAATGCCTCAGGAGAAACGCTGTAGCCAGAAATCCAAGTTCCCGGTTCCATTGTGTTCATCAAGACTTTCTCATCCCAAACGGGGTGGGAAACCTTCGCCGGATCAAAGGCTCCTCTGATAGCGTCGAACAGACGTCCTTCACCTTGATAGATGAGATTGCACAAATCATATTTGTTTTGGCTTGAGGTGGTGGTGAGGGCAGCGCAATTTCTATTTCCGAACAACAGGTAGGAAACAAACGACTGCAATTCGCGCAAGGTGGCATGATATCCCTGCAACGCAACTTGAGTCAGAATAATATTAAGCCGTTCTTGGAACAAGTCGCTTTGTATGAGTTGTGCATTTTTAACCGCAGGACAGAGATCTCTAAAATGACAAGTATTGCATTGTTCATAATGCTCCGGCTTCGTCATGTTAAGAATAACACTTTTTACAATCGGAGGATCGAGGGCTTCACGCTTGCTTAAATCAAAAACAGATACCTCATCATTTTCAATCTGCTCGTCATGGAAGACCGTAGCTTGGATCATCTGATCCTTTGCTCGGACGATGGGCATGAATGCTGAGAACTCCTTCGCCAATGCGAGCAAAACGGCAGCGTTAATTGCAATTACAAAGGGGCGCGCTGCGTTCTTAGCGGACAGCCATTTTTCATAAATAGATTTATTGGTCATTGTGCTTGCATCAAGTTCAATGATAGGATCAACCTCAAGAGTATCCAACTGCTCTTGAAGGACTCGGATAATATGTGTTTTACCATCACCGGGATTTCCGGTAAGAACGACATCTTTTCCTGTACTCACGGCTTCAATGATAGCTGAATCCAATTCTGTAACAACATGAACTCTCGACAAAAATCCATAGTCGATGAAGTCAGCATATCCGCTGCTACCACGGTAGAAATCGCGTATAAAGTCGAGCTCAGTTTTATCAGATTGTATTTGTAACATCTTTTCAGGCTCCTTTAGTTTTTCGAACTTCCATTCCGATGCTTTTTTTAAGTCAGTGCTTACCAAAAATTGTTCCTTGTCAAAGTGACGAACTCGTTCAAAAACAGGGGTGTAATTCAAGCGGCTTGCTACCCAACGGTTTAACCAGAAATCAATAATTTTTTGGGTTTCTCCGGCATAGTCGTTGGTATCAAAGTAATAGTTCGGTGACTCATCAATTCCGAGTAGATAATTCATTGTGTTGCTTGCCAATTCAGCTCCGTATACTATTCTTGACATAGCATGTTTCGAAAATTCCTTCGTATCGCTTTCATCGGATTCAAGAAGTTCTCTAATAGCCATAGTCATCAATCTCATTTTTGGACTTGCGCCTTCTCCGAATACATGATTGATTCTTGAAAATCCGTCGCTTGTTGCTTCGGTAAGACACATGGTGGTTGCTTTACTAATATGAAGTGTTCCAAAGCCAACGGTTTTTCCAAGCTCTTTCCACCTGACATCGTGGGAAGAATTGAAAATGTTTCCCGGAATTTTTAAACGATTATATTGACTTGAGCCGACATAATACAAGGATGTTGTACCTACATACACGAGGTCAGCTGGTCTGCAAACATCTTCGCCCTTTAGACGGCTGGCAATTTCGCTTCTTTTGTTAGAGTAACGATCTCGATAGTCACTAATTACCTGCGGGGATGTCGCTAGTAAAGCTACAAGCTTGCCACCAAGAATCTCGTTGTACGGAGGAATAGCACCGCAAACATTTAGTTCCATCATGCTTGAGCCTATATGCTTTGTTTTTTGAGCGATAAGTGCCGTTCTAATGCAAGACTTACCATTGTCACTATCACAGAAAGCACTCCAAAGCTCGTCAAACTTTTCATTACTCAGCAAATCTAATAAGGCCTTTTTGGCTCCAAGCAATTTACCAAGTTGATCAGCTCTTTTCCTCCGATACAGTGCCTGTTCAATTTCCGTAGAGATACTACCCAACTCACTTTTTTCTTCTGAGATGGCATCAGCATTGCCTCCTTGATATGCCTTTAGCAAATCCTGGCGTTCTTCTTCTGCTGACAAAGCAATGTACTGCAGTTTACGGATAATATCGTCAGATGGAGTAACAATGTTCTCCAAAGAGCACAGATCAAAATAGTCAATGCCTTGAATGCCATCCTCTAAATATTCAAGAAGCCTTTCAAACGCTTTTTTTGCTATAACGGGACTTCCTTCATCTTTTAGTTTATCGATAAAGGAAGGGGCGTTCCAGCCAATATAATCATCGCGGCAGGTTATCTGTACTGCTGTGTTTTCTAAGGATGCAATTCCCATGACAGCGTGATTCGGGTGCGCTGCATCTCGGATAAGATACTGCATTGTTCTGCCGGGGGTGGTTTCTGCAGGAGTAGACCAAGACAAACGGAAATATCTCCAAATCTCTGAAAGCTTTTGCCCGGTATATTCGTCGCGTTCATTTTCTCGAACTAATTGCAGATATGGCTTGATTGCCTCTCCAATCGCTATCTTGTTCTCGGAAATTGCACGAAGCCGTGCATACAATTCTTTTCCATCTGCTATTAAGTGACTAATTGATTTTTTGGTTGCAGTCTCACGTTCCATTCGATTTATGAAATCAGAATATATCTGCAATCTTTCAAGACGGCTATCCTGCATCCAACTTCTTAAAAGACTCTTCATCTCAGATAAAGAGTTGCCTTCAAGCTCACTTTTATCCAAAGTAGGAAGGCGCATCTCCAACACACCTTCTCGATAGCATGTTTTCCAAGAGGCTCTAATTAAATCACGAAGCAGCATCCAGACTGCTCGATATTTTTTTCTTTGAGCAAGATTTACAGTACATTCTTGTTCAGCCCAGTGAACCTCCTGCGCGGCAATTTCCTCCAGCACAGAAGTCCTTGTATTCTCATCGATTTGCTGAACAACTGTATAAAATCTTGTTCTAAACTCTCCCTCCAATTTGGGTCGGAAGGGGATAGATTTATTCGTCATCATGTTTTAATCATCCTGTTCGTTTCAATATTTGTTTGTCGGTATAACATTGTAGGTATCAGCAAACAAATATTGCTACAATGCCATGATATGGTTCTGTCCCTTTTACAATGTATTCGCTTTTTTTCTGAGTTTCCGCCTTGTTCGATAACATCCATAATGTCATCCACTTTACAATCAAGGCATCTGCATATTTGGCAAGTGTGTCTGTGGTGATTGCTTCGTCATAGCTTTCAAACTCATATTATCACCTTCGATTCTCACAATTCTTCCGCCCTAACCCTCGTAGTGGTAGCTGTGGTCGATGCCCTTCATGTAAACCTCACGGCTATCAACCTCATCGGTCAAAGCACTTCTCAGCAGATGCTTGATTTCAATGTCTTTGATCGGGCTGCGTTCCATGGCAAGCAGGTAATCTTCCTTGTCTACCCGACTCCAGTCCACGACCTTGTGGAGATTCGCCTTGAAAATCATATCCAGCCAGATGCTAGTGCTGCGACCGTATCCAGGCATCCACTTCGCTGATTTTGAACTTCCACAGCCGCCCGATCTTGGCTGCCCGCATATTGCGGCGGTCGATCCAGTCGAGAACGGTATCTCAACTGACACCTAGGTATTCCATCATTTCCTTCATGGAGACCCAGCATTTGATATTTTGATCTATCAGAAAGAAACATCCTTTCTTCAGGATACAATTCACCAAAATACATGATACCACATTTTGACAAAGTCTACAATGATTTTTATTGACCCACAAAGAATTGTGCAATCCTGCGAAGTTGCGACTATATTCTGGCAGAGTAAAGACCAACAAATTGAAAAGGCTTGAGCGGCAACAGTAATCTCCCAGAGTTTTTCGCTCGTTTCATTTTGCTATGACCAGCCAATTTAGTTGCACTCTTCCGCCGGTGCTCGCACCAATCGTCGGAGTAAAAATCCGCCAACCATCAGAAAGACATAAATCATAGCGACTTGGAAGGCAATTAAGGTAGCGATTGTAAACTGTATATGAAAAACATTAAGTGCCGGGCAAACTCGTTGCCTGACACCATGTGCAATCAGATCATCCAGATTGGAACGATGAGATTGTCTCTGTCGAATGCGCCGAACTGGTCTGCCATGCAGAGGACTGCGCCTGTGCCGAGCTGGAGTGGAGATTTGTCGATTACATGAAAGGTTTTGACAATTCGTTTGTCAGGGGTGGCAGTTTTCTTGATTTCGAGGGGACAGAGCTTTCCGTCTCCCTCCATGATGACGTCGATTTCCTTGGCATCACGGTCCCGGTAGAAATAGAGATACGGCTCACGACCAGCATTCTGATAGCCCTTCATAATCTCGGACACAGTGAAGTTCTCAAGGAGCGCTCCACTCATGGCACCGCTTTCGGCGACCTCGGGTGATGACCACTTGGTTAGATAGCATACAAGCCCTGTGTCATAGAAATACACTTTCGGCGTTTTAATCGTGCGTTTCAACACGTTGTTCGAATACGGATGCAAAAGGAAGATAATGCCTAGGGTTTCGAGAATATCAACCCACGCCTTTGACGTTTGTACATCAATATCCGCATCATCAGCAAGCGCCTTGTAGTTAAGCAGCTGCGACGTTCTTGCCGCAATTGCCGTGATAAATCGATTGAACTTCAAGGCATCCACGGTGCCGGAAAGCTCCCGCACGTCACGCTCCACATAGGTGGAGATATAAGACGAGTAATACATATTGCGGTCCTCGTACAGTCCCGATGCGATCCCAGGCATGGAGCCCCGCCAAATGCGCTCAAAGAGGGCGGGTGTATCAACCGGCGCTGCTTTTTTGCTCTCAGCGAGAAGCTGATCAAAGTCGGTTGTAAACGGCACGCAGTCGGCGCCGATGATTTCCCTTTGCGATAATGGCGACATATGAAGGAGAGCAACGCGACCGGCAAGTGATTCCTGCACACCGCGCATCAGGCGGAATATCTGAGAGCCGGTCATCCAAAAATCACCGGAATTGTGATGTTCGTCGATATGCATTTTGATATATGTGAATAGCTCCGGCGCATACTGCACTTCATCAATCAGGACAGGCGGTTTGTGAAGCTGCAAAAAGAGTGCCGGGTCGTTCTTGGCCATGTCGCGCACAGAGAGATCGTCCAGCGAGACATACTCGCGCCCGATGCCTTCTTTTTCCGCAAGGGAACGAAGCATCGTGGTTTTACCAGCCTGACGCGGCCCGGTCAGAAGAATTGCCGAATAGGACTTCGACAGTTCCAGCACTCTCTGCTCCATATGACGTGCGATGTAATTCATGTATTACCTCCAAAATGAACATTTTACGGCTGATTTTAGTTTTGATACTATTTTAGCCGAAAAAGAGGCTTTCGTCAAGTTGCTTTGCGGCTAAAATTTTGAAATTGATAGTTTTAGCCGATGTTTTTGCGTGACGGAATGGAAACGGGCAATACTCAGAACAATATACTCCCTCCATGTTGACAGCGCCGTATTCCACTGTCTCTCATTGAGGGGGCATTTTTATCTTTCCCAGGTGTTTCTACTTTTTGGCTCAGTCATCTATCACAATAAACATTACCTTTCAAGCATTATAGCTCTGCAAGTTTCTTTCTCATTTCAGCGTCAGAAAGCTCCCCGCGCTCGGCTTGTTCTTTGATCTCCTGCGCATACGCCACTTGCCGATTCCACTCTGCCAGTGAGATCTTGCCGCGCAGCTTTCTTGTTTTCAGGCGATTATATGTCCTATCATACTCCAGCCTTGCAGGGGTCTTCCCCTCCGGACTGGTTTCTTTTTTGTGCGCTCCGACCTTACGGCAAGTTCGCTCTGTTTCTCCGGGCGCGACATGATTGCAATAGCAGGTATTGTACCCACTTTCCAGCAGGAAATATCGACCGCAGTTATGGCAGCGCCGAGGTGCGTTTCCATGCATTAATCCCCGGTAGAAGTCTGTATAAAGGAATGCTGCTGCGCTTTTGAATACCAACCGTTCGGCAATCACATACTCCTTTTCGTTGTCAGGGTTTCGCATGGTTGAATATTCAATTAAGTTCTCCTGCACCGGAGTGAATCGATAGAACGGAGAAACCTCTGGCCCGGGGAATGATTTTTCTAACATGTCCTGGGTCCTTTCGTCGGTCAAGAACTTGTAAATTCCCACAGCATAGTGCTCGGTATTCCGTTTGACCAGGCCCTCGAAATAGAGGTCGAGCATGATGGAAATGTATCGTTGAAACACCCGTAGCTGATCAGGGATCGAAGCCAACAGGGCATAATAGTCCCACAGCATTTGGTTTTCAACCGAACCAACTTGCATCGCTCTTTGAAACTCATCTCGGTTCTGCCAAAGAGCAGTCAGGAGATGATAGGCCGTCTCCTCATCGAGCTGTAGAAGGTTATATACCGGGAGCTTGCGTATCTCCTGCAGGGCGGCATTGACCGATTTCTGAATATCCGATAACAGAAAATAATCTTTTGTAACCCGTGGATCAAAGAACTGTCCCCTGACTTTTTTGATGGCGATTGCACAAAGGTTGTGAATATGTACAAGCTCTTGTGGATCCAAATTCAGAACCTGCGTGGTCAAAGCTCCCAAAGGAAAGCTATGCCCCTCCAGCATAACTCTGTCCTTCCAGAAAGTGACTGTGAACTCATGAAAATCTCCATGATCCTCAGCAATCGGTTTTGTTCTCAGCATTTTTGTCTCCTGTATCCGATAAGATTTTCAAATGTACCCGACCTTCGTCAAACCTCTTGTGCAATTTCATTTGCTCTGCTAACATAGATTGTAGCCGATAGGAAAGCAATAGTCAATCGGAACCTTGAAAACTGAATGACCGTCCGAATGGGATACGACCGTGCCAAGACCTACTGAAAAGCAGCGAGCACAGCGACGCCGGGGTGAGATTCCCGGGCAGGAACGACATTCGGGTAGAAGCGGCAAAAGTTTTGCAATTGATGTACGGCAGGATTCTGCTGATGCAGAACCGCAGAACTTGAAAATTAAATGAACGGAGGTTTGCCTATCGAGAACGAAAAATTTTTCAAAGTACCCAACGGCATTTTTGAGTTTTCCCTCAAGCCTTCAGAGCTTGCGGTCTACTGCTGTCTCTGCAAATTTCGGAACAACCGGACCAACTCCTGCTTCCCGTCCAGGAAAACGGTGGCAGGACTGTGCGGGGTCAGTGTGAAAACCGTGGACGCTGCTTTGAAACGTCTCTGCGTTCTGGGTTTGATTCAAAAGCGGAAACGACAAGGGCGAAAGGGCAATTTTTACAGCAACGAGTATACGATTCCCAATCCGGGTGAAAGGGTGTAGCTGCAAAACTCTCTCTGTGTAGTAGCTGAGACTTCCTGTTAACTAGACGAAGGGACAAGACTGCTGTTAGGGTAAAAGCTATAGACAGAAGAGAAAGAGAAAAGCCGACTTTGAGGTTTGCAAAAAAGTTTTGCGGTTGATCGGCGGGCGTTTTTTCTTTCTTCTGCTTTCTCTTTCAAAACTCCACAGCGCAGCGGCGTTTCTTGGGCGCAGAAAGGCCCCTGTGAGCGGTTTTATTTCCAAACTGGGGTAAGGCACCACCGAGCAGGTCAAAAACCGAATTTGCGCCCTTGTACCAAAAACAACGGCGAGATGATTTTCGGTTTGCGCAAAACTTCCCCGCTCTGAAAACCCATTATTTTGAAGCAGGATAAAGGCGATATCAACCTGAGGGTTGACCTCGCCTTTTACAGCGGCAGGCAATGCCCGTCGCTAAGGGATTTTCGGGACGTCAGGACTGATGAAAAATCAATATCAAAAAAACGGGTGGGTTATCAAGCTTTTGCTCCTGACCCCCCAAAAACGCCGAAACAGCGCCACATTGCCAATATCAAACACTTATCAACGGAAAGAAAGGAAGCGTGACTTTGACCAAAAACAAATTTTTCTCCTTTGCCGGGGACGAAGCCCTGGCAAAGAAAATCGAGTACAATCTGGAGAACGCAAACGCCCGTTCCAGAAGCGAGTTCATTGTACAGGCCCTGGAATTCTACATCGCCTATCTGCAAACGAAGGAAGACGGCTCCACCCTGTTTCCTGTTCTGGACAATGCTCTTGACGGCCGCATGAGTGTTCAGCAACACCAACTCTCCCGAATCCTTTTCAAGCTGGCGGTGGAGGTCGCCATCATGAGCCACATCGTGGCGGGGACCAACGAGGTGACGGACGGGCAGCTTGCTTCGATCCGCAGGCTCTGCGTGGACGAAGTCAAACGCCTGTCCGGCAGGTACAGCATGGAAGATGCTGTGCGGTTCCAGAACTGAAATTCCAAACGAAACGGAGGAATGTCTTGACCAAGATCTTTATTTTCCCACCCACGCAATCGGAAAAGCCTCGGTTCTATTCCGGGGACAAGCCTCATAGCTATGTACCAAAGAACGTGCCGGGAAGGAGGCTGTGCTGCCGAATTGCGTGAGAAAAAATTAAATTTCCGATTTCATGATCCCAACTCCGAAGCCCGGATCGCCGAGTACATATTGGAGCTTTTCTTTGAAGTAGACAGAGAAAAGGTGGAACAGGCGATTCAGGCGGCAGACTTCGACGATTTGGAAGACTGTGAAGCTGCAAACGAAGAATCCAAGGAAGACCCGACCCTTGCCCTGTAAGGACAAACTGCCGCTTGCTATTTCTCTTTCTCTGAGGTACAATATGGTTGTAAAAAGAGGAATCCAAGTTTTCAGATTTTGTTTGTGGGCGGCAATGGAAGGTGATTACATGAGTAAAACTGTTTTGACAACACGGGAAATTGAATTGGCCGTTGCGCCGCTTTTGAAGCGCTATCGTGCTGAGAAAGCCATTTTGTTTGGCTCTTATGCCCGGAACGAAGCCACCCCGCAATCGGATATTGATCTTGTCATTACCGGTGGGACAGAATTCGATCCCACGGATGTCTTCTGCATTGCTGATGAACTCTATCGGACGCTTGGCAAAAACGTGGACGTCTATGAGCTGCGGGAAATTGACACAAGTTCAGATTTCTATCATACGATACACCGTGAAGGAGTGCAGATTGCATGAAGTACACCGATGAACAACGGCTGAATCAAAGCATAAGAAATTTTTAACGGCTTTCAGAATCAAAACTGGAGGAAAAGCTTATGCCCGCCATGTATTCCATAGACGAACTGAAACGGGTGCTGCACCCGGTGTTTTCGCAGCACGGTGTAAGAAGCGCTGTGCTGTTTGGCTCCTATGCAAAAGGACTTGCCACCCCTCGAAGCGATGTCGATATTCTGGTAGACAGCGGTCTACGGGGACTGGCATTTTATGGGTTGCTTGAGGGCGTGACCTCCACTTTGAGCGTACCGGTAGATTTGATTGACGTAACACAGCTTGAAAAAGGGGCACCTCTGGAAACGGAAATCCGCCGGACAGGAATAGCCATTTATGAGCAATAAAAACATTTTAAAAAATCCTGAAACGTGATTATTCTGTCTAGCGGGGCGGCAAATGCCGCCCCGCTATTTTTTGCTTGCTTTTCAGACAAACATGTGGTAAAATCCGTTGTAACAAAACGATTTCATTCTATCGGTGAGGTATCTCTATGAACATTGCCGCTTACTGCCGGGTGTCCACGGAAAAGGAAGACCAGTTAAACAGCCTGGAAGCGCAGAAGGAATTTTTCGAGCAGTACACAAAGCGCACCGGGGACGTGCTGGTGCGCCTGTACGCCGACGAGGGCATTTCCGGTACAAAGACGAAAAACCGCAAGGAATTTTTGCGCATGATGGACGACGCCCAAAAAGGCTTGTTCCAGATGGTGGTGGTGAAGGACATTTCCCGCTTTGCAAGAAACACGGTGGATTTGCTGCAAAATGTGCGGAAGCTGAAATCGCTGGGCATTGAAACCCAGTTTCTCACCGCCAACATGACCAGCATGGGCAACAGCGAATTCGTGCTGACCATCTTCGGTGCGCTGGCGCAGGAGGAAAGCGCCAACACCTCCAAGCGGGTAAAATTCGGCAAAAAGATGAACGCTGAAAAGGGGCGGGTCCCCAATATCGTCTATGGATACGACAAAACGCCGGGAGATTATTTCCATCTGGAAGTCAATCCCACGGAAGCCGATACCGTGCGAAAAATCTATCACTGGTATGTGGAGGAAGGGTACGGCGCGGCGAAAATCGCCAATATGCTCAATGAAAAAGGGCTGCGCACCAAGCGCAACTGCCAGTGGAGCCAGAACGCCATCTGCCGCATTCTGACCAATGAAATTTACACCGGCAAGGTCATCAACGGCAAGCAGGAGGTGGCGGATTTTCTCACCGGCAAGCGGGTGGAAAAGGAAGAAACAGACTGGCTCGTGGTGGACAAGCCGGAATTAAAAATCGTGGAGCCGGAGCTTTTTGAGCGGGCGGGGCAGATCATGCGGGAACGGGGACAGAAATTCCAGGTGGAGAAAAAGCGCCAGAGCAACCGTCATCTGTTTTCCACGCTGATCAAATGCAAGGAATGCGGCTGGTCGTTCACCCGGACGGTACGCACCTATAAAAACACCTATATCCGCTGGGTCTGCTCCGGGCATACCGGCAGAGGGGCGGACAGCTGTCCCAACGCCACCACCGTGGACGAAAATGAATTGATCGAAGCGCTGCAAGCATATTTTGCCCAGCTGCTCCAATCAAAAAAGAACGTGATTCAGTATGTGGTCAAGGAATTTGAGCGGGTCTACAAGGCGAAAGATGAAAACGCCGGCTATGAAAAGGAGCTTTCAGCCCAGCTTGCGAAGCTGCAAAAAATGCGGCAGAAGTATATGGACCTGTATACCGACGACCTCATCAGCCGGGAAGAGCTCAATGAAAAGCTGGGCGGGACAAGGCAGGAACTGGAACGGCTGGAGAAGGAACTGAAAATTGTGGGGTACAATATCAGCAAGGGCGACCAGCTGGAGCGCATTTTGCAGAATACCTTCCAGACCATTGAGGATATTGCCGATGTGCGGGAAATGACAAATGCGCAGTTAAAGCAAATCATCGAGAAAATCGAGGTGGACAAGGACGGCAACGTGGATATTTACCTCCGGCTGCTGGGGGATCTGGGACTGCCGGAAACCGTTTTAATTCGTAATGACCGTACATAAAGATGTATCACAGCGGCTCAAGTATATTGACAACAGCCTGTACCGGGACGTAAAGAACGTGCTGGCGGTGAACAAGGCGCAGAGGCATATTCGCGGGGGGCTGGCGACAAAGCGGAAATATGAGGGCGCAGGGCAGAAAAAGAGCTGACGCCGATCCGATCGTATTTTCCTATGCAAGCTGTTCCGTTGCGCGAAATAAAAAAGCAGCACCTGTCTTTGGCAGGTGCTGCTGATTTTTGCGGATATCATTTTTCTTCTGCAATTTCTAACGGTTCTGCTTCCGCGGCTTTTCTGTCCGCCTTTTTCCCGAACCGCTTTTGCAGGGAGATTTTTGTTTCACGCAGACCCTGGGGCAGATGGCACATTCCGTAAACCGCGAGGAGAATAAAAACAGGGGTTTGATGGAAGCGGTAGCGGGCGCCGCCCTCAAACAGGAGCTGAAACGCGGTCAGCCCCATAATGGTCAAGCGCAGGATGGCGGCAAATTTGTCCCGATAGCTGTCGCGGCAGAAGAACAGGGGCAGCACCCAAAGCGCCAGCAGAATGATCCAGAGAGCCTGCAAAAATTGCAGGTAGACCCTAAAGCCGCTCCCAAAATTGTCCGCCTGGGCGGCGCTGGACTGGCTGAAAGTGTCCTGCAGGGCAACGCTCAGGGGGTCGGTGTTCAAATACGGCGACCTGACCCACATATCCATATAGGCGCTGTGGAAAATTCTCCGTCCCTTTTGGAGAAGGAACCTGCCGTAGCCCACTATGCCCATGGCTTGCAGCCTTTCGCCGCTGACCTTGAGATTGTAGGCGACTTTTTCCTTTTGTGTTTTCAGGCTGCCGGTGGCGGCGTAGTCCTCCCCGCTCCAAAAGCCGCCGGTGTCCAGGTTCAGCCCCATCATGAGATAGTGGGTAGGCGGCGTTTGCATGGATTCCCGCATTTCGTCGGTAATAGAGCCCGCCGTCAGCTTCCGGGCACAGAAATTCATGCCCGCCGTGCAGAGGACCAAAGCCAGCAGAAAGCACCCGGCGCGCTGCGCCATGTGCAGCAGGCGCTTTTTGTCAATTTTGTGATAGAACAGCTCTGTCAGCGCAATGGCGATCACCACGATAACGGTCTGGGGCTTTATTTTGTAGCCGACAGCCGCCAAAATGCCCATCAGAGCGGTGATGGCACAGGCAGACGATGTTTTTTTCGGCAGATACAGATACAAAAACAGCAGCAGCATGGGAAAAACCATGCCGAAGGTGTCGGAATAGGGGCATACGATGCCGTAATGCAGCACGGCAAGGGGCAGGCTCAGTACGAAGACCATCAGCGCCGCCTTGTTCCCCATCACCTTTTTGGCGCAGAGGCAGGCAAGCACAATGGACAAGTCCACCAAGAGAAGGCTGCACCCGGTAAGCACCGCCATCAGGTTGGAAATTCCCAGGAACCAGGCTGCCTTGAACAGAAAGGCAAAGACGAACACCAGCAGCAGATTGTTGGGAAACTGGGCGAAATATTCGGGATTTTCTCCCAGCGAGCCGGTTTGCGCCATGCTCTGTCCGGCGAAGTAGACGGAGTTAAAATCATAGTCGATCTTGCCGTAGATCGCCTTTGCCAGCCGCAGCTGGGCAGCCATCAGGAACAGCCCCACGCAAACGCCCAGAATGATTTTGCCGCGTCTGGAAAGGGATATGCTGTCGATCCCCTTGGAGAAGCACCAGAGGAAAAAGGCGGCTGCCGGCAGGAAAAAGAGCACAAGCGGCAGCAGCTCGCCGGCGTCGGTGAAGCAGAAAATCAGCATGGGCGTGAAAAACAGCGCCAGCAGCCCGCCCAGCAGTACGCTGAGCACAAAGAATACTTTGCCGGAAAACAGCCCCCCGGGCTGTTCTGTGTTATTTTCCCGTTTTTGAAGCAATTGTTCCATAAAACCCTCTCATTGTTTCCTGTCCCGATGGGCGGTATTTTTATAAGCTCCTGTGCTTTTCAAGCTGTGAAAATCAGCAGGTGTATTTCATTTCCAGCATATTGTTCTCGACCAGCCCGGTTTCCACAAAGCCGACAGACGCGTAAAGGCGCTTTGCGACCTCGTTCCCCAAAAGGACGCCGGTATATATTTCCCCGGCACGGAAGGTTTCCGCAAGATATTTTATTGCGAGCAGCAGCGCCTTTTTTCCATATCCCCTGTTTTGATAGGATTGGTCTATCAGAAACTTCCACAGGGTATACTGTTTTCTCGGCTCGTAATAACCGAGCATCAGAAAGCCCACAGGGGTCTGGTCCGCGTAGATCGCAAAAGGGAACGCGGTTTTCTGATAGACCCACGCCTGCGCCAGCGAATGGGCGGGAGAAGAAACAAAAGCCCTTTGTTGCTCCGAAACGCTGAGCCGCAAAACGTCTTCCAGATTATCCTGATTGATTTCCCTGAGCGTTACCATTTCCATTCTCCCATTTCCTCCAAAGTCGATCCGGCATTCCACAAAAAAGCGCTTCACGGGATTTGAAAATAATCCGGCAGACCCGGCACTGCGTCGGAGGGGTTCTGGATCAGGGGGGTCAGGTACTCTATCAGTTCCTGCCGAATGTCCATATTTTCCGCGTCGATCCAGGACAGGGGCACCGTTTTTTCCACGTTCGCCACATTGCCCACATCGGTACAGCCGTAGCGGATCGTGTACGGCACGTTGGATTCCCGGACAAGGGTCGCCATGACGCCCGTTTTGCCCGCCAGCGCCAGGGAAACGGCTTCCGCGCCGATCTGGGCGGCTTCTGTCAAATCCGTTTCCGAGCTGAGATGAGCCGCGCAGCGCTGCAAAACATTCAGCTCGATGGGGCGCACCTTGCAGCCGATCTTCTCCAGCAGCAGATGACCCAGCGAATGGGCTGCGCCGGAAAGCTGCCGGTGCCCAAAGGCGTCCAGCTTGCTCTGGGCGGCGACATAGGTGCCGTCTTTGTAGCGAATGCCCTCGGAAACGGCGATGATCAAATGCTTTTTTTCCGCCTGCAGTTCCCTGACACGGCGGAGGAAGGTTTCCTCGTCAAAGGGCACCTCCGGCATGCAGATGATGTGGGGGGCTTCACAGCCCGGTCTCCGCGCCAGCGCGGCGGCGGCGGTGAGCCACCCGGCGTTGCGCCCCATGATCTCCACCAGCGTCAGGGAATCAGGGGTGTAAATCTCGCTGTCGCAGAAAATTTCCGCCATGGTGGCGGCAATGTATCTTGCCGCCGAGCCAAAGCCCGGGGTGTGGTCGGTGCAGGCGATGTCGTTGTCAATGGTCTTGGGAATGCCCACCACCCGGATATCCTCCTGAAGCCCGGAAAAGTAGGCGGAAAGCTTCTTTACGGCGTCCATGGAATCGTTGCCGCCGATGTAAAAAAAGGTTCGGATATCCCAGCGGTGAAAGATTTCCCGCAGCCTTTCATAATCCGCGTCCGGCTGCTCCGACAGCCGTTTCCGGCAGGAGCCCAGCGCCATGGCGGGGGTCCTTGCCAGCCGCAGGTAGTCGTCTTCCGTTTGCAGCAGAGGGAGCAGGTCTACAAAATGTTCCTGCAAAATGCCCTCCACGCCGTTTTTTGCGCCATAGATTTCCCGAATCTCCTGCCGCCCGGCGGCAAATTTCACCGCCCCTGCCAGCGAAGCGTTGATGGCGGCGGTCGGTCCCCCGGACTGCGCGATCAGCATATTCCCCGTCATACCCATTGTCCCCTCAATTCCCGAATCAATTTATCCGCTTCTATTGTAGCACAGAGGGACAAGGAATCCAACCCCTGTTTTTTGCCTTGCGCTTTTGGGAAACGATGATATAATAGACGCTGGATTCTGGATTCTAGATGCTAGAAAAGGAAAAGCTGCGGTCGGGTGGATTTGCTCGCAATCTGTGCAGAGACGCTGCACGAGCGCTCACCGCAGGTGGGGGGAAAAGGGCATGAATCATTTTTTCGGGACATTTATTTCCGGCACGGGGGAGATCGTGGAAGCCATGCTGGAACAGAGATTGCAGGACTGCCGTATCCTTTCCCTGCTGGACGGCGCGGTGGAGTTTGAAACCGCCACGCCCTACAGCGATTTGAACCTTTTCTGCTGTAATAACCTGTTCCAGGTCGTCCACCGGGGGAGCCTGCCCGGCGCCGGCAGTCTGAATGCTTACCTCAAAACGCTGCTTGCGGAGGAAGCGGCGTGGGCGGATATCAAAAATTCTTCCTCGAAGATACGCACCTTCCGGCTGGTGACTTCCCGGCAGAACCAGCTGGTCTCCGTGGACGCTTCCCTGCGGGGCAGGCTGGAACAGCGGCTGAATAAAAAGACGGGGCTGCGGCTGGACAGGAGCCGCCCTGACACGGAATTTTGGGTGCTGTCCCGCAGCGAGGGAACGGCATATTTTCTAAAGCGCCTTTCCAGGCACACGGCGTATGACAAGCTGCTGGACCCCGGCGAGCTCCACCCGGAGCTTGCCTACATGATGTGCTGGCTCACCGCCCCAAAATATACCGACGTGGTGGTGGACCCTTTCTGCGGCTATGGGGCGATCCCCGTCCAGCGCAGTAAGCGGTTCCCCTTTGCCAGGCTCTATGCCTTCGATAACGACCCAAAGCCCCTTGTACGCGCCCGGGAAAAGCTGCCCCGGAAAAACCCGAATATTGTTGTGGAGCGCCGGGACGCGCTGGAGCTGGGAAAGCTCCTGCCCCCGGAAAGCGTGGACGCCGTCATCACCGACCCTCCCTGGGGGCTCTTTCAGGACGTGGGCATGGCGCTGGACGAATTTTACCGGCGGGCGCTGGGGCAGATTTTTACCGTCCTGAAGCCCGGCGGCAGGCTGGTGTTTCTCACCGCCAGGGGGGAGGAGCTTTCCGCCGCCTTACAGGGGCTGCCCGGTCTCTCCCTGCAAAAGGAATACCATATTCTGGTTTCCGGCAAAAAAACCGGATTGTACGCTTTCGAGAAATTAGTTGTCAGCTGATAGAAAAGAAAAAAAGGAAGCGCTTTGCGCTTCCTTTTTTAACTGTCAATTGCTAATTGCTAATTACTAATTACTAATTTCTAATTACAGCTTCACCTTGCCGGACAAAATGTTCTTGTAGTCCTCCAGATTCTGCTGGAGCAGGGTGGGGGTGTCCAAGCCGTAAGGGCACTTTTTCTTGCACTGGTTGCAGTGCAGGCAGTCCTCAATTTTCATCATCATTTTCTGGCTTTCCGGGGTCAGCCAGTTGTCGGAGGGGCTGCGGCGGATGAGCTGGCTCATGCGGGCGCACTGGTTGATGACGATGCCCGCCGGGCAGGGCATACAGTAGCCGCAGGCACGGCAGAAATTGCCGATCAGCTCCTCCCGGTCGTGGTCGATGACCGCCTTGATCTCCGGGTCGTCCATGGTGGGAGGATTGTCCATATAGCTCAAAAATTCCTCCAGCTCCTCCTCCTTCTGAACGCCCCAGATGGGCAGGGTATTGTCAAACTGCGCCTGCCAGGCGTAAGCGGCGGCGGAATTGGTGATAAGCCCGCCGGAAAGCCCCTTCATGGAGATAAAGCCCACGTTGTTTTCCCTGCAGAGGTTCACAAGGGCGATGTCCTTGTCCGTGGCAAGGTAGCAGAACGGGAACTGCAGGGTGTCGTACAGCCCGCTGCGCACCGCCTCCTCCGCCACGTTCAGCCGGTGGTTCGTCAGCCCGATAAAGCGTATCTTTCCCTGCGCCTTTGCCTCCTGCATGGCTTCATACAGCCCGCTGCCGTCCCCCGGCTTGGGGCAGAAGGAGGGGTTGTGGAACTGGTAAATGTCAATGTAATCGGTTTTCAGCAGGCGCAGGCTGGTGTGAAGCTGCTCCCAGAAGCCCTCCACGGTGGTGGACATGGTCTTGGTGGCGAGAAAGATCTGGTCTCGCACGCCGGAGAGCGCCAGCCCGATCTTTTCCTCGCTGTCGCTGTAGGCTCTGGCAGTGTCGAAAAAGCGCACTCCAGCGTCGAATGCCCGGCGCAGCAGCTTCCCGGCGTAATCAGGGCTGACCCGCTGAATGGGCAGGCAGCCAAAGGCGTTCTTGCCCACGGTGATGTTGGTTCTTCCCAAAGTGACTGTTTGCATGAGCTTCATCCTTTCCGTGCTGTTTTTTCATAGCGCGCTGACCGTTCCGCAGCAGCGTATGGCGCTGCTATCACTGTAACATAGTATATAACTTAAAGTGGGGGTGAAGTCAAGGGCATTTTCCGCCGGGAGGGCTTCAGAGAGTTTCCCAGCGGAACGAAAAATTTTGTTAAGATTTTGTCCAGAAGCTACAAAGAGTAGAAATTCCCTTGACTTTTCCATGGGGCAGAGGTATACTCAAAACGGCTTTTCGGCAGGAATGCCGGGAAGATATCTTACTTTTCAGGAAAGGTTTGAGGAACAATGAAAAAGTATTTGATTCGTACGCTCGCCTGCGGACTGGCGGCAGCCTGTGTTCTGACCCTGGGCGCCTGCGGCGCGAAGAACGACGGCAAGGCTAAGGACGGCAGCACGTCCTCCGCTACGGTCAGCTCTGCTGCTCCTGCCAGCAGCGCGGCGGATTCTTCCGCGGCAGCTGGCGGCTTGAACGCCAGCGGCAAATATGCCACCGTGGAGGATTTTGTAAACTCCGACATCATGCAGAGCCAGCTGGAGTCCATGAAGAAGACCCTGGAAGGCTCCGGCGCCAGCCTGGACATCACCGGCGAGGGCAACAAGCTCATCTACACCTTTGTCTATGATATGGGCGATATGGATACCGATGCCATGAAGGAAGCGCTGCAGCCCGCTATGGACGGCATGGCTTCTCAGTTTGAGACCGTCGCTTCCTCTCTGAAGGCTGCTGTTGATGTGGACGCTCCCGTGGTGGAGGTCATCTGCAAGGCGGCTGACGGCACCGAGCTGTTCTCCAACGAGTACAACGCGAAATAAGTACAAAGCTATTGTGAAAAAATGGACGGAGCCGTCGGCTCCGTCCATTTTTTGCGTGAAATCTGCTTTACAAATCCCGTTGTGTGACGTATAATGGTTTTTATCCAAATAAAGGGAGGGGAACAGTATGGACAGGCTGTGTTCTTTTTATGACCACGCGGTTGACGTTGCCCGGCAGGAGAAGCTCACCATGGTGGAAGCTTTGGACAACCTGAAGGTGTTAGGCATTGAGAAGCTGGAGGTGTCCCAGAACAACCTGCTGGGCAGGGAAGACGAGGTGGGCAATGAGCTTGCCCAGTGCGGCATGGGCATTTCCAGCATTCCGTCCTATTTCGACTTTGGGCGGGACGCCGATGTGGAGAAGCAGGCGCTTCCCACGCTGGAAGCCGCCCGGTACCTGGGGGCGAAAAGGCTGCTGGTGATCCCCGGCTTTTTCCGGGAGGGGGACGATGCCGAAAGCCGCGAAAAGCAATTCCGGGGCATGATAGACGGGGTAAACCGTTTGGCGGACCTGGCGGCGCGGTACGATGTCTCCCTGATGATGGAGGATTACGACAGCGCCCTCGCGCCCTTTTCCACCATCGAAGGGGTGCGCAGGTTCCTGGATAGCTGCCCCGGGCTTTCCTGGTGCTTTGACACAGGGAATTTCCGCTTTTCCGGGGAGAGCGAGCTGGACGGGTACGAAATTCTGAAGGACAGGATCGTCCACGTCCATTTGAAGGACCGCAGCTATCTTCCCACGGAGGAGAACCCTCCCATGCCCACGGTGGACGGGCAGCGCCTGTATCCCTCGCCGGTGGGAATGGGTGACGTGAGGCTGGGGGAGGTCATGTCCCGGCTGAAGGCGGACGGCTACCAGGGTGATTTTTCCGTGGAACATTACGGCACAGCCTACATGCTTGGCTATCTTGTCCTTTCCACGATGTGGGTCCTGCAGCAGTTTGGGATCACGTACTGTCCGGACGAAGAAAAAGGGGAAAATTAAAATAATTTTGTCGAAAAAAGAAAAGAAGCCTTGCATTTTCAGGCTTCTTGGGGTAAAATAGCGAATGGAAACATAAAAATAGCGGCAGGACGCGGGAAGCGCCCCTTCCCACGTCCCTGCGAAGAGTGACGTCTCCACTCAACACAACAGTCTTACGACTGCACCAGTTCATAGTATAACCCATTCTCTCTTCCTTTTCAAGCTCTTTTTCCATGATAAACTTCTGGCGTAGGAATGGGAAAAACAGGCTGTGTGATACGCTTCTGCAAACTCAGGCGGTGTTGAGTTTTTCACTCGATACTGCTTTTTTATGTTTCCGGCGAAAAGCAGCGCGGCGGGAAGGCTCCAAATAAAAAATTTGGTGGGTATTCACACTTTGCCTTTCCGCTGTGGCTGTGCCGGAAAATTTTTTTCTGTACGACATACAGGCACGAAAGGGAGGACTTTCGTGCAAAATGCTCTAAGGGGAGGTTTCCTGTCCCGGTAAAGCGTCCGCAGATTGCGCGGCGCCTTGCCGGGGTAGGAGCTTTTCTTTTTTTGCGTGCCGCCTGCGCCGGGAACGCGCTTCCGTGTGGGCGGGCAGGGACGGGAGGCGTAGGAGTTTTGAGTAAATAACTCTAAAACTGCAAATCAGAACTCGTTCCTGTTTCGCAGAGCATGGCACATTATAGAGCAAATAACTCTAAAATGAAACACGGGACGAGAATTTCCCTGCGCAAAACAGGGAGCTTTTAGAGTAAATAACTCTAAAAGCTCCCTCCCGAAAGGCAGGACCGTATTTTACAGCGGCATTGATCCCGCTCTTTTTTATGCCCGTTCAAACTCGGAACAGGGTGTTCCGCTTTCCTGCCCGGACAGGGCGTCCGCCAGCCGCCGGGCGCTCTGCCGCAGCCACAGGATATTTTCTTCTTCAAAAACAGTGTCCTTCTTTGTATGGATACGGCTCATGTACAGCCCCAGGAATTTCTTTTTCCGAAACGCGGCAACGGCGGCGTAGCAGGGAAAGCCCATCTGATCGGAGGGGTACAGCGTCCGGGAGGCGCGCTCCCACAGCACGGTCTTCCCCACCGGGACCTCCGCCATGAAAGCGGCTTTCAGGGGCGCTTCCCACTCCTTTTGGGCAGCTTTGTTCCAAATCATCATCAGCTGGTCGCCGTCGGAAACGCAGTCCAGGTTGATAAGCAGCGTTTGCCCCATGGCGGCTTTGTGGCGCTTCAAAAACTGCCGGGAGCCGAAAAGCCCCAGCTCCTCGTTGTCGAAAAACACCAGCGCCGCTTTTTTGCGTTCTTCCTCGGTCAGCGCGTCGTAAATTTCACACAGGGCGATGACGCCGGAGGTGTTGTCGTTGGCGGTATGGGGGTTGGGCTTCCCGGCGAAGAACAGCATCAGCATCAGAAAGCACACCGCCAGGGAAATGAAATATGCCGCCAGCGGCGAGTGGGTCAGCCTTGCCGTCAGGAAGGACGCAAGCCCTACCGCGAGAAAAAGGACAACGCAGATCAAAAGATTATAAAGAATGTACAGGGGAACGTTTTTCGGCGTGAGGAAATTGGGGAAGGGCAGGGTGGTGCAGGTATCGTAATGAGCGGAAAACACCACCTGGGCGGTATCCGGGTCGCCCAGCACCAGGTTTTTGCTGCGGGCAAGCCCGCCCTCCTCCATAGTAAGCCCCGGCAGGCGGCTCTGCAGAAATTCGCGGAAGGCAGCCTTCTGCTTTTTGGTGTTGCGCACCTGCCAGTGCTCCAGAATTTCCCGGGAAAGCTCAGTCATAAAAAATCTCCTTCTCTTATTCTGTTTTTTCCTCTCCCAAATGGTGGATCTCCGTGCGGTACAGCCGCAGGAAAAAGAAGATGCTTGCCAGCAGGGAAATAGTTTCCGCAATGGGGAACGCCCACCATACGGAGCCCACCACCCCGGTGAAGCGCGCCAGCAGCCATGCCGCCGGGACCAGTACCGCCAGCTGGCGCATCAGGGAAACGATCAGGCTGTAGGTGCCCTTGCCCACCGACTGGAACAGGGTGGAGCTTACAATGCCCAGCGCCGCGAAGGGGAAGCAGGTGCAGATGATCCGCAGGGCGGGCACGCCGATCTCCAGCAGCTCCGAGTCGGCGTTGAAGATCGCCAGCAGCAGCTCCGGCAGCAGCAGGAACAGCGCCATGCCTGCCAGCATGATGACAAGGGCGATCAGACAGCCCAGCTTCAGGGCGGAAAGCAGGCGCTTCTTGTTTCCCGCGCCGTAATTGTACCCCATGATGGGCAGCAGACCCTGGGTCAGCCCGAACACCGGCATGAACACAAAGGACTGCAGCTTGAAATACAGCCCGAACACAGTGTAGGCAATGGTGGAAAAGCCGGACAAAATGCCGTTCATCGCCATGTTCATCACCGTGCCGATTGCCTGCATGACAATGGCGGGCAGCCCCACCGCGTAAATATCGTAAATGGTGCGGAAGCTCAGCCGGAATTTTTTGAAGGTGACCCTGATCTCATGCTTGCCGAACACCATAACGAAAATGCAGACCAGCATGGAAACGATCTGCCCCGCGACGGTGGCGGCAGCCGCCCCGGTCACGCCCATGGCGGGGAAGCCGAAATAGCCGAAAATGAGAATGGGGTCCAGCACGATATTGGTGATGGCGCCCACCAGCTGGAACACCATGGGCCAGATCATGTTGCCCGTTGCCTGCAATATCTTTTCCAGCATAACGGAAACAAAGCAGCCGAAGGAGAGCATGCAGCAAACGGAAATGTACTGGTCGCCCTTTTGGACGATCTCCGGGTCGGATTCAAACATCTGGAAGAAGGGCGTGGTGAAAAACGCGCCGTACAGGGCGAAGACCAGAGAGGTGGCGATGCCCAGCAGAATGCCGTGGGAGGCGGCGGAATTTGCTTCCTCCCTGCGCCCCTGCCCCAGCCGCCGGGAGATCAGCGAGGTGACGCCTACCGCCGTGCCCACCGCGAAAGCGATCTGCAGGTTCTGGATCGGGAACGCCAGCGATACCGCCGCCAGCGCCTTTTGATTGATCTGGGACACAAAGTGGCTGTCCACGATGTTGTACAGCGCCTGCACCAGCATGGAGAACATGGCGGGCAGCGCCATGGAGAAGATGAGGGGCAGCATTTTTGCCGTGCCCATTTTGTTTTGCGAGGGTTCGCTCATGGAAAACATCCTTTCTATTCGTCAAAATTCTGCTTTTGGCAATACCGCGCGGCTCGGGCGCGCCGGAATCCTGGCAGGGCGGCGCACAGGAAGCTTTTGTGAACTGCAGGAATGCTTTGCCCAAAGCTTTTTACGGTCTTTCCAAGCCCGCTATGACGGCTTTGCATTTTTCAAAAAAGCACATACTTCCCATTTTAATAAAGTATAGCACATTTCGACACGCTTTTCAACGGAAAAGCGCGCTGTATAAATTCCGCTGCCGTGTGCAAAATAAGTGCGAAACCAGAAACTTTATCAAAAAAGAAAGGATCGGGGCAGGGGATTGCCCGGGTCTTCTGGATTCGAGAAAGGAAGTGGCAAAAGCATGACCGTACTGGATCGTATCGCGCTGGCTTTGACCATTATCGGCGGTATCAACTGGGGGCTGGTAGGCATTTTCCAGTTTGATCTGGTCGCCTGGCTCTGCGGCGGACAGGCTTCCGTCATCGCACGCATCGTCTATGTAATCGTGGCGATCGCCGCCCTGTGGTGCATTGCGCTGCTGTTCCGGGATGACAGGGAAAAAGCTTGACCCAAAGGGAAACGGGCGGTGGCTGCCGCCCGCTTTCTTTTGCCCATTTTGCCGAAAGGGGAGAATTTTTTGAAACGAAAAAGCTATGGGGTATTCCTTCTCCTGGTGCTGCTGCTGGGTGCGGCGGTGTTTTCCATCGCCAATGTTTCCGGCAGCGCGGAGTATGTGGCGGCGGCTCAGGGGCAAAGCGTCTACCGACTGGACGTGGCGCAGACCCGCGGCGTGATCTATGACTGCCACCTGCGCCCGCTGGTCAACGAAAACCGCAAGTGGGTGGCGGCGGTAGCGCCTACCATAGAAGCCATCGGCGCGCTGGAGAAAGCCACCGGCGGGAAATACCGGCAGCGGCTGGCGCTGGCGCTGGAAGATGGCAAACCGTTTTTAATGGAGCTGGAGCGCAGCCTTACGAACCCCTGTATCGACATGTTCAGCGTGCCCCAGCGGTACGGCGACAGGCAGCTTGCCCCCCATGTCATCGGTTATCTGGACAGCCTGGGCAGTGGCGCGGCCGGCATGGAGCTTGCCATGAACGACGCGCTGGAGACCCATGCCGGGCAGGCGACGGTGTATTATCAGGTGGACGCGCTGGGGCACGTGGTGGCGGGGGGAGACCGGCAGGTGTCGGATACGCTGAAAGAGTCCCGGGGCGGCGTTGCCCTGACCCTGGACGCGGAGCTGCAGGCGGCGGTGGAGGAGCTTGCCGCCCCATTGGAAAAGGGCGCCGTGGTGGTGACGGAGGTGCCGAACTGTGAAATCAGGGCGCTGGCAAGCTTCCCCACCTACTCTCCCAACGACCTGGGCGCGGCGGAACACACGGACGGGGCGCTGCTGAACCGGGCGTTCTGCTCCTATGCCCCCGGCTCGGTGTTCAAGCTGGCGTGCGCCGCCGCCAAGCTGGAAAACGGAGGCGACCCGCTGGAGCCTTACGAATGCACCGGGGCGGTCAATGCAGGGGGGATGCTGTTCCACTGCTTTGACGGCAAGGCCCACGGGAAGGTGGACCTGAAGGGCGCGCTGGAAAAATCCTGCAACTGCTATTTTATCAACTGCGGCAGGAGCCTGGGCGGGCAGAATATTCTGAGCATGGCGTACAATATGGGCTTCGGCACGGAGCAGGAATTTGGGCGGGGGCTGTTTGCGGACGCGGGAGAGCTGCCGGAAGCGGACCTGCTGGAAAACCCACGGGCACTGGCAAATTTTTCCTTTGGGCAGGGGGACCTGTCCGTGACCCCGGTGCAGCTTTGCGGCATGGTAAACGCCATCGCGTCGGGAGGGACGTACCGCTCCCCCAAGCTGATCTCCGGCACGGTGGACAGCGAGCTGCGCCTGACGGAAACCTCCTCCATTGCCGACAAATCCCTGCGGGTCATGTCCGTCGCCACCTCGGAAACATTGCGGGACTGTATGGAGGGCGCCGTAAAGGAGGGCACCGCCCAGCCCGGGGCGCCGAAAAACTGCCTTGCGGGGATCAAGACCGGGACAGCCCAGACCGGCGTGTATGAGGGCGGCGAAGAGCTTCTCCATTTCTGGTACTGCGGCTATGTTTGCAGCGGGACGGATCCCCGGTACTGTATCACCGTGCTGAAGGAATCCTGCGCGGACGATGGCGGCGTGACGGCGCAGGTGTTCCGGGAGATCGCCGAAAAGCTGGGAGAGACCATGACAGGGGAATAGCTCCTGTCGGGAAAGGCCCGGCAGAAAAGGGCAAAAGAAAAACGCCGAAGCTGTCGAAACTCGGCGAATGAAGCTGATTTTTTGGGAAATCAATCAAAAACAGGCGAAAAAAGTTAAAATATGTTGCCGTCCGGGACATGCTCCATGATCTCCGAAACATCGCAGCCCAGAATATTGCAGAGCTTATCAATGGTGTTGACTTCCACATTCCTGTTGTGGCGCAGCCGGAACAGCTGTCCCCGGCTCACGTTGTGATAGGTGTAAAGGTGGTATTCGGTGATCCCCTTTGCTGCCATGGTCTGCCAGAGTTTGTCGTATTTTATCATTTTTTCCTACCTTTTGTCGAGCGATTTTCCTTGCTTTTTCTCCATTATGCGATTAGTATGGGGAAAGAAATAGTACCCGTATACGGATACTGAGCGCAAAGGAAAATTTATTTTGGCGGAATTTTGTATGAAGTATGACAAAATGTACTACACCGTTTTCAACGCAGTCACGGACGCGTTGGAGATCATCAGGGAGCTGCCGGAAAGCCCGGAAAAGGAAAAGCTGATCCTCATATTGACCCAGTGTCAGAAAACCGGCGAGGACATTTATCTTGCAGGGGGAAAAGCCTGAATTTTTTCCGCCCGGCTTTCCTGAGATTGTAAACTTTCACAAAAGACGGCTGAGAGGGGACAGCCGTCTTTTCTTTTGGAAAAAGTTGTGCTACAATAGCAAACGGAAAAATTGTTGTTATGCGGCTTCCCTGCCCTTTTTATTTGATTGGCAACCGGTAACGAATCCCTGACACCTTACGGAAAGGAATGTGACATAGAAATGGGAACGAGAGAAAATTTGAGGAATGTTGCGATCATTGCGCATGTTGACCACGGCAAGACCACGCTGGTGGACCAGCTCCTCCGGCAGAGCGGTATCTTCCGCGCCAATGAAGCCGTGGCGGAGCGCGTTATGGACTCCGGCGATCTGGAGCGGGAGCGGGGCATCACCATTCTTTCTAAAAATACTGCCGTCATGTACCAGGACACGAAAATCAACATTGTGGACACCCCTGGCCATGCCGATTTCGGCGGCGAGGTGGAGCGCGTGCTGATGATGGTGGACGGCGTCCTGCTGCTGGTAGACGCCTTTGAGGGCTGTATGCCCCAGACCCGCTTCGTATTGAAAAAGGCGCTGGGTCTGGGCAAAAAGCCTGTGGTGGTAGTGAATAAGATCGACCGCCCCGGGGCGCGCCCCGCCGAAGTGGTGGACGAGGTGCTGGACCTGTTCATCGAGCTTGGCGCAAACGACGACCAGCTGGATTTCCCTGTGGTGTACGCCTCCGCCAGGGACGGCTACGCCACCCTGGACCCCAACGCCCCCGGCACGGATATGACCCCGCTGTTTGAAATGATACTCCGGGAGGTCCCTGCCCCCCAGGGCGATCTGGAGGGCCCCACCCAGGTGCTGTTTTCCAATATCGACTACGACGATTATGTGGGGCGTATCGGGATCGGCAGGGTAGAGCGCGGCAGCATTCAGGTGGGCGAGACCGTCACCATCTGCGGCGGCGCGGAGGACGTGCACAAAAACGCCAAGGTAGCGAAGCTGTACCAGTTTGAGGGCTTGAAGCGGGTGGAAGCGCAGTCCGCCCAGCTGGGCGATATCATCGCCGTGTCCGGCATTGCCGATTTGAATATCGGGCAGACTGCCTGCGCGGTGGACCATGTGGAGCCGCTGCCCTTTGTGAAAATAGACGAGCCCACCGTGTCCATGATGTTCATGGTGAACAATTCCCCCTTTGCCGGGCGGGAAGGAAAGTATGTGACCTCCCGGAACCTGCGGGACAGGCTGTTCAAAGAGGTGGAGACCAACGTCGCCATGCGGGTGGAGGAAACGGACACCACCGATTCCTTTAAGGTCTCCGGCAGGGGAGAGCTGCATTTGTCCATTCTGATCGAGCAGATGCGCCGACAGGGGTACGAATTCCAGGTTTCCCCGCCCAACGTCATTTACAAGGAAAAGGACGGTCAGAAGCTGGAGCCCATGGAGCTTTTGATGATCGAGGTGCCGGACAATTACGTGGGTGCCGTGATGGAAAAGATCGGCTCCCGCAAGGCGGAGCTTCTGAACATGGGCAGCCGGGAATCCGGCACCACCCATCTGGAATTTAAGATCCCCGCCAGGGGGCTGATGGGCTACCGTTCCGAATTTTTGACCGACACCAACGGCAACGGCATCATGAACCACGTGTTTGACAGCTATGAGCCCTATAAAGGGGAGATCCAGCAGCGCACCCAGGGCTCCATCATCGCCCATGAAGCAGGGGAATCCACCGCTTACGGGCTGTTCTATGCCCAGGACCGCGGGCGTATGTTTATAGGTCCCGGCGTAGAGGTGTACGAGGGAATGATCGTGGGCGCCAACCCCAAGAACGAGGACATCACGGTGAACGTGTGCAAGAAAAAGCACGCCACCAACACCCGTTCCTCCGGCTCCGACGAGGCGCTGAAGCTGGTGCCCCATTCCGTGCTGAGCCTGGAGCAGTGCCTGGAATTTATCGCCGAGGACGAGCTGGTGGAGATCACGCCCCAAAGCGTGCGTATGCGGAAGACCATTTTGTCCAAGGAGCTGCGCATGAAGCAGGCAAGCAGGAAAAAATAAGCGGGCGCGGGGTAAAATTTCGCCGCCGGGCTGGGGAGGGGCTTTGTTCTGGATATCGTAATTCTGGATTTGGAATGGAATGCCGCCTACAGCCGGCGGAGTAAGGGCTATATCAATGAAGTGATCGAATTCGGCGCGGTAAAATGCAGCGCCGATCTGAAGCGGAAAAGCACCTTTTCCTGCTTTGTAAAGCCGCAGGTCGGCAAGCATATCAGCGCTCTGATCTCCAATTTGACCAGTATCACCGACGAGACCCTGACCGGCGGGCTGACCTTCATGGGCGCTGTCAGCAAGTTTCGGAAATGGGCGGGGGACTGCCTGCTGCTCACCTGGGGCACGTCGGACATTCTGGCGCTGATCGAAAACTGCCGGTATTTCAGCGGCAGCGGGCAGGTCCCGTTTTTGAACCGCTACTGTGACCTGCAGCGCTATACCCAAATGCAGATGAACATTAGCATGGCGGTGCAGATGGGGCTTTCCAGGGCGGCGGAGCTGCTGGGGCTGGATTTCTCCGGCATGGAGCACCACCGCGCCCTGGACGACAGCCTGATGGCGCTGGAAATTTTCAGGCGGGTGTACAGCGAGAAGACACTGCCGGCTTTTACGGCGGTGTGTGACGAGGATTTTTACCGCCGCATCACCTTCAAAACCTCCTATCTCTGCGATTTGAACGACCCGCAGGTGCAAAAGAGCCATCTGCTGTTCGCCTGCCCGAAATGCGGAGGGGAAAGCAGGCGCACTACCCACTGGGTATTGAAAAATAAGAGCTTCCGGGCGGAATTCCGCTGTACAGGCTGCGGGCACGCTTTTGACGGGAGGCTCACTATGAAACAGAAATATGAGGGATTAGCTGTGAGCAAAAAAACCTTTCCTTTGCCCGTGATCGAAGCCCCCAGAAAAGCGGAGCCGGGCGTTTTGGGCAATCTGCGGCTGGATATCAAAGACGGCGTGGGTCTGCTGCGTTTTCCAGGGCTGGAAAACAGCACCACGGCAAACGCTGTGTTTTCCACCCGGCTGGGCGGCGTCAGCGATAAAGAATTTGCCGCCATGAACCTGGGCTTCGGCAGGGGGGACGAGGAAGAAAACGTAGCGCGGAACTACCGGCTGTTCTGCGGGGCTGCCGGGATTGACAGCGAATCCCTTGTCGCCGGTGCGCAGGATCATCATGTGAACATCCGCCGGATAACGGCGGCGCACCGGGGCATTGGCATCTGGCGGGAAAAGGACATGGAAAGCATTGACGGGCTTTGCACCGACGACCGGGGCGTGACGCTGGTCATTTACTGTGCCGACTGTGTGCCCCTGTATTTTGTCGATGAAGCCCACCATGCCATTGGGCTTGCCCACGCGGGCTGGCGGGGAACGGTTTCCGGCATGGCAAGGGTGATGACGGAGCGCATGGCAGCGGAATTTGGCACCAGGCCGGAGGAGCTGTACGCCGCGATCGGACCCTCCATCTGCCGGGAATGCTTTGAGGTGGACGAACCTGTGGCGGCGGAATTTTTATGGCTGCCGGACGCGGAGCGGTTTGTGACAGGTCCTGAAGAAGATGGAAAATACCATGTGGATTTATGGGAATGCAACCGTCGGTTCATGCTGAAGGCGGGTATTCTGCCGGAGCATATCACCGTGGGGAACGTGTGCACCATGTGTGAAAGCGACCTGCTGTTTTCCCATCGGAAGACCAGGGGGCAGCGGGGCAGCAACTGCGCCATGCTTTCGCTGCGCTGAGATGGGGGAGCCTATGAAGGAACTGGCGCACTGCACCCTTTGCCCCCGGCGCTGTGGGGCAAGGAGGGAAAAGGCAGGGCAGGGCTTTTGCAAAAGCGGCTATGAGCTGCGCATTGCCAGAGCCGCCCTGCATTTTTGGGAAGAGCCGCCTATCAGCGGCAAAAACGGCTCCGGCGCGGTGTTTTTTACCGGGTGCCCCCTGGGCTGTATCTACTGCCAGAACCGGGAAATCAGCAATGTGGCGGCACCACCGGGAAAAACCCTGTCCCCGGCGGAGCTGAGCGGCATTTTTTTTGAGTTGATCGAACAGGGCGCCCACAATATCAATTTGGTGACCCCTACCCATTTCATGCCCCTGATCCGGGAAGCCCTGCTGTACCGGCCGCTGCCCGTGCCGGTGGTATACAACACCTCCGGCTATGAAACGGTGGAGGCATTGCAGGCGCTGGAAGGGCTGGTAGACATTTACCTGCCGGATTTCAAGTACGCCGAAAGCGCCCTTGCAAAAGCGCTTTCCCACGCGGAAAACTACCCGGAGGTCTGTATCAGCACCATTGGGGAAATGGTGCGGCAGGCAGGCGCGCCCGTCTAT
Source organism: uncultured Neglectibacter sp. (assembly GCA_937958185.1). Lineage (GTDB taxonomy): Bacteria > Bacillota > Clostridia > Oscillospirales > Acutalibacteraceae > Acutalibacter. The sequence continues at coordinate 55,478 of CALFFN010000027.1, read as the reverse complement.
GAGGAAAACGGGCTGATGAAGCGGGGCGTGTTGATCCGCCATTTGATCCTGCCCGGGCACACCAGAAATTCCATTCAGGTGCTGGAACAGATCGCGGAGCATTTTCCCGGTATCCCCGTGAGCCTGATGGCGCAGTATACCCCGCCGGAGCAGTTCCCGGAGCAGGAGCAGTTCCCCGAGCTGACCCGCGCCGTCACCAGGCGGGAGCTGCAAAAGGTAGAGGACAGGCTGTTCTCTCTGGGGCTGGACGGCTTCGTGCAGTCCAGAAGCGCCAGGGGGCGGCAATATCTGCCGGATTTTCACCAGTTTGACTGATCCAGGAAAGGAAGCGCAGTATGGAACAAATCCAAATCTTTCAATGCTCGTCTCTGGAAAAGGTTTTCCCCAGCGATACCGGGGAGTTTTTTCCCTGCCGCCGGGCGACCGCCCTGCAGGGGGAGGAATACGCGTACCAGATCGTGCTGAAGGGCGCGGGCTGGGGAAAGGAGACCGTCTGCTGGAAATTGGAATCGCCTTTGGCAGAGCAAATTGAGGTATTCCGGGTGAAAAATGTTCCCTGCGAGCTGGCGGCGTATCCTGCCGCCCATGACGGGGACTATTTGACCACAGGCGCCGGGCTGTTCCCCGACCTGCTTGTTCCCCTGACAGGGGAAACGGTGGAAATCAGCTGCTTTTTGAACACCACCCTGTGGATAAACCTCACCGTGCCGGAGAACTGCCCCGCCGGGGAATACCCGGTGCGTTTTTCCGTCGAGGGAAAGGACGCGGCAGCGGAGACGGAGTTTGTTTTGCAGGTGCTGCCCGTGAAGCTGCCGGAGCAAAAGCTGCTGTTCTCCCAGTGGTTCCATGTGGACTGCCTGGCGGAGCAGTACCACGTGCCTGTCTATTCGGAGCGCCACTGGGAAATCATCGGCGCTTACATGAAGGAGGCGGCACGGGCGGGCGTAAACACCATTTTGGTGCCCGTGCTGACCCCGCCGCTGGATACCGCCATCGGTACGGAGCGGCTGTGCGTACAGCTTGCGGAAATCGAAAAGCGGGGAGACAGCTATGCCTTTGACCTGTCCCGGGTGCGGCGGTATGTAGAGCTGGCGCAGTCCTGCGGCATCACCCATTTTGAGATCAACCACCTGTTCACCCAGTGGGGGGCAAAGTGCACCCCGGCGGTATATGCCACGGAAAACGGCGAACGCAGGCGGATATTTGGCTGGGACGTGGAAGCGGCTTCCCCGGCGTACATGGATTTCCTCCGTCAGCTTTTGCCGGAGGTGACGGCGCTGTTCCGCAGCATGGGCCTGGGGGACAGGCTGCTGTTCCATGTGTCCGACGAGCCCAGCCGGGATAATCTGGAGCAGTACCAAAAGGCGAAGGAAATGATCGGTGCGCTCACCGGGGGCTGCCCCACGGCGGACGCTTTGTCCCATACGGAATTTTACGATATGGGGCTGGTGGATCAGCCCATCGCGGCAACGAACCACATCGAGCCGTTTTTGGAGCGGGATATCCCCGACCTGTGGGCGTACTACTGCTGCGGGCAGGTGGTGGACGTTGGCAACCGTTTCCTCGCTATGCCCTCCTACCGCAACCGTATCCTTGGCGTGCAGCTGTACAAGTACCGCATTCACGGCTTTTTGCACTGGGGGTACAATTTCTGGCACAGCCAGGAATCCCGGGAGATCATCGACCCCTACCGCGTGACGGACGGCGGCGGGGCGTTCCCCGGCGGCGATCCCTTTTCCGTCTACCCCGGAGAGGACGGCGCGCCCCTGCCCTCCCTGCGGCTGAAAATTTTCCATCACGCTTTGCAGGATTTGCGGGCGCTGGAGCTTCTGGAAGCGCTGACCGACCGGGAAACGGTGGAGCAGACGGTGGGAGAGTTCGACAGCATCACCTTTTCAAGCTATCCCAGGACCATAGGATATCTGCCGGAAATGCGGGAAGCGGTCAACGCCCGCATTGCGGAAGCCATCAAGGAACAGAAAGGAACGGTGTAAATTCATGGAAGCATTAGTGCAGGATTTGTTTGATTTTATCGAAAGCAGCCCCACCGCCTGCCATACGGTGCAGACGGCAGCCGCCATGCTGAAGGCGGCGGGCTTTACCGAGCTGAGGGAGACTGAGCCGTGGGAGCTTCAGCCCGGCGGGCGGTATTTTACCACCCGCAGCATGAGCTCTGTCATTGCGTTCCGTTACCCGAAGCAGGACTTCCACGCCTTTTCCGTGGTGGCGCCCCATGGGGATTCCCCCTGCTTCAAGATAAAGGGCAGCCCGGACATGAAGGTGGAGGGGCAGTATACCAAGCTGAATACCGAGGTGTACGGCGGCATGACCCTGCACCTGTGGACGGACCGCCCGCTGTCCGTAGCAGGGCGGCTGACCGTCCGCACGGAGACCGGCGTGCGGTCGGTGCTCACCGATTTGAAGCGCGACCTGCTGGTGATCCCCGGGCTTGCCATTCACATGAACCGGGAGGCAAATTCCGGCAGCAAGCTGGACCCCCAGCGGGACACCCTGCCCCTGCTGGGCGGCAGCGAAGCCGATGTGCTGGCGCTGGCGGCGGAAGCGGCAGGCGTGAAAAAGGAGGATATCCTGTCCCACGAGCTGTACCTGTACAACCGGGCGCGGGGCACGGTGTACGGCGCGGCGGAGGAATTTATTGCCGCCCCCAAGCTGGACGATCTGGAATGCGCTTTTTCCGCCGTCACCGCCTTTTTGCAGAGCGGAAATTCAGAAAACTGCACGGTCTGCGCCGTGTTCGATAACGAGGAGACGGGCAGCATGACCCGCCAGGGCGCGGGGGCGACCTTCCTCTCCGATGTGCTCGCCCGGATCTGCCGGGCGGCGGGAAAGGACGAAGAGCAGCGCCAGCTTGCCATTCAAAACGGAATGCTCCTGTCCGCGGATAATGCCCACGCCGTCCACCCCAATTACCCGGAAAAAGCCGACCCCACCAGCCGCTGCTACTTGAACGCCGGCGTGGTGGTAAAGCACAGCCCCCGCTATGCCACGGACAGCATGACCGCCGGGGTGTTCCGCCGTATCTGCGAGAAAAACAACGTGCCCGTACAGGAGTTTTACAACCACTCCTCCAATCCGGGCGGGGGCACCCTGGGGCTGATCTCCATTGCCCAGGCGGCGTTCCCCACCGTGGATATCGGGCTGCCCCAGCTTTCCATGCACTCGCCCTATGAAACGGCCGGCAAGGCGGACGTAGCTCACATGGTGAACGCCATGACGGCGTTTTATAACGGCGTGCCCCATTGGAGCGGGAACAGCTGCCATTTGGAGTAAGGAGCGTACCATGCTGGAATACAAAATGAATCCCAAGATACCTTCCGAGGACATTGCCGCCCTGCGGCGGTCGGTGGGCTGGGGCGGCATGGAGGCGGAGCTGGGGAACCCTGCCCTGCGGGACTACCTCCGCATCGCCTGCTATGATGAGGACAAACTGGTGGGCTTTCTGGCAGTGGTGAGCAATGGCGTGACTGACGCTTATATCCAGGACGTGATGGTGCGCCCGGACTATCAGGGCAAAGGCGTCGGCAGGTCGCTGATGAACCGTGCCATTGAGAGATTGAAGGCTGATCATATCTACATGATATCTGTTATCTACGGGGAAGAGAAGCTGCGACCGTTTTATGAGAAGTTCGGTTTCTGTACCATGCTCTGCGGTCAAATGGAGACCCGCCCGGAGAACTGAGAAATGGACGAAAGGGAGAATTACCATGAGCGATACCATACGATGGAACAATGAACCCGGTTGGCAGAACAGCGCCGTTTTTTATCAAATCTACCCCATGGGTTTCTGCGGCGCGCCCTTTGAAAACGACGGCATACCGACCCACCGCATCCGCAAGGTGATAGATTGGGTCCCCCATCTGCAAAAGCTGGGCGTGGGGGCAGTATATTTTTCCCCGGTGTTTGAATCCGACACCCACGGCTACGACACCCGAGATTATGGAAAAATCGACTGCCGGCTGGGGTCGAACGAGGATTTCCGGGAGGTGTGCGCAGCCCTGCACAGCGCCGGTATCCGCGTAGTGCTGGACGGCGTGTTCAATCATGTGGGGCGCGGTTTCTGGGCGTTTCAGGACGTGCTGAAGAACCGGGAAGGCTCTCCTTACCGCGACTGGTTCCACATCGACTTCGGCGGCGACAGCTGCTATCACGACGGCTTCTGGTACGAGGGCTGGGAGGGGCATTTCGAGCTGGTAAAGCTGAACCTGCACAACCCCGCTGTGGTGGAGCACATTTTGGAGCGCGTGGCAGGCTGGATGGACGAATTTGCCATCGACGGTCTCCGGCTGGACGTTGCCTACCTGCTGGACGAAAATTTCCTCCGCCGGCTGCACACCTTCTGCAAGGAAAAGGATCCGGCCTTCTTCCTGCTGGGAGAAATGATACACGGGGACTATAACCGGGTGATGAACCCGGAAATGCTGGACAGCGTGACGAATTACGAATGCTATAAGGGGCTTTATTCCGCCTTTAATTCCATGAATTTGTTTGAGATTGCCCACTCGCTCCAGCGGCAGTTCGGTCCTGAAAACTGGACGCTCTACAAAGACAAGCACCTGCTCTGCTTCGCGGACAACCACGACGTGACCCGCATTCACAGCATATTGCAGGACAAGAACCAGCTCATGCCCCTGTATGCGGTGCTGTTCTGTATGCCGGGCATTCCCTGCCTGTATTACGGCAGCGAATGGGGGGCGGACGGCGAGAAAAAGGACGGGGACCCCACCCTGCGTCCCTGCTTTGACGCGCCTGTGGAAAATGAGCTGACGGAGTTTTTAGGCAGGCTCAGCCGGGCGAAGCGGGAAAGCAGGGCGTTGTGCTATGGCGATTTCAAAAATGAGACGCTGCTCAATAAGCAGTGGGTCATGCGGCGCTCCTGCGAGGGAGAGACCGTGCTGCTGGCGGTAAATGCCGAGGGGGCGGAATTTACCATTGGCTGCGACCACCACGGCGCAGCCACGGAGCTTCTGACCGGGGAACAGACGGAGCTGCAGGGGAGCATCACCCTGCCGCCCTACGGCGTGAAGCTGTACCGCTTGGGATAAGATGTTATAGATACTGGATTCTGGATTCCAGATGCTGGAAAGGACAAAAAGCCCGCGGTCGGGTAATTTCTCTGTGGTCTGCGCAAGGACACTTCACCAGTGCCCGCCGCAGACCTTTTCTGCAGCAGTTTGCGCAGGGACAGCGAAAAAAGTAAAAAATTTCAAAATAGGTGAGTGGATTTCCCGCCTGCGTTGTATAAAGGGTAAAACGCAAAAGAGAGGGATCACGATGAAAAAAGCTCTGCCTGCTTTGCTTTTTGCTGCTATTTTGCTCCTGTTCGCGAGCTGCGGAGATGATGGCAGAGGAAGCTTGTCATCAGCTTGTGACACTGATGGAAACGGTTCTTCTCCTGCTGCTTCCGTTTCCCAAAGCGTTTCTGGTCAGATGGTCTCGTCCCCGGAAAGCTTGCCGGAGGACAGCGCTTCCAGCCCAGATTCTTCTGAAGTTTCCTCTGCTTCAGATTACGGTCCTGAATACGGCTGGTACAGCGGCAACCCGGAAAAAGACATCGTGGTGATTTCTGCGGGCGAAACCCTTACCCTTTCGGACGGCAGGGTGTTGGAGTGCGGGATACTGCTCCCCGACGGCAGGTATTTTTCCAGAGAGGAGCTGGAAAAGCATCATTACGAAACCTACCATAAAAGCTTTCTCCTCCCGGACGGCACGGTATTACGCCCCACAGGGTGGCTGATCGCAGTGGAGGGAGAGCTGACTGTGAGAGAATGGGAAGAACTGGAGGAGAAGAATTTCCCGGAGGAGGAACGGTGGCATATTTTGCCGTGGGACGAAACCGCCTATCGGAACCGCTGGGGAACTTATCGGGAAAGTAACAGCGCCGGGTTGTGGAGCCCGCCCAGCGAGGAGGAAAAAGCCTACCTGCGGGAACACCCGGAGGTGCGGTGATCCGGCTCAAAACCTTAGAAAAAGCCAACAGAATAAAAGGCTCCCCTTGAGGAGCCTTTTTCGTGTGTTTGTTTGAGGGTTAGTCCTTCAAAATCTGTTCAAACGCCAGCCGTTCGCTGCCGTCCTCCACAAAAATCACGCCCCTGCGGACAAAGCCGTTTTTTTGCAGGGTGTGCTGCATGGGCAGGTTGTCCCGGTGAGTGTCGCAGCGCAGGACGGCAATTTTCCGTTCCCGCGCCTGCCGCTTCAGCTCATCAAAAAACAGCCCGGCGGCGTTTTTCCCCTTTGCGCGGGGCGCGATGGCAATTCGATGGAGGAACCCGTATTCAGCGGGGCTTGCTTCCCAGCCGCCCTCGAAAACAGCCTCATAGGTGGGCTCCCGCCCAAAGGCGATACAGGCGACGCCCAACACCTCTCCGGCGTCTTCCAGCACATAGCTTGTCCCGGCGGTCATGTCAGCTTCCGCGTCTTTGGCGCTGGGGTAATTCCCAGTCTGCCACTGGTCAACGCCCATATCGCGCAGCGCCGCCCGGGCAGCTTCATACAGGCGCTCGATGGCGGGCAGGTCGGCGGGGGTGGTCCTACGAATGTTCATAAGCGGTCTCCTTTTCGGGAAAAGGGGCAGGAATTTTTCCGTTCCCCTGTGACAATTTTTAAGTTTCCCTATTATAGTACCAATTTCCTCTTGTTTTTTCAAGGTGAAAAAGGTATAATAACCCTAAAGCGGCGGTGGCTGCAGAGAACTGTCTTTTTTGCGAAAGCAGGGACACGGGCGGCTCCACCGCAGCGAAAAGACGTTTTATCAAGAAAGCAGCGGTGGTTGCAGAGAGTTGTCTTTTTGCGAAAGCGGGGACACGGGCGGCTCCACCGTAGCGAAAAGACGTTTTATCAGGAAAGCAGCGGTCGGCGCACAAAGTGGTTCCCCGTGCAAAAGCAGGGACACGATCGCCTCCACTGCAAGTGGCAGCGGAACAGTGGAATATGGGAGCGGACAGGTCTGTACGGCGGAACGCCGTGAACCATGTCAGGCGGGGAACCGAGCAGCATTAAGCGGATGCTTCCGGGCGATGCAGGTCGCCTGTCCGTTCTCATATTCTACCGGGCTACTGCCTTATGTTTTCTTCCGGCAGATTTTTCAGGGAGGTGACCGGCTTTATGTATAAGGTTCTGTATCGCAAGTACCGTCCCCGTTTTTTCGCGGACGTGGTAGATCAGCCCCAGGTGACGGTCACGCTGAAAAACGAGCTGACCCGCGGACGTATCGCCCACGCGTATCTGTTCACCGGCTCCCGTGGGACGGGCAAGACCACCTGTGCGAAAATACTGGCGCGGGCAGTGAACTGCCTGGATCCCCAGAACGGCGACCCCTGCGGCGAATGCGAGGTCTGCCGGGGCCTGGAGGACGGCTCCATTCTGGACGTGGTAGAGATCGACGCCGCCAGCAACAACGGCGTGGACAGCATTCGTTCCCTGATTGAAGAATCCAATTTCACCCCGGCGACTGCCAAATATCGGGTGTACATCATCGACGAGGTGCATATGCTCTCCGTGGCGGCGTTTAACGCCCTGCTGAAAACGCTGGAGGAGCCCCCCGCCCATGTGATCTTTATTCTGGCGACTACCGAGGTCCACAAGCTGCTGCCCACCATTTTGTCCCGGTGCCAGCGCTTTGATTTCCGCCGCATTTCCCCGGAGGCCATCGCCGACCGGCTGGAATATGTAGCAGGAGAAGAAGGGGCGCAGCTGGACAGGGACGCCGCCCTGCTCATCGCCCGCATTGCCGACGGCGCCATGCGCGACGCGCTGTCGCTTTTGGACCAGTGCCTGGGGCGTGACGCCCACGTGACATTGGAAACCGTGAACCGCACCGCAGGCGTGGCGGCAAGGGAATATCTGTCCACCCTGGCGCAGGCAGTGGCAGAGCGGGACATTTCAGCCGCCTTGGGCGCTATCGACGAGCTGTACCGGGAATCGAAGGACATGAGCCGCCTGTGCGAGGAAATGGCGGAATATTTCCGGGGCTTAATGCTCATCAAGACCATGCGGGACGCGTCCGGGCTGGTGACGGTCTCCGCCGGGGAATGGGAGACCATGAACCGTCAGGCGTTGGCAATGAGCCTGTCCACCATTCTGCATGGATTGGATACTTTTGAAGAAACCCTGAATAAAATGCGCTATGGGAACCAGCGGGCACAGCTGGAAATGGCATTTGTGCGCCTTTGCTCCCCAGAGCTGGATACCACCCCGGACGCGCTGCTCCGGCGGCTGGAAGCGCTGGAAAGCGGCGCTCCTCCCCGGCAAAGATTGCAGCCTGCTCCGGCGCAGGAGACTTTGAAGCCTGTTTCTCAGCCCGCCGTGGAACAGCCCCCGGTTGAGCCGCTTTCGCCGGAGCCGAAAGTGGAAGAAATTTCCCGCGAGCCGGAGCAGCTTTCGCCGGAGCCAAAAGCGGAGGAAATCCCCCTGCCGCCCGACCCGGAGGAACCCGCGCAGGAGCCGGAAAAAATCCCTGAGCCGGAGCTTCCACCGGAAACCGATACGTTCGATCAGGCTCCCCTGCCCCCGGAGCCCCCGGAAGCGGAGCAGAAAAAGCCCGTTTCCCCACCCCCGGCGGCAAAGCCCCAGCCCACGGTGGATATCCGGGCGCTGTCGGCGGAGGCCCAGCGGTTCCGGGACTGGCCGGAGATTTTGCAGGTGATAAAAAATTCCACCAAAAGCGTTGCCATGGCGTTTTCCGGCTCCGCCGCCTATGTCAACGGGGACTATATGCTGATCGACGCCCCGGAGATCGCCTTTGAACTGTTGAAGCGCCCGGAGCAGAGGGACCGAATGCGGGAAGCGATCCGTCACGTGACGGGGCGCACCTACCGGCTGGGACCCTACCGCAGGGAGGAGACTGGGGAGGAAGCCGACCCCCTGGAGGAGCTGACCCGCCGGGCAAAGGATTCCGGCATTGAAATTCAGGAAGAAACGCCCGCCGGGGAAGAACCCCCGGAGGAACTGACCATACCGTTTTAAGAAAGGACTGGAACATTATGAAAGCTAGATTACCTCAGGGCTACGGCGGAGGCGGCGCAGCCAATTTGCAGCAGCTTGCCAAGCAGGCGCAGAAAATGCAGGAGCAGATCGCGGAGATCACCGCGGAGCTGGAAGAAAAGGAATATTCCGCCACCTCCGGCGGCGACGCCGTGAAGGCAACTGTTACCGGCAAGCTGGAAGTGAAGACCGTGGAGATCAAGCCGGAGGTCATCGACCCTGACGACGCGGAAATGCTGGGCGATCTGGTGACCGCCGCCGTCAACGAAGCGCTCCGCGCCGCCAATCAGGAGAAAGAAGAAAAAATGGCTGCCGTGTCCGGCGGCGGAATGTTCTGATGGCGGGGTATCATGTGCCCCCGTTGGAGGGGCTGGTGGAAAAATTCGAGAGCCTGCCGGGCATCGGGCATAAAAATGCCCAGCGCCTGGCATATCATGTGCTGGATATGTCCAGGGAGGACGCGGAAAGCTTTGCCGCCGCCATTGTGGAAGCCCACGAGAAAATACATTATTGCAGCGTTTGCTGCAATCTGACCGACAGCGACCTTTGCCCGGTCTGCCGCAACGACCTGCGGGACAAGTCCGTCATCTGCGTGGTGGAGGAGCCCAAGGACGTGTTCGCCTTAGAGCGGGCAGGGGAATATAATGCCCAGTACCACGTGCTTCACGGCGCGATTTCCCCGCTGTCCGGCATTGGACCTGACCAGCTCCATATCAAGGAGCTTCTGGCGCGTATCGACGGCACCGTCAGTGAGGTCATTATGGCGACAAATCCCACGGTAGAGGGGGAAGCCACCGCCATGTATCTTTCCCGCCTCTTAAAGCCCCTGGGCGTGAAGGTGACCCGCCTTGCTTACGGCATTCCCGTAGGCGGCGATTTGGAATACGCCGACGAGGTGACCTTGCAGCGCGCCATGCAAGGGAGGCAGGAGTTATGATCTCTTGTCCCGCAGGAACTGCGAGCGGCAGGGGAAAGCTGGCTTTGTGGCTGCTTTTGACATATGCCCTCTCTGCTCTTTGCTATCTTCCGCAGATCTTGCAGCAGGGCGGCGCTGATGTTCCTGAAGCGCTCCTGTACTTGAAAAATGGTTTCATTTTTGTGCCAATGCTGATTTCCACAGCCTTTCTGCTGCATGAGCGCCGCTTTTTGAGCTTTTGGAGGGAGGGCGTGACCGGGTTTTCCCGCAAAGAGCTCCTCGTTTGTGCAACCGTTGTTCCAGTTGGCTTTTTTACGACGCTTGCCTATTCCTTTTTCTCCAAAACGAATGTGTACGGCAGTACCTATCCCTCTGTTCCTGCCCTTGCAGGCACCTGTATCTATTTGTTGTGTACGGCGTTTCTGGAAGAAGCGGCATGGCGCGGCTTTTTCCTGCGGCGCCTGGCGGAAGGCGGGAAAGAGGGAAAATCTCTGCTGATAGGGGGAATTGCCTGGGCGTTTTGGCACATTCCCATGTGGACGGCACACGGGCTGCCCGCAGTGCAGCAGGTGCAATTATGGATTTGGGCTGTTCTGGTCGGGGTGGTTTTGGGAAAGCTGTATCTCCACCGCCGGAGCTTTTTGTCCGCCGCCCTTTGCCATATGATTTTTAATGTGTGCTTTTTAGCGCCGGCGGTGTACAATATTGCCATGTTAGCGGTCGTTCTTGCCGGCTGTTTCATTTTCAAAAAAACTTGCCAAAAGGCATAACCTAGTGGGAAAGGGAATTTCTATGTCCGAATATCCGCAGGGAAAAAGTAAAAACGCAATCGAAAAAACCGTGAAGACAGGGATCACCTTCGGCAGCGCGCTGGCAATGGTCATCAGCTATACCACATGGCATTCCGTGGGCTGGGCGATCGTTCACGGGCTTTTAAGCTGGGCGTATGTGATCTATTTTGTTCTTCGTTATTAAAATGCTCTTGTCCTGATCCAGTATCCAGTATCCAGCGTCTAAAAAGGAGGCGTCTATGCCCGCAAAATCGAATACGAAAACCATTGCGCAAAACAAAAAAGCTTACCACGATTATTTCGTGGAGGAAAGCTTTGAAGCCGGGATCGAGCTTGTGGGCACGGAGGTAAAATCCCTCCGGCAGGGCAGGGCGAATTTGAAGGACGCGTGGTGTTCCGTGGTGGACGGTGAAATGCTGCTAAACGGCTGCCATATCAGCCCTTACGATTTCGGCAATATCTTCAACCGGGACCCCATGCGGGTGCGCCGCCTGCTCATGCACAAGCGGGAGATCCTGCGGCTGTATGGGATCGTCAAACAGCAGGGCTATTCCTTAATTCCGCTGTCCCTGTACTTTAAGGATAGCCGGGTCAAGGTGCAGGTAGGGCTTTGCAAGGGTAAGAAAAACTATGATAAGCGCGCCGACATGGCAAAGCGGGACGCTCAGCGGAACATCGAGCGGGAACTGAAGGAGCGGAACCGGTAAGCGCTTTTTCCGGGGAGAGAAGCGCTCCGATTAAATGTGTAAAGATACCGTTGCTGAAAGGGAGAGGCCGGAATGGAGAAAAAGGTTTTTTCAAAATGCGGTATGCGATGCGACCTGTGCCTGATTTACCGCCCTAATACAGAGAAAGAGGACAGACGGGAAGAAATCTGTGCCGTGTGGAAAAAGCAGAACCCGCTTTTCCATGCTGATCCCGCTGAGATTATTTGTGACGGTTGTTCCTGCGAGCGAACGGACGCAGTTTTTTTCGATAGAAACTGCAAAACCCGGAAATGTGTGATGGAAAAGGGGCTGGAGCATTGCGGGTACTGTGAAAGCTATCCCTGCAAGGATTTTCCCGCAGAGCCTTCCCCGGAGGAGATCGCCCGCATGATAGATGTTGAAAAGCTGTGGACCTGGGAAGATGAAAAGCTGATGGAAGCATACAGCTGCAAAAAGAACATGGACGCTTTTCGGGCGGACAGGGAAAAAAGCCAGTAAGGAAACGGTATCCTCACGGGGATTCCATTAAAAAATAGATTCCAAAGGAGAATGGGTATGTTTTGCAGAAATTGCGGTGGAGAAATTTATGAAAACGCGGCGGTCTGCGTCCATTGCGGCGCGGCTGTGGGAACAGGGGTGAATTTCTGCCCCAACTGCGGCGCCCAGACCATGCCGGGAGCGGCGGTCTGCCTGAATTGCGGCGTGGCGCTGAACGCGATGCCCTATGTTTACCCCGGACAGCAGAAATCCAAAATCGCCGCCGGGCTGCTGGGGATTTTCCTGGGCTGCTTCGGGGTGCACAATTTTTATCTCGGCTACACGGGGAAGGCGGTAGCCCAGCTCCTGCTGACCGTTTTGAGCTGCGGCGTTCTCGCGCTCGTTTCCGAAATCTGGAGCTTCATTGAGGCCATCATGATCCTGGTAGGCTCCATCAATGTGGACGCGAAAGGTATCCCTCTGGGGAACTGACAAGGACGGGGAGCCGCAAGGGGGAGACAGGGAATGGATATTGAGCAGTTTTGGGCAGATGTGTTGCGGCAGGACGCGGAAGCGCTTAGAGCATACTTTCATGAGGGCGCTTTTGTAAACTGGCACTGTACCAACGAGCATTTTACTGTGGAAGAATACATTCGCGCCAACTGTGAATACCCCGGTCAGTGGGCGGGGGAAATCCAGCGGAAGCATTTTTTTGACGATATGATCGTCACGGTAGTCCATGTCTATCCTGTGGACGGTTCCGCTTCTTTTCATGTCACTTCCTTTATCAGAGTGCAAAATGGAAGGATACGCTCCATGGACGAGTATTGGGGCGACGATGGTCCTGCGCCCCAGTGGCGGCAGGACAAGCATCTTGGAAAGCCGATTCATTAAGAAGGAGAACTATATGGGACGAATCAAGACAAAGCAATTCCAGATCCTGACAGATATGCAAATGGTATGGGATTTTATGGAGGACACTTACGGGCATTTTTTCGCCAATGGCGCGGCGGCGCCATTTTTTGAATATGCCGTTACGTCCTCGTGGATGAACAAGTCCTATTTGCACTTAAACAGGCTTTGGCTCGACGGGGGAAAAGCGGTTGGTTTTGTTTTTTATGAAGCCCCCGTTACCCATATCTTTTTTAATCTTCGGCCGGGCTACGAAGAGCTGGCGGAGGAAATGGTAGAATACGCGGAAAACAATATGCCCAATTTTAGAAATGAACAGGAGCTGGTTCTGTTCAGCGGGCAAAGCGCGTTTCTTGATGTTGTTCAAAAAAGAGGATATGAAGTATCTTATGAAAACGTTGATCTGATCTGCGATTTTCGGAAAACAGAACTGCGGTATCCGCTGCCGGAGGGGTTTCATTTTGTGGATTCCCAAAAATGCGACCCCCTGAAGCTGGCTGTTTGTACCTGGAAGGGTTTTGATCACGAAGACGAGGGCGCGTTTGAAAACTGGTGGGAAGAGGAACAGGGCACAGAGTTTACCCCCGCCAAATCATATAGCGAGATATTGGGCTCTTTCCTGGCTCCGCCGCCTCACGCGACCTATGAGTACAATGTGATAATTGCGGACGAGCAGGGGGAATATGCCTGCTTTTCTGGCATGTGGTGGGTCCCCAAAAACAAGCTGGCATACATGGAACCGCTTTGTACGATCCCAAAGTATCGCAGGAAAGGGCTTGCAGCGGCAGCACTTTCCAGACACTACGAAACATTGAAGCCCCTTGGCGCGGAGATCATGACCGGCGGTGGCAATACGTTTTATAGCAGAATTGGATATGAAGACGGCATCCATTGGCTGCATTTCAAAAAGCCACGGTGATCCATGGAGGGATAGCTATGCAAAGAGTCTCCTGTGTTTTGTTCGATCTGGACAATACGCTCTTGTTAAAGAGGCCGTCTTTGCCGGAAAAGGTGTGGGAGTTGGTACGCCCTGTTTCTCCCGAAATATCTGTGGAAACGGTAGAAAAAGCATACGCGGCAAGCGAGCTTTGGGTAGGTAGGCAGATACAAAAGGAGAACGAGACCGGCGTGCGTGCCAGCGACGAGGAATTTCTTGCGGGGGTGCTTTCCGCCTACCGCCGGTTTTTGCCCATAGACGAGGAGCTGGCTGACCGGCTTCTGCCGGTTCTGCACGGAAAGTACCCGATAGAATATCAGGCAACGCCCCACGCCGGAGAAACCCTGGCTTACTTGAAAGCAAAAGGGTATTTTTTGGGGATTGTCAGCAACAATCGCCCGCAGGTCAGGGAAACCTTGTCTACGCTGAAGCTTACGGACTATTTTGACAGTATCGTCATTTCCGAAGAGGTAAATCTCTACAAGCCTGACCCCAAAATTCTGGAGCTTGCCTGTCACGATATTGGCGTTCCCCGGGAAAACAGCATCTATGTAGGCGACCACCCCTTTGATGTGCTGTGCGCCCATCAGGCGCATATGCCTGCCGTCTGGTTCCCGTCCAATCCGTTTTTTGAGTTGCCGGAGGAGATAGGTCAGCCGGAGTATGAAATTCACGGCCTAGAGGAATTGTGTTCTGTTTTTTAAGAGGTTTTCTGAAGGGAAAGCGAGTGGGAGAGAAGCATGGTAATTGGGATCATTGGTGAGAATTGCAGTGGGAAATCCACCCTTGCAAATGAGCTGAAGAAGGTCATTGGCGCTGATATCATCACGGGGAAGGATTATCTCAGAATGGCAAGAAGCGAAAGTGAAGCAAAGGCGCTGTTTCAGGAAAAGCTCCAGCAGGCGCTGAACGGCGGGAATATGATTTATGTGATCTCCGAGCCGGAACAGATTGCATTCCTGCCGGAAGGAAGCATTACCATACTTGTGTACGCGGATATTGAAACCATAAAGGAGCGCTTCAAGACCAGAATGCATGGAAATCTTCCCGCCCCTGTTGCAATTATGCTGGAGAAAAAGCATGGGATTTTTGAAAATGGCAGCTATGATTACCGTTTCAACGGCGTTACAGGCGACGCTGCCGCTTTGTGTGAAACCATAAAGGTTCGCTTTTTCTGAATGTTCCCGACAATTTCCACTTGTAAAAGCAACGTAAAGCGTCTATAATAGCAGTTATTAGCGATGAGTCGTTAGTTGTTAGAAAATGCCCTTCTCTAACGACTAATATCTAACAACTAACATCTAAATTCGGGGATGTAAAGGTTTCGACGGGGAAGGAGAGCCCTGGTAAGCGAGCCGCAGTGCGGAGCTGCGATAAAATCCGCAAACTTTTAAAATTAAACGACAACAATACTGTTGCTGTTGCTGCTTAATTAAGCAGCCGTTCTTACCCGAAGCACCGCGGTCGGGATAAGAGCGTCGATGAGCGGTGAACGTGAGCAGGCGCGCCGCCTTTCGCCCTGCCATGACCCCAAAAGGCTACCGAAGCTCGGAGCCTGCTTTTCAGCGCCGGGTCGGGGGAATCTCAAAGGATAAGCTACGCTCGTAGAAAGCCCCGGTGATCCTTTTTCGGACGCGAGTTCGATTCTCGCCATCTCCACCACAAACAAAGCCAGCCCAAGGGGCTGGTTTTTGTTTGTGGTGGAGACAGTGAAACAGCAGGGACGCGGTCGAACGAAATCCGCGCAGCGGATTTCACCAGCGCCACGAGCAAGGAGAGGAGATTCGCAGAAAAAAGGCGTGGCGCTTCGGACAGCGGGTTCAATTTCAAGGGGCTGGTTTTTGTTTGTGGTGGAGATAGTGAAATAGCAGAAACGCGGACGGAAGCGCACCGGGCAGGGGCGGCTATTAGAAGAAATGAGGCACTGTCCTTTGCAGACAGCACCTCATTTTTCATTTTCGCAGTCCCCTTGCAAGTGCAATTAGATGATCGAGCTGTTCGCTGTTTAGGGATTTGGCAATATCCAAAAGCTCATTCGCTTTTGCAGGATCGGGCGACTTGGAATTAAAGAAGTCTCCTGGCTCTATAGCGAGGTAATCGCAGATATAAAAGAATGCTGTCATAGAAGGCAGATTCACTCCATTCTCAATGTTGTTGATATAACCTGCGCTTTGACCGATCGACAGGCTCATATCTCTGGCTGAAACACCTTTATTGATGCGAAGCTCGGTCAGTCTCTTGGCGAAATCTTCTTTTTCCATGGTCCCACCGCCTTTGTGCCTATAATTGTACTATATACAGTTTGCAATACCGTCCGGTCTATTCATCAATATTTGTTGACATATCCAGTTAAATTAGATAAAATTGGAATAACTATATATTATGATTAGACGTGATCTTGTGAGAGAGAAGACCTGCTGTCTTACCGGACATAGAAAAATACCGCCTGAGAATTTCTCGGAAATCTCACGGCGGCTTGAAGATGTGCTTGTCCAGTTGATGGAAAAAGGCTATCTGTATTTTGGCACAGGCGGTGCACTGGGCTTTGACACGCTGGCGGCTCAAACGGTATTAAAGCTCAAAACGGAGTATCCTTATAGTAAGCTGATTCTTGTATTGCCGTGTGAAAGTCAGGCGGAGCATTGGGAAAAAGAAGATAGGATGATCTATGAAGAGATAAAGAGAAAGGCGGACAAGGTGGTTTATACTTCAAAAGCCTATTATAGAGGATGTGTGCATAAGCGAAACCGCCATCTTGTTGACAATAGCAGTTGCTGTATCTGCTATTTGACAAAAGAAACAGGCGGAACAGCGTACACGGTTCATTATGCAAAAGAAAAACTGCTAACGGTATATAATGTGGCAAAAGAGTAAAAAGACAGACGTCATGAGTGTAGACGGCTGAAAATAAATTGCCCCGTAAGTTTCTTCTATGTGTTTACTGCGTGACCCACGCTGAAAACATCATTTTTGTGGTGGAGATGGTGAAACAGCAGAGGCGCTTTAGACAGCAGGTGCGACTTGCGGACTTAAATCATCTGAAAAAATTGGAGGAAAATTTGATGATCTCATATGACAGGGCATTTTTAGCAACCTACTATGTGCTAAACGAAATGTTTCAAAAAACACCATCAGACTCATTGGCAGCGATTGCCGGTGATATGGATCCTTTTATCTTTGCAGATGGAAAAAGCGCAGACCCCGCTTCTTATGAGGACTTTGTGGACTGCTGCAAAGAGGTGGAGAAGCAGGAGAATTACGGGGAAGATATTCACCTCGCTTACCGCTGTGGGCTGGCTTATATGCAGTTCTTTCACGATTCCTGGGGATACCCGCTGGAGGACGAGATCAAGCGCTTTTCTTTTGAGGACTTCAAAAAAGCCTACGAAAAAGCCGCACAAACTACTCAATAAAAAAACGCAGAAAAAATAAAAACAGCAGGAGCCCTCTCGCTTGAGAAGGCTCCTGTTATTTTTGTTGCAGGAAAAAGATAATAAGAGCGGCAAGCCCGTCAGTCGATCACAAATTCCTGCCCGGGTGCGGATACGTCCATCAGACGGTCGGCATATTTTTCATAGCCGGGGGTGGATTTGAACAGCGGCACCACGGAATAGTCCTCCCACATATGCATGGGGAACACGTGCTTTGCCCCTGCCGCGTCGAAGAACAGCTTCATACCGAGGTCAAAATTTTCTTCCTGCCGGGGGTCGAGGGGAACGAACGCCACGTCAATTTTCCTGCCGGACAAAATCCTCAGCTCCCGCTTGTATTGCAGCTTCATCTGGTCGTTCTGGAAGCGGGGCGCACCGTCCCAGACCCAGCAGTTCAGGTCGCCGGCATGGTAAATGAGCTTCCCCTCGCACTGCACCAGGAACGCCACGCCCACATCGGTGGATTCCAGCGTGGCGACTTTCACCGCACCCACGGCGTAGGTCTGGTGGGGGGAGACGAAAACGGTCTGCTGCCGAAAGGCTTCCGGCACGCGGCTTTCCCAGATGTCGGCGGAAAGCAGGTACGCCGTCTCCCGGTTTTCCCGGGAGAGTGAAAACACCTGCTCGGAAAAATGGTCGCCATGGCTGTGGCTGGCGAAAATGTACAGGGGCTTTTCCGTTTCCGGCACAGTGCCCTCGTAGTAGTCGAACAGCAGGCAGCAGGTGTCCAGTTCCACAAAATAGGAGCTGTGCTTGATAAAGGTGACTTTCATGAGAAAACTTCCTTTCTACAATATGATTTTTGCGTGAGACGCCCCAGCTTCGTCCCTTGTGACCTGGACCCTGCCGGGAATACGGTTTTTCAGCTCGGATACGTGGGAAATAATGCCGATCAGCCGCCCGCCGCCCTGCAAAAGCTCCAGCGCCTTCATGGCGGTGTCCAGGGTTTCACCGTCCAGAGAGCCGAAGCCCTCGTCGATGAACAGGGAATCCAGCCGGACGGCGCCGGAATGGTTCTGCACCACCTCGGATAACCCAAACGCCAGCGACAGGGACGCCAAGAACTGTTCCCCGCCGGACAGGGTCTCAATGGAGCGGGGCAGCATGGAAGCGCCGTCCAGCACCTCCAGATCCAGCCCGCTGTAGGCGTTGCCCCCCTTGGGCGCGTCCATCAGCCGCAGGGCGTAGCGCCCACGGCTCAGGGCGGAGAAAAAGTGGTTGGCGCTGACCAGCACCTCCTCCAGCATAATGCTGAGCACATACTGCAAAATGGGCAGCTTTTGGGGGTTCGTGCCGGACAGGGACCTTGCCAGCTTCGCCGTGCGGCTGTATTCCCGGTTCAGCTCCCCGGCGTCCTTGTCCAGCCGCCCGACGGCTTCCAGCGTTTTTTTCAGGGAATCGGCGCGCTGGGCAGCCTGCCCCAGCTCTTCCGACTGCCGCACCCGCTGTTCCCGCAGCTCCGCTTCCCGGCTGCGCAGGGCTTCCAGCTCCGGCGGGGCGTCCCATGGGGCGGAAAATTCCTTCTGTGCCTGTTCCGCCTGCTCCAATGCCGCCTGCTTCAGGCGCAGGGCGGTTTCCGCGTCCTGCCGTTTTTTATCAAATTCCTCCGCCTGCTGCAAAAGGGCTTTGGCAGAGGCTTCCAGCTGCTGATATTGCTGTTCTTTCTCTTTGATGCTTTGCTCCAAAGCGGAGGAGGTCAGCCCGGCGAGGGCTTGCTCCGCCGCGCTTTTCTGCTGCGCCAGCTCTGCCGCTCTGGCGGCTCCGGCGGAAAGCTTTTCTTTTTTCTCGGAAAGACGGGCGGCGACAGCTTCCCGTTCGGCGGTCAATTCGGAAAGCTTTGCCTGGGCTTTTTCCAGCCTGTCCGCGTCTCGTTTGGTCAGTGCGGTTTTTTGTGCCAGCTCGCTGCTTTCCGCTGAAGCCTGCTCCGCGGAAAGGGAGAAGGCGGCGCAGATTTCCTCCTGTTCCCCCAGGGCAGCGGCGGCTTTTTCTTTTTCCGTTTGCAGGGCGCTTTGCCGGGCAATGGCAGTCAGCTGCTTTTCCCTCGCGTCCTTTTCCCCGGCGCGCAGGGCTTCCAGCTCGTCCTGCCGAAGAAGCTGCTGCTCGCCGTGGGCGGGGGCGGGGTGCTCCCGGCTGCCGCAGACAGGGCAGGGCTCGCCCTCCCGCAGGGACTGCGCCAGCCCCAGCGCGGCGTTCCGGCGCAAAACGGCTTCCTGGGCGTTCAGCTTTTCCGTCAGCGCAAGGCAGAGGACTTTCAGCCGCCCCGCTTCCTGCTCTTGGGCGGCAAGGTCGGCTTCTGTCCGGGCAAGGCTTTCCCGGCGGCGGGAAAGCTCCTTTTGGGCTTCCAGCATTTTTTCCAGCGCCTGCTGCCGTTCCAGCAGACCGGGCAGGAGCCTTGCGGCTGCCTGGCACTGGCGGACGAATTTTTCCCCTGTTTCCAGCCGGGTGAGAAGCTCCTTTTCCTGCTCTCCCAGCGCTGTCAACTCGCTCTGCAGGGTCAGCACGGATTTTTGCAACCTTTCCTCCTGGGCGGTCAGCTCCCGCAGCCGGAGAAGGTCTTCCCGCTTTTCCGCCAGCCGGGCGGTCTCCTGCGCCAGGGCTACCGCGTCCTGCCGCAGCTTTGCCGCCTTTTCCCGCTGTTCCGCGGCAAGGGGCGCCTGCTCTTTCAGCGTTTCCCGCTGCTCCCGCGCCGTTTGGAAGGCGGCTTGCGCTTCCGTCAGCGCTGTGACCAGCCGCTGCCATTGCTCCGCTGTTTGCATAACGCTGCTTGCCTGCTGCCACTGCCGGGTCAGCAGCTCCCCGGCGGCGCGGAGGGCGGTTTCCCGTTCCTCGGCAGCGGTCACGCTTTCCGCCAGCGCTTCCACGGTTTCCAGATTTTCTTTTTGCAGCAGGGAATTTTTCCTGGCTTCCGAATCCTTCAGCTTGTCTTCCAGCTCCCTGGCAAGGCGGTTCAGCCGGTCGGTCAGCAGCTTCCAGCGGTCGGCGGCGAACAGCGTGCGGAGCATTTCTCCCTTTTCCTTGGAGTTTGCCCGCAGCAGCCGGAGAAATTCCCCCTGGGGCAGCACGATCACCTGCGCGAACTGCTCCCCTGTCAGGTGCAGCAGCTCCTCCGCCCGGCTGCGCACAGCGCTTTCGCTGCGGCTTTCCAGCAGGCGGAAGTCCCCGTTTTCCAGCACATAGCATTCATGGGATTCCCGAAATTCCGGCTCTTTTGTATTGCGGTTGATGTGGAGGTACCGGGTGCGGCGGAAGCGGTACACCGTTTCCTGCAGGGAAAAATCGTATTCCACGATGGTGGGGTCCTCGTCCTTTGCAGCCATGCAGCGCATATCGGCAAAGGCGCGCCTGCCCCCGGTCGCCCGCCCGAACAGGGCAAAGCTCATGGCGTCCAGCAGGGCGGTCTTCCCGCCGCCGGTGGGACCTGAAATGAGGAACAGCCCCGCTTCCGCAAAGGCGGTGAAATCAAGCTCCGTTTTGTCCGGGTAGGGTCCGAACGCCTGCAGCAGCAGCCGTAGGGGCTTCATGGCTCCACCTCCCCAAGAACGCTTTCAAACAGCGCCATTTCCCCGTCCTCCGGGGCAGCGCCGCAGATATCCTGCAAAAAGGAAGAAAATATGGTCCTGTCGTCCTGCCCCCGGAGCTTTTCCGCCCGCTGCCCGGCTTCCCCGGCGATTGCCCAGGGGTTCTGCACCGACAGCAGGTTGGGGTAGTAGGGGCGCAGCTTGTCCCGCGCCTGGAAGACAGGGCTTTTGTCCGTCAGCACCAGCTCCACATAATCCTCGCAGGGGGCTTTCTTCCCCTGCTCCAACAGCTCCCGGAACAGCCCGGAGACCCGGCGGACGTCGTGCAGCGGCTCCACCGGGATATGTTCGGCGGAAACCGCTTTGCCGTCCCAAATTACATCGCAGTAGCCTTTTTTCTGGTTCTGCTCGTCTACGGAATATTTCAGGGGGGAGCCGGAATACCTGCCCCGTTCCCCCGCCCGCTGGGGGGCGTGGAGATGT
Source organism: uncultured Neglectibacter sp. (assembly GCA_937958185.1). GTDB lineage: Bacteria > Bacillota > Clostridia > Oscillospirales > Acutalibacteraceae > Acutalibacter. The sequence goes on along the minus strand of CALFFN010000027.1, from coordinate 34,306 downwards.
CCCAGCGCCACATAGTCAAAGGCGGAAAAAAGCTCCGGCGGGATCTCCCCCGCGCCGCCTACGAACAGGCTGCTTTCCGAATCGGACCTTTCCGCCCCGGCGGCAAAGCAGTGGGATACCAGGATATGGGCGGCGCCCGGCTCAAACAGCGGGGGAAGCATTTCCAGGATTTTCCGCATACAGGCGTTTTCCCCCCGCAGGGAGTCGTCCTGCAAAAATTCCCGCCCCTGCGCGCTGTTGAAATAGGGGAGGAGGAAAATCTGCGCCTTTTCGCCGTTTTCCTCCAGCAGCACCGGGGACAGCACGTCCTGCAGGCAGGTGGAAAAATACACGCCGCTGTCCCGCAGGGCGGTTTTCAAAATGGCAATGCGGTCCGCGCCGTCGTGGTTGCCGGAAATGATACAAAGCCTGATCCCCAGCTCCGTCAGCCGGGACAGGACAAAATCAAACAGCTGAATGGCTTCCGGCGGGGCGATCTGCCGGTCGTAAATATCCCCGGCAAGCAGCACGCAGGCAGGTTTTTCCCGCTCTGCGGCAGGGAGGAACACCCGCTCGAAAAACCAGCGCTGGTCAGGGAGCAGGTTCCTGCCGTACAGCATTTTGCCCAAATGCCAGTCCGAGGTATGAAACAGCTTCAAAAATCCACCTGCTTTCCGAAAAGATACAAATTTTTAAGAAATTCCGCCTTTCCTTTTTGGGGGGAATCATGTATACTGAATGTTGAAAAAATTCCGCGCCTTTTTCCGTAGAGGGAAAAGAGCTTTTCTGGTCACGATATCAGTATACTATAAAATTTTCGGGGCGTACAGCCCGGAAACGAGAAAAGGGTGGGCTTTTCATGAAAAAAATGAAAGGGCTGGCGGCGCTGCTGCTGACGATATTGATTTTCTGCACCGCGGGGGCTGCCCCCGCGTCCGCCGAGGGCTTTGACTTCAACTGGGATATCGGGGACGACAATACCGAGCCCCACTGCAAGTCCCTGTTCCTGCTGAATCTGGATACGGATACGGTGGCGTACGCCATGAACGCCGACGAGCCGCTGCCCATGGCGTCCATGACCAAGATCATGAGCTATATCATCGCCTATGAAAATATTCCCGACATCGAGAACACCAATATCACCATGCCGGAAAGCGTGGACGAGGAGCTGATGAACACCGGCAGCTCCGTGGCGGATATGTATCCCGGGGAAACCTTTAACGGCCTGGATATGCTGTACCTGATGATGGTGCCCAGCGGCAACAACGCCGCCCTGACCCTGGCAAAATATGTGGATTCCATTTACCCGGAGGAGCAGGCGGCGGTGCTCAGCGAAGCCGCGGCGAACCCCACCCCCGCCCCCACGCCCACTCCCACCCCGGACCCTGATGAGGACGGCGGAGATGAATGGGATGACGGAGACGGCGGCGGAACCCACAGCGGCATTGATCCCACGGATTATACCGGAAAGAGCTATTTTGTAAAGCTGATGAACGACAAGGCAAGGGAGCTGGGCTGCGAACATACCCACTTTACCAACGCCCACGGGCTGCACAATCCAAACCATTTTGCTTCCGCCAGAGATATGGCGACCATCACGAAGTACGCCATGACCCTGCCGAACTTTACGGAGATCACCGGCACCTCCGCCTACAATTACCGTCCCGTCGGCTCGGAAGAGGTGCGCACGGCCAACACCACCAACAAAATGCTGACAAACTATGTGGACGAAACGGGAATGTCTTATTATTACCAGTTTGCCACGGGCATTAAGACCGGCTCGCTGGACGAGGCGGGATACTGCATTACCGCCTCCGCCACAGCATATGGCTATACCTACATTGCCGTGGCGATGGGAAGCCCCATGTATTACAGCGACGGCGGCTTTTGTGAGATCCATGGAGAAATGCTGGACTGCGCCACCCTGTTCCGCTGGTCGCTGAGCAGCTTGGAAAAGAAGACCGTGGCGGTGCGGGGAGATGTGATGAGCTCGGTCAATTTGAAATACGCGTGGAAAAAGGACGAACTGCTGCTGGTGGCGGGAGAGAACGCTTCCGTCATGCTGCCGTCGGAGGTAAATTCCACCAGCATCATGATCACGCCGGATATCCCGGAAAGCGTGGAAGCCCCTATCCGCAAGGGGGAACAGATCGGCACGGCGACCCTGAGCTACGCCGGGGAGACCATCGCCACCGTGTCCCTGGTGGCGGCGGAATCCGTGGACAGGAGCGAAGCCCTCCATGTGTGGGAGCAGGGACAGGCGGTGCTCAGCGCCCCGTGGTTCCTTGTGGTCATGGCGGTGATCGTGGCGCTTGTCATCGTCTATATCATTTTGATTTTGCTTTACCGCCGGAAGCAGAAGCAGCTGCGGCGGGTGAAGCGGTTCCGCGACATTTAGGGGCGGAAAAAGAATGTTCGACAAAGGTCGCCGAACATTCTTTTTCGTAGTCTCTGGGGTACACTGCCATCAAGGGGCGGAAAAAATATTTCCCGGCTTGAAAAGCCGGGATTTTGCTAAAGCAAAACCATATTTTTTCAGCGGCTTTTGGGTACACCGATCTATAGGTTATGGTGTTCTAAAATTCACGGAATGGGTGGAAAAACCGCTTTTCGGCATATCAGAAAGCAGAAAAGGCGGTTTTCATTTAGAAAATCGGCTGCGGTGCAGCCGAAGCCTTTTCCAGGAAGAAAGGCGCAGCCTTTCTTTTATTTCGCAAAACCGCGCTTTTTCAGCGGCTTTTGGGAATAATGGTCGGGAAAAGAATGTTCGACAAAGAACGCCGAACATTCTTTTTCGTAGTCTCTGGGGTACACTGCCATCAAGGGGCGGAAAAAATATTTCACGGTTCGCAGAACCGTGATTTTGCAAAAGCAAAACCATATTTTTTCAGTGCCTCACAGGTACACTGTTCTATAGACGCCAAGGGTCTAATATTCCGGCATCGGACGGAAAAAAGTTTCGGGTACGCTGGTTTGTAGGCGGAATCATGTCCTTTCCGGGATCCGGCATTCGGTATCCACTGCCGCGCTTTTTGCAGGACGCAGCTTTGGGAGAGTTATAAAGAAACAGTGGCGGCAGTATCTGCCGCCACTGTCTTTGTATCTACCTTTGATTTTATCCCAGAGAAAACACCGGGGTTCAGGAAACGGGCTTTGCCACATCCAGCTTCTTTACGAAACTGTCTTTTCCAGCGCAGGGTTTCCATTGCGGCAGGCTTTCGCCGTTGGGGTCGCCGGTCTTCATAAAATTGCACCAGTAATCCAGCATTTGCGCGGAAAGGGCATAGTCCTCCGGCGTCCAGGGACGCCAGCAACGGTCCATCGTACCCATCATGTACCACAGCTCTGAGGAGTGCCATGCGCCCTGTTCGTCGCCGGGCAGGTCCCGCGTGAAATAGTAGACATAGGCGGGGTCGCGCCCCAGCTTTTCCAGCTGATGGCTGAACGCTACGCTGCCCTGATAAAGGGGGTCCTCCATGGGGTCCTTCAGATCCTTGGGTGTCATGATATCGTCCTTGGTACACCCCAGCATATAGGGGATATCCTTGATCTTTCCCTGATCGATCAGATCGTAATATCCACCGGTCAGGACCGTCCCGTCTATGGTGGGGGTCAGGAACAGACCGTGCGCCAGCGGCATGGCTTTCTCGAAAAAGGGACCGATGGCTGCCAGCAGCTCCGCAGCAGGCGCGGCGCGCATTTCCACCAGACTGTCGGCGTGCAGGACTTCGGAAAACAGCAGACCGTAGCTCTCCTGCTCGGAAAGGGGAATATCGCGGTGCAGACCGTTTCCGTAAGAGCCGCCGCTCTGCAGGATCGCCTTGGCGATCTTGTTTTCCGTCAGCGGCGAGGAGATTAGCGTCTGGGTGCTCATGGCGCCGGCGCTTTGTCCGAAAACGGTAATGTTTGCAGGGTCACCCCCGAAAGCGGCGATGTTTTCATGGACCCAGTTCAGGGCGGCGATCTGATCCAGCGTGCCGTAATTGCCCGAGGTCCCCGCTTCTTCCGTCAGCCAGGGGTGGGCAAGGAAGCCGAACACATTGCAGCGGTATTCCACGCTGACGAAGATCACGCCCCTGCGGCAGTAGGCGGCTCCGTCAAATTCCTTTTCACTGCTCCAGCCTCCCATAAAAGCGCCGCCGTGTATCCAGAACGCTACCGGGCAGCCCGCAGCGTCTTTCGGCGCCCAAATATGGAGATACAGGCAGTCCTCATCCACAGGGCAGTCAAATGCCGGGTCATCGTAAAAGTCCTTATCCCACGGGGGAGAAGAACCCTCGGACTGGACGCATTTTTGACGGAAATCTACCGCCTGATACACGCCGTCAAACGGTTCCGGCTCCTGGGGCGCTTTCCAGCGCAGTTTTCCCACCGGCGGTTTCGCGTAGGGAATGCCACGGTATTCCGTATACCAGCCGTGGTCTACGCCTGAAAGCTCCCCGTACTTTGTTTTGATGATAGTTCCCATAAAGGTCCCTCCTGCAATATTTTTCCCGGCACTCTGTTCACGAGCCCGGCAGGTCACACAGTATCTTCGGTAGCGGAAACGGCTTTCAGTCCTCCGATCCCTTTTTGTCCGGCTCCGGCAGCATGGTCAGCTTTTCTCTCAGCGCTTCCAGAGGGTTACGGTCCTGCCCCAGCTCCGGCCAGGCGTTCAGCCCGTCGTTTTCCCGGCGGGGAATGATGTGAACGTGCAGATGGGGGACGGATTGCTGGGCGGCGCTGCCGCTGGCGTTCAGCACATTGACGCCCTGATAGCCGCAGTCTTTTACATAGTGCTCTGAGATGCGCTTCACCGTTTCCATCAGGCGGGCGCAGGTCTCCTCCCCGCAATCGATCAGGCTTTCCACGTGCTCTTTGGGGATCACCACGGTATGTCCCTCGGCGTCCCCGGCAATGTCCAGAAACGCCATGGTGTATTCGTCCTCATAGATTTTCTGGCAGGGGGCGTCCCCCGCCGCTATCTTGCAGAAAATGCAGTCGGGGCAGGCGCTCGCAGGCTCAGGCTCTTCCTCCGAAAGGGGAATGGGGTCCAGTAGCCCGCCCTTTTCCTCATCAGGCGGGGGAAGCTCGTTTTCTTTCAGCCGGGGGATAAATTTCGGGGCAAATTTTCCCCTGCCGCGCCCCATGATATACAGCATGCCAATGACGGAAAACACCACCGCGCCGATGAAATTCACCAGCAGGTCCTTCATAGTGTCGTGAAGCCCGATATCGATATATCCCGCCCAGGGCGTACCGTTTATGACAACGCTTTCGATGGGAACGGTGACGGCGGCGTTGCGCCCATCCGGGTTCAGCATAACGGAGGTAACGGCGGGGATCAGGGTATCCTTCTGCATGTCCATGTGGAAGAAACAATCCATGCCGTATTCAAAAAATTCCCACAGCACGCCGATGGTCATGGAAAAGCAGAACGCCACCACCGCCACAAACGCCGGGGACAGCCGCACCTTGAATTTCCGGGAGCGGTTCAGGATATCCACCATGGCGATGCCGATCGCCGCCATCAGGAAGCCGTTCATGGTGTGCAGCATGGTGTCCCAGAATGGGAAGATCAGGTAGTATTCCTGGATTTCCCCTAAAATCTCCGCCGAAAAAATAAACAGCAGAATGATGACCTCCAGGGTGTTCGGCACGTCGATGTGCAGCCGCCGCTCTACAAAGCTGGGAATGGTGAACAGCGCCAGGGTCAGCGCGCAGAGGAACACATCGTAATATTCCTGCTGGAATACCTGGCGGATCATTACCGCGATGACCAGCGCCCGCAGGATCACATAGGCGGAAAACAGCACCGGGTGCTCTTTGATCTCCTGCTTTGTTTTTGCTTTGATCTCCGCTGACCGAAGCTTTTTTTCCTCTTTGGTCAGCTTCTGTTTTTTCTGCCGTGGCATAGTTTTTTTCTCCTGATTTATTGTTGGCTCTATCAGCACCGAAGGTGCAGACTGCAATGATTGCCCTGCAATCATTTTACCTGTTTTTCCCGGTTTCTGCAAGCCCAAACAAAAAAGCCGGCGGAATTTCCGCCGGCTTTGCTACGCTGTTCAGTTTTTCAGGCTCTGCAGGGGGGCGGGTATCTTGCCGCCCCGGTGGATAAATTCCGCCGGGGAAGCGGGGTTTACCGCCATGATGGGTCCTCGCCCCAGCAGCCCGCCGAAATCCAGCTCTTCTCCCGCCGCTTTTCCCACAGCGGGAATGACCCGGACGGCGGTGGTTTTGGAGTTTACCATGCCGATCGCCATTTCGTCCGCGATGATGCCGGAGATGATCTCCGCCGGGGTGTCGCCGGGCAGGGCGATCATGTCCAGCCCCACGGAGCAGACCGCCGTCATGGCTTCCAGCTTGTTCAAGGTCAGGCAGCCGCTGCGTGCGGCGTCTATCATGCCGGCGTCCTCCGTTACGGGGATAAAAGCGCCGGAAAGCCCGCCCACACTGGACGACGCCATCACGCCGCCCTTTTTCACCGCGTCATTCAGCAGCGCCAGCGCCGCCGTGGTGCCGTGGGCGCCGCATTGCGCCAGCCCCATGCCCTCCAGGATATGGGCGACGCTGTCGCCGATGGCGGGGGTGGGGGCGAGGGAAAGATCCACAATGCCAAAGGGCACGCACAGCCGCCGGGAGGCTTCCTGCGCCACCAGCTGCCCCATGCGGGTGATCTTGAACGCCGTGCGCTTGATAAGCTCGGCGATCTCCGTCAGATTTTTGTCCTTGCCCAGCTTCTGGATCGCTGCCCGCACCACGCCGGGACCGGAAACGCCTACGTTTATCACGCAGTCCGGCTCGCCGGGACCGTGGAACGCCCCCGCCATAAAGGGATTGTCCTCCGGGGCGTTGCAGAACACCACCAGCTTGGCGGCTCCAATGCAGTCCCGGTCGGCGGTGCGCTGGGCGGTTTCCAAAACGATGCGCCCCATTTTTTCCACGGCGTCCATGTTGATGCCCGCCTTGGTGGAGCCCACATTTACGGAGGAGCAGACAAATTCCGTTTCGGATAGCGCCTCGGGAATGCTTTCTATTAGCGCGTAATCCCCGGGACCAAAACCCTTCTGCACCAAAGCGGAATAGCCGCCGATGAAATTGACCCCAACCGTTTTGGCAGCCCGGTCCAGCGCCTTGGCAAAATGTACGGGAGAGGTGCCGGGGCACGCCCCGGAGACCATGGCGATGGGGGTCACGGAAATGCGCTTGTTGATGATGGGAATGCCGTACTGCCTGCTGATATCCTCGCCGGTGCGGACAAGGTTTTCGGCATAGCGGCAGATTTTTTCATAAATTTTCTTTGCAGCCTTCTCTGCGTCGGGGTCGATGCAGTCCAGCAGGGAAATCCCCATCGTGATGGTGCGCACGTCGAGGTTTTCATTGTCTATCATATTGATCGTTTCTAAAATTTCATTGGTGTTCATAAGGACAGACCCTCTTTTAGTTGTTAGTCGTTAGATTTTAGTTATTAGATTGGGAGTTTCCAAAAAACAAAAAGGAAACTCCCAAGAATATAAAACTCACAAAGTGAGTTTTATATTCTGTGCATAGACTGAAAAATATCCTCGTGCATAACGTGAATTTTCAGGTTCAGGCTTTCGCCCAGCTTGTCAAACTGGTCCGCCATATCGGCAACCTTTGCGGTGGCGTGGGTGATGTCCACCATCATGACCATCACAAACATATCCTGCAATACAGACTGAGTCACTTCCAGCACGTTGACGCCCTGCTTCTCACACATGGCGGAAACCTTTGCCAAAATGCCCACCATATCCTTTCCGATCACTGTGATAACTGCCTTTTCCATCTTTTCCATGCAGATAACTTCCTCTCTGGAATTGTTTGAAAATTACTTTTCTATTATGAAGCGCAGCGGGGGAGTTGTCAAGGGAAATGTGGCTTTCCCCGGCTTTTTCCCGGCGCTTTTCTTTTTCGGAGTTTTATGCTATAATCATCAGATAACGGCTGGGGCGCGCCGCGTACCCAAAGAGAAACGCGGAAAAACGTTCTTTGCGGCTCGAAATGAGCTTATTGCCGACTACTGAAAAGGGGAGACCTGTCATGGAGCATTTGTACGCCGTGGATTGCCACAACCATTCTGTCTGCTCGCCGGACGGGAACGACCCCGTGGAAGCCATGTGCGCCCGGGCGGCGGACTTAGGGCTGTACGCCTATACCCTCACCGACCACTGCGAGTGTCAGAAATTTGAGGAGCGCTATGCCCCCCGGGTGGAGCGGGCATGGGCGGAAATGGCAAAGGTGAAGAAAACGCTTCCGGGAGATTTTCGGTTTTACCGGGGCATTGAGATGGGGCAGCCCAATCAAAATCTTCCGGCGGCAGACGCCGCCCTTCAGGGGAAGGAGTACGATTTTATCATCGGCTCCCTTCACAATATCAGAGGCTTTGAGGATTTTTACTTTCTGGACTATACCGTCCAGCCGCCGGATTTCGTGGACCGCCTGCTCGCCGCCTACTGGCAGGAACTGCTGGAAGTCATCGAATGGGGCAATTTCGATTCCCTGGGGCATTTGACCTACCCCCTGCGGTATATCGAGGGCGACCACGGCATTCCCGTGGACCTGTCAAAGCACAAAAAGCAGATCGACGAGGTGCTTTTGGCGCTGATCCGGGCGGAAAAGGCGCTGGAGGTGAACACCTCCGGCTACCGGCAGAAAATCGGGAAAGCGCTGCCCGACCTGCCCCTGCTTGCCCGCTACCGGGAGCTGGGGGGAAGGCTGGTGACCCTGGGCTCCGACGCCCACAGCACGGAGGATTTGGGCAAGGGGATCGACAGGGGCATGGAGCTGCTGCGGGAAGCGGGCTTTACGGAGCTTGCCCTGTATGAACGCCGCAGCCCCAGAATGCTGCCATTGAAATAAGAAAGGAGCGCCGCCATGGGTGTGTTTCAGGTAGAGCTGAAAAAAGTGGTGGACGACAGCTATGAAATCGAGATCGGCTTCGGGCTGGAAGAAAAGCTTGTTGCCGATCTGCAAAACGGGCTGGTGGGAAACCGAAAAAAGCTGGCGCTTATCACCGACAGCAATGTAAAGCCGCTGTACGGCGATAAGCTGCAAGCCATGCTGCGGGAAGCGGGCTTTCAGGCGGAGCTGTTCGTGTTCCCCGCCGGGGAGCGGCAGAAGACCCGGGAAACAAAGGCACGGCTGGAAGACGAGCTGCTGGAAAGGGGCTGCCGCCGGGACTGCGCCGTGATCGCCATCGGCGGCGGCGTGGTCACGGACCTGGCGGGTTTCCTTGCCGGAACCTTTGCCCGGGGCGTGCCCTTTGTGAACTATGCCACCACACTGCTGGCGGCGGCGGACGCCTCCGTCGGGGGCAAGACCGCGGTGGATACCCCACTCGCCACCAATTTGATCGGGCTTTTCCATCAGCCGAAAAAGGTATATGTCGACGTAAACGCGTGGAAGACCCTGCCAAAGCGGCAGATTTCCAGCGGGCTGGCGGAAACGGTCAAGCACGCCTGCATTGCCCACCCGGGCTTCTTTGAGTATCTGGAGCAGAACCTTTCCGGGCTGCTTGCCTGTGACGAGAAGGTCTGCACCGCTGTGGCGGAGGAAAACTGCCGCATCAAATACGAGGTGGTCATGCAGGACGAGCGGGAAAGCGGGCTGCGGGAGATATTGAACCTGGGGCATACCGTGGGCAGGGCCATCGAAACGGTCAGCGGCTACACCCTGCTGCACGGAGAGGCGGTGTCCATCGGGCTGGCGGCGGAAACGGCGCTGGCGCAGCGCATGGGCTATTTGACGGAGGAGGAGCGCCGCCGGGTGCTGGCGCTGCTGGAACGGGCAGGGCTGCCCGTAAAAATTCCCCCGGAAATAAAAAAAGACGAGCTGGTGCAAAAGCTGTACACCGACAAAAAGGTAAAGGACGGCAAACTGCATTTCGTGCTGCAGCGGGGGATCGGCGGCGTGGTGGAATTTTCCCCCGGCGTATTTTCCACCCCCGTCGCGGAGCAGACAGCCCGGGAAATTTTGGAGGAGCTGTAGCCGTGAACGGCAAAAGCTTTTTCTAACAACTAAAGACTAACGACTAACTACTAGAAAACGAAAGGAAGGTCATTTTTATGGCAATGAATCAGGTTCTTGGGCTTTTGCAGGAGGACGCTACCCTGACCCCCGCCCAGCTGGCGGTCATGCTGAACGAAACGGAGGCGGACGTAAAGAAAGCCATCGCCGACTATGAAAAAGAGGGCGTGATCAAGGGCTATCACGCGCTGGTCAACTGGGAGCGGACGGACGTTCACCGCGCCACGGCGCTCATTGAGCTGCGGGTCTCCCCCCAGAAGGATACGGGCTTCGACGAGATCGCAGGGCGGGTCATGAACTTCCCGGAGGTGGAAAGCGTGTATTTGATGTCCGGCGGGTACGATCTGGCGGTGACGGTGACAGGCGCCACCATGTCCGACATTGCCATGTTCGTCAGCAAGCGCCTTGCGCCCATTGACGGGGTGCTGTCCACCGCCACCCATTTTGTGCTGACCAAGTACAAGGACGGCGGCATCGTCTATAACAGCGATTACGAGGAACGGGACGAGAGGGGGAGCAACCTTTGTGATTGATTACAATACATTGCTGAATCCCACGGCGAAAAACATCAAGCCCTCCGGCATTCGGAAATTTTTCGACATTGCCAATGAGATGGAGGACGTGATCTCCCTTTCCGTGGGCGAGCCGGATTTTCATACTCCCTGGCATATTCGGGAGGCGGGCATCGAGTCCCTGGAAAAGGGGCGCACCCGCTACACCCCCAACCGGGGCTTTATCCGCCTGCGGGAAAGCATCGCGGCGTTTTTGCAGCGCCACTACCATGTGCAGTACGCCCCGGAAACCGACGTCCTGGTGACGGTGGGCGGCAGCGAGGCCATCGACCTCTGCATTCGCAGCATAGTCTCTCCGGGCGACGAGGTGCTGATCCCCGAACCCTCCTTTGTGTGCTATGTGCCCATTACCCAGATCGCCGGGGGCGTGCCCGTCATCGTGGAGACAAAGCCGGAGAACGGCTTCCGGCTGACGGCACAGGAGCTGGAGGAAAAAATCACGGACAGGACAAAGCTTCTGGTGCTGCCCTATCCCAACAACCCCACCGGGGCGGTCATGCGGAAAGAGGACCTGGAAGAGATCGCCGGGGTGGTGGAGCGCCATAACCTGATCGTGCTTTCCGATGAGATCTACGCGTCCCTCACCTATGGCGGCACGCCCCATGTGTCTTTTGCTTCCCTGCCGGGCATGCGGGAGCGGACGGTGCTGGTCAACGGCTTCTCCAAATCCCATTCCATGACGGGCTGGCGGCTGGGCTATGCCGCCGGACCGGCGGAGATCATCGGGGTGATGACGAAGCTCCACCAGTTTGCCATCATGAGCGCCCCCACCACCAGCCAGTACGCGGCCATCGAGGCCATGGAGAACGGGGACGAGGACATCGAATATATGCGGGGGCAGTACGATATGCGGCGCAGGCTCATTGTGGACGGGCTGAACCAGATGGGGCTGACCTGCTTTGAGCCGGAGGGCGCGTTCTACGTGTTCCCGTCCATTCAGTCCACCGGGCTTTCCTCTCAGGAATTTTGCGAAAAGCTGATCTATTCCCACCATGTGGCGGTCATTCCCGGGGACGCCTTCGGCGCCTGCGGCGAGGGCTTTGTCCGCATTTCCTATTCCTATTCCATCAAGCACATCACCGAAGCTTTGGAGCGCATGGAAGCGTTCCTGAAAGAGCTATGAGCGAGCGGGTATATCTTGCCCGGTGCAATACCTACCGGGCGGAGGACTTGGAGCCGCTGGTGGACAAAATTTTCAGGTCGCTGCACGTTTACGACGAGCTGAAGCCCGGCATGACCGTGGTGCTGAAGCCCAACCTTGTCATGCGCGGGAAGCCGGAGGACGCGGCGATCACTCACCCTGCCTTTGCGGCGGCGGTGGGGAGCTGCGTGAAAAAGGCGGGGGCAGAGGTGCTCCTTGCCGAAAGCCCCGGCGGTCCCTACACCCCGGGAATTATGAAATCGCATTTCAAAGCCTGCGGCTATGCGGATATGGCGGAAGCCATGGGCTTTTCCCTGTATACCGGCTGCGAGAGCAGACCCGTAACACTGCCGGAGGGCGTTGTCTGCCGACGGCTGGAAATTGTCGCTCCCTTTCTGGAAGCGGACTATCTCATCAACCTGGCAAAGCTGAAGACCCACTCCATGGTGGGCTTTTCCGGGGCGGTAAAGAACCTGTTCGGCGTGGTGCCCGGTCTGCAAAAGCCGGAGCTGCACTGCCGGTTCCCCCAGAAAGAGGAATTTTCCCAAATGCTCACGGACCTGTGCGCCTTTCTCCGCCCCGACCTTTCCCTGCTGGACGGTATCTGGGCAATGGAGGGGGACGGACCCACCGGGGGGAGCCGCCGGGAGCTGGGAGCCGTCATTGCCGCGAAGAACCCTTACGCCGCCGACCTGTGCGCTACGAGCCTGATCGGGATAGAAGCGGACAGCGTTCTCATGCTCCGCTATGGAAAGGAGAGAGGGCTTTCCCCGGCGTCGCTGTCGGAGGTGGAGCTTTTGGGGGACGACCCCGCTTCTCTGCGGCGGGCGGATTTCAAAAAGGCCAGGGCGTCCAGCACGGATTTTATCGACAGGCTGCCCCGCTTCCTGCGCCCGGCTGCCAAAAAGCTGACCACTCCCTATCCCCGCATCGACAAAAAGAACTGCGTGGGCTGCGGGAAATGCGCGGAAAGCTGCCCCCAGCACACCATCACCGTGAAAAACAGGAAAGCGGAGATCGACTATAAAAACTGCATTCACTGCTTCTGCTGCCATGAAATGTGCCCCCAGCACGTCATCGATGTGCGCCGTTTCGGGGCGTTCCGGCTGTAGAGGCGAGAAAGGCAGGACGTTATGAAGCTCAGGGCATACGGAAAAATCAATTTGACCTTGGACGTGACCGGGAAGCGGGAGGACGGCTATCACCTGCTGGACACGGTCATGCAGAGCGTGTCCCTGTGGGACGAGGTGGAGCTTCTGCCCCGCAGGGAAGCGGGCATATTTTTGCAAAGCAATAAAAAATATCTGCCCACCGACACGAAAAACACGGCGTACCGGGCGGCGGAGCTTTTCCTGAAGCACTGCGGCCTGCAAAATACCGGGGTGGAAATTTCCCTGCACAAGCGGCTTCCCAGCCGCGCCGGCATGGGGGGCGGCAGCGCCGACGCCGCAGCCGTGCTCCGGGGGCTGAATGAAATGCTGGAAGCAAAGCTCACCCTGCCGGAGCTGATGGAGCTGGGCGCGCAGGTGGGGGCGGACGTGCCCTTTTGCGTCCACGGCGGCACCTGCCGCTGTACGGGGACGGGGGAGAAGGTGGCGCCCATATTTCCCATGCCGGACTGCTTTTTCGTCATCTGCAAGCCCCCGGCAGGGATCAGCACCCCCCGCGCCTACGCCCTGCTGGACCAGGCTCCCCCGTCCAGGACACAGTCCACCCAGCGCATGGTAAAGGCGCTGGAAGCGGGGGACCTGCGGCTGATCGGCAAAAGCCTTTCCAACCGCTTTGACGACGCCATCAAGCTGATGCAGGTGAAAAAGGTGGAGCGGATCATGCTCTCCGCCGGGGCGCTGGGCGCCATGATGACCGGCAGCGGCTCGGCGGTGTACGGGATTTTTGAGAAGGAATCCGGCGCGAAAAATTGTATGCACCTGCTGGAAAACCACGGGGAATTATTTCTTGCCAGACCATGCAAGGGCAGGTAAATAAAATGGAAAACAAAACTCCCTGTCTCTCAAAAAGAGACAGGGAGTTTTTGCGTGTGCTTCCAATCGCCGGAAAGGAGGAAGCGCTTAGCCCGCCCACTTCCTGCACCGCTGGAAAATGGCGGCAATCAGTAGAACGAGCCCGCCGAAAAACAGGACGGGGAGAAAACCGGGGGCAGCGCCCTCGCCGCCGGGAAAGGGGTAGAACGCGCCCAGTCCCCAGTCCTCCATTCGCTTCTGCCCCGTAAAGGCGCAGAGAACAAAGTACAGCACAGGCACCAGATAGGCGGCAGGCAGGTTTTCCCACAGGCTGTAGCAGAGCGCCCCCAGCCCACCCAGGAACAGGGAGGAGGAGACCGCCGCCGCCCACAGCCCGGGGTCTGTTTCACAGTGCAGCAGGCGGAGGGCGAGAAGCGCCCCGGCAGGCAGCGCCAGCAGGAAAACGATGGAGCAGACCGCCCGGATCCCGTAAATGATTCCCAAAGGCGTGCTGCGCACCCGGATCACGTCCAGCACCTCCTCCGCCTGCTCCGGCAGGAACAGGGGGGTCAGCAGGAGCAGCCCGGTGAGGGGGAGGAAGATCAGGAAGAAGCTATTCGAGGTATCCGCTTCCCAATAGGCGGGCTGCATCAGGAAAAATGCCCCCAGAAGCAGCCCCAGGCAGAGCAGCAGATGGGGCGGCAGGTTATTTTTCAGGCAGACCCCTGCGATGGGCAAAAAGCTCCTTGAGCGCGTCATAGCCCTTCCACCCTCCTTTCCGTTTTTGTTCCAAAATCAAAGCGGAGACGCCGACCAGAACCAGCGCTGCCGCCGTATAGAACAGCCTGTTTGCCAGCAGGGCTTCAAAATTGCTTTGCAGGGTGGCAGCCCCCATCAGGCTGTTGTGCCGGGGCATGAGCGTGAGGTTCTCATACCCGCCGTTTATCTGCCGCATTCCCCGGTTCAGGTCCAGGAACCAGAAAGCGAGCACGGCGGCGAGACCGATGGGCGTGTCGGTCAGCTCGGTGAAGAAAAGCCCCAGCCCGCAGGAAAACAGCACGGTGGGCAGGATCCAGCCCAGCACATAGGCGGGGTACGCCAAAAGGTCGATCTGCTCCCCGGCGTACAGCAGGGCGCTGCGGACCGTGTCCACTCCCGCCAGCAGCAGCACAGGGCTGATGGAAAGCAGCGCCGCCGCTCCGTATCTTGTCAGGGTGAGCCGCAGGGAGGAGATTTTTCTTGTCCAAATTAAATCCTGTATCCTTGCCCGGCGGTCCCGCAGGGCTTCTGATACCATGAGGAACGCGGGCAGAAAGGCGCAGAAAATGGTCATGTAATCGGAGAAAAGCCGGGCGTGGGCGCCGGTAAAGCGGTCGATGTCCCGGGCGTCCTCATATTCTTTTTTTGCTTCCTTATAGGTTTTTCCCCGGTAGGCAAAGGCGGAGAGGTTTTCCTCCTGATAATCGCTTCCCCCGCCCAGCAGGGCGTCCGCCTGGTTCATCAGCTCCCGGAATTTTTCATAGGAAAGCCCTTTCGCCGGGGAAATGCCCTGATCGGAACTATGCGGCTCCGCGAAGGCGCTGCCGTCCGGCCCCATGGTGACTGTGACCTCGCCCCCCAGTTCCCCCCGGTTCGCGGCGGCGATGATCTCCTCCTTCGGCTTCCCGGAAAGCTGGGAAAGCAGCTCCGCCATCTTTTCCTGCTCCGCTTCCCCCAGTCTTACGTTGCGGAGAAAGCCCCAGGGGTAGGTGACGTAGCGGTTGTCTGCAAATTCCGAGCCCAGGCTGTTCAGCGCCCCGGGCATGACAAGCGCCGGGTCTTCCGTGTGCACGATACCGTAGCTTTCCAGCCCCGGCTGGGGTTCTGTGATCTTCCTTCCCTCGTCCAGATACCCGCTCAGCTGGCTCTGATAGACGATCAGCATGGTGAAAAACAGCAGCAGGAAGGGAATGGAAAGCGCTCCCTTTTTCAGCTCCTTCCAGAACACGGTCAGTCCTCCCTTCCGCTGTGGATACAGGCGATATACGCCCGTTCCATGTTTTCTTCCCCGGTGGTTTCCAAAAGCGCCTTTACCGTGCCCGCATAGCGCAGCCGCCCCTCGTCCAGAATCGCCAGGTTTTCACAGGCTTCCTCGATATCCCCCACGATATGGGTGGAGAGCAGCACGGTTTTTTCCTCGGCAAGCCGGCAGAACAGCTCCCGGAAGCGAACCCGCTCCTCCGGGTCCAGCCCGGCGGTGGGTTCGTCCGCAATGATGATCCGGGGGTCGTGGAGCAGCGCCTGGGCGATGCCCAGCCGCCGTTTCATACCGCCGGAGAGCGCCTTTACTTTTTTGCCCGCCTGTTCGGTCAGGTTGACCTGCTCCAGCAATTCGCCGATCCTCCTGCGGCGCAGGTCCTTTTCCATGCCGGACAGCACCCCCAGGTAGTCCAGCCCCTCCCGCACGGTCATGGACGGGTACAGGGAAAATTCCTGGGGCAGGTAGCCCACCATGCCCCGTACCCTTGCCGTTTCCCGGACCGGCACGCCCCGCAGGGTGATCTCCCCGCTTTTTGGGGTCAGCAGGGTGCAGAGGGTCTTCATCAGGGTGGTTTTCCCCGCGCCGTTTCGCCCCAGCAGCCCGAACATTCCGGCGGGTATGGTGAAGCTCACGTCCCGCAGAGCTTCCTTTTTTCCGTAGCTCTGGCAGAGATGGGAAATGACGATTTCATCGTTCATAAAAAAACACTTCCTTCTACTGAGATGTCCTCAGCATACAGGAAGTGTTTCAAAAATTTTTCAACTGCGTTCAGGTTTTTTCGGTCACGGCAAAAGACGCGGTCACAGACCCGCCGCCCTCCGGGCGGTTGCGCAGGGTCAGCGCGCCGCCGTGCTTTTCACACAGCACCCGGCAAATGTACAGCCCCAACCCGAAATGCGGGTCTGCCGCGGCAGACCCGGAAAGCGGCGCATTTTTGGAGGATTCGCCCCGGTAGTAGGGCTCCGCCGCCTTTTTCAGCGCTTCCGGCGGAAAGCCGCTGCCGTCGTCCCACACGGTGAGGGACAGCGTGGAAGCGTCAAGCGCGATATGGACGCCCACAAGCTCTTTCGCGTACCGCCCGGCATTGGACATCAGGTTTTCAAACACGCGGAACAGGATTTCCTTATCGGCGTACACCCTGCCCTGCCCGGTTTTTTCAAAGATAAGCTCCTCCTGCCCCCGGAGGATCTTCGCGGTGTCCGCAAGCTGGGTACAAAGCTCGTCAAAGCGGGTTTCCTGCCGTTCCAGCTCAATATCCTCCAGCTTCTGCACGGAGTTCATACCCTCCACATACTGCTCCAGGCGGGTCAGGCTCCGCTTCATGGTGGAGACCGTTTCCTCCGCCTTTTCCGGGGAAACCTTTTCGGTGGGCAGACCCTCCAGCAGATAGTCGCTGTAGCCCTGCAAAACGGTCAGCGGCGTGCGCAGGTCGTGGGCAAAGGCGGCGTTTAATCGCCGGCGCTCCTCCATCGCCCGCCACATGGCTCTGTTGTTCTCCTCCAGGGAGCACCGCATGGATTCAAAGGAACTGCAGAGCCTGCCCAGCTCGTCGGAGCTTTGGGAGACGATGTGAAAATCCAGATCGTTTTTGCCGATTTTTTCCGCCGCTTCATTCAGGACCGCCAGCGGCTGCTTCAGCTTCCAGCGGTAGAACCAGGCGGCGTCCAGGAAAAAGAAGACCCCGGCGGTGAGAAATATGGCGATCAGCTGGATCAGCCCGTTGTGCTCCCAGAAAAACCGGGAAAAGCCCTGGGGGATAAACTGGCTGGGGGAGGTAAATTCCATGGAGAACCGCTTCCCGGTCTCCGGGTCCTCATAAAATTGGGGGAGTTCCTTTTCCAGCCGGACATAAAGCCCGTTTTCCCGATAAATATAGGCTTCGCCTTCGTCTGGCAGATAGGCGCTCACGTATTTCTGGTAAATGGCGGTATTCAGCCCGGACAACAGAGAAACTTCCACCAGACAGGCGCAGAGACCGCCCAGGAGACAAATAAGGGTGGTGAGAACCAGCGCCCCCCGGAGGGAGATGCGCTTCCACCAGCGCGCCTTTTTCTGCTTTTGCTTTTCAACTTTTTTCATTACTCCTTGCCCCTGCCCTTGTCCAGTATCCAGAGTCCAGCGTCCAGAATCTAATTAACTAACAACTAACATCTAACAACTAGTTCCACCTATATCCTACCCCCCACACCGTTTCAATGCGGCTGCCGCACCCGGCGGCGGAAAGCTTTGCCCGAATGCGCCGAATGTGCTCCGCCACCACGGCGCTGTCGCCCTCGCTGTCCCAGCCCCAAACAGATTCATAGATATGCTCCCGGTCAAAAACCTGAGTGGGGTGCATGGACAAAAGCTCGATGATGTCAAATTCCTTTTTCGCCAGCCGCAGCGGTTCCCCGTTTTGGAACACCTGCCGCTGGCTGTAGTCGATGACCAGCCCATCGGCGAATTTCACATTGCTTTCTTCCCTGTGCCGTTCTTCCCGGCGCAGGTGGGCGGTCACCCTTGCCAGCAGCTCCTCGCTGGAAAAGGGCTTCAAAATATAATCGTCGCCCCCGGCGGCAAAGCCCATGACCTTGTCCGCGTCCTCGATCCTTGCGGTGAGGAACAAAATGGGGCAGGGGACGAAATCCCGGATCTGCCGGCACAGGGAGAAGCCGTCCATATCCGGCATATTTACGTCCAGCAGGATCAGGTCGGGAGACTGCCCGCACAGCGCTAAAGCTTCCCGGGCGTTCAGCGCCGTCATCACGTCGTACCCCTTCATGGTGAACAGGTCCCGCAGCATAGCCGCAATGTCCCGCTCATCGTCTACTACCAGCAATTTGTATGCCACAGGCAGCACTCCTTTCTCAGCTTTCAGAATAGGAGAAATGTTTCAACTTTTTTTCAACGGGAAATGAGCTTTCAGAAAATCAGATTGCACACAAGCCCGGTGAAAACAGCGGCGGCGTAGAGGACGCCTGCCAGAATGAGGTTTTCCCTGAGGTGACGGTTGGCTTTGAACAGCACGATAAGCCCCAGCCCCGCGCCGGTGCACAGCCCGGCGACGGCGGAGCCGAAGGA
The DNA here is from genome assembly GCA_937958185.1 of uncultured Neglectibacter sp. Classification (GTDB taxonomy): domain Bacteria; phylum Bacillota; class Clostridia; order Oscillospirales; family Acutalibacteraceae; genus Acutalibacter. The sequence goes on along the minus strand of CALFFN010000027.1, from coordinate 15,547 downwards.
CAGCGAGCCGGAAAGGAACAGCTCAGTGAGGATCACGGACGCGGCGCAGTTAGGGATAAAACCGATCAGCGCCGCCAGAAAGGGCTGGAAAATGCTGCCGGAAAGCAGGAATCGAGAAATGTTTTCTTCCCCCACAAAGTAGATGGCATAGCCCAGCGCTAAACTGACTAAAAACAGGAACAGCACGACTTCCCCGGTGTGGTGCAGCGCCGCCCGGAAAATGCCCTCCTCTTCACAGTGGCAGTCCCCGCACAGGTCCTGGAAAGGGCGCTCCGGGGCAAGCTTCAGGACGCGCTTACACACCAGGTCGACAAGCAGCCCGAACAGGACGGCGGCAAGAAGCTTTACCCCCAGCAGCCGGAACAGGTCGGGAATCGCCCGGGGCTGGGACAGCAGCAGGGGAATGGCTTCGTCGCTGGTAGCGAGAAATACCGCCAGCAGGGTGCCGGGGGAGATCAGCCGCCCGGCGTAAAAGTTCGCCGCCGCCACGGAAAAGCCGCATTGGGGCACACAGCCCAGCACCGCGCCGCCCAAAGGACCCAGCGGCCCTTTCAGCACGCCCAGAAATTTTTCATTTGCCCGCTGCTCCAAAAATTCGATGAGCAGATAAGCGCCGAACAGGAAGGGCAGGGCTTTCAACGTATCGAGCACCGCGTCCAGAAAAATATCCGCCATAAAAGCTCCTTTCAGGGAAACCGAAATTTTATATATTTTCTATTATATCCTATCTGTCAACCTGAATATTTCCCCTTTTTCTGCCCCATACTCCCCCTGAAACTACAAACGGAGGTACATAGGCATGAAACGAATGACGGGAGAAACAAGACAGACGCTGTGCAGGGCGGCGGTGTGCGGCTTTTTGCTGGCGGCGGTATTCAGCATGTTCCCCTTTGCGGCTTCCTGCGCGGAGCTGCCACAGAATGTCCTACGGCTCCATGTGATCGCCAATTCCGATTCCGCGGAGGATCAAAGGGTAAAGCTGAAGGTGCGGGACGCCGTGCTGACGGAAGCGGCAAAGTGGTACGGCGGCGACAGTACCATGGAGGAGGCAAGCAGCACCCTGTGCGTCCATCTGGAAGCATTGCAGGCGGCGGCGGACAGGGCGCTGCTGGAAAACGGCTCGATGGACCGGGCGCTGGTGCAGGTGACGGAGCAGTATTTCTCCACCAGAAATTATGAGACCTTTGCCCTGCCCGCCGGGAAGTACCGCACACTGCTGGTGACCATCGGTGCGGGCGCGGGGAAAAACTGGTGGTGCGTGGTGTTCCCCTCCCTCTGCCTGCCTGCCGCTGAAGAATCCACAGAGGAGCTTTTGACCGCCCTGCCGGAATCCCAGCGGGAAGTGGTGGAACACCCCCAGCGCTACCACATCAAATTCAAGGCGGTAGAGCTTTATGAGGAGCTGAAAAAATGGCTGGGCTGCTAAACTGCCCGGCGGAAAGCTGTAAAGACAAAATCTGCCCTTTCCTTGCCGATTTCTCGAAATTGTAGTACAATATCCGCAAAGGACGCGGATATTGTGGATTTTAATTTGTCCCGCCCAGTTTGCGCTTTCAGCGCAACGGGCGATGAACACATTATACCAACGCGCTTTTTGGCGCTTATGGTATAATGATCGCAAGCGATCATCACAGAGAACCCCTGAAGCGCGAAGCGCTTCTCTTTTTCCTGCGGAAAAAGCACCGGGCTTCTCCAAAAAGGTTTTATGATATAATAGCAGCAGTTTTTTGTCACAGGACAAAGAAGAATCAAAAGCGGGCAGAGGAGAACGGGCTATGGCAAGCGAAAAGGAAAAACAGCTGCTGGAAGAAATGCCGGGGCGGCTGCTTCGGTGGTATGACGGCTGCGCCCGGGTGCTTCCCTGGCGGGAGGAGCCCACCCCCTACCGGGTGTGGGTGTCGGAGATCATGCTGCAGCAGACCAGGGTGGAAGCGGTAAAGCCCTATTACGAGCGGTTCTTGTCTCAGCTTCCCACCGTGCAGGCGCTGGCGGAAGCGCCGGAGGAGCAGCTCCTAAAGCTCTGGGAGGGGCTGGGCTATTACAACCGGGTGCGGAACCTCCAAAAGGGCGCGCGGCAGGTGATGGAGCGGTTCGGCGGGGAGGTGCCCGCCGATTTTCAGGCGCTGCGCTCCCTCTCCGGCGTAGGGGACTACACCGCCGGGGCGATCGCGTCCATCGCTTTCGGCATTCCCGTTCCCGCGGTGGACGGAAACGTGCTGCGGGTAATTTCCCGGCTGCTGGCGCGGGAGGACGATATTCTGGACCCCAGGGTGAAAAAGCGCATGGAAGGGGAGGTCGCCGTCGTGATCCCCCAGGACCGCGCCGGGGATTTTAACCAGTCCCTGATGGAGCTGGGCGCCATGGTCTGCCTGCCAAACGGCACGCCCAAATGCGGGGAATGCCCGCTGGGGGACATTTGCCGGGCGCACGCGCTGGGCTTGGAGGGAGCGCTGCCGAAGAAAGCGGTGAAAAAAGCGCGGAGGGTGGAGGAGCGCACCCTGTTTTTGCTGACCCAAAACGGCAAACTCGCCCTTTCCCGCCGCCGGTCGCAGGGGCTGCTGGCGGGCTTGTGGGAGCTGCCGGGCACGGAAGGCTGGCTGACGGAACAGGAAGCGGCAGAGCTGCTGAAAAGCTGGAATGTCCCGGCAGAAAAGCTGGAAAAGCTGCCTGCCGCAAAGCATATCTTTACCCACGTGGAATGGCGCATGACGGCCTGGGCGGCAAATGTCCCCGAAATTCTCCCGGAGGGGCTTTCCCGGTTTATCTGGGCGGACAGGGAGGAGCTGGAACGGGAAATTACCCTGCCCTCGGCGTTCCGTTCCTATTTCCCGGAAATAGAGAAGCGGTTATAGGAGAGGATACGGTCAGCCGCCGAATTTCTGCCAGCATCGGAACAGGCAGAGCCACTGTACATACAGCAGGTTGCTGTCGGCGGAAACGGGCGGCAGCCCTGCCAGCTTCAGGGCGGTGGAGATCTGCCGTTTTGTCAAAACATTCCGCAGCCCGCGGGCGCGGGCGATCTCTAAAAATTTCCGATATGACGCACGCTGGGAAAGGGGCAGATCGGGGCTTTCCTTTCGGCGGATAGACAGCAGCGCGGCATGTACCCTAGGAGCGGGGTGGAATTCCGTTCGGTCAATTTTGTCCGCGATCCGTATTTCAAAAAAAGGCTGCAAGCTCCGGGCAATCATGCTGATTGTACCGTCCCCGGCGGCAGGCTGGGTGGAAAACCGCTTTGCCGCGCCGTATTCCACAATGAGCCACGCGGCGGCAGGAGGGTTGGGCGTCTCGGTCAATTTGCGGACGATCTCCGTGGTGCGGGAAAAGGGGATATTGGAAAACACCTTGTAGCTCCCCTTGGAGGGGAGCGGGGTTTTCAGAAAGTCCCCCTGTTTTAATGAAAAGCGGGCTGTTTCCGGGCAGGTCTCACGCAGGCGGGCGCAGAGCCGGGGGTCAAGCTCTATGGCGCGCACCGCTGCCCCGGTTTTCAAAAGCGCCCTGGTGATGTGTCCCTTTCCCGGACCGATCTCATACACCACATCGCCTGGGGAAATGTCGGTCTTTTGCAGGAGACGGCGGATCGTGTGGGACGAAGTGAGAAAATTTTGGGAAACTGTAAGGGGCGCAAAAGCCCCGTGGATTCGATTTTCGGGCATAAAGAAAACACCTTTCTGTTCGTTTTTGGGAAACAAAAAGGCACAACAAAAAAACCGAATCACTTCGGAAAATGTTGTGCCGGATTATTTCCTTAAACGACAGCAAAAGGTGCAAACGCCCAAGCTTTGATTCTCCTGTCTTTGCCGCAAGCGGCTTTATTACGTTGCCAGAATATCACGAATTTCCGGTCCTGTCAATCGGCAGAGCCGGTTTTTTCTTTTTTGGGGACGATTGGGGAAGGGGTTGGCTTCCCGGAATATTGGCAGAGGGCGGCGACGCTTTGTGGAACCTGCACAAGCCGCCTTCTTCTATTTCGCCAGATTGTCAATGGATTTTGCTTTTTCAATTTTTTATACTGTAGTCGCTGCAGCAGAAAAATATGAGAAGGTAGGAATTTGCTATGACGGAAAGACAAAAGCTGGAACAGGATCTGCTGGAGCTGGGCGTGTGTTCGGGAGATGTGGTCCTGGTGCATTCGTCCATGAAAGCCCTGCAAACGGAGCTTGCCCCGGAGGAGGTCATCGGGGCGCTGGAACACGTCCTGGGCGGGGAGGGGACGCTTCTGTTCCCGGCGCTGACCTATGAGAACGTGACTGCGGAGAACCCGGTCTTTGACAGCGGGACCACCGAGCCGTGCATTGGGCTGCTGCCCCGGGTATTTTTTCACATGCCCGGCGTGGAGCGCAGCGTCCACCCCACCCACTCCGTATGCGCAAAGGGAAAGCTGGCGCATACCCTCACGGTAGGTCACGCCATGGATTCTGCGGCGGTGGGACCTCACTCCCCCTTCATGCAGCTGCCGCTTTATGGGGGGAAGCTGCTGTTCATTGGCGACGTGCTCCATGCCTGCACCTTCCTGCACGGGATAGAGACCATCGTAAAGCCGCCCTATATCCGGGCATGCGGCGATGTGGAATATCTGGTGAACGGGCAGAGGAAACGGTATGAGGGCAGCGACGATTTCGGCTGGGGCTCCGAATTTCAGAGGATCGAGGAAATTTTGGAGGGGCCTGATTTCCATAAGGGAAAGCTGCTGGCTGCCAACGCCTATCTGGTGGATACCCGGGCGCTGCTGGCTGCGGCACTTTTGAAAATGCTTGCGGAGCCGTATGCTTTTATCACGGATATTTCCAAATGGATCTGATTTGAATTAAAATAAGAAATGAGCTAAGCCCTGAGGCGGTTTTTTGCCGTCTCGGGGCTTGCATTTTTTACTTGCCTTTTCCACCGATTGCCGCTGGTTTTCAGAAAAAGGGACCGGCGGCGTTGACCTTTGTCTCTCTTTGGGGTATACTTACATTAGTATCTGCTATTTGCACGATCTGCAAATGAAATTTTCAGGCATCGGGAGAATGTATGGCGCAGGAGAAGAAACAGAGCTTTATGAAAGGGGCGGCGATCCTGACCGCCTCTACTCTGATCGTCAAAATATTGGGACTGCTGTTTTCCATTCCGCTGGCGAACCTTATCGACACGGAGGGAATGTCCTGCTTTTACGCGGCGTACGAGGTGTTCGGCGTTTTTCTGATGCTGTCCACCGCCGGGCTGCCCATCGCCGTTTCCCGCATGGTGGGCACGGCGTACTCCCAGGGCAGGAAAAAGGAAGCCGACCGGGTATTTTCCGTGGCGTTCTGGCTGTTTTTCGGCATCGGCCTGGTCGGCTGCCTGCTGATGTTCTTCGGCTCGGAATGGATCGCCGGGTTCTACGGAAATCCCGACGCCTCCTATGCCATTATGGCGCTGTCTCCCACGCTGTTTTTCATTTCTGTCATGTCCGTCCTCAGAGGATATTCCCAGGGGCGCTCCGACATGGTTCCCACCGCCGTTTCCCAGACCATCGAGGCGGTGACGAAGGTCATTATCGGCGTGGGGCTGGCGGTATACATTTTGCAGCAGTACGATTCCAGCCAGTGGGCTGCCGTAGGCGCTATTGTCGGCGTGTCCATCAGCGCCGGGCTGGGCACCATTTATCTGACCATTTACAAAATTCGCCAAAAGCGGAAGGATAAGGTGCTGTGGAAGGACGCAGACCCCGCCTCCGCTTCCCGGAAAGAGCTGCTTTCCACGCTGTTGAAATTCGCCGTGCCCATCACCATCGGCTCCTGCTTTTTGAGCCTGCTGGACCTGGTGGACGGCGGCATTATGATGAACCAGCTCCAGCGCACCGCCGGGTTTGCCCTTGAGGAAGCCCAGCACATGGAAGCGCTGCTGGGGCACGCCCGGAAATTTTTCGACCTGCCCGGCGCGTTCGTCATTCCCATTTCCACCAGCCTGCTCCCGGTGCTTTCCGGGGCGGTGGCGTCCCACGACCAGCAGTCGGTGGACCACATTTCCTCCACCTCCCTGCGGGTCACGCTGCTGATCGCCATTCCCGCCTCGGTGGGCATGTGCCTGTTTTCCGAGCCCATCTGCGGGCTGCTGCTGGCAGGGTCCCCTGCGGCGGCGGAGGGGACGGCGCCCCTGCTTGCCATGCTCAGCGTCGCCATCGTGTTTAACAGCACCCTGTACGTGACAAACGCTATTTTGCAGGCGCTGGGCAAGCCCAACCTGCCTGTGATCAATATGGCGGTGGGCGGTCTGGTCAAGGTGGCGATCACCTTCTGCCTTACCGCTGTCCCGGAAATAAATGTGATGGGCTGCGCCATCAGCACGGTGGTGTCCTACTGCCTGATCATGGTTTTGAATTTTATCGCCATTCGCCGGAACCTGCCCAATCTGGACAGTATTGTGAAAATGGCGGTGCCTTTGGCATTTGCCGCGCTGGTCATGGGGGCTGTCTCCTACGGCGCGTACTGGGGAATGTGCTTCTTCCTGTCTCCCCGGCTGGCGGTGCTGCCCTCCATTGTGCTTGCCATTGTGGTATATGCCGTGTGTGTGGTGGTATTTAAGGCTGTGACCTATGACGATGTGGCGGTGCTGCCGAAAGGTGAGACCCTTGCCCGTCTGCTCCATGTGAAGAAGACGGTGGTTCCCCGCCATATGCGGCGGAAATGAGTCACTTTTTGGTGTGAAAGAGAAAATTTTAGGAAGTTGATACAGAATTTCCTAAAAAGTTTCAGCAAAAAAATTTGTTTTTTTCCTTACATCATGAGAAAAAAAGTGCTATACTATATATATTGGAAAGAATGTGGAACAGAGGAAAAAACAGGGCGTTCTGCTTGAAAAGCCGGAAACCTGCCGTTTCCCAACAGGCTTGGGACAATGGGGGAAAGGAAAGCGGGAAGCCCGGCGGAATGTTTGCTTTTTGACATTCTGCCTTACACACAAGTACCAGATACGAACGGACAAAGCCGGGGAGCGCGCTGCCTTACTTGATATCCGGGTATTGGATACGCCGCAAAGAACAGGAGGAAGTATGTATCAGTTAGGCGACCTGGTGCTGTACGGCAGTACAGGCGTATGCAGAGTAAGCGAAATACGGGAGCAGGATTTTCCCACCACGGGGGAAAAAAGGCTGTATTACATTTTGCGTCCCCTGTATGAGGACTGCACGATATCCGCCCCGGTGGATTCCGACAAGGTCTTTATTCGCCCCATCATTTCCAGGGACGAGGCGGAGCGCATTATCGAGGACATTCCCAATGTGGAAGTGAAGGTGTACCACAGCAGGGTGTCCCGGGAGCTGACAGAGCACTATGAAGCCATTTTGAAGCACCACGACTGCGGCTCGCTGGTGGAGATGACAAAATCCATCTACGCCAAAAAGCAGTCCTTTCAGGATCAGAAGCGGAAATTCGGCACGGTGGACGAGCGCTTTTTGAAACGGGCGGAGGACCTGCTGTTCGGCGAGCTTGCCGCGGCGCTGGAAATCCCCCGGGACCAGGTGCAGGGCTATATCGAAAGCAAGCTGGAATATGCCAAGGCGGCAGGCTGAAGGAAAGAAGAAAACAGGCAGGGCAGAAATTTCTGCCCTGCTTTTTTGCGCCTATTTTCCCGATTTTGCGGAAATTTGGCTGTAAAAAGCCCTGATTTTCAGAAAATCAAGGCTCGGATTAAAAATTTTAATTGAATTTCTTAATTTTTTTAATATTTTTCTTGACAAAGTTAATTCTGTGGGCTATAATGCAGACAGAAAGAAAGATTTTCCTGAATTTTTTCCAGAAACCATGAAAGGAAGGAAGCCATATGACAAACAGTTCGTTTCATGCCCCTGCGCAATGTCCGGTCTGCGGGGGAACCATGACCGTCACCCGTTTGAAATGCAGCAACTGCGGCACGGAGCTGACGGGAAATTTCTCACCCTGCCGGTTCTGCCGGCTGGAGGAAAAGCATTTGCAGTTCGTAGAGACATTCCTGCGGTGCAGAGGGTCTATCAAGGAAGTGGAAAAGGCGCTGGGGGTCAGCTATCCTACCGTGAAAAATATGCTGGACGCCGCCCTGAACGCCTTGGGCTTTGACGAGCGCCCCGAGCTTCGGGCGCTGCGGGAGGAAGAGGAACGGGCGGATATCCTTTCCCGGCTCGCCAGCAAAGAGATCGACGTGGACACCGCCATAGAAGCCCTGAATCAGCTGAAAGGGGGAAAATGAGATGAAAAAGAAACCGACCCGGCAAAGCTTGACAAAGCCCAGGCTGTGGCACAGCCTGTATTTATGGCAGACGGAGCAGAAAAGATATTTGAGAGGGGGCGTTTCCCATGAGTGAGGGAAGAGAGAGGATATTGAAAATGCTGGAAACCGGGATCATTTCCGCGGAGGACGCCCGGCGGCTGCTGGAAGCCCTTGGGGAGCCCCCGGAGCTGACTGTAACGCCTGACAACCCGGCGGAGCGGGCGGAAGCTTTCCGGCAGGAGGCGGAGGCATTTCGCCAGGAGACAGAAGAATTTCAGCAGCAGGCGGAAAGCGCGGCAGGGCAAGCCGCTGTGCCGTCCCTGACCCTGTACCCCGACGGCATGAAGGGCTTTGACGGGGAGATCCCCGTTCCTCCGGCGCCCCCAGTGCCCCCCGTACCGCCGGAGCCTGCTGAACCGCCGGAGACCGCTGTGCCGCCTGTGCCGGAAATCCCGGAGGACAGGGCTGCCGCGACGGAGACCGCCGGCGGCAATTATTCCAAGCCCGGCACGGAGGTCCGCCAGGTCAGCGTGGAGTGGATCAGCGGCTCGGTGCAGGTCTGCTGCGGCGACGGCGAGGAGATACAGGTCACCGAAACCGCCAGGCGCCCGCTGTCCGAGGGGGAGAAAATGGTGGTCACCCGGGAAAACGGCAGGCTGCACATTGCGTGGAACAAAAGCCATTTCCGGCTGCCCGGCTTCCGCCCGTTGGAAAAGCATCTGGTGATCTCCCTGCCAAAGACCATGATTCTGGACGCGCTGGAGGTCGGCACAGTGTCCGCGGGCGTCAGCCTGCGGGGGCTTTCCGGGCAGAATTTGAACGCCCACACCGTGTCCGGCGAAATTTCCGCCTATGGGCTCCAGACGCAGAGCATTCAGCTGTCCGCCACCTCCGGCTGCATTGACGGGCAGCGGCTGCAGGCGGACCGCCTGAAGCTTTCCACCGTTTCCGGCAGGATAACGGGAGATTTTGGCGCCGATACCGCCCGGCTCTCCTCTACCTCCGGCAGGGTGGAGGCTCACGGCGATGTGGGAAGCGAGCTGACCCTGTCCTCGGTGTCCGGCTCGGTGCAGTTTGAAGGCACGGCGGGACGGGATTTCAAGGTGAACACCACCTCCGGCAAGCAGTACCTGGCGCTGAAGGATATGCCCCGTGCCATAAAATGCGGCAGCGTGTCCGGCTCTGTGGAGCTTCTGCTGCCGGATTCCGGAGGGGGCTTTTCCGCCGAATATTCCACCGTGTCCGGCAAATTTGCCTGCGATTTCCCTGTAACGGGCAAGCAGGAAAAGCGCTCCGGCAGCGCGCGTTATGGATCGGGAAGCACAAGGCTGACCCTTTCCACCACCTCCGGCGCAATGCGGATCGGCAGGCTGTAAAAGCCGCTTTGAGAAAGGAGAATCAAACGATGAATGACGAACAGAGAAAAATTTTAGATATGGTGGAGCAGGAGATCATCACCTCGGAGGACGCCGCCAGGCTGCTCAAGGCGCTGGACGATTCCTGCGAAAGCACTTCCACAGCTCAGCCCGTGCGGCAGGCGCCCCCGGTTCAGACCTCGCCGGAACAGAATGCTCCGGCGCAGGAAAAGTCGGGACTTGGAAAGCTGGCAAGGGATATTCGCTCCGCCGCTTTGGAAACGGCGAAGCTTGCGCTGAAGGAGACGGAAAAGCAGCTGAAAAGGAGCTTTGGGGACCTGACCGGGACATTTCCCGAAAATGGGGAATTTCCCGAAATGACCGCGGAGCAGATGGACGAGGATTTTCAGGCTGCCCGGGAAAACCCCAAGGAATACCCTCCCATGGAGGGGGAGCTTACGGAGCTGCGCATCAAGTGGCTGCGGGGTAATGTGGAGGTCCGCCTGACCGACGGCGGGCAGATCAGGGTGACGGAATACAGCCGCCAGCCGGTCACGGAGGATCAGGCGCAGACCCGGTTGACCTGGGAGGACGGCGAGCTTTGGATCACCTGGGTCACACAGCCGGAGAAAATGCTTCAACCGCACTGTTACGCCAAACACCTGCTGGTTGAAATCCCCCGCAGCGCCGCAGCAGGGCTGGAGGAAGTGGAGATCAAAAATGTTTCCGGCACGCTCCGGGTGGACGATTTGAAGGCGGAGGACATGAAGCTGTCTCTGGTAAGTGGAAAAATGCTGCTCTCCCGGATAGGCGGAGAGGATCTGGAGGTGTCCAACGTAGACGGGCTGATCTCACTGCAGGGCGTGGAAGCGGAGGATCTGAACGTGTCCGGCGTAAACGCGGCGGTCACACTGCGGGACGTGAAATCGGAAGACTTGAACGTATCCGGCGTAAACGGTATCGTGACGGTAGAAGAGTTCCACGCCGAGGACGCGACCTTCAGCACGGTAAGCGGCACGCTGACTGCCAAGGGCAGCTGTGATGAGCTTTCCCTCAGCTCCGTTTCCGGCGAAGCAAAGGCAGAGCTGAGCAGGCTGCCGGAGGAAGCCGACGCCAATACCATATCCGGCATGGTCGCTCTTGGTCTGCCCGACCGGGAAGAGGGCTTTACGGTGTCCTTCCAAATGCAGAATGAGGGCAGCTTTGACTGTGAATTTCCCCTGACGGGAGAGCTGGGAGGAAAGTCCGGCGAAGGGACTTACGGCGACGGCGAAGCTGAGCTGAACCTTCACACTGTCTGCGGAATGATGAATCTTTATCGTGTATAAGTGCATCTTCTTTATATATATAATCACTCGGATTATATAGTCACTCGGAAAGCGGCGGGAGAAAACGACGGTCTCCCACCGCTTTTCCACTGTTTTTTTGGAAACTTATTTGCCGTGATGGGCGGCTGGAAAATATTTTGTGAAATCGGCTTTTTCCCCTTGACTTCAAGCGGGCTTTAAGATATAAAATAATCAAAAAGAGGAACGGCAGGAGGTCAGTATCCGTTCCAGTGGGTAGAGTGTATATTCTCCCCCGCCGCAGGCGGGGGAGAATATACACAAAACTTTTGAAACGGATACTCCCCGGCAGGAAGCCGTTTGGATTCTCAGAAGAGAGAGGAGTTTTCAAAATGTCAAAGGTCTATTTTACAAGAGAGATCACGCCGGAAGCCATTGTGAGGCTGTACGACGCGCTGGGTGTGGAGCTGCCGGGCAAGGTGGCGGTGAAGGTGCATTCCGGCGAGGTGGGGAACCAGAACTTCCTGCGCCCGGACTTCATGAAGCCCATGGTGAGCAAGGTGCAGGGTACTATCGTGGAATGCAATACCGCCTATGAGGGAAAGCGCAACACCACAGCGGCTCATTGGGAAACCATGAAGCTCCACGGCTGGACGGAGATCGCCGATGTGGACATTCTGGACGAGGACGGGGATTTTGAGCTTCCCGTTCACGGCGGCAAGTGCATCGACAAAAATTTTGTAGGCTCCCACATGAAGAATTACGATTCCCTCCTGGTGCTGTCCCATTTCAAAGGGCACCCCATGGGCGGCTTCGGCGGCGCGTTGAAGAATATCTCCATCGGGCTGGCTTCCGCCCACGGCAAGGCGTATATCCATGGCGCGGGAAAGCCGGAGGAGATGTGGACCGCCGACCACGATTCTTTCCTGGCGTCCATGGCGGACGCTTCCAAGACCATCGTGGAATATTTCGGCAAGAAGATCGCCTTTGTGAACGTGATGAAGAACATGTCGGTGGACTGCGACTGCTGCGCCGTGGCGGAGGACCCCGCAATCGGCGATATCGGCATTCTGGCGTCTCTTGACCCGGTGGCGCTGGATCAGGCGTGCCTTGACCTGGTCTATGCCAGCGACGACCCCGGCAAGCCCCACCTGCTGGAGCGCATCGAGTCCCGCAACGGCGCTTATACGGTAGAAGTAGCGGAGGAGATCGGCGTGGGCAGCCGGAAATACGAGCTGGTCGAACTGTAAATCTGAAAAAACAGCAGCAAAAAGCGGACGTGGCTACACGTCCGCTTTTTTTCATCTTTTTTAAGCGCCGGCTTTCTGTTTTACCCGCGTTCCCGGAGAAAGCCGCGCCACAGGTCTCCTTTTACAGGGTGACTTCCCGGTGCTCCCTGGCAGAGCGGTAGGTCGCCAGCATCAGCTCCACGGTATCTGCCACGCCGGGAATGTCATTGCGGAAGCGCCTGTGTTCCAGCAGACTGTTGTAGAAATCCGCAATGCACAGCCCGTGGCTGCTGCCCCAGTAAGCCTTACCGGTAACGGGGGACAGGGGGGCTGCCAGCTCGTGCCGCTCCTTTGTGCCGTCCTTCCAGCGGATCGTGACCTCCTGCTCCTCCATGCGGAGGGCGCAGTTTTCACACACAAGCTCCAAGAGTACCGGGGAATCCACACAGTGGGCGGTGGTGGCGAAAAACACGGCGGGCACGCCGCCAAAGTCGATGTGGGCTTCCAGGGTGTCCTCCACCTCGATCACGCCCTTCAAGTGGTGGTTCGTCATGGTGGCGTCCACGGATGCTGCCCGCCCGCAGAACTGCCCCAGCAGGTCCATGGTGTGAATGGACTGGTTGATGAGCACTCCGCCGCCCTCGGTGGCAAGGGCTCCCCGCCAGCCGCTTTCGGTGTAATAGGGGGCTTCCCGGTGCCAGGTGACGAACGCCCGGGCGCCCAGAAGCTTTCCCGGTCTGCCGGAGGACAGCAACTCCTGCAGCAACCTGACGCTGCGGTTATAGCGGTTCTGAAAACAAATACCCACCTGTACGGAGCCTTGCAGGCTCTGAAAATCTTCCCATTGCTCCCGGGAGATCACGGGCGGCTTCTCCGTAAAGACCTGAATGCCCCGGTCCGCCGCCATTTTTGCCATGGGCGTGTGGAGCACGTGGGGGGTGCAGATGTGAAGCACGTCCAAATGCTCTGCGTCCAGCATTTCCTCCAGGGAAGAATATGCATTGCCGCCGTATTCTCCCGCCAGCTTCTGCGCCCGTTCCGGGCGGATATCGCAAAACGCCGCAAGCTCAGCGGTGTCCTGATGGTGGAGCGCTGCGGCGTGTACCTGAGCGATCCCGCCGCAGCCCACAATGGCGCATCGTAAGGGTCTCATGCTGAAAGCTCCTTTCCCTCGGGGATCTCCCGCAAAATATCGCGCAGGCTTTGAAGCGCCAGCGCCCAGGCGGACTTCCCGTCCAGCCCGTTTTCCAGCTTTCTTCCTTGCTGTTCCAGGGCGGCAAAGCCTGTGAAATCGGTCAGATGGGGTTCCAGGGATAGGAAGCCCCGCCAGCCGCTGTGGAGCAGGTCGCCGAGGATTTCCGCCAAATGCCCGTCGCCCTGCCCGGCGGGGACGATGCGGTTTTCCCCTGCGACAGCGTCCTTGATATGTACATATTCGATGTAGGGGTGCAGGCTTTCATAGGCGGACAGCGTATCCTGCCCCACCTCCACAAAGTTGGCAAAATCGAACACCGCCCGGAAATGGGGGGACGAGAGCTGCCGCATCAGGGTAAGGCAGCGGGGGGCGGTGTCGCCGTAAATGCCCTTTTCATTTTCGTGAAGCAGCACGGATTCCCATTTGACCGCTTCCTCCGTCATGGCGCCCACCTGATCCAGCACCTGGTTTTTGTACTGCTCCGGGTCGCTGCCCTTTGGCAGGTAGAAGCTGAACATACGCAGGTAGGGGGCGTTCAATTCTTTCTGGATTTCCAGCGTGCGCTTCAATTTTTCCATATGCGCCGGGAAATCGTCCTCAATGGATATTTTCCCGATAGGGGAGCCGATGGAGGACACAGAAATGCCGGCGTTTCGGAGCTTTTCCCGAACTTCTCTGACCTTTTCCGGCGTAAAGTCAGATACGTTTACCCCGTCCGCGCCGCGCAGCTCGATATGGGAAAGCCCAAATTCCCTGACGGCGGCAAGCTGTCGGTCAAATACCGGGGAAATCTCATCGGAGAAGCCGGATAAACACAGTTTTTTCATGGTTTTCTCTCCTCAATAGGTGCCTTCGGTGGAAAAGGTGATGGAAGCGCCGTCCTTTTTGCGGGAGCCTGCCCGGCGGCGGTTCAATTCTGTGAGGAACAGCTCCTCGTCAAAGGGAATTTCCACAGGGTGGTGCAGCCAGCTGGACAGGTGCATGGCGTTGGAAAGGGTCAAGCCCCGCAGCCCCTCTTTTCCCTCCGCCACCAGGGGTGTACCGTGGAGAATGTTCCCCGCAAAGGCGTTCAGCACTCCCACGTGCTGGGGGTTCTCCCCGTCGGTTTCCACGGTGATCTCCTCCCATTCCGGCTTTGCGAAGCCCTCCCTGGAGGTGCGGCAGAACTCCCGCTCGTCGGTTTTCAGCTTCCAGAAAGAAAGCACATTGTTTTCGCAGACCAGCTTTCCTTTAGTGCCCGTGACCTCAAAGCGGTTGGTGCCGGGGGCGTCGCCGGTGGTGGTGACGAATACGCCGGTGGCGCCGTTTTCAAATTCCAGATAGGCGGTGACGTCGTCCTCCACCTCGATGTCGTGCCATTTTCCCTCGTGGCAGAACGCCTGTACTGTTTTCGGCAGCCCGCAGATCCATTGCAGCAGATCCAGCTGATGGGGGCACTGGTTCAGGAGGACGCCGCCGCCCTCCCCTTCCCAGGTGGCGCGCCAATCGCCGGAATCGTAGTAGATTTGGGTGCGGTACCAGTCGGTGATGATCCAGTTGACCCGCTTCAGCTCGCCCAGCTCGCCTCCCTGCACCATCTCGTGCATTTTGCGGTACACGCAGTTGGTGCGTTGGTTGAACATCATGGCGAACACCACGCCGCTGTCTTCCGCGGCGCGGTTCATTTCCTTCACAGCCTTGGTGTAAACGCCCGCGGGCTTTTCGCACATGACGTGCAGCTTTTTCCCAAAGGCTTCCTGCGCCAGTACCGGGTGCTGATAATGGGGCACGGCGATGAGAACGGCGTCGCACAGCCCGCTTTCGATCAGTTCAGAGCCTTCGCAGAAAACAGAGACCTCCTGCGGCAAAACGCTTTTTGCCCATGCCCGGCGGTCCTCCCGGCGGTCCGCCACGGCGGCTACCGCGATCTCCGGCGTTTTTCCCGCCAGAATATTCTGCAAATGCTGGCTGCCCATGTTGCCTGCCCCGATAATGCCAAGTCTAACTTTTTCCATACTGCCACCCCTTTGGTTTCGATAGCTCCATTCTAGCAAACTGCGGTTGGAAAAACAAGAGCCGCAGGAAGTTTTCAGGACGGAAAGCCGGGAGCGCCTATTCCGAAAATTTTGTCTCCCCCGCCGCAGGCGGGGGAGACGCTTTCTTTCATTCAGTAAAACGGATTTCCCAGAGAATTTTCGGGGCGGAAAGCCGGGAGAGCCTGTTCCGAAAATTTTGTCTCCCCCGCCGCAGGCGGGGGAGACGCTTTCTTTCATTCAGTAAAACGGATTTCCCAGAGAA
>CALFFN010000026.1 GCA_937958185.1 uncultured Neglectibacter sp. | reverse complement strand
GCGGCTTTCAGAAAGCTATCTTCCCGATTTGGGTGAAGCGGCACGCTTTTGCGGTTTTCCCAGTTTTTCTCGCTTTTTGCCGGGTCGCCGATTCGCGGCTTCCAGAAAACTATCTTCCCGATTTGGGTGAAGCGGTACGCTTCTCGGGAACAGGGTCGTACCCTCCCCGGCTCCATGGGTTACAGCGCAAAACGCGCCATATGGTCAGCAGCCCACCTTTGAAAGCGCCGAACCGCTCGATTGCTTCCAATCCGTACTGGGAACAGGTGGGAATGTACTTGCAGGACGCCGGGGTATACGGAGAAATATGGGACCGATAAAACCGAATGACCGCCAATAAGACCCGTTTCACCGCTGTTTCCTTTCCGCGCGTTCCGCTTCAGACGGTCCGCTTTGCAGCACACCGGCGGCGGAAAGCTGCTTTGCAAGCTGTCCCTGCACCTGGGTGCTTTTGCTGTGGGGAGTCCTGCCCCGGGCAACGAAAACCAGGTCGTATCCCGGCTTTACCTGTGGGGAAAGCTGGCGGAACGCCTCCCGGATCACTCTCCGGGAGCGGTTGCGCAAAACGGCGTTTCCAATTTTCTTGCTGGTGGTGATGCCCACCTGCGTTATTCCCAGACGGTTTTTCCTGACATAGGTGACCGCCAGAGGGCCTACAAAGCTTTTTCCCTTTGTATAAACGCGCCGAAAATCGTTATTTCTGCATAAGGATACGATTTGTTTCATGCCACCCGCCGCTTTCCTGCCGCACCCGATCAAACTGAATTAAGTAGTAAACAAAGAAAGGTCACGCGCGGTGACCTTTGAAGCGCCTTAGTAAGAAAGGCGCGCTCTGCCTTTTGCTCTGCGGCGTGCAAGTACCTTGCGTCCGTTTCTGTCGGACATTCTTTTCCGGAATCCATGCTCCTTCTTTCTATGGAGCTTCTTCGGCTGATAGGTTCTCAGCATAATAAAACCCTCCTTTCGGGCTTCTTTCCAAAAGGCACACGGCGGGGCTGTTCCCAAATATAATTTGAAAGACCTGTCCGCCTATGCCTTGCGAATTAGTATTATAGCGTAAATCAGCCCAGCCTGTCAACAAAATTTTTTTCATCTAAGGGGGAAAATCCTGATTTTTTCTTTTCTTTTTTCCTCTTTTCTGAAAAATGCAATAGAGCTTGGGCTTTATAAAATTTAATATACAAGAACTTGTGGTCATTTTTTCTGCTCTTTCAGGAAAAAAATATTTTGAAAATTACACTGGTAACCGCTTTCCATTTATGGTATACTGATATCTGTATATCGGCGCTTTTATTCTTGCGGCAGGCATGGAGGGAAATATCTTGGAATCTTTTGACCAAACATGGGAGCTGATCTGTGATTTTTGCAAATCCCACATCACAGAGGTGGCATACAAGACCTGGTTCAGCCGATTAAAGCCGGTCTCTCTGGATTTTGAACAGGGCATTGCCATTATCGAAGCCCCTAACGAATTTCATAAAAACACCCTGCTCCGCTGCTATAATGACTTGTTGCAGGAAGCGGTTCAAAGCGTATACGGACCCAAGATAAACTTTTCCCTGTGCGTACAGGAGGAAAGGGTAGAGCACCGTCTGGAAGCAGATCCCTCCGACGGAAAAAGCGAAGACCTTACCTTTGAAAACTTTGTGGTAGGTCCTTCCAACCGTTTTGCCCACGCCGCCTGTCAGGCGGTGGCAGCCCAGCCTGCCATGCTGTATAACCCCCTGTTCATTTACGGCAGCCCCGGTCTCGGCAAGACCCACCTGCTGAACGCCGTTGCCAAGGAATTTAAGAAAAACTTTCCCACCCGCACCAGCCTTTATATGAAAGGCGAGGACTTTACCAACGAGGTGATCGAAGGCATTGCAAAGGGCACCATGCCCCATGTGCGGGAGAAATACAGGACGGTGGACCTGCTTTTGATCGATGATATCCAGTTTATCGCCGGCAAGGTATCCACCCAGGAGGAATTTTTCCATACCTTTGAAGCGCTGCATGAATCTAAAAAGCAGATCGTCCTCACCTCCGACAGGCCGCCGAAGGAGATCGCCACGCTGGAGGACAGGCTGAAATCCCGGTTTGAATCCGGACTGCTTGCCGATATCCAGGTCCCGGATTTCGAGACCCGCACCGCCATTGTCAACCGAAAGGCGGAATCCCTGGGCTTTGATATCCCGGACAGCGTATCGGAGTACATCGCCACAAAGCTGAAGAACAATATCCGCCAGCTGGAGGGCGCGGTAAAAAAGCTCAGGGCTTTCCATCTGCTGGAGGACAAGCCCATAAACGTCGCCACGGCGCAGGCTGCTATCAGCGATATCATCAACAATTCCCAGCCCACTCCCGTAACGGTGGAAAAAATCATCGAAGAGGTCGCCAGGACCTACGGTAACGTTACCCCGGAGGACATCCGCTCTCAAAAGAGAAATTCCAACATTTCCGAAGCGCGGCAAATCTCCATGTACATCGTCCGGGAAATTACCGACCTTTCCATGGTGGAGATCGGCGAAACCTTTGGGGGCAGGGACCATTCCACCGTGGTGTACGCCACCCGGCAGGTGGAGAAAAAAATCGAAAAAGACCCCCATACCAAAGCGGTGGTAAACGACATTATCAAAAACATTCGGGACCGATAAGGTTTTGCACAGTTTCTTCCACATTTCACAAACAGGATTTCACAGCGCTGTGGAATCAAAAAAATCTTTCCACATCCTCCACAGATTTTTCACAACGCCCCTGGAAAAAATCACCGGGAATAAAATAAGGTTTTTGGGGAACAAACTTCTTTTTTACACAATTTCACAGCCATTACTAAGACTTCTAAATCTTACAATATATCACAGATCAGGAAAGGTCCTTCGGACCGGAAAGGAACAGTATCATGAAATTCACAGTCAATAAAAACGATATCACAGAAGCGGTCTCCAATATTCAGAGAGCTGTTTCCAGCAAGACCTCCATTCCCGCGCTGGAATGTATCCTTCTCACAGCCGCGGAGGGAAACCTTGAGCTGTGCGCCTATGATCTGGAGCTGGGCATGACCACTGTCATTCCCGCCAGGGTGGAGGAGCCGGGCAAGGCGGCGCTCACCGCAAAAATCTTTTCCGACATCGTGCGAAAAACGCCGGATGAAACCGTCACCGTCTCCGTGGACGAAAAGAACATGGCGACGATAGAAAGCGGCTACAGCAAATTTTCCATCATTTCAAATCCCGCGGAGGAATTCCCGGAGCTTCCCAAGCTGACAGATTCCACTAAAATCGAGCTGCCCTCCAATGTGCTGAAAAGCATGATCCGGCAGACGCTGTTTGCCGTAGCGGAAAGCGACGCCAAGCCCATTCACCAGGGCAGCCTGTTCCATATAGAAAACGGCGTTCTCGATATGGTGTCCGTAGACGGGTACCGCCTGGCGAAGCGGAGCGAGCCCGTAGATTTCCAGGAGGATATTTTCTTTGTCACTCCCGGCAAGACCCTGGGAGAGATTTTAAGGCTTCTAAAGGATACCGACGACGCTGTGGAAATCTCCGCCGGGCGCAGGCATATCCTCTTTAAGATAGAAAACTACACCGTCATTTCCAGCCTGCTGGAGGGCGAATTTTTGAATTACAAGGCGGCAATCCCGCCGGACAGCAAAACAGAAGTGATCGTAAAAACCAGAGAAGTGATCGAAAGCGTGGAGCGTGTTTCCCTGCTGATCACCGACCGCCTGAAAAGCCCGGTGCGCTGCCAGTTCTCCGAAAATGAGATCAAGCTTCTGTGCACCACCGCCATGGGACGCGCCAGCGACCAGCTGAATGCGGAGATCACAGGAGACGATGTGGAGATTGGCTTTAATAACCGCTACCTGCTGGACGCGCTGCGGAACACGGAATGCGACGAGGTAAAGATCCAGCTGGGCGGACCTTTGAGCCCCATGAAGATCGTCCCGAAGGACGGTGACAGTTTCCTGTTCCTGGTGCTGCCCGTGCGGCTGAAGAACGACTAACAGGAAAGAAAGGACAGCTTCCAAAAACTTTTCACAGGGCATTTTTCCATTGTGAAAAAATTTTTGGAGCACGTGGTCTGAAAATTTGAAAACAATAAAGATAGAAACAGAATTTATCCGGCTGGATTCCCTGTTAAAGCTTACCGGCATGGTAGATACCGGCGGGCAGGCAAAGATTTTGATTCAAAACGGCGAAGTTGCCGTCAATGGGGAAACCTGCACCATGCGGGGAAAAAAGCTGAGACCGGGCGACAGGGTCGCCTATGGGGGAAAAGAATTTCAGGTGGAGTAGCTTATGTATGTTCAGCGCCTTGCCACACAGCAGTTCCGCAATCTGGAAGACGGAGAGCTGTTTCCCTGCGAGGGGGTCAACGTGATCTATGGGGACAACGCGCAGGGAAAAACCAACCTGTTGGAGGGTCTGTGGCTATTCACCGGGGGACATTCCTTTCGCGGCGCGAAGGACGGGGAGCTTCCCAGATTGAACCGGGAAACAGGGCAGAACGCCCCTGCCGCGTCCCTGGCACTGGATTTTTTCAGCGAGGAAAGAATGCAGAAGGCTGTGCTGCAAATTGAAAACGGCAGGCGCAGCTCCGTGATAAACGGCGTGAAAAAGAAAACCGGGTCCGCTTTGGTGGGAAAGGTGCGCGCTGTGATTTTTTCCCCGGAGCATTTGCTTTTGGTGAAAGAAGGTCCTGCCCGGCGGAGAAGCTTTATCGACGGCGCCCTTTGCCAGCTGAAGCCCAGCTTTGCCGGGGCGCTCAGCGCTTACAACCGCACGCTGCTGCAGCGGAACGCGTTGCTGAAGGATATGAACCGCTTCCCTGAGCTTCAGGATACGCTGGAGGTTTGGGACGCCCGGCTGATCAAGCTGGGTGTTGCTGTAATGACGGAGCGGAAGGCTTATGTGGATAAGGCGGCGGAAAAGGTGCAGGATATCTATCACGGGATATCCAAGGGCAAGGAAAAGATAGGAATAAAATATTCCCCGTCCGTTCGGGTTCCTGTGGAAAACCTTGTGCCGGAGGAAGCGGAAGAAGTATTCTCAAAGGAGCTGCGAAGGGCTTTGCGCTCGGATATGAAATCCGGCTTTACCTCCTTTGGTCCCCACCGGGACGATTTGGAAATTGAACTAAATGGGCTTTCCGCCCGCTCCTATGGCTCCCAGGGACAGCAGCGCAGCGCCGTGCTGGCATTAAAGCTGGCGGAAGCCGAAACCCTGGCAGGGCTTTCGGGAGAGACCCCGGTGGTGCTGCTGGACGATGTGATGAGCGAGCTGGATCAGAGCCGTCAGGATTATTTGCTGAACCATCTCCACGGGCGGCAGGTATTTATCACCTGCTGCAGCCCGGAAACGGTGAGCTTACAGGAAACCGGCAAACGGTTCCGGGTGGAAAACGGCGTGGTCACGCCGGAGGAGGTCTCCTGAAATGTACCTGCATTTAGGACAAAATACGGTAGTGCGCACCGAGGACATCATCGGCGTATTCGATATGGACAATTCCACTGTATCTAAACATACCCGCGATTTTCTGGGAAAAGCCCAAAGGGAAAATCAGGTGGTTAACGTGTCCATGGAGCTTCCGAAATCCTTTATTCTCTGTGAACAAAATGGGAAACAGACCGTATACATCTCCCAGATTGCCCCCTCAACCCTGCTGCGCAGGGCAAAAAGCGGCATAGCGGCGGAGCTGCTTTGAATGTGTTTTGAAAGGAAGGGATCGTGATGAAATATTTTGGAGTGTCCTCCTGCCCCTATTGTAAAAAGCGGGTCAATTTACTGAGGACCTGGTCGTTAAAGCGCCAGGGCGAATACCAGTGCCCCCGGTGCGGCGGAATATCCAATATCTTTCTCTCTCCCCTGATCTATGTGTTTGCCCTGCTGGCAGTTTTTTCCGGCGGTGCTGTATATTTCTTCCACAAATTTATTTTGGACGACATTTCCCTGACCACCCTGGGGCAGGTATTGCTGCCTTTTGCCGTTTTCTTCCTTTTGAGCCTGTTCATGGTAAATCTGGAAAAGCCGGTCATCAAGAAAATGTCCCGGGCGGAGATAGAAAAGAAAAAGCGGAAAAGCGGAAGCATGGAAGACCGCAGAATGCCCGCCGCCAATACTGCCGGGCAGACCGGGCGGGTGTTTTATGATTCCGACGAATATCTGCCGAAAACAGAGTACCGCACGGGACCCCTGCCCCAGATGAGCGAGGGGGAAAACCGGGCGATCCCCTCCCGTTCGGCGTCAAGGGAGGAGCTGGAAAAGACCTCTGTGGTGGAAATGCCTAAAATCAGGCAGGCTCCGGCACAAAGGGCAGCAGCCCCTCAGCGGGAGGCTGTGCAGAGACAGGCTCCTCAGCGGCCGGTTTCCCAGCGCTCTCCGGCGCCCCAGAGGACACAGAGCGCCGCAGCAGCACAAAGACCCGTTCAGCGGGCTGCTTCTGAAGCCCCCTCCGCTGCTGCCCGGCAGGTGGTGTACCCCAGCGGCTATACCGCCCAGAAAACGCCGGCAGGCGGCGCACAGGTCCCCTCCCGCCCCGTTGTCGGCACACAGGCTCCCGCGCGCCCGGCGGCTGATACCCATACTGTCAGCCATGTGGATATCCCCAGTGTGGGCGATGACTTTTTCGCGAAATATGACGACCCGGCTTACGTGGAGCGCCGCCTGAAGGAAATTCAGCGCGGGCGGGACGAATGAGACAAAAAAACAGCTGAATTTTCGCCCGGAATCTATGGATTCCGGGCACTTTTTTTATTTACAAAAGGACGAAAATCTGCTATACTAATATATAGTCAAGAAAAGAAATTTTATCAGCGCCGCAAAAACAGCACTGGAAACGGCTTTAGCGGAGCGGCGGCAAGTTTGGAGGACTTTTTTTGGATAATCTGGAAAATAAGGACAGGAACGAGCTGATGAAGGCGGACGCCAGCCAGGCTTATGACGGCGACCAGATCCAGGTCCTGGAGGGTCTGGAAGCGGTGCGCAAGCGCCCCGGCATGTATATCGGCTCCACAGGCCCCAGAGGGCTGCACCATCTGGTCTATGAGATCGTGGATAACGCCATTGACGAAGCCCTGGCGGGATTTTGCGACAAGATCGTGGTGAAGATACTGCCCGGTAATATCATCTATGTTTCCGACAACGGCAGAGGTATCCCCGTAGGCGTGCAGCACAAGACCGGGCTGCCTGCCGTCACGGTGGTGTTCACCATTCTGCACGCCGGCGGCAAGTTCGGCGGCGGCAGCTACAAGGTCTCCGGCGGTCTGCACGGCGTGGGCGCTTCCGTGGTGAACGCCCTTTCCGAGTGGCTGGAGGTAGAGGTCGTCCATGAGGGCGAGCTGTACTACCAGCGGTTCGAGCGGGGCAAGGCGGTCACCGAGCTGGAAAACCGCGGGAAAGCGCCGGAGGGCAGGGGCAGCGGCTCCACTATCTGCTTCAAGGCGGACGCGGAGATTTTCAAAGAGACCACCACCTATACCTATGAAACATTGCAGACCCGCCTGCGGGAGCAGGCGTTCCTGAACGCCGGTGTCAGCATTGAGCTCATTGACGAGCGGGACCCGGCGGAGCGGGACCCCGACGAGCAGGAAGCAGAGGGCAGGATAGCCAATACTTACTGCTACGAGGGCGGCGTCAGCTCCTTTGTGGATTACCTGAACACGAAAAAGGCGGTAGAGGTCATTCACCCGGAGATCATTCGCTTCGGCGCGGAGGCCCCGGACGGAAATTCCACCGCGGAGATCGCCATGCAGTATACGGACAGCTTCAACGAGCTGATCCTTTCCTTTGCCAACAATATCCACACCACCGACGGCGGCACCCATGAGGACGGCTTCAAGCGCGCCCTGACCCGTGTGATGAACGATTACGCCCGCAAGTACGCGATCCTCAAGGAAAACGACAAGAACCTTTCCGGCGAGGACGTGCGGGAGGGCTTGACCTGCGTCATCAGCGTAAAGCTGAAAGAGGCCCAGTTCGAGGGGCAGACCAAGGCAAAGCTGGGCAATACGGAAATGAGCACGCTGGTCAGCTCCATGGTCTACGACAAGATGATGACCTTTTTGGAGGAAAACCCCGCCACCGCCCGGGCTATTTTTGATAAAGCGCTGACAGCTTCCCGCGCCAGGGAAGCGGCAAGAAAAGCGAGAGAACTGGCGCGCAGGAAGACGGCGCTGGAAAACAACTCCCTCCCCGGCAAGCTGGCGGACTGCCAGTCCCGCGACCCGGAGGAAACCGAGATATACATTGTGGAGGGCGACTCCGCAGGAGGCTCCGCCAAGGGTGGGCGCGACAGGAAATTCCAGGCGATCTTGCCCTTGTGGGGCAAAATGCTGAATGTGGAGAAGGCAAGGCTGGACAAGGTGTACGGCAATGAAAAGCTCATGCCCGTCGTCACGGCGCTGGGCACGGGGATCGGCGAGGAATTTGACCTTTCCAAGCTGCGGTACGGGAAAATCATCATCATGGCCGATGCCGATGTGGACGGCTCCCATATCCGCACGCTGCTGCTGACCTTCTTCTTCCGCTTTATGCGTCCTTTGGTGGAGGAGGGGCACGTCTATCTGGCGCAGCCCCCGCTGTTCCGCATTACCAAGGGAAAACGGCACTATTACGCCTATACCGACCCGGAGCGGGACCAGATCATGGCGGAGCTGGGAAGCGGCTATGAGATACAGCGGTACAAAGGTCTGGGTGAAATGGACCCGGAGCAGCTTTGGGAGACTACCATGAACCCCGCGGTGCGCACCATGCGCCGGGTAGAGGTGGAGGACGCCGCCGAAGCGGACGAGGTGTTCACCGTCCTCATGGGCGATAAGGTAGAGCCCCGCCGGGATTTCATCGTGGAAAACGCCCAGAAGGCCAATTGGGATGTATGATTCTGGATTCTGGATACTGGACGCTGGATACTGGAAAAGGGCGTAAGGGCAAGGACATAAGGGCAAGGGAGCAGGGCGAGGAAAGGAAAAACGCGTCATGGAAAAGCTGAATTTTTCTTATACGCTTACCGAAAAGGAAGTTTACGACGGTCTGCGGCTCTCCGGGGTCTACCGTACCTCCGGGAAGCGGGCGGTCATAGAAACCGTGCTGCTGGCAGTGTTTTTCGTTTTTTTCGTGGTTTCTTACGTGTGGCAGCCGGGGGCGTTCAACCTGGTGATGGCGGCGGTTACCCTGGCGGTGTTGCTGGCGGTGAACCTTGTTCCCAGAATGGACATGAAAAAGCAGGCGAAACAATGCCACCGGGACGTAAAGCTCCGGCTGACACAGGACAGGCTCTTTCTGGAAACCGGCGCAGGCGCGCAAACCGTTTTGCTGGACGGCTCCTCTGAGATCAAGGTCGTGGGCAGAAAGGGCGAGCAGCAGGTGGTGATCCTCATCGCCGGCGGCGGGCTGCTGGTGCTGCCGGTCAGGGCGATCCCCCAGGAAATGCGCGGGCAGGCGCTGAGCATTCTGCTGCGCGAGGACTGATTTATTTTTTGATTGGAACAGACACATCTTTCAGGCGGCTTCCGCCATGAGAAAGGAATGGATAGCAAGCTATGGATACAGAAAACAACGGCACTCCGCAGACCCCACAGGAGCACGGCATTTTAGACCAGCCCACCGGGCGCATTATCGACGTGAACCTGACCAAGGAAATGCAGCAATCCTTTTTGGATTACTCCATGTCGGTCATCGTGCAGAGAGCCCTCCCCGATGTGAGAGACGGCTTAAAGCCCGTGCACAGGCGCATTCTCTACACCATGTATGAAAATACCCTGTGGCCGGAGAAGCCCTACAGAAAATGCGCCGATACCGTGGGCAGCGTGCTGGGCAGATACCACCCCCACGGCGACGCTTCCGTGTATGACGCCATGGTGCGCCTGGCGCAGGATTTCTCCCAGCGCTACGTTCTGGTGGACGGTCACGGGAACTTTGGCTCTATCGACGGGGACCCCCCTGCCGCCTACCGTTACACCGAGGCGAAGATGAACAAGCTTTCTGTCGCCATGCTGGACGATATCGACAAGGACACGGTGGATTTCGGACCCAACTATGACGACCGCCTGAAAGAGCCCACGGTCCTCCCCTGCCATTTCCCCAACCTTCTGGTGAACGGCTCCACGGGCATTGCCGTGGGCATGGCGACCAATATCCCGCCCCACAACCTGGGCGAGGTCATCGACGGCGTGTGCTGTCTCATCGACAACCCCGAAGCCACCCTGGAAGAGCTGATGGAGCACATCAAGGGACCCGATTTCCCCACCGGCGGCGTCATTATGGGGCGCAGCGGCATTCGGGCTGCCTATGCCACCGGGCGCGGCAAGATCACCGTGCGGGCGCGGGCGGAGATCGAGGAAAACGAAAAAACCGGGCGCTCGAAGATCATCGTCACTGAGCTGCCCTATCAGGTGAATAAGGCAAGGCTCATCGAAAGCATTGCCGATCTGGTCAAGGAAAAGCGCATAGAAGGCATTTCCAATGTGGACGACCACTCCGACCGAAACGGAATGCACATTGTCATCGACGTGAAGCGGGACGCTTCCCCCCAGATCGTTTTGAATCACCTGTATTCCTTTACCCAGCTGCAAACAACCTTTGGCGTCATCATGCTGGCCATCGTAAAGGGCAGACCTGCCATTCTGAACCTGCGGCAGATTTTAGAGGAATACATCACGTTCCAGATGGAAGTCATCGCCCGGCGCACCCAATTCGATCTGAACAAGGCGCAGGAGCGCGCCCACATTCTGGAGGGCTTGAAGCGCGCCATTGACGTTGTGGACGAGATCATCGAAACGATCCGCGCCTGCAAGGGCGGGCGCCCGGAAGCCAAGGCGGCGCTGATGGAGCATTTCGGCTTTGATGAGGTGCAGGCAGACGCCATCTGCCGCTTCCAGCTGGGTCAGCTGGCAGGGCTGGAAATTTTGAAAATCGAAAACGAGTTAAACGAGCTGCACGCGCTCATTGACGATCTGAATGATATTTTGGGAAGCGAAGCCCGGCGGCGGGCGATCGTCAAGGACGAGGCGCTGGACATGAAAAAGCGGTTCGGGGACGAGCGCCGCACGGAGATTGCCGCCATCAGCGGCGAGGTGGATATTGAGGACCTGATCCCCGAAGAGGAATGCGTCCTTACCCTGACCAATTACGGCTATGTAAAGCGCCAGAAGATAGACACTTACCACACCCAGAAGCGCGGCGGGCGGGGCGTTACCGGCATGAGCCGCCGGGACGAAGACGTCGCCACCGAGCTGTTCGTCACCGGCAGCCACGATTATGTGATGTTCTTCTCCGACCTGGGCAGGGTGTACCGCCTGAAGTGCTACGAAGTGCCGGAGGGCAGCCGTCAGAGCCGGGGCATGAATATCAGGAACCTGCTGCCTCTGCAGCCGGAGGAAAAAATCACCTCCATGATCCGGGTCACGGACTTTGACAGCGAGAAGTTCCTCGTCATGGTGACGAAGAACGGCATCATCAAGCGCACGCGGCTTTCCGCCTACGACACCGCCAGAAAGGGCGGTCTCATTGCCATCAATCTGGACGAAGGGGATTCCCTCAGCTGGGTGCGCGTGACCGACGGCGCCGCCGACCTGCTGGTGGCGACCAGGCAGGGAATGTCCATTCGCTTCCACGAAACCGGGGTCAGAGAGCTGAGCAGAACCGCCCGGGGCGTAAAGGTGATGAACCTCAAGCCGGACGACTGCATTGTGGGAATGTCCGTCCTGCGGGAGGGCGGGCTTGTGCTCACCGTCACCGAGACGGGCTACGGCAGGCTGTCCAGCCCGGAGAACTACCGCCTGCAAAAACGGGGCGGCAAGGGCTTGCGCAATTATCATACCGAGCGCTTCGGCGATGTGGCAGGCATTAAGGTGGTCGATCCCGAAGACGATGTGATCCTGATTTCCGAGGACGGCATCATTATCCGCATTCAGGCGTCCTCCATTCGCGTCTGTGCCAGACCCAGCAAGGGTGTACGCGTGATGAAGCTTCAGGAGGGCAGTAAGGTGGTCACCCTTGCCCGCGCTCCCCATGAGGAGGACGAGGTGGACCATGTGGAAATCGAGGACGACGGCTCCGCCGATGAGGGTGCCGACACCCCCGATGACCCGGAGGAGCTGGACGAAACCGAAGAGCTGGACGGCGACAGCGCCGAGGGGACCGAAGAAGAGCCGGAAAACACCTGATCTTTTCAAAACAGCTTTATTATAAAGTAAGAGCCAGCCTGTCTCATTTTGAGACAGGCTGGCTTTTTACGTCCGGCTCCACGACTGCAAATTGATAATGTGCTTTCCCTTTTTCCCGGCATACCTTACAAATTGAGCCGCGCCGCCGTAATTTCGGGAAAGATAGCACACGACAAAATCAGCCTTTTGTACCATCCAGCGGTTTCTTCTGGAAATGGCATACCGAGGGGGAACCTGCTCCAACTCCTCCGGGAAAAGCGTTCTTTCCGGGGAATAAAAGGAGTGCTCCTGCTTTTTCTGAGGAAGATATGGCAGAACCACATGGTAGGTGATTTGTGAGTAGACTGGTTTCAAATTTTCAAGAGCCTGATAAACCAAACGATCAAAGTTCCCCTGATTTCCAACGTAAAATTCCTGAACGCCCGCATTTTGTATCAGATACTCTAATACTGCCGTCAAGGGTATCCTGATAGAATCCGGCGTGTCTCTGTGCCCGAAAAAAGTGCATAACATGGAATCATCTCCCCAAAAATAGAATATTGTGATTATACCCACAATATTCTATTTTTGCAATCCCACCTATAATAGAAGTGAAAAAATCAGGGGGCGGTGAGGACCATCTTTGACTATGCGCCGTTATGGAACACGATGAAGCAAAAGGGCGTAACCCAATACCAGCTCATAAAAGGTGGGATTGACAACAAAACGCTGGATTCCCTGAAAAAAGGAAAAAATATTACGATGGTCACGCTGGAAAAGCTGTGCGTCCTCCTTGACTGTACCCCCAACGATATTGTAGAGATTCATTAAAACAGCCTGTCTCAGGAAATGATGACAGGCTGTTTTTTGTTCCCTGATTTCCGAATAGAATTTGCAATTGACATTTAGTGAATGTCAATTGCAGGAACAGTATAGCATAAAATGCAATGAATGACAAGCACTAAATGTCAAAAAAGGAGCATTTTATGTTTATCAATAAAGCGGGGGACGGAAGAAATAATATCAGCGGGAAAGAGATCGCAAGGCGCAGAAAGGCGGCAGGGCTGTCCCAGCGGGCGTTGGCGGAGCAAATGCAGCTTGCCGGGCTGGATCTGGACAAGAACGCCGTGCAGCGCATTGAATCCGGGCAGCGGTTCGTAACAGACATAGAGCTTCTTTCCTTTGCGGCATATTTTCATACCAGTATGGAAGAGCTTGCGGGGGCGACCGACCGGGAAGGTACGGTTTCCCAAGAGCACGGATAGCGTTAAAATACTGCCTGCTCCGTTCAGATTTTTCAGAGAAAAACCCCGGCGCGGTCCTTTTTGGGCTGCGCCGGGGTTTCGTTGAGACGCTATCAGAGATATTTTTCCAAAGAAATTTTGGCGGCACGCAGGATATCCGTCAGAACTTTTGCCTGCTGGGGGGAACAGGAAGCCAGCAGGGCGGCGGCTTCCGCCTGCACAGTGCCGTGAGAAACGGAAGCGCTGCCAAAAAGCAGCTCATCGGCAGAGAGATTCAAAGCGGACGCAATGGAAGCCAGAACCGGCAGGCTCAGCTTTGTATTGCCGGTTTCGATATGGCTCATGTGGGTGGTGGAAATGCCGATTTCCTCTGCCAGCCTTTCCTGAGAAAGCCCGCGGATTTTTCTTGCTTCCCGTATTCTCTGCCCGATCTCGTAATAATCCAAAAAATTTCACCGCCTGTACAATTCAATCACACTTGAATTATATAGGCGATTATGATAATACTGAATAAACCACATAGGCATATAAGTGCCTATATAATTCAAGAAAGGACTGTTGTTGATGAGGAAAAAGATCATATGTATTTTACTGGCAGTTGCCTTGACGGCTGCCCTTGCCCTGCCAGCCTCCGCTGCAGCGAGCTTTGAACGGGACAACCCCTTTCGGGACGTCAAGGCTTCCAATTGGTTCGCCCCTGCAGTAGTCTACTGCTATGCAAACGGCATTCTAAAGGGTACCAGCACCACCGCGTTCGCCCCGCTGAAAACAGTGGCGCGCAGTGAAATGGCGCAGGCTCTGTACAATCGGGAAAGCAAGCCGGCTGTGGACGTGAGCAAAAACAGATTTACCGATGTCCCTCAATCGCAATGGTACGTCGAAGCTGTGATATGGGCAACGGAAAGCGGCGTGGTCAACGGCACGGGGAACAACACCTTTGCCCCCTCTAAAAATGTCACCCGACAGGACGTGTGCACCATGGTGTACCGATACTATAAGGAGTACCTGCATCAGGACGCCCCGCTGGCAAGCGAGGAGGAAATGGCGAAATTCTCTGACTGGAGCCGTGTTTCTGGCTACGCAAGGGAAGCCGTGCGCTGGGCGATCTGCTCCGGCTTTATGAACGGCACCAGCAGGACCACCCTGTCTCCCACCGGCACGGCAAGCCGAGCCGAGCTGGCGCAGTTCCTGATGAATCTGGACAGGATTTTCGGCAAGGACGTGACGGTAGAAATGCCGGCTGCTCCCCTGAGCCGCGTGGAACAGCTGGTCAGGTATATCCAGACCCATGGAGAGCCGGATATGGACGGGGACCTGTGCATTGGCTACGAGTACACTTACGAGGGATTTCTCGCTACGGCGGAGGTGCTGGTTCAGAATCAGGGGAATACCCTGATGCTCTGGCAGCGAAACGAATATGACAGCGATTCAGCAGATACGGCAATGATGGACGATGTGGCGTTCTGGTACTATCTGGATACAAAAAGTTCCTCCGAAATACAGTATTATGTGGTGATCGGGGAGGACGAGGAGACGTATCAAGCAGAGATTATTCCCGCTTCCTACCGGGAAAATACCTATCTGCAATTTATCAATACCGACACGGGGGAAGCGCCCGACAAAGACCTTGACAAGCTGATGCAGACCGTGGTACAGGAAGCTTTCCTGCATTGGCAGGACATTTTGCAGGAAATCGGTTTTTCTCTCGCGGATATCGGTTTTCTTCAGTATTGACCCTGCTGTCGGCATTCCCCGGGAACAAAAAATATGCGGCTTGCGGCTTTTCTGGGAACATGATAAAATATTTTCAGAAAAGCAAAGGGAGGCAAAGCTCATTGAAGGTACTTCTGTTCTGTGCAAAAGGCTTTGAGACCATGGAATTCAGTGTGTTCGTGGACGTGCTGGGCTGGGCAAGAGATACGTTTGGTTATGATGTGCAGGTGGAAACCTGCGGGTTTACCAAGACAGTGGTCAGCACCTTCGGCGTACCGATTTTGATGGACAAGCTTATTGGGGAAGTATCCGCCGGAGAGTATGACGCAATTGCTGTTCCCGGCGGGTTTGAAGCGTTCGGATTTTATGAGGAAGCCTACCATGAAAAATTTCTGGAGCTGCTGCGGGAATTTGACCGTCAGGGCAAAACGGTTGCCGCCGTTTGCGTGGCGGCATTGCCCTTGGGAAAAAGCGGAATTTTACGCGGCAGGACGGCCACGACCTATCATCTGAACGGCGGACAGCGGCAAAAACAACTGGCAGGTTTTGGTGTGACGGTAAAAAACCAGAGGGTGGTAATTGACAAAAATATTATCACCTCCTACTGCCCTGAAACTGCCCCAGATGTTGCCTTTGCCCTGTTGGAACAGCTGGTGGGCACAGAAAAAATGCGGGCAGTCAAAGCGGCGATGGGCTTTTTAATCTGAAATAAAAAAAGGCGCGGTCCTTTTCAGGCTGCGCCGTTTTTATGTGGAAATTTCCGTCTTTGATAAAAATTTTGTTTATTCATTTATGGCAGTGTACCCTAGAGACTATGAAAAAGCAGGGTTTTGCAACGCAAAAGGCAAGTATTTCATACTTGCCACTGCTTTTTCCGCCCCTTGATGGCAGTGTACCCTAGAGACTATGAAAAAGAATGTTCGGCGTTTTTTGTCGAACATTCTTTTTCCGCCCATT